>NZ_AP018664.1:2400000-3000000 GCF_003967075.1 Sphingobium amiense
GGCGGTAAAATCGGCAAGATCGGTCATGGCGAGACCCTCTAGGAAATAATCGCGGCCATTGGCACTGTTTTTCGGGGCGTCTCCTACCTATAGAAGAGGCCATGACAGGAAAATTCGGGTGGATACCCGCGATCGCAGCGATGGTCCAAGGCCCCTGGGGGGGCAAGAATGACGGACCGGACGGAGACGGAAAGAAAGGCGGCGACAGCGGCCCGCGCAATCCGTGGACCCAGCCCGGCCGCCCCGGCGGCGCGCAGAAAGGCCCGTCCGCGATCGAGGAACTGCTACGGCGCGGGCGCGAGAGCTTCGGCAATGGCGGCGGAAACGGCGGCGGCTTCGGCGGCCTGCCCCCCCGGGCGGCGGGCAAGGCGCTGTGGCCGATCGCCATCGCCATCATCGTCGTCCTGTGGCTGGTGCTGACGAGCTTCCACCGTGTCGGCCCGCAGGAGCGCGGCGTCGTTACCCTGCTCGGCAAATATAGCCGCACGCTGACGCCGGGGATCAGCCTGACCCTGCCCGCCCCGTTCGAGGCGGTGACGACGGTGGATGTCGAGGAAATCCGGACCATCGACATAGGGTCGGTGAGCGCGGAGAGCGAGAATCTGGTGCTGACCGGCGACCAGAACATCATCGACCTCGCCTATTCGGTGCGGTGGAACATCCGCAATCCCGAGCTTTACCTGTTCCAGCTTTCCGATCCCGACGCGACCGTGCGCGAAGTCGCGGAAAGCGCGATGCGCGCGGTGCTGGCGAGCGTGAGCCTCGACGATGCGCTGGGCGCGGGACGCACCACCATCGAACAGCAGGTCGAACAGAAGATGCAGGAGATCCTCGACGGCTACAAGTCGGGCATCCGCATCCAGGGCGTCGCGATCAAGCAGGCCGATCCGCCCACGGCGGTGAACGATGCGTTCAAGGCGGTGTCCGCGGCGCAGCAGACCGCGCAGACCTATCTCAACGAAGCCCGCGCCGCCGCGCAGCAGGTGACGGCGAAGGCGCAGGGCGAGGCCGCGGCCTTCGACAAGGTGTATGAGCAATATAAGCTCTCGCCCGAAGTCACGCGCCGCCGCATGTATTATGAAACCATGGAGGGCGTGCTGTCGAACGTCGACAAGACCATCGTCGAAGGGAATAATGTGACGCCCTATCTGCCGCTCCCCGAACTCAAGAAGCGCGCCCAGCCGGCCCCGGCCGAAAGCGCGACCACTGTGGAGGGACGCTGATGGGCATCGCACGCCATCCCGTCGCGCTGGCGCTGATCGCGCTGTTCGCGCTCATCCTGCTGGGCAGCACTATCGCCATCGTTCCCGAAACCAAGCAGGGCGTCATCGTCCGCTTCGGCGACCCCAAGGCGATCATCAACCGCTACCGGTCCAACGAGAGTTTTGGCCAGACCGGCGCGGGCGTCATTCTGCGCGTGCCCTTTGTCGATCAGATCGTGTGGATCGACAAGCGCGTGCTGTCGGTCGAAATGGAGCGGCAGCAGGTGCTGTCCACCGACCAGTTGCGGCTTCAGGTCGATGCCTTTGCCCGATACCGGATCGTCGATCCCCTGCGCATGTATATCGCGGCGGGCAGCGAGGAGCGGGTGTCGGACGCGCTGCGACCGATCCTCGGCTCCGCGCTGCGCAACGAGCTGGGCAAACGTCCCTTCGCCGCGCTGCTCAGCCCCGAGCGGGGGCAGGTGATGCAGAATATCGAGACCGGCCTTAACCGCGTCGCCCGCCAATATGGCGCGGAGATCGTGGACGTGCGGATCAAGCGGGCCGACCTGCCCGATGGCACGCCGCTCGAAAGCGCCTTCACCCGCATGCGCACCGCGCGCGAGCAGGAGGCGCTGACCATCCGGGCGCAGGGCGCGAAGCAGGCCCAGATCATCCGCGCGGAGGCCGACGCAAACGCCGCCCGTATCTATGCCGAAAGCTATGGCAAAGACCCGCAATTCTACGATTTCTACCGGGCCATGCAGAGCTATCGCTACACCTTCTCGCCGGACCGGACCGGGCAGACCAACATCATCCTTTCGCCCAACAACGAGTTCCTGCAACAGTTTCAGGGACGGCGCTGAACCGCCGCCCGGAGATCATTACGGAACCAGCGTCATTCAAACAGGGTTAAGGCAAGACGGCGCATTTTTGAGGACCATCCGAACCAGTCCCGCCCCTTGCCTTTCCCTAAAGATCTGAAGAGGACCGTCACGAGTGCGTTACGCTTATGCCATCACCGGCGCCCTGCTCCTCGGCGGCACCGCCATCGCCGTCACCACCGCTTCCAACGTCGGCGCGCAGGTCGCGCAGAATGAGGGGCTTCAGGCCGCAGCCCCGGCGGGCGCTCCCGCCAGCCTCGCCGACATGGTGGAAAAGCTCCAGCCCGCCGTGGTCAACATTTCGACCAAGCAGCGGGTAAAGGTGCAGAACCCGTTCGCCGGCACCCCCTTCGGCGACATGTTCGGCATGGGTCAGGGCCAGCCGCAGACGCGGCAGGCGCAGTCGCTGGGGTCGGGCTTCATCATCTCGGCGGACGGTTACATCGTCACCAACAACCATGTCGTGTCGGCGGGCGCGGAAGGCGCGAGCGTCGAGCAAATCACGGTGACGCTGACCAACAAGGAAGAATATACCGCCAAGCTGGTGGGCCGCGATCCGGCGACCGACCTTGCGGTGCTCAAGATCGTCTCGCCAAAACCGCTTCCCTTCGTCAAGTTCGGTGACAGCACCAAGGCGCGCGTGGGCGACTGGGTGGTCGCGATCGGCAATCCCTTCGCCCTGTCGGGGACGGTGACGGCGGGCATCATCTCCGCCCTGCATCGCGGCACCGGCGGCACCTACGACAAGTTCATCCAGACCGATGCGTCGATCAACCAGGGCAATAGCGGCGGCCCGATGTTCGACATGCGCGGCAATGTGATCGGCATCAACAGCCAGATCCTCTCGCCTTCGGGCGGCAATGTCGGCATCGGCTTCGCTATCCCGTCCGAACAGGCCGCGCCCATCGTGCAGCAGTTGATGAAGGGCGAAGCGATCAAGCGCGGCTATCTGGGCGTGCAGATCAGCCCGCTGGGCGAAGACCTCGCCGACTCGCTGGGCCTTGCGAAGAATCGCGGCGAGTTCGTGCAGGGCGTCGAGCCGGGCAAGGGCGCGGAGAAGGCAGGCATCAAGGCAGGCGACGTGATCGTCAGCGTCGCGGGTCAGGAAGTCAGCCCCGATCAGAATCTGTCTTCCATCGTCGCGAGCCAGCCGATCGGATCGCGCGTCCCCATCGTCCTTATCCGCAACGGCCAGCGCCAGACGGTGACGGCGGTGGTGGGCGAACGTCCGTCGGAAGACGAACTGAACAGCTTCGCGCAGAATCAGGATGACGACGATTTCAGCCAGCAGGACCAGAATCCGGGTCAGGCGGCGCAGCAGTCGCTCGGCATTTCGGCGATTCCGCTGACCCCCACGATCATCCGCCAGCTCGGCGTCGCCGCCGACACGCGCGGCGTCGTCATCACTGCGGTCGACGGCTCCACCGACGCAGGCGCCAAGGGGCTGCGGCGTGGCGATGTCATCATCAGCGCCAACAATCGCCCGGTCGCGAGCCAGGCGGAACTGGACGCGCAGGTGAAGGCCGTGGCGGCACAGGGCCGCAACGCGATCCTGCTTCAGGTGCTGCGTCGCGGACAGCAGCCGATCTTCCTGCCGGTGCGCCTGCGCGACAAATAAGAGGCACTTGCCGCCCCTGCCCCGTTCGCTAGGATCGGTGCGCCATATCGGACCCGTTCGGGCCGAGCCTTGCCGAAGCGTCGGCGGCTTGGGGCGAACGGGTCTTCTTTTTGGGAAGGATGTCGGGGATGAGCGATGGGATCTTCATCGGACTGGGCGCGCCGGAGAAGGATGGCGGCATCCCCCAATATCTGAACCTGCGCCGCGCAAACCGGCACGGCCTGATCGCGGGCGCGACAGGCACGGGCAAGACGGTGACGTTGCAGGGGATTGCCGAGAGCTTTTCCGCCCTTGGCGTGCCGGTGTTCCTCGCGGATGTGAAGGGCGACCTTGCGGGCATCTCCATGGCGGGTTCCCCCACCGCCAAGAATGCTGACAGGCTGGTCGCACGCGCGGCGGAAATCGGCGTTATCGACTATGCCTATGCCGACAATCCGGCGATCTTCTGGGATCTTTACGGGCAACAGGGCCATCCTGTCCGCACGACCGTCAGCGAAATGGGGCCGCTGCTGCTCGCCCGCCTCATGGGCCTTAATGAAACACAGGAAGGCGTGCTGTCGATCGCTTTCAAATATGCCGACGAGGAAGGGCTGCTGCTGCTCGATCTCGGCGATCTTCAGGCGATGCTCGCTTATTGCGCGGAGAATGCCGATGCGCTCTCGGCGCGCTACGGCAATGTGACGAAGGCCAGCGTCGGCGCGATCCAGCGGCAGTTGCTGCAACTGGAAGCCCAGGGCGGCGACCATTTTTTCGGCGAACCCGCGCTCGACATCCACGACATGCTGCAGGTGGATGAGAAGGGGCGCGGCTATATCAACGTCCTTGCCGCCGACAAGCTAATGCAGAGTCCAAAGCTCTACGCGACGTTCCTGCTGTGGCTGCTGTCCGAACTGTTCGAGACGCTGCCCGAGGTGGGCGATCCCGACAAGCCGGTGCTCGTCTTCTTCTTCGACGAGGCGCACCTGCTGTTCGAGGATGCGCCCAAGGCGCTCACCGACAAGATCGAGCAGGTCGTGCGGCTGATCCGGTCGAAGGGCGTGGGCGTCTATTTCGTCACGCAGAACCCGATCGACATCCCGGAGGATGTGGCGGGGCAGCTCGGCAACCGGGTGCAGCATGCGCTGCGCGCCTTCACCCCGCGCGACCAGAAGGCGATCAAGGCAGCGGCGGAGACGTTCCGCATCAACCCGGACCTGAATGTCGAAACGGCGATCACCGAACTCAAGGTGGGCGAGGCGCTGGTGTCGCTGTTGCAGGAGGACGGGTCGCCCGGCATCGTCCAGCGCACGCTCATCGCCCCGCCCCGCTCACGGCTCGGGCCGCTGGAGTCGAAAGAACGGGCGATCATCCAGTCGATCTCGCCCTGCGCGGGCAAATATGACGAGGCAATGAACCGCGAGTCGGCGGAAGAAATCCTCTCCGCGCGGGGGCAGGCGGCGGCCGCGGCGGCGCAGGCGGCCAAGGCGAATGCGGAGGCCGACAAGGCTGCGGCTGCGCAGGCCAAAGTGGAGGCGAAGCAGCGCGAGGCGGAATTGAAGGAACAGGCGCGGCGCGACGCGGCGGCGGCGCGGGAAGCCGCCAAGCCCGGCGCGTTCGAGAAAGCGGTGCAGTCCGCCACCCGCTCCGCCGCCTCCTCGGTCGGGCGTCAGGTCGCCAACGAACTGGGCCGCGCGGTGTTCGGCGGGTCTAGCCGCCGCTCCTCCTCCGGCGGGATCGCGGGCAAGCTGGTGCGGGGCATTTTGGGAAGCCTGTTCAAATAAAGCGACAGCGATGTAGACAGCCGGACATGCAACAGCAGATTTCCGTCATCACGCTCGGCGTCAGCGCACTCGCCCGGTCGCGGCTCTTCTACACCGAAGGCTTCGGGTGGAAGCCGGTGTTCGAGAATGACGAGATCATCTTCTACCAGATGAACGGTTTCGTGCTCGGAACCTTTGAAAAGTCGGCGCTGGAAACGGACATGGGCAGGCACGGCCTCGTGTCTCCGGGCGCCTTTTCCCTCGCGCATAATGTCGCGGACCAGGCCGATGTCGCACCCCTGATGGAGCGGCTGGTCGAGGCGGGCGGCAGCCTTTTGAGACCGGCCGACGCCCCGCCGCATGGCGGCTTTCGAGGCTATGTCGCCGATCCCGACGATCATGCGTGGGAGATCGCGTGGAACCCGGCATGGCGCATCGACGCCGACGGGCATGTGACATTCGCGTTATGACCGTCCGGCGGCCGCTTCGACAAGCATCGCTCATAGCTGCCCAAGAAAAGCTGATCGTCCGCAGTCCCTTCCCCGTTGCCTGACACTGCGCGCGGCGGCTAAGGCGGGAGGCGATGAGCATCCCCCCCGCCCCGCGCCACCCGCTGACCTTCGGCAATTTCCGGGCCTATCTGGTCGGGCGGTTCGCCGCCGTTCTGGCGCAATATAGCATGATGATCGTGCTGGGGTGGCAGGCCTATAATATCGCACGCGAAACGATGTCGACGGCAGGTGCTTCGGCGCAGCTCGGCCTCATCGGCCTCGCGCAGTTCCTGCCGCTCTTTTTCCTGACCCCGGTGACGGGATGGGTGGCGGATCATTATGACCGGCGGGCGATCACGCGCGTCACGCTTGCGCTGCTGACGGCGGCGGCGGGACTGCTGGCCTTCGCGACCTATGAGGGCTGGGTCAGCCTGCCGCTGATCTTCGGGATCGCGGTGATCGTGGGCGTGGCGCGGGCGTTCAACGGTCCGGCCTATGGCGCGCTGGCGCCCAATCTGGTGCCGGTGGAGGTGCTGCCCAACGCCATCGCCATTTCCAGCGTCGCGTGGCAGACGGGGATGATCGCAGGCCCGGCGGTGGGCGGATATGCCTATGCCGCGACGCCATGGGGCGCCTATGCGCTGGCGGCGGGGCTTTACGGCTTCGCCCTCGTCGCGATGTTCTTCATCGGCAGGGTGCCGCAGCCGCAGCGCGACACCAGCCGCCATCCGGTCCGCCAGATGATCGACGGCGTCACCTATGTGAAGGGCAACCGGCTGGTGCTCGCCACGATCACGCTGGACCTGTTCGCGGTGCTGCTGGCAGGCGCGACGGCGCTGCTGCCGGTCTATGCCCGCGACATATTGCAGGTGGGATCGACGGGCCTCGGCCACCTCGCCGCCTCGCCCGGCATCGGTGCGGCGGTGACGGCGCTGTGGTTCTCCTTCCGGCCGATGAAGACGCATGTCGGCCTGAAGATGCTGGGTGCGGTCATCCTGTTCGGCCTCGCCACCATCGCCTTCGGCTGCACCGCGTTCCTGCCACGATCCATCGCGGTTGAAGTGGGCATCGCTGCCCTCATCGTATTGGGCGGTGCAGACATGGTATCGGTGTTCGTGCGCCAGTCGCTCGTGCAGATCCATACGCCCGACGCCATGCGCGGCCGCGTGTCGAGCCTGTCGCAGCTGACCATTTCCGCGTCCAACGAACTGGGCGAGGCGGAAAGCGGGTTCCTCGCAGCGCTGGTCGGGCCGGTGGCGGCGGTGATCGGCGGGGGCATCGGCGCGATCCTCATCACGCTTTACTGGGCACGGCTCTTTCCAGAGTTGCGCCTTGCGCATAGTTTCGATCCACCCGACATCGGGCGAGCGGACATCCATCAGGAGAAAGAGTCGTGAAAGCTGCCTCGATACTCGAAACCATCGGCAACACGCCGCATATCCGCGTGCAGCGCCTGTTCGGCGATGCTGAAGTGTGGATCAAGTCGGAACGGTCGAACCCCGGCGGGTCGATCAAGGACCGCATCGCGCTCGCCATGATCGAGGCGGCGGAGGCTTCGGGCGACCTCAAGCCCGGCGGCACCATCATCGAACCGACATCGGGCAATACCGGCGTCGGCCTCGCCATGGTGGCGGCGGTCAAGGGCTATAAGCTGGTGCTGGTCATGCCCGAAAGCATGTCGATCGAACGGCGGCGGCTGATGCTCGCCTATGGCGCGACCTTCGACCTCACCCCGCGCGAGAAGGGCATGAAGGGCGCGATCGAACGCGCGCTGGAACTGGTGAGCCAGACGCCGGGAAGCTGGATGCCGCAGCAGTTCGAAAACCCCGCCAATATCGACGTGCATGTTCATACGACGGCGGTCGAGATCCTGACCGACTTCGGCGACGCGCCCATCGACGCGCTGGTGACGGGCGTGGGCACGGGCGGTCATATCACCGGGACGGCGCAGGTGCTCAAGAAGGCGTGGCCCGACCTCAAGGTGTTCGCGGTGGAGCCGACGCTGTCCCCGGTCATCAGCGGCGGGCAACCGGGGCCGCATCCGATACAGGGCATCGGCGCCGGTTTCGTCCCGGCAAACCTCCATACGCAATTGCTCGACGGCGTGATCCAGGTCGATCCCGCCGACGCCAAGGACTATGCGCGGCGCGCGGCGCGGGAGGAAGGGATGCTGGTGGGCATTTCGTCCGGCGCGACGCTGGCGGCAATCGCGCAGAAGCTGAAGGAACTGCCTGCGGGCAGCCGCGTGCTGGGCTTCAACTACGACACTGGCGAGCGTTACCTGTCGGTGCCCGACTTCCTGCCGGAATAGGAACGCAGGTCCGGTCTTTTTGTCATGAGCAATGCGGACACCCCCGCCCGGCCACATGCGGTCATGTGGCTGGTCTGGGCGCTGATCTTCATCGGTCTGCCGATGGCGGTCGCCCATTGGGAAAGCCGTCCGCGCGCAACCGGAGCGGACCGGCCCTTCGAGGCAGTGGCGGCGGGGGCGCGGCTGCGCGGACCCCGCGCCGCGCCGCCGCCGGTCGAGCCTGTGCAGGTGTTCGCGCTCGATCCTGCTGAGGCGCGCGCCTTCAACGCGAAAATCCCCTTTTCCCGCGATCCCAATCCGGCGGCGCGGCCTTTCCTCTTTGCAGGAGATGAGGGCGATTTCGCGCGCGCGACCGACTGCCTTGCGGCGGCGCAGCTTTATGAAGCAGGCGACGATACCGTGGGCGAACGGGCGGTGGCGCAGGTGGTGCTGAACCGCGTGCGCCATCCCGCCTTCCCCAAGACGGTATGCGGCGTCGTGTTTCAGGGGCAGGAACGGCGCACGGGCTGCCAGTTCACCTTCACCTGCGACGGCGCGCTGGCGCGGGTGCCGGGCGCTGCCGCATGGAGCCGGGCGCAGGAGATTGCACGCGCGGCGCTGGCGGGCAAGGTGTTCCAGCCGGTGGGCTATGCCACCCATTATCACACCGACTGGGTGGTGCCTTACTGGAGCGGCAGTCTCGACAAGATCACGGCAGTGGGCACGCATCTCTTCTTCCGCTGGCGCGGCTGGTGGGGAACGCCGCCAGCCTTCCGCTTCGGGCGCACGCCGGGGGAGCCGGTGGTGCCGAAGATCGCGATGCTGTCGAGGGCGCACCGGGCGATGCCGGGGGGCGGATTGCCCCTGCCGCTGTCTGAAGGCGCAAGCGCGCTGGCCGCGCATCCCGAACAGGTGGGGATGGAGGCGCTGGGCAAGAGCGTGGCGGGGGTGAAGCTGATCTCCATCGCGGACGCGCGCAGCTTCCTCGTCGAGCTGCCGCGCGGCAGTGCGCCCGATCGCTGGCCGGAACTGGCGCGCACTTTCTGCGCCGGGCGGACGCAGTGCCGGATCATGGGCTGGGTCGCGGGCGAAGCGCCCAGACAGGTGCCGCTGACGCTGGCGGACATGGCGGCGATGCGCTTTTCCTACATTCACGATGCGGGCAGCGGGTTGCAGCGCGCGCTGTGGAATTGCGCCCGGACGCCGCGCGCGAACCGCAACGACTGTATGCGCCAGCGCGTGCCGGTGGCCGTGCCGCCGGTCGCCCCTACCGATGCGGGGCTGGCGGGCGTCCGGCGCAGGGAGCGGTTCGAAACCGTGAAGATCGTGCCGCCCGAAGCGCCTGCGAACGCGTCAGCGCCCTGACCCGGCCCGCTTCAGTCGGCGAGCGGGAAGCGCGGCAGGCGGGCGATGCGGGCGACCAGTTCGGACTGACGGGTGACGTCCATCTTGAGGTAGATGGCCTTGAGCTGCGAGCGCACGGTAGCGAGCGACACCGCCCGTTCCTGCGCCACGGTTTCCACCGCCTTGCCGTCCGCAAGGCCGACGACGATGTCCGCTTCGGCTGCGGTGAGACCATAGAGCGCGCGCACCCGGTCGGCGAGGCTCGCGTCGCGGCCATGAGGATCGGTGACGATCATCACGATCTGCCGCTGCTGCCCGGTCCAGATGGCGGCGATGGACGCCATATAGGGCGCGCCCCGTTCCCGATGCAGCGCAATCGCGCTCGCCTGCGTGGCGTCACGGGCGGCGGCGGCGCGCAGCGCGGAGAAAAGCCGGGCCTCGTCACGCGGGTCGCGCGCAGCGATCCGCCGCCGTCGCAGCAGCAGCGCATCGCCCGTTCGCAGCATCGCGTCGGCTGTGCGGTTGCTGGCGACGATCAGGCCGTCCGTCGCGAGGGTGAAAACGGCATGGTCCAGCAGGTCGAGCGTGGCATGAAGCGCCCGGCCATGATGCACCGCGCGGTCGAGCTTGCGCCGGATGTCGAACATGCGGCCGAGATGGCCGACCTGATCCTGCACCATCGCAACCTCGCGCGCGTCGAAGGCGCGCTGCGTCCGCCCGCGATGCAGGCCGACATGGCCAACCGCCTCGCCATGCTGGACGACGCCGCCAAGGCAGCGAAAGGTGTCGTCGCCCATCGGGCGTATCCATTCATTATATATGCGGCTGCCTTCATAGGCGCTGTCGGGCACCATCGAGTCGAAGGCCCAGACGCGGTTGGACGGTCGCCCGTCCAGCGCCCCGCCCCACAGGTCGTCGTCCTGAAATTCCTCGTCATAGACGGCCATCTGGTCGGCCGTGAAATAGCCCGAATAGCTGATTTCGGTCGCGTCGCCGGGCCTGCGCCCCCAGTGCAGCACGGCGGAACGCGCGCCCGCGGCTTCGGCCAGCAGGGCCGCGAGCCGGGCGAAGGCGTCATCGTCGGCGGCGGCGTCGTAAATATCTTCCGTGCGAATCACGGGGGCAGTCCTGTTTCGGGCGAAGGTCAGAAGTGCCGTATCACGGCATATTTTTGCGAGCCTTGGACGAATCGGACAAAATTTGCGTTAAGGCCGGGCGGTTTATGGATACTGGAAACCTGTGCGCGCTCCCCGATCCCCTTCCGTTTCTGCCCCGTCCGTTCTGGCCCCGTCCGTTCTGGTCCTGTCGGTCATCGCCCTGATTGTGCAGGGCGGGACGCTGATGACGCTGCCCGCGATCCTGCCGCACATGACGGGCGATTTCGGCTCCCTCGGTCTGGCGGCGACTGTTCTGCTGGTGGCGATGAGCGGCGGGAACCTCATCGTCGGCCGGCTGATCGGGCGGATGGATGCGCGTGCGGTGATCGCGGGCGGCATCGCGCTGGCGGCGGCAGGATGGCTGGGCGCGGCGATGGCGCAGGATAGGATATGGCTGACGGCGGCGCTCGCACTGACGGGGGCGGGAATTGCGGGTTCGACCATCGTGCCGGGCATCGCGATCATCACCCGCGACATGCCGCAGCGGCGGGGCGGGGCGCTGGCGCTGTTTCTGGGCGCGACGATATTGGGCGGCGCGATCATGCCGCCCGCGCTGACGCTGATCGCGGACCTATGGCACTGGCGCACGGCGATGATGCTGGCGAGCGCGGCGATGCTGGCGACGATGCCGTTGCTGCTGGTCGTACGGCGCGGCCTCGCTACCGGGGCCGATGCGCCAGATGCCGGGCGGACAGCGGTCTTGCCGCGCCCCGGCGCGGTGCAGGTGACGGCCGCGATGACCATGGTGCAACTGTCGATCAACGGCATCCTTTTCGCCCTGGTCGATGGGCTGATGCGGCAAGGGCTGAGCCATGGGCAGGCAGTAACGGCTTTTGGCATTGCGAACTTCATGGGGCTGCCCGCCCTGCTCGCCGGAGGGTGGGTCGCCGACAGGATCGGGGGCAGAGAAGCGTTCGCGCGCAGTGGCCTGATGCTCGCGGGGGGAAGCGCGGCGCTGCTGGCGGCGGGACCGTTCGGGATGGCGGGCGTCGCCGCCTTCGTGCTGCTGTGGGGCGTGGCGAGCGCGCTGCCGGGCCAGACCGGCGCGATGATGATCGCCGAGGTCGCGCCGGGCGCGCGATTCCCTGCCCTGCTGGGCACGGCGGTCGCGGTAGCGAGTCTGGTGGGCGCGCTGGCGCCGATGCTGACCGACATGATGCTGGCGGCGGGCGGCGGCCTTGCCGGGATCGTCATCGCCTATGCCGGTCTGGCGCTGGGCGGAGCGATGCTGGCGGGAGGGCGATGGAGCCTCTTCACAAAATAGGAGATTGCTCCTATATGCGATCAGGAAATCGGTCCTGCCCGCCGCTCGTTGGCGGAAGGGACCGTCCCCCGGATCGCCCGGGGACCGGCACCGGCTAGCGTCCGGAACCGGCGGGATTGGGCGAATTTGGGCGGGTTTACAGACGCTGACAGTGCGGATCGGACAGTCCCGGCCCGCACTTTTTTGCGTGGAATGACAGGCGCGAATCGCCGGTCATTCCACCGCAACAGGGCTGAATTTCCGCTGCGATGCGGGAAAACACGACGAACCGTTACAGGCAGGAACGCATGGCGACCAAAGCTCTCCCCCCCATCAGCAACACCGGCGCGAAGAAGCGCATCCGCAAGGTGTTCGGCGACATTCACGAAGTGGTTCAGATGCCGAACCTGATCGAGGTCCAGAGGGAGAGCTACGAACAGTTCCTGCGGTCCGATCCGTCGATCGGTTATGTGTCGGGCCTCGAAAAGACCCTGCGCTCGGTCTTCCCGATCCGCGACTTCGCCGGCACCGCCGAAATGGACTTCGTTCACTACGAACTCGAAGATCCGAAATATGACGTGGAAGAATGCCGCCAGCGCGGCATCACCTACGCCGCGCCGATGCGCGTGACGCTGCGCCTCATCGTGTTCGAAGTGGACGCCGACACCGAAACCCGCTCCGTGCTCGATATCAAGGAGCAGGACGTCTACATGGGCGACATGCCGCTCATGACGGGCAACGGGACCTTCATCGTCAACGGCACCGAGCGCGTGATCGTCAGCCAGATGCACCGTTCGCCGGGCGTCCTGTTCGACCATGACCGCGGCAAGACCCATGCGTCGGGCAAATATCTGTTCGCCGCGCGCGTGATCCCCTATCGCGGTTCATGGCTCGACTTCGAGTTCGACGCCAAGGACATCGTCAACGTCCGTATCGACCGCAAGCGCAAGCTGCCGGTGACGGCGCTGCTGTTCGCGCTGGGCCTGACGCCAGAAGACATTCTGGGCCAGTTCTACAACAAGGTCACCTATGTCCGTGGCGAAGGCGGCTGGCAGATCCCCTATCTCGCCGAAGCATGGCGCGGCCTGAAGCCCGCCTTCGACATCGTCGACGCCAAGTCGGGTGAAGTCGTGTTCGCCGCCGGCCACAAGATCAGCCCCCGCGCCGCCAACAAGGCGGAGAAGGACGGGCTTGAGACGCTGCTGATCCCGACAGAGGAAGTCTATGGCCGCTACAGCGCCTACGACCTCATCAACGAGAGCACCGGCGAAATCTATATCGAGGCGGGCGACGAAGTGTCGCCGGAAAATCTCGAAAAGCTCGACAAGGCGGGCATCGACCGCCTCGAGCTGCTCGACATCGACCATGTCACCACTGGCCCCTGGATTCGCAACACGCTGAAAGCCGACAAGGCCGAAGACCGCGATCAGGCGCTGTCCGACATCTATCGCGTCATGCGCCCCGGTGAGCCGCCGACGAAGGAAACCGCCGAAGCGCTGTTCGCCGGGCTGTTCTTCGATCCGGAACGCTACGACCTGTCGGCCGTGGGCCGCGTGAAGATGAACATGCGCCTCGACCTCGACGCCGAGGACACGGTGACGACGCTGCGGACCGAGGACATCCTCGCCGTGGTCAAGGAACTGGTGAACCTCAAGGACGGCAAGGGCGAAATCGACGACATCGACAATCTCGGCAACCGCCGCGTGCGTTCGGTCGGTGAGCTGCTGGAGAACCAGTATCGCGTCGGCCTGCTGCGCATGGAGCGCGCGGTCAAGGAACGCATGTCGAGCGTCGATGTGTCGACCGTGATGCCGAACGACCTCATCAACGCCAAGCCCGCCGTGGCTGCGGTGCGTGAGTTCTTCGGTTCCTCGCAGCTCTCGCAGTTCATGGACCAGACCAACCCGCTGTCGGAAGTGACGCACAAGCGTCGCGTGTCGGCGCTCGGGCCGGGCGGTCTGACGCGCGAACGCGCGGGCTTCGAAGTCCGCGACGTTCACCCGACCCACTATGGCCGCATCTGCCCGATCGAGACGCCCGAAGGCCCGAACATCGGTCTGATTAACAGCCTCGCCACCTTCAGCCGCGTCAACAAATATGGCTTCATCGAAACGCCCTATCGCAAGGTCGTCGACAACAAGGTGACGAACGATGTCGTCTACCTGTCCGCCATGGAAGAGGCCAAGCACACGATCGCGCAGGCCAACGCCGAAGTGAATGCCGACGGCAGCTTCGTGGAAGACCTGATCTCCGCGCGGGAAGCGGGCGAATTCCTGATGGCGCCCAAGGACCACATCACGCTGATGGACGTCAGCCCCAAGCAGCTCGTGTCGGTCGCGGCCTCGCTCATTCCGTTCCTGGAGAATGACGACGCCAACCGCGCGCTGATGGGATCGAACATGCAGCGTCAGGCCGTGCCTCTGGTGCAGGCCGAAGCGCCCTTCGTCGGCACCGGCATGGAAGGCACGGTCGCCCGTGACTCCGGCGCAGCCGTGGCGTCGCGCCGCGCGGGCATCGTCGATCAGGTCGATGCGACCCGTATCGTCATCCGCGCCACCGGCGATGTCGAACCCGGCCAGTCGGGCGTCGACATCTACACGCTCCAGAAGTTCCAGCGCTCCAATCAGGACACCTGCATCAACCAGCGTCCGCTGGTGAAGGTCGGCGACCTCATTGAAGCAGGCGACGTGATCGCCGACGGCCCGTCGACCGAGTTCGGCGAGCTGGCGCTGGGCCGCAACACGCTCGTCGCGTTCATGCCCTGGAACGGCTACAACTACGAAGACTCGATCCTGATCTCCGAACGGATCGTGAAGGATGACGTCTTCACCTCGATCCATATCGAGGAGTTCGAGGTCATGGCCCGCGATACGAAGCTGGGGCCGGAGGACATCACCCGCGACATCCCGAATGTCGGTGAGGAAGCGCTCCGCAACCTCGACGAAGCGGGCATCGTCTATATCGGCGCCGAAGTGGAGCCGGGCGACATCCTGGTCGGCAAGATCACGCCCAAGGGCGAAAGCCCGATGACGCCGGAAGAAAAGCTGCTCCGCGCGATCTTCGGCGAAAAGGCGAGCGACGTGCGCGACACGTCGCTGCGCCTGCCTCCGGGCGTCGCCGGGACGGTCGTGGAAGTGCGCGTGTTCAACCGCCACGGCATCGACAAGGACGAGCGCGCCATGGCGATCGAGCGGGAGGAAATCGACCGCCTCGCCAAGGACCGCGAGGACGAACGCGCCATCCTCAACCGCGCGACCTTCAACCGGCTGCAGGAAATGCTGCTGGGCCAGACCGCGTCCGCGGCTCCCAAGGGCGTCCGCAAGGGCGTGGTCATCGACGAGGCTCTGCTGGGCGAGGTCGAGCGGCACGAATGGTGGAAGTTCGCCGTCGAGGACGATCAGCGTCAGGCCGGCATCGAAGCCGTCAAGGCGCAGTATGACGAAGCGGTGAAGCTGATCGTCGAGAAGTTCGAGGATCGCGTCGACAAGCTGCAGCGCGGCGACGAACTGCCCCCGGGCGTGCTCAAGATGGTCAAGGTCTTCGTCGCGGTGAAGCGCAAGCTGCAGCCGGGCGACAAGATGGCGGGCCGTCACGGCAACAAGGGCGTCATTTCGCGCATCCTGCCGATCGAGGACATGCCCTTCCTGGAAGACGGCACGCATGTCGACATCGTGCTCAACCCGCTGGGTGTGCCAAGCCGCATGAACGTCGGCCAGATCTTCGAAACGCATCTGGGCTGGGCCGCGCGCGGCCTTGGCCAGCAGATCAAGCATGCGCTGGAGGATTGGCGCGAAGCCAACCCGAACGCGCAGGCCGGGGCGATGCCCGACGCGGTCAAGCAGCGCCTGCTCGAAGCCTATGGCGAGCAGTATGCCGACCAGATCGAGGGCCGCGATGGCGACCAGATCGTCGATCTGGCCGAACATCTGGGCCGCGGCGTGCCGATGGCGACGCCGGTGTTCGACGGTGCGCGGGAAGCCGACGTGTCGCGGATGCTGGAGCTGGCGGGTCTAGATTCGTCGGGTCAGTCGGACCTGTATGACGGCCGCACCGGCGACAGGTTCGACCGCAAGGTCACGGTGGGCATCATCTATATGCTCAAGCTCCACCACCTCGTCGACGACAAGATCCACGCACGGTCCATCGGTCCCTACAGCCTCGTCACCCAGCAGCCGCTGGGCGGTAAGGCGCAGTTCGGCGGCCAGCGCTTCGGTGAGATGGAAGTGTGGGCGCTCCAGGCCTATGGCGCCGCCTACACGCTGCAGGAAATGCTGACGGTGAAGTCCGACGACGTGGTCGGCCGCACCAAGGTCTATGAGGCGATCGTCAAGGGCGACGACACGTTCGAGGCTGGCATCCCCGAAAGCTTCAACGTGCTCGTCAAGGAAATGCGCTCGCTGGGCCTCAACGTCGAACTCGCCGCGATGGACGAGGTCGAGGAAGACGGCGACGGCTTCGCGCAGGCGGCGGAGTAAGGATTGTCGCTAGTTTCGGACACTGAACTCAATCCGGTTTTCCGCCAGTTGGTGGAAAACTCGGATTGGGTCTGCATCGAAGCCAAGGGAAATGCCCTAAGCAGGTCTGAGCGCATTGAAAAGGATGGTGTTATCCTCCACTATTTCTCCGAAATTGGAGGATCGGATCAGATGTTTGACGCAAGGTCTACCGCTCTAGTTCGCGCTGAGAATAACGTGACGGTGGTTCCTAGCTTCAAACGCACCTTTGCCGATCTGGGCCTAAATTTCACAGGTAGCGACTTGGATTTTAAGACAGTAGATCAAAATTTTGAGACGGTGAGGGGTTATCTTGGCGACAAGAAACGCCTTCTTGAACGCGTCGAGGAACAGGCAAAGCGCATACTGGAAGCAGTAATCGACGGAGCAGGCATGGTTCGTGGCCTGCCTCATTCATTGCAAGATGGAGAGCATTTGCAATGGAGGAGGAGAGTTGACGAAACTTACAGGCGTGCCGCTAGCGAACAGCTGCCGAAATATGAACAAGCAATAGAATCTCTTTCGAGGAATTCGAAATGAACGAACTGACCAACTTCGCCAATCCGATCCAGAAGCCGGAAACCTTCGACCAGATCCAGATCAGTCTGGCTTCGCCCGAGCGCATCCGGTCCTGGTCCTTCGGCGAGATCAAGAAGCCCGAGACGATCAACTACCGCACGTTCAAGCCCGAGCGTGACGGCCTGTTCTGCGCTCGCATCTTCGGTCCGATCAAGGATTATGAATGCCTGTGCGGCAAGTATAAGCGCATGAAGTATAAGGGCATCGTCTGCGAAAAATGCGGTGTCGAAGTCACGGTGTCGAAGGTCCGCCGCGAGCGCATGGGCCATATCGAACTGGCCGCGCCTGTCGCGCACATCTGGTTCCTGAAGTCGCTGCCCTCGCGCATCGGCCTGCTGCTCGACATGCAGTTGAAGCAGCTTGAGCGCGTCCTCTATTTCGAATCCTACATCGTTACAGAGCCGGGCCTGACCCCGCTCGAAAAGTTCCAGCTTCTGACCGAAGACGAACTGCTCGACGCGCAGGACGAATATGGCGAGGACGCCTTCTCCGCCGGGATCGGCGCGGAAGCGGTCAAGCAGATGCTGATGGACCTCGACCTTGAGGGCGAGAAGCAGGCGCTGCTGGACGAACTGGCCGTCACCAAGTCGGAACTCAAGCCCAAGAAGATCATCAAGCGCCTCAAGGTGGTTGAGTCCTTCCTGGAATCGGGCAACCGCCCCGAATGGATGATCCTCGACGTCGTGCCGGTCATCCCGCCCGAACTGCGTCCGCTGGTGCCGCTGGACGGCGGCCGCTTCGCGACGTCGGACCTCAACGACCTCTATCGCCGCGTCATCAACCGCAACAACCGCCTGAAGCGGCTGATGGAACTGCGCGCCCCGGACATCATCGTCCGCAACGAAAAGCGCATGTTGCAGGAAGCGGTCGACGCCCTGTTCGACAATGGCCGTCGCGGCCGCGTGATCACCGGCGCGAACAAGCGTCCGCTGAAGTCCCTGTCCGACATGCTCAAGGGCAAGCAGGGCCGCTTCCGCCAGAACCTGCTCGGCAAGCGCGTCGACTATTCGGGCCGTTCGGTCATCGTGACCGGTCCGGAACTCAAGCTGCACCAGTGCGGCCTGCCGAAGAAGATGGCGCTCGAACTGTTCAAGCCCTTCATCTACGCCCGCCTCGACGCCAAGGGTCTGTCCATGACCCTCAAGCAGGCGAAAAAATGGGTCGAGAAGGAGCGCAAGGAAGTCTGGGACATTCTGGACGAGGTGATCCGCGAGCATCCGGTGATGCTGAACCGCGCGCCGACGCTCCACCGCCTCGGCATTCAGGCGTTCGAGCCTGTGCTGATCGAGGGCAAGGCGATCCAGCTCCACCCCCTCGTCTGCTCGGCCTTCAACGCCGACTTCGACGGCGACCAGATGGCCGTGCACGTTCCGCTTTCGCTGGAAGCCCAGCTCGAAGCCCGCGTGCTGATGATGTCGACCAACAACATCCTGTCGCCCGCCAACGGCAAGCCGATCATCGTGCCGTCGCAGGACATGGTGCTGGGCATCTATTATCTGTCGATGGAACGCGAAGGCGAGCCGGGCGAAGGCATGCTGCTGGCCGACATGCAGGAAGTGCATCAGGCGCTCTATGCCAAGGCGGTGACGCTGCACTCGAAGATCATCAGCCGCGTGCCGCAGACCGACGAAGCCGGCAACCAGTATATGAAGCGGTTCGAGACCACTCCGGGCCGCATGCTGCTGGGCGAATGCCTGCCCAAGAGCCACAAGGTGCCATTCGACGTGGTCAATCGCCTTCTCACCAAGAAGGAAATCGGCGACGTCATCGACCAGGTCTATCGTCATACCGGCCAGAAGGACACGGTGCTGTTCGCCGACGCCATCATGGCGCTGGGCTTCCGCCACGCGTTCCAGGCCGGCATCAGCTTCGGCAAGGACGACATGGTCATCCCCGACAGCAAGACGACCTATGTCGATGAGACCAAGGCGCTGGTGGCCGATTATGAGCAGCAATATCAGGACGGCCTGATCACCCAGCAGGAAAAGTACAACAAGGTGATCGACGCCTGGAGCCGTTGCGGCGATCAGGTGGCGAACGCCATGATGGACGAAATCCGCGCCCAGCCCAAGGACGAGACCGGCCGCATGGCCCCGATCAACTCCATTTACATGATGGCGCATTCGGGTGCCCGTGGTTCGCAGGCCCAGATGAAGCAGCTCGCGGGCATGCGCGGCCTGATGGCCAAGCCTTCGGGCGAGATCATCGAAACGCCGATCATCTCGAACTTCAAGGAAGGCCTGACCGTCCTTGAATATTTCAACTCCACCCACGGCGCCCGCAAGGGTCTGGCCGACACCGCGCTCAAGACGGCGAACTCGGGCTACCTGACCCGCCGTCTGGTCGATGTGTCGCAGGACTGCACCGTCGTCGAGGAGGATTGCGGCACCGACAAGGCGCTGGAGATGAAGGCCATCGTCCAGGGCGGCAGCGTCATCGCTTCGCTCGGCGAGCGCATTCTGGGCCGCACCACGGCGCAGGACATCGTCGACAGCAAGGACGGCAGCGTGGTGATCCCCATCGGCACCCTGCTGGACGAAGCCATGATCGCCCAGATCGAGGCCATCGGCACGCAGGCGGTGAAGATCCGCAGCCCTCTCATCTGCGAAAGCAAGATGGGCGTGTGCGCCAAGTGCTACGGCCGTGACCTCGCCCGCGGCACCCCGGTCAACATCGGCGAAGCGGTCGGCGTCATCGCGGCGCAGTCCATCGGCGAGCCGGGCACGCAGCTCACCATGCGGACCTTCCACATCGGCGGCGCGGCGAACTTCAACGAAACGTCGAACCTCGAATCCGTGGCGGACGGCACGATCGAACTGCGCGACATGCCGACCATCACCGATAAGCAGGGCCGCCGCCTCAGCCTCGCCCGCAACGGCGAGATCGCGATCATCGACAGCGAGGGCCGCGAGCGCGCCACCCATCGCCTGCCCTATGGCGCGACCATCCTGTTCGCCGATGGCGACAAGGTCGCACAGGGCGACCGCATCGCCGAATGGGACCCCTTCACCATGCCGGTGATTACGGAAAAGCCCGGTATCGTGAAGTATCAGGATCTGATCGACGGCAAGACGCTGACCGAACAGACCGACGAAGCGACCGGCATCGCCCAGCGCGTCGTCACGGAATTCCGTGGCTCGGCCCGTTCGAAGGAAGACCTCCGTCCGCGCCTCACCCTGCTCGACGACCAGTCGGGCGAAGCGGCCCGCTACATGCTGGCCGTGGGTGCGACGCTGTCGGTGGACGACGGTGCGCAGGTGCAGGCCGGTGACGTGCTGGCGCGCGTCAGCCGCGAAGCGGCCAAGACCCGCGACATCACCGGCGGTCTGCCGCGCGTCGCCGAACTGTTCGAAGCGCGCAAGCCCAAGGACAATGCGATCATCGCCAAGGTCTCCGGCCGCGTCCAGTTCCTCAAGGACTATAAGGCGAAGCGCAAGATCGCCATCGTCCCCGAAGATGGCGGCGAGCCGGTCGAATATCTGATCCCCAAGAGCAAGGTGATCGACGTTCAGGAAGGCGACTATGTCAAGCGCGGCGACAACCTGATCGGCGGTTCGCCCGATCCGCACGACATCCTCGAAGTGCTCGGCATCGAGCCGCTGGCCGAATATCTGGTCGCGGAAATCCAGGAAGTCTATCGTCTGCAGGGCGTGAAGATCAACGACAAGCACATCGAGACGATCGTTCGTCAGATGCTGCAGAAGGTCGAGATCATCGAGTCCGGCGACACCACCCTGCTGGTGGGCGAGCAAGTCGACCGCGAGGAAATGGACGAGATCAACAGCAAGCTCCAGCCCGGCTTCCAGCCGGCGGCGGGCAAGCCGGTGCTGCTCGGCATCACCAAGGCTTCGCTGCAGACGCGCTCGTTCATCTCGGCCGCGTCCTTCCAGGAAACGACCCGCGTGCTCACCGAAGCGGCGGTTCAGGGCAAGAAGGACACGCTCGTCGGTCTGAAGGAAAACGTCATCGTCGGCCGCCTGATCCCGGCGGGCACAGGCGCTGGCATGAACCGGATGCGCGTCGCCGCCTCGTCGCGTGACGCGGCGCTGCGGGCCGCCCTGCGGAGCACGAGCCAGGTGGACCTCATCGCCCCGCGCAGCGCCGCCGAAGAACATGCCGCCGAACTCGCGCAGGGTCCGGAAGCGGCGATCGGCGACGATCCGCTGGGCGTTGTCGAGGGCGAAACCCACGGCACCGACGCGGATGCGGGCGATTACCTGCTGAAGAGCGACGGCGAATAAGCGCCGCTCCATCCCGATGAAAAGCCCGCCGGACGCACCTGTGTCCGGCGGGCTTTTTGATGGGCGCAAGGCCCGGAAAGGCGACAAATGCGCTTGACGGGGCCAGCGCGCCGCCCTATCTGCGGCCTCCCGAGCGGGGCACGCCCCTGCTCCTGATGCCCGATCCTCTAATGGTAAGAGAGCGGACTCTGACTCCGTCAATCAAGGTTCGAATCCTTGTCGGGCATCCATTCCCTTTAGCCTGAACCAAGCAAACCCGCCGACCACAGGCTGTGCAGCCTGACGGCTCGCTTCAGGACGGCCGGGTCCGCATTTCGGCAGGGGCGATCCCGTCATGGGCCTTCCCCGCACGCTTCATCGCGAAGGCCCATGCAAGACCCATGCGCTCCGCCAGATGGAACAGCATGAGCGACGCGGCGAGGGTCGCAGCCGCCAGCATGGGCAGAAACAGCAGCAGCATGGCCGCCCTCGGCTCCCACGGGCCGAAACGCAGGGCGGCGCAGCCCAGCAGGGCGACGATGGGGAAATGCAGCACATAGATCGGAAGGGTCCGGCGACCCAGCCACGCGAACGGCGCCATGTGCGACGGCCATATGCCCGCGAGCTGCGCCGCGACGAGGATGCCCGTCGCAGCGCCCGCCAGATGCCGGGCCAGTTCCACGCCGGGAAACGCGACGGCGGAATGCAGCAGAATGAAATAGGCGACGATCACCGCCCCGATCAGCCTGACATCGTGCAGAGACGAAAGCCGCGTCAGAGGTCCGCCGTAGCGCGCGCCCATGACGTAGAGCGGCAGATAATTGCCCAGCGAGCCGAACGCACCGCGCAGTTCGGCACCTGACCGGATCAGGCAGACACCGGTCAGCAGGGCTGTAAGGACAGCGAGCGGCGAAGGCAGCCGGATCGTGGCCGCCGTGAACAGATAGGCGAGCGTGAGCGCCCAGAGATACCAGAGCACCGATCCGCCGCGAAACAGTTCGAACAGGGCGCCCGGCGTGGGGGGAAGCCAGCGGTCGTTGGGCCAGGCGGGAATAATCAGCAGCATCACGACCGACCATCCCGCATAAAGGCGTCACCTCAAGGTTTGTGCGCCAAACAACGATTTGGCGGACATAAGCGGAACATTCGGCGTAGTCGGCCTTGTTTGCTTATCAGATCAGCGCGAGCTCGACCCTACGCCCCACGACGGCGGCAGCGCGCTGCAGGGTTTCGATGGTGACATTGCCATCGGCGGGATCAAGCATGCGGTCTACTTGTGTCCTGCTGGTATGCATCAATAGCGCCAGTCGCTTCTTGCTGAGCTTGCGTTCGCGCATCGCCTCGGAAAGCTGCCAAGCGATGACTTCCTTGATGGCCTTGGCCTGGAATTCCGCGAGCACACCTTCTTCCTCGAGGAAGCTGTCCAGCGTCGGGCCGCGATGTTTGTTCTCAGCCATTTTCAACCTCTTTCTGGCGCTTGCGTGCCAATTCCAAATCTGCGGCTGGCGTCGTCTGTGACTTCTTGATAAATCCATGCAGCGCGTAGAGTTCGCCTTGGTGGAAACAGAACAGCACACGCGCGATCGTTCCGTCAGGCAGGGATGTACGCACTTCGAACAGCCCCTTTCCCATAGGGCGAACCAGCGGCATGCCAACCGGCCAGCGGAACTGGACCCGCTGTAAGTCCTGGCCAATCTCGCGGCGATTGGCTTCAGGGAGACCGAGTAGCCAGTCGCGAACGGGGACATTGCCTGCATCGGTCTGGTAGAACACCAGCTCGATGCGTTGTGCGGTCCCCGATCCCATGGCTACCATATGCACTATATAAGGTGCATAGTCAAGCTGGTTCCGCCGTCACGGCAGTGACCGTGGGCTGCCGGCCAAGGGTGCGATAAACTGTCGGACGCGAAATCGAGAACAGTTCGGCCAGGTCGCTGATCGAATAATCGCCGGTGTCATACATCCGGCGCAACTCCTTCTGCTGCCGATCAGATAGCTTTGGCTTCTTGCCGCGCAGCTTTCCCCGGGCGCGGGCGACGGCCATACCTTCCCGGGTCCGCATCCTGATCAGATCGGCTTCGAATTCCGCGAAGGTGGCAAGGATGTTGAAGAACAGCTTGCCCATGGGGTCGCCGGGATCGTGGACGCTGGCACTGAGTTGCAATCTCACGCCGCGTGCCGTCAGCTGGTCGCCGATCGCCCGTGCGTCGGGAACGGAGCGCGCAAGTCGGTCGAGCTTGGGCACCACCAGCGTGTCGCCATTGCGAACTGCGGCCAAGGCCTGATCCAAACCTGGTCGCGCACGATTGGTCCCGGTGAAACCGTGGTCGGTATAAATTCGATCCGGTGCCACCCCAAGCTGGACCAGAGCGTCGCGCTGTGCGGCAAGATCCTGCTTGTCCGTTGAGCAGCGGGCATAGCCGATCAGGGTGTTGGTCATCCGGGACTTGTATCGCAGAAGGGGCCTTCAACGCAAAACAAATCGGACCAGTCAAACGAGACAGGCGGAACACAGGTTTTCGGTGCGATGGCGGCGCTGCCGACACATGTTCGCTAAGGGATCGTCTATCGGACAGTGCACCTCTTCGCATTGGCAGACCCTCGCGTTAATCTGACGCGACGAATCGGTGGGAGGGCAAATTGGCGAGACGACGGCTCCTGACTGATCACGAGCGCCGATGCCTATTCGAGCCGCCGACCGACGACATCGCGATCATCGCCAACTACACGTTGTCCGCCGAAGACATCGAAGTGATCGGCAGGCGCTACGGCGCGCCGAACAGGCTTGGCCTCGCAAGCCATATTGCCTTGATGCGTCATCTTGGATTCGGCTTGCCGGGAAACAATGCCGTCCCGACCCCCGTTTTGCATTACCTCGCCGCCCAACTGCACGTCGATCCGGCAGCGCTCACCAGCTATGGTCAGCGCTCACAGACCCGAAACGACCATGCCGAGATCGTCGCCCGATACCTGGGGCTTCATCCCTTCCGGCGCATGGACATTCCTTTCGCGCTGGAACTGGCGGAAGCCGCCGCGCGACACACAGATCGCGGCGAACCCATCGTTCGCGCACTGATCGAGGGGCTGAAGGACAAGCGCTTCATCTTGCCCGCCTCGGATACCTTGGAGCGGGCCGGACTTGCCGGACGGGCTCGCGCGCGCAAAGCGGCCGCAGCCGCACTCATCGAGACGCTAGATTCCTCCGAGATGGCGCATCTCGACGACCTGCTCGTCAACAATTCCGATTTCGGGATGACGCCCTTGGCCTGGCTCCGCGCCTACGATGAAGCGCCGAATACAGCGAACATCAATGGCCTCTTGGAGCGGTTGCGGTTTGTGCGCAATATTGGCATCGATCCCGCAGTCAGCTCCGAGATCCCCGAATTCCGCTTCGCCCAATTTGTTCGCGAAGGCGGCGTGGCCCCGGCCTTTCTCCTCTCTGACTACAGCCTTAATCGCCGCCGCGCGACGCTTGTGGCAGCCGTCATCGATCTTGAAGCCCGGCTTGCCGATGGTGCGATCCAGATGTTCGATCGTCTGATCGGCGGCATGTTCACCCGCGCACGGCGCGGCCGGGAGAGGCGCTATCAGGACAGCATCCAGTCCGTCGGCCAGCTGATGCGACTGTTCGGCGCGACGATTTCGGCCCTTGATGAAGCGATCCAGCACGGCGGCGATCCGCTCGAGCTGATCGATGAAATGGTGGGTTGGCACAAGCTGGTGGCCGCAAAGGCGCAGGTCGACGCGCTGGCCAACCTCGCCGGCGAGGATGCCTTGGTCATGGCGACCGAACGCTATGCGACGCTGCGCCGGTTCGGCCCCGCCTTCTTCGAGGCATTCTCGTTCAAGGCGTCCGGCAGCCGATTGCAGTTGATCAAGGCCATCGATGTCATCAGGGATGCCAACCAGCGCAAAGCACGCCATCTCCCCGACAGTGTTCCACTGCCGTTCCCGAACCGCAAATGGAAGCAGATCATCACCAGCGGCGGGCGCATCAACCGTCGGCTCTACGAAATTGCGGTTGCTGCGACTTTGCGCGACGGGTTGCGTGCTGGCGATGTGTGGGTCGAGGGCAGCCGTAGCTATCAGCGCTTCGACGCCTATCTGCTCAGCCGTCGCGACACAGCGAAAGCCCTGGAGCAGCTTGCCTTCGAGACCGATGCTCAAGCCTACCTTGCCGGGCGCGGTAGAACGCTCGATTGGCGGTTGCGCCGCTTTGCCAAGCAGCTGAAAGGCGGAAACCTTGAAGGCGTGTCTTTGGACCGCGACCGATTGAAAATCCAGCAAATGCCGCCAATCAGCCCGCCCGAAGCCGAAGCGCTCGACCGGCGGCTCGATGGTCTGCTCCCGCGCGTCAGGATAACCGAGCTTTTGCTCGAAGTGGCCGAACGCACGGGTTTTCTATCAGCCTTTCGCGAGCTGCGATCCGGCAAGGAACACGACAACCCCAATGCCGTGCTCGCGGCGATCCTGGCGGACGGCACCAATCTGGGCTTGGAGCGCATGGCCAATGCCAGCGAAGGCGTGACCTATGCTCAGATCGCGTGGACGCACAATTGGTACCTGTCGCCCGAAAATTACAGCCACGCACTCCAGACGATAGTCGCGGCCCATCATCAGCTTCCGTTCGCGCGCCACTGGGGCGCGGGAACCAGCTCGTCGTCCGACGGCCAGTTTTTCCGCTCCGGAAGAAGCCGGTCGGGCGCCGCCGAGGTCAATGCCAAGTACGGTGCAGAGCCAGGGGTGAAGATATATTCGCATGTCTCCGACCATTTTGCATCCTTCGGCTCGCGGATCATGTCCGCAACAGCCGGGGAAGCGCCCTATGTGCTCGATGGTCTGGTTCTGGGCGCCGGGCAACTCCCGTTGCACGAACATTATACCGACACCGGCGGTGCCAGTGACCATGTGTTCGGGTTGTGCCACCTACTGGGCTTCCGATTCGTCCCGCGATTGCGCGACATTGCGGATCGCAAGCTTGGCTCCATTCTGGCACCATCATCCTATCGGGGCATCGAATGTCTGATGGGCCGCACGATCAAGACAGCCGCGATCGAAGCCGATTGGGATGACATCGTCCGGGTCGTGGCGTCGATCAAGGATGGCACTGTCGCGCCCTCGGTCATCATGCGCAAGCTTGCTGCCTACAAGCGGCAAAACAAACTGGATTTTGCGCTTGCCGAACTCGGCCGCATCGAGCGCACGCTGTTCGCGCTCGACTGGCTGGAACAGCCCACGCTTCGGCGGGCATGCCAAGCGGGCCTGAACAAGGGGGAGGCGCGGCATACTTTGGCAGCGGCCATCTACACCAATCGCCAGGGCCGATTTACGGATCGAAGCCTCGAAAACCAGGAATACCGCGCTTCGGGCCTCAATCTGCTGATCGCGGCGATTTCCTATTGGAACACGCTCTATCTTGACCGGGCTGTGCAGCATCTCGGTGCTACCGACATCGAATTTGATCTAGCGCTGCTTGCCCATCTGTCGCCAATGGGCTGGGCGCACATCAGCCTGACCGGCGATTATCTTTGGGACCAGGCCAAGCGAATTTCTGCGGGCGAATTTCGGCCGCTGAACGATCCGCTGGCGCGGCTCAAGCTCGTGGCATGACCGATGTTCCCGAAATGTCCGTCAAATCGTTGTCTGGCGCACAAACCTTGAAGTGACGCCATAAACGGCGGTCAGCGAAGCGACCCGGCGAAGCCTGATGCGTTTCGCTGGCCGGGCTGAAAAGCCGAAGGACACCATGCCCGATATGGTGAAGAACAGGGGCAGGCGGATATGGACGAGCAGCGGATCGAAATAGGCCCAGCGTATCAGGTCCGACGGCAGGGGCGGCGCCAGAACAAGCGCATAGTCGCGGCTGTGATGGACGATGATGAGAATGATAGCGAGGCCACGGGCGACGTCGATCCATTCGAGACGATGGAACGGCGATGGCCTTGCGGAATTTTCATCCTGCGTCACCGGCGATTGATCCGGCAGGAAATGATGAGGACCGATCCTGTCACGATAGTCTATCCATCCGTTTTCCGGCCAATATTTCCGACGATGTAGGCAAGTGTCAGAAAAGGGTTATCATGATGCTAATCCTGCGGTGCATCAGGCTTACGGAATCTTATTTTTATCCTGCAAGAAGAACAGACCTGCCGGAGTGAAATGTGAGGTCGAAGGTCGCAAAGTTGCTGGTCGGTGCGGGCACGTTCGTCGCGATCATGGCCGCTGCATGGCTGGGCGGGCTGTTGCCCCACGACGACGGGGAACTGCCTGACGACCACGAGCGTCCGGGGACATGCATGTTGTGGTTCCTCGGCAGTTCCTCCATCCACCGCTGGACCAGCCTTGAGAAGGATCTGACGCCCTGGGACGCGCGCAATCGCGGGATCGACGGCGCGATGCTGAACGACATCGCCAGCCGTTTCTCCAAAATTTCCCCGGATGAGGGGCGTCCGGCGGCGATCATCCTCTATTCCGGAGAGAATGACATCGCGGGAGGGCGCGACATCCGTGCGATCGCGCGCGATCTGGCGCGGCTGTCGGTGACGCGGGATCGCGTGCTGAAGGGCGTGCCGCTTTTCATCCTGTCGATGAAGCCCAGTCCGGGGCGGTTACAATATCTGCCGCGACTGCAGGAATATAATCTCCTTCTCCGGCATCTGGTCCCGAAGATCAAAAATGCCGCCTATGTCGATATTACCGGGCCGCTGCTGGCAGATGGCATGCCGCGCAGCCATTATCGGGAGGACGCCATTCACCTGAGCCCGAGCGGCTATGCCATACTGGCACGGGTCGTCCGGCAGACTCTGGACGCGCGCATGGCGCCGTCGGTCGTGCAGCGATGCGGGAAAGGCAGATCGGCAGGTTGACGTGCCGTCAGGCGAACAGGCTCATGGCGAGGCTGGCGAGGCCGATGGCGATGCCCCAGCTCGCGATCACCGCCACCGCCAGCACGGCAAGGCGCGCGCGGCGGCTGAGCTTGGGCTGTTCGGCGAAGAGAGCGGCTTCGGCCTGCACCCTGAAGGTCGCGAAATTGCCGGTCACGACATTGCCTGCCGCTTGTGTTTCTTCCAGTTCCCTAAAGGTCAGCGCCTGATCGAACTCGCAACCCGCCTGCCCGCCCTGCGACCACACGACGCGCGCGGGACGCGAACCCACACCGGCAAGGCCGATCATGATGGCTTCCTGCGGCGCAAGATCGCGGACGCCGGAAATCCGGCAGCCGCC
The DNA here is from genome assembly GCF_003967075.1 of Sphingobium amiense. Classification (NCBI taxonomy): domain Bacteria; kingdom Pseudomonadati; phylum Pseudomonadota; class Alphaproteobacteria; order Sphingomonadales; family Sphingobiaceae; genus Sphingobium; species Sphingobium amiense. Next base: position 2,428,485 of record NZ_AP018664.1, read on the forward strand.
GACCGCCACATCCTCCAGCAGCACGTCGAGCGGATCGCCATCGTCGAGACGCAGCGTGGACGCGCGGCTGACGTCGAGGCGCTCCGACGAGCGGTGAAAGCGGTGCAGGACCGTATGATAGGGCGCGTTCATGATCTGGCTCCGGCTGATGCTGCCAATGTGCCAGAAGGGATTTAAAGAGTGGTGAACGCGGCGCTCACCGCGCCATGATCGCGATGGCGAGCGCTTCGGCGACCTTGATGCCGTCGATCGCGGCGGACAGGATGCCGCCGGCATAGCCCGCCCCCTCCCCCGCCGGATAGAGGCCAGCGACGTTGAGGCTCTGGAAATCCCTGCCGCGCGTGATGCGCACGGGCGAGGATGTGCGGGTTTCCACGCCCGTCATCACCGCGTCGGGATGGTCGTAGCCTGCGATCTGGCGGCCGAAGACGGGCAGCGCCTCGCGGAAAGCGTCGATCACGAAGACGGGGAGGCAGTGCGACAGGTCGGTGGGCGTGACGCCGGGCTTGTAGGACGGCTCGACCGAGCCGAGTGCGGTCGAGGCGCGCCCTGCGAGGAAGTCGCCCACGGTCTGCCCCGGCGCGTGATAAGAGGAACCGCCCGCGACATAGGCCGCCGATTCCCAGTGGCGCTGAAAGTCGATCCCCGCGAGCGGGCCGCCGGGATAGTCGCGTTCCGGCTCTATGCCGACGACGAGTCCGGAATTGGCGTTGAATTCGGCGCGGCTATACTGGCTCATGCCATTGGTGACGACGCGCCCTTCCTCCGATGTCGCGGCGACCACCCGCCCGCCGGGGCACATGCAGAAGCTGTAGACGGTGCGCCCGTTGCCGCAATGGTGAGCGAGGCTGTAGGCCGCCGCGCCAAGGTCCGGATGGCCCGCGCATTTGCCGTAGCGGGCGCGGTCGATCCAGCCCTGCGGATGTTCGATGCGCACGCCGATGGAGAAGGGCTTGGCTTCCATATGGACGCCGCGACTATGCAGCATCTCGAATGTGGGCCGCGCGCTGTGACCGATGGCGAGCACGACATGATCGGTCTCGATGACGCTGCCATCGTGGAGCACGACGCCGCGCAATTGCTTGCCCCCCTCTCCGTCCGGGTCCAGCACGAGATCGTCGACACGGTGCTGCCAGCGATATTCGCCGCCCAGCGCCTCGATCTGGCGGCGCATGGATTCGACCATGGAAACGAGGCGGAAGGTGCCGATATGGGGGTGCGCTTCCCAGAGGATGTCATCGGGCGCACCGGCGGCGACGAACTCCTCCAGCACCTTGCGGCCGAGGAAGCGCGGGTCTTTCACCCGGCAATAGAGCTTGCCGTCGGAGAAGGTGCCCGCGCCGCCTTCGCCGAACTGGACGTTGGAATCGGGGTTCAGCTCGCCCCGCCGCCACAGCCCCCATGTGTCCTTCGTGCGTTCGCGCACCACCTTGCCGCGATCGAGGATGATGGGGCGGAAGCCCATCTGGGCGAGGATGAGGCCCGCGAACAGACCGCATGGTCCCGCGCCGATGACGACCGGACGCTTGCCGGTCCAGCCTTGTGGCGCTTGGGCGACGAAGCGATAGCGGGTGTCCGGGGTTGGGCGAACATCGTGATCGTCGGCGAAGCGGGCGAGGATGGCCGCCTCATCCGCGACATCGAGGTCGAATGTATAGACGATCTGGATCGCGTTGCGGCGGCGCGCGTCGTTGCCACGGCGCACGAGGGTGAAGCCGCGAAGGGCGGCTGGCTCCAGCCCCAGCCGGTCGCAGATGGCGGCGGGAACGGCGTCGGCGACATGGTCGAGAGGGAGCTTCAGGCCGGACAGTCGGATCATGCCGTGCCTTTAGTCCCTCCCGCCGACAAAGGAAACCGGAGCCGCCGCACGAGCCACTCCCCGCCCAGCGCCCCGATCATGCTGACGCCGGTCAGGGGAAAGAGCGCGCCGATCAGGATCATGAGGCCCGCCACGGTACGGCGCGCCTGCGGGCTGGCGGGCGGCGGCGTGGCGAAACGGCGCTTCCACCAGAGGACGGGCGCGGTGAGGCACAGCACGAGGAGACAGAGGCAGCCCGCCAGCATCAGCAGCCGGTTCGGCTCCCCATATTGCTGGCCCTGATGCGTGGCGATACCCCATTCGACGCCCTTCGCGCCGGGGCCGAACATGCGCCAGTCCATATCCTGCTCGACCGCGCCGGATGCCGCGTCGATCAGGATGGCGCGGGCGTCCTGCGCGCGGGTAACTTCGGTGGCGATGAGGTAAGGCGCGCCGGGACTGGCGGGCAGAATGATCCGGTAGCCGGAGGGCAGGCCGCGCCGCGCGGCGATGCGGGCAACTGCATCCACGCCGATGTCGCCGGGGCGGCCAGCGCCCGGCGCAGCGTCGCGCAGGGTCCAGGGCAGCGCGTCCTTCGCTGGCGTATCGAGCGGGATCGCCGCCATTTTTGGTCGGCCCCACTGGTTCGCGGCGACAATCCCGCGCAGGCCGCCGCCCCATATTTCCGTCCACGGCATGCCTGTGACGGCGAGGAACAGGATGACGCCCGCCGAAAGGAAGCCCAGCGTGCCGTGCAGGTCGCGCCAGAAGAGGCGGCCCTGCGCCCTTCCCCTTAGCGCCAGCGCGGGCTGTCCCCGGCGCGGCCAGCGCAGATAGAGGCCGGTGACGCAGAGCAGGATCGCCCAGCCCGCGACCACCTCCACGAGGCGATTGCCGACCGGGCCAGTGAGCGCGAGGCTGTGCAGATCCTTGATCGTCTTCATCACGCCGCCGCCGCGCATGTCGCCAAGGATGCGGGCGTCGCGCGGATCGACGAAATGGGTGACGGGCGGCGCCTTTCCTTCGCGGGTCACGACCTGCCAGCTTGCCTTTGGATCGGCGGGATGGAGGATCTGCGTCACCTGACCCTTCGCCGCCGCGATCAGACGGGAGGGCGGCAGCGTCCGTGCCGCCGGACCGTCGAGCCGCGTGGGGTAAAGCCGCGCCTCGATCTCCGGCTTGTAGAGGTAGAGCGCCCCCGTCACCGCCATCAGGGCGAGGACGGGCAGCACGATGAGGCCTGCGTAGAAATGCCAGCGCCACATCGCGCGGTAGAAGCCTGTCTGTGTCATCGGCTGCCCCCTTATCAGAAGCGCGCGCGGACGCCCGCGTAAACCGCGCGGCGTTCGACGGGGTAGAAGGCGGCGCTGCCTTCGTCGGTGGATGTGGCAGGATTGTCGGGCACATAGCGCACGAGCGCGCTGATGTCCCCGATGGCGCGCCGGGCCGTCAGGTTGCGGGCGTCGAGGAACAGCGTCACGCCATCGCGCAACACCGCCTGCGCGCCGAGGTTGAGGAGAGCATAGCCCCCCGCCCGCTTGCTGTTGGCATAATCCACCCAGGCGCCCTGCGGTAGCCACTCGACAGCAGGCGAAAGGCTGAGCGATTCGCTGCCCAGCGTCAGTTCGGCGCGGTAGGCATGGCGCGGCACCACGGGCAGGCGGTTGTCGCCGAACTGTGTGTCGCGGCGAAAGCGGAAGTCGCTATACTGATAGACCTGCCGGACCTTCGCCCATGGGGCGAGCACGAGGCTGAGACCCGCTTCGACCCCCTGATGGCGCGTGCGGTCGGCGTTGAAGGTGGCGGCGGGGATAACGCCCGGCACGACATTATATTGCAGCATCTCGCCCCTGATGTCGGCGCGGTAGAGGCTGATGTCCCAGCTTGCGATGCCGACCGTGCCGCGCGTGCCGACCTCCGCCGTCCAGGCGCGTTGCGGGCGGACGGGGGTGAAGCCGGGCGCGCCGCCCGCCGGGGTCTGGCTGAGTTCGGAAAAGCCGGGCAGTTCGACCGACCGGCTGATATTGCCGTAGATCTGCCACGCGCCCCGGTCATAAAGCAGGCCGAATTTGGGCGCGAAGGCATCGAAGCTGACGCGGCCGCTCCGCTGCGGCGCGAAGCGGTTCGCGATGTCGCGCGTCCCATGGGTGTAGATGCCGCCCGCGATCAGCCAGAGGTCGGCGACGGGCGCGATGCGCGCTTCGCCATAGCTGTTGATCGTCCGCGCGGTCTGGAGCGCGTTGGCCATGGGCGCGCCGGACCGGCCGGACAGGTTGATGAACTGCCGCGCGGCGGTGCGCCCGAAGCGCGCCTGCGTGCCGATGGTGATCGCGGCGGGGATCGAACCGATGCTCCCGGCAAGGTCGAGGCTGGCGAAGACGCCGCGATCTTCGGATTTCTGGTCGATCACCTGAAAGATCGGGTGATGGAGGCTCTTGGCGTTATAGTAAGCGCCAAAGGCCAGCGTTCCGGCGGCCAGCGCGACCGTGGTGCGGTTCTGGAGGCGGATCGAATCGATATCGCGCGCCTGATCGCCCGCGAAATTGCCGCGCCCCGGATCGTTCAGCGCCGCCCGTTCGGTGAGCGCGCCGGGCAGCTTCTGCCGGATCGTCTGGACGCTGGCGTAGAAACGGGTTTCGACGCTGTGGCCGATCCGCAATCCGGCATTGCTGTTGAAGCGCAGCGCCCTGCGGTCCGCATGGGCGCGATCGCCGTCCGAACGGTCTCCTGAGACAGCGATGTAGACATCTCCGCGCGCATCCGCATGGCCGTAGGCGAGCTTGCCACGCAGCGTGTCGAAGCTGCCGCCGTCCATGCGCGCTTCGATACCCGGCGCGCTTCGCCCGGTCGGCGTCACGGCGTTGATCGCGCCGCCCAGCGTCGATCCGCCGAGGCGCAGGGCGTTGGCGCCGCGATACACCTCCACCTGCGAAAAGACCTGCGGGTCGAGTTCCTGAAAATCGCCATTGTCGTCGGCCATGTTGATCGGGATGCCGTCCTGAAGCAGCGTCAGGCCGCGCATGTGGAAGCCGCGCGACAGGCCCGATCCGCGAATCGAGATGCGCACTTCCTGCCCGAATCGCGGCTGGGTGTAGACGCCGGGGGAGAAGGCAAGGACATCGCGCAACGACACGGCGAGGCGGTTTTCATATTCCGTAGAAGCGACGAGATCGACGCCGCCGGGGGTGCGCCGGACGCGCTCCGTCGCGGCATCGTCGAGCGCGGCGGCGGTGACGATGATGGCCGGGCGACCGGCTTCCTCTTCGGCGAAGGCCGGACGACCTGAGAGGGCAAGGACGAGGGCGCACAGCGGCAGGCTGCGCGCGGCATGGATGCTTGGCATGAGGATGCTTTCTGAAAAACCGGAAGAGGCCGCGCGCTATGGCGTGGCAGCGGGGATCAGAAAGCGGTGGGCGGTCCCGAAGAGGGCGGCGGCGGCGCGGCGAGGCGCGCAATGAGGCCGGTCTTGAGCGCGAAAGCGACAGGCCCGAAGGCGACCTGCCATGCCGGGAGCGGCAGATCGGCGAGCACGAGCGGCGGAACGGCGGGCTGCGCCGACATGGCGAAGGGGCAATGCTGCTGCCCCTTCATGCCATCGTCGGGGCGACGGTCGCCGCGGCCGGGCGCCTTGTCCTGTGGCACGACCATGTTGACCGCGCCCTGCCCGGTGCAGAGCGTGACGACGACGCCCCGCTCGGTGCGCATGGGCATGAAGCCGGTCGGCGCGACGAGATGGACGGCGAGGACGAGCAGCGCCAGCGCCTGAAGCAGGCCGCGTGCGGTCGCGCTGGATCTTATGCCCCCCATCATGGCCCTGCCCTAGCCGCTTGGCCCGGCCCTGTCACTCGGGCAAAAGGTCCGGGGCCGGATCGCGGCCGACCGTCTCTAACCTTGACGTAAACGTAAAGCAGGATTACATCGGAGCCATGACCACACGCAGCAGCATCGCCGCCATCGACGTGCCCGATCATAGCGAGCGGCAGAGTTATAGCATCACCGACCTGTCGGACGAGTTCGGCGTGACCGCACGGGCGCTGCGCTTTTACGAGGATGAGGGGCTGATTTCACCCGAGCGGCACGGGCTTTCGCGCATCTACTCACGGCGCGACCGGGCACGGCTGGCGTGGATATTGCGCGGCAAGCGCGTGGGCTTCAGCCTGACTGACATTCGCGAGATGATCGACCTTTACGATGCCGACGAGGAGCATGAGGCGCAGCGCCGCGTCACGGTGGACAAGTGCAGGGCGCGCATCGACCTTCTCACCCGGCAGAAGGAAGACATCGACGCCGCCATCGCCGAACTCGCCGCCTTCGTGTCGGCGCTGGAGCAGAAGAGCGCGGGTGACGATGTGGCCGCGTTCGTCGCGTCCATCGAGAACAAGTAATTCCTTCGACTACCGATAAAAGTTTTCAGGAGACGATCATGCCGACCTACGCCGCCCCCGTTCGCGACACCCGTTTCGTGCTGGATCATGTCGTGGGGCTTGATCGCTATGCCAATCTCCCCGGATTCGCGGCGGCCTCCCCTGATCTGGTCGAGGCGATCCTGACCGAAGGCGGCAAGATGGCCGCCGAAGTGCTGTTTCCGCTCAACCTATCGGGTGACAAGGAAGGCTGCGTCCGCAACGCCGATGGCAGCGTGACGACGCCCATGGGCTTCAAGGCGGCCTATGACCAGTATGTCGCGAGCGGATGGACGACGCTCCACGCGCCCGAGGAGTTCGGGGGCCAGGGTCTCCCTATGGTGATCGCCACGGCGGTGGGCGAATATATGTCGGCGGCCAATCAGGCGTTCGAAATGTATTTCGGCCTGACCTCGGGCGCGATCTCCGCCCTGCTGGCGAAGGGCAGCAGCGAGTTGCAGCATCGCTATATTCCCCGGATGGTGAGCGGCGAATGGACCGGCACCATGAACCTGACCGAGCCGCATTGCGGCACCGACCTCGGCCTCATCAAGACGAAAGCGGTGCCGCAGGCCGATGGCAGCTACGCCATCACCGGCACCAAGATCTTCATTTCGTCGGGCGAGCATGACCTTGTCGACAACATCATCCACCTTGTCCTCGCCAAGACGCCGGATGCGCCGGAGGGCAGCAAGGGCATTTCTCTGTTCGTCGTGCCCAAGGTCTTCGTGAAGGAGGACGGATCGCTGGGCGAGCGGAACGCTGTGTCCTGCGGCTCCATCGAACACAAGATGGGCATCCACGGCAACGCGACCTGCGTCATGAACTATGACGGCGCGACCGGATGGATGGTCGGCGAGGAGAATAAGGGTCTGGCCGCCATGTTCATCATGATGAACGCGGCGCGGCTGGGCGTCGGCCTTCAGGGGCTGGGTCAGGCGGATATCGCGTTCCAGAACGCCGTCCATTATGCGAAGGACCGCCGTCAGGGCCGCGCTCTCACTGGCCCCAGGGAACCGCAGGAAAAGGCCGATACGCTGTTCGTTCACCCCGATGTGCGACGGATGCTGATGGAGGGCAAGGCGATCACCGAAGGGCTCCGCGCGCTCATCCTGTGGACCGCGCTTCAGGTCGACCTGTCGCACAATGCGGCGAGCGAGGAAGAGCGGCAGGCGGCCGACGACATGCTCCAGTTGCTGACTCCGGTGGTTAAGGGTTACGGCACCGACAAGGGCTTCGACGTGGCGGTCGCGGCGCAGCAGGTGTTCGGCGGCCATGGCTACATCTGGGAAAATGGCGTTGAACAATATGTGCGCGACGCCCGCATCGCCCAGATTTACGAAGGCACCAACGGCATTCAGGCGATGGACCTTGTGGGCCGCAAGCTGCCGATGAACGGCGGCCGGGCGTTGCAGGCGTTCCTCAAGACGGTGGGTGAGGAAGTCGCCGCCGCGAAGGGCGACGAACAGCTCGCGCCTATTGCCGATGCGCTGGAAAAGGCGAGCGGCCAGTTGGGCGCGGCGACCATGTGGCTGATGCAGAATGCGATGAAGAACCCGGACAATGCCGGGGCGGGCGCGCATCATTATATGCACATTCTCGGCATCGTCGCGACCGGCCTCATGTGGCTGCGCATGGCGAAGGCGGCCGCCGCGCTGATCGCGGCGGGTGAAGGAGACGCCGGGTTCCTGCAGGCCAAGCTGGTGACGGCGCGCTTCTTTGCGGAGCGGATCATGCCCGATGCGGGCGCGCTGCGCCGCAAGATCGAGGGCGGGGCCGAAACGCTGATGGCGCTCGACCCGGACCTGTTCCTGGCGGCGTGAGCCGCAGGGCGCGCTGACCCTTCCTTTCCTTTGGCGGAAAGGATGGGTCAGCATGCATCTGGCCAGACACCCTCCCCTTCTCTAGCATCGCGCGCATGAGCATCGAGCGCGGCGCGCCTCCCTCTTCGTCCCGCACATTGGGCCTTGCCGCCTGCATCGCCCTCGTCATGGGCAATATGATCGGGTCGGGCGTGTTTCTCCTGCCCGCCGCCCTCGCCCCCTTCGGCTGGGACGCGGTGGCGGGATGGGGTTTCACCATCGCGGGATCGCTGCTGCTGGCTTTCGTGATCGCACGGCTGACGGTGGCGATGCCGGACGCCAATGCGTCGCAGATGATCGCGCGCGCTTATGGACCGCTGGCCGGGTTCGCGATCGGGTGGATCTACTGGCTTTCGATCATCATCACCAACGTCACCATCGCGGTCGCGGCGACGGCGAATCTCAGCAGCATCGCGCCGGTGCTGGCACGACCCGGCATGGGCGTGGCCTGCTCCATCGGTTTTCTCTGGGCGATGACCGGCGTCAACCTGCTGGGCGCGCGGGCGGCGGGACTGACGCAGATCTGGACCACAGTCGTCAAACTGGTGCCCATTGCCGTCGTGCTGGTGCTGCTGGCGATGATCCTCGGACGCGGCGAAGCGCAGGTCGCGCCCTTCCCTGCGCAGGGGCTGACCGGCGCGGGAATCACGGCTTCGGCGGCGCTCACTCTCTGGGCGCTGCTCGGCTTCGAGTCCGCCAGCATCGCCGCCGACAAGGTGCGCGACCCGGCGCGCACCATCCCGCGCGCGACGCTGATCGGGACGGCGGCAACGGGCCTCATCTACCTCATCGTCTGTTCGGGCATCGCGCTGACGCTGCCTGCGGCGGAAACGCAGACCGGATCGCCCTTCGGTGCGTTCGTCAGCCGCTACTGGTCACCCGGCCCGGCGCATTTCATCGCGATCTTCGTCGCGGTGAGCTGCCTTGGCGCGCTCAACGGATGGACGCTGTTGCAGGGGGAAGCCCCTCTGGCGATGGCTCGGGCGGGCGAGCTGCCGCGCTGGCTGGCGAAGACCGATGCGCAGGGCACGCCGGTGCGCGGCCTCATCCTGTCTACCGTGCTGGCCAGCCTGCTGCTGGTGGCGAACAGCCTGCAGGGGCTGGTGGCGCTGTTTACCGCGATGGCGCTGCTGGCGACATCGGCGACGCTGTGGCTCTATGTCGGCTGCGCGCTCGCCAGCCTGCGGTTCCGGCTGGCGGTTCCGGCGGCGCTGCTGGGGCTTGGCTATGCGCTCTGGACGCTGTGGGGCGCGGGGCTGGTCCCGAGCGGTTCGAGCTTCCTGCTGATGGCGGCGGGCCTGCCCTTCTACTGGTGGGCGCGGCGGGAAGCGGGGAGACTTTAGTCCCCCCACAATTCCTTGAGCTTGCCAAAGAAGCCGGTCGATGCCGGGCATTCCTCACCCGTTTCGGTTTCGCGGAAGGCTTCGAGCAGTTCCTTCTGCCGGGCGCTGAGCTTCGTGGGCGTTTCGACATCGACCTGGATGACGAGGTCGCCCTGCCCCCGGCCGTTGAGCACTGGCATGCCCGCGCCGCGCTGGCGGATCTGCTTGCCCGACTGGATGCCCGCGGGAATCTTGATCTCGTTGCGGCTGCCATCGAGGCCGGGCACTTCGATGACGCCGCCCAACGCCGCCGTGGTGAAGCTGACAGGCGCGCGGCAAAAGAGCGTGGTGCCGTCGCGTTCGAAGATCGAATGGCGCTTTACGTGGAGGAAGATGTAGAGGTCGCCTGCCGGTGCGCCGCGTGCGCCCGCCTCGCCTTCGCCGGACAGGCGGATGCGCGTGCCTTCGTCGACACCGGCCGGGATGTTGACCGAGAGCGTTTTGGGCCTGTCGACCCGCCCTTCGCCCCGGCAGGAGCGGCACGGGCTTTCGATCACCTGTCCCGCGCCATGGCAGGACGGACAGGTGCGTTCGACCACGAAGAAGCCCTGCTGCGCACGGACCTGACCATGGCCCTGACAGGTGGCGCAGGTCTTGACCCCGGTGCCGGGCTGCGCGCCCGATCCGTCGCACGTTTCGCAGGCGGCGGACACTTCGATCTGAATTTCGGTCTGCTTGCCATGATAGGCCTCGTCGAGGCTGATCTCCATGTCGTAGCGCAGGTCGGCACCCCGGCGCTGCTGCTGACGCCCGCCGCCGCCGAAGCCCGACTGGCCGAAGATCGTCTCGAAAATATCGCCAAGGTCGGAAAAGCCGCCCGCCTGCCCGCGGAACCCGCCGCCGCCTCCGCCGTTCTGTGCATTGACATAGGCGTCGTGACCGTAGCGGTCATAGGCGGCGCGCTTCTGAGGGTCTTTCAGGCACTCATAGGCTTCCGACACGGCCTTGAATTTGGATTCGCTGTCGGTGCATCCCCCGTTGCGATCCGGGTGATACTTCATCGCGAGCTTGCGATAGGCGCTCTTGATGGTCGCGCCGTCCGCCGTGCGCTCGATTTCGAGCAGCGAGTAATAATCCGTCTCGGTCATATCGTTCCCGGCTGTCCCCGCCGCGCCGGATATGCGGGCGGCGGGGACAGTCTATCGGCTTACGCCTTGTTGTCGTCCACTTCGGAAAATTCGGCATCGACGACACCGTCGTCAGCCTTGGGCGCATCGGCTTCTGGCGAAGCGGCGGCAGCCTGTTCCTTCTCGTAAATGGCCTGACCCAGCTTCATCGCGACGGTGGCGAGTTCCTGCGCCTTGCTCTTCATGGCTTCGGCGTCGCCACCCTCGATCGCGGATTTGGTCGCCGCGATCGCGGTTTCGATCTCACCCTTGAGCGACGCGTCGACCTTGTCGCCATGCTCGGCAAGCTGGGCCTCGGTCGTGTGGACGAGGCTTTCGGCGTTATTCTTGGCCTCCGCAGCCTCGCGCCGCTTCTTGTCCTCTTCGGCGAAGCGCTCGGCGTCCTTGACCATCTGCTCGATGTCGGAGTCGCTGAGGCCGCCCGATGCCTGAATGCGGATCTGCTGTTCCTTGCCGGTGCCCTTGTCCTTGGCGGAAACGTTGACAAGGCCGTTGGCGTCGATGTCGAACGTCACTTCGATCTGCGGCACGCCGCGCGGAGCGGGCGGAATGCCGACGAGGTCGAACTGGCCCAGCAGCTTGTTGTCCGCCGCCATTTCACGCTCACCCTGGAACACGCGGATCGTCACCGCCTGCTGATTGTCGTCGGCAGTCGAGTAGACCTGGCTCTTCTTGGCGGGGATCGTGGTGTTGCGGTCGATCATGCGGGTGAACACGCCGCCGAGCGTCTCAATGCCGAGCGAAAGCGGAGTCACGTCGAGCAGCAGCACGTCCTTGACGTCGCCCTGAAGCACGCCCGCCTGAATCGCCGCGCCCATGGCGACGACTTCGTCGGGGTTGACGCCGGTGTGCGGTTCCTTGCCGAAAAAGTCCTTCACCGCATCGCGCACCTTGGGCATGCGGGTCATGCCGCCCACCAGCACGACTTCGCTGATCTCGCTGGCGGTGACGCCCGCATCGGCCAGCGCCTTCTTGCAAGGCTCCATCGTCCGCTTGATGAGGTCGGCGACCAGACGCTCCAGATCGGCGCGCGTCACGGTCTTGACGAGGTGCTTCGGCCCGTTCTGGTCGGCGGTGATGAAGGGCAGGTTGACTTCGGTCGTCTGCGCCGAAGACAGTTCGATCTTCGCCTTTTCGGCGGCTTCCTTGAGCCGCTGGAGCGCCAGCTTGTCCTTGGTGAGGTCGATGCCTTCGGCCTTCTGGAAGTCGGCCGCCAGATATTCGACCAGCTTGGCGTCGAAATCCTCGCCGCCGAGGAAAGTGTCGCCGTTGGTCGACTTCACTTCGAACACGCCGTCGCCGATTTCGAGGATCGAAATGTCGAAGGTGCCGCCGCCAAGGTCGTATACCGCGATGGTCTTGCCGTCCTGCTTCTCCAGCCCGTAGGCGAGCGCGGCCGCGGTCGGCTCGTTGATGATGCGCAGCACTTCGAGACCCGCGATCTGGCCCGCGTCCTTCGTCGCCTGACGCTGGGCGTCGTTGAAGTAGGCGGGAACGGTGATGACCGCCTGCGTGACCGTCTCACCCAGATAGCTCTCGGCGGTTTCCTTCATCTTCTGGAGAATGAAAGCGCTGATCTGCGAGGGCGAGTAATCCTCTCCGCCCGCCTTGACCCATGCGTCGCCGTTCGGACCCTTTGCGATGTCGTAGGGGACGAGTTCCATGTCCTTCTTGGTCATGGGATCGTCGAAGCGGCGGCCGATGAGGCGCTTGACCGCGAAGATCGTGTTGTCCGGGTTGGTGACCGCCTGGCGCTTGGCCGGCTGACCGATCAGGCGCTCGCCATCCTTGGCGAAGGCGACGATCGAGGGCGTGGTCCGCGCCCCTTCCGCATTTTCGATGACCTTGGGCTTGCCCCCGTCCATCACAGCCACACAGCTATTGGTGGTGCCCAGGTCGATCCCGATAACTTTTGCCATTTCTTCCTCTTTTAACCCCAAATCATGCGTTCAGCGGTTGATGGCCCCATACCCCACGAATGCGCCAGGGCAAGGCCGGTTTGCATGGGCGATATAAGCGCGCTTTTTCTTGGCACAAGAAGCGTGCGCGATTAGCGTGGAGGAACGACCGGAAACGAGACAATCACGGAGACATGGATGCGCAACGCTTTCGCCCTTACCGCCCTGCTCGCCCCGCTGGCGCTGGGCGCATGCGGCGATCCCGCGCCGTCCTATATTGATCAGGCGTGGGTGCGCCTGTCGCCCAACAAGGACATGCCCTCGGCCGGTTATTTCGTCGCGCATGGCGGGGACTCGGGCGCGCAGATCCGGGGCGTCATCACCGATTATGCGCTCAAGGTCGAAATGCATGAAAGCGTGGCGAAAAACGGTGTCATGTCGATGAAGCCGGTCGACAGCGTGGATGTGCCCGCCAAGGGCGAAGTCGCCTTCGCGCCCGGCGGCAAGCATCTGATGCTGTGGGGCGTCAACGATACGGCGATCGGGCGCGGCAAGATGCAACTCACCTTCCTGATGGGCAATGGCGACCGGCTGCTGGTGGACGCGGTGATCCGCAAGCCCGAGGCGGCTGGCGCTTCGGGGCCGGCGAAGGAGCATGACGAGCATTGACCGGCCGGGCGCTGACGGATGGAGAGGCCGCGCTGGCGCGATCCATGTTCGGCGGCGCCATCGACTATGGCAGGGTGCGGGTCCACAACCGGCGCTGGTGGCCGCTCCAGCCGCGCGGCGTCACCATGGCGCCCAATGGCGACCTGTGGTTCCATCCCGAAGGCGGTCTCTTCTGCGACGATTTCTGCGCGACGCCGCTTCATCATCAGGCGCATTTCATCCATGAGATGACGCATGTCTGGCAGGCGCAGCGGTCGGGGAAATGGTGGCTGCCGCTGATGCGTCACCCCTTCTGCCGCTACGGTTATGAGGTCGTTCCGGGCAAGCCCTTCGCCCGCTACGGGATCGAGCAGCAGGCGGAAATCGTCCGTCACGCTTTTCTGCTGCGGCAGGGGCAGAAGATCGACGGAAAACCGGATCGCGCGACGTACGACGCCCTTCTGCCCTTCCCGTCATCATGAAAAAGGGCGGATCCATGCGGCCCGCCCTTCTTTCTTTTCCGGCTCCGGCGCGTCTTAGTAAACGCGCGCCTTGGGCTTGATATATTCGGCTTCGTCCGTGAGCGTATAGTCGTGGACCGGGCGGTAATCGAGGCTGACCTTGCCGCCCGCGCCGCCCCAGCCTTCGAACCAGCTTACGGTGTGCTTCATCCAGTTTGCGTCGTCGCGGTTCGGGAAATCCTCATGCGCATGCGCGCCACGGCTTTCCTTGCGATTTTCGGCGCTCACCATCGTACACACCGCCTGCGACATGAGGTTGTCCAGTTCCAGCGTCTCGATGAGGTCGGTGTTCCAGATGAGCGAACGGTCGGCGACGGAGACATCCTCCAGACGCTTGTTGACCTGCTCCATCTTGGTGACGCCCTCTGCCAGTAGCGCGCTGTCGCGGAACACGGCGGCATGCTTCTGCATGGTGTGCTGCATTTCGAGACGGATCTGCGCGGTCGGCGATCCGCCCTTCGCGTTCCGATATTTGTCGAGGCGCGACAGGGCCAGATCGGCCGAATCCTGCGGCAGCGGCTTGTGGCTGCCGTTGGGCTTCAGCGTTTCCTTGAGGTGCAGGCCGGTGGCGCGGCCGAACACGACGAGGTCGATCAGGCTGTTGGAGCCGAGGCGGTTCGCGCCATGGACCGACACGCACGCCGCTTCGCCAACCGCATAGAGACCCGGCACCACAACTTCGGGATCGTCGCCGACCTTGGTCACTACCTGCCCATGATAGTTACAGGGGATGCCGCCCATATTGTAATGGACCGTAGGCGTCACCGGCAGCGGCTGACGGGTCAAGTCGACGCCTGCGAAGATCTTGCCGCTTTCGGTGATGCCGGGGAGACGTTCGGCCAGCACCTTGGGGTCGATATGGTCGAGGTGCAGGAAGATATGGTCCTTGTTGGGACCGACTCCGCGTCCTTCGCGCATTTCCATGGCCATCGACCGCGACACGACATCGCGCGAGGCCAGATCCTTCGCGGACGGCGCATAACGCTCCATGAAGCGCTCGCCTTCCGAGTTGGTGAGGTAGCCGCCCTCGCCGCGCGCGCCTTCGGTGATGAGCACGCCGGCGCCGTAGATGCCGGTCGGGTGGAACTGCACAAACTCCAGATCCTGAAGCGGCAGCCCCGCGCGCAGCACCATGCCGCCGCCGTCGCCGGTGCAGCTATGTGCCGAAGTCGCGGAGAAATAGGCGCGGCCATAGCCGCCCGTCGCCAGCACGACCGCATGGGCACGGAAGCGGTGGATGCTGCCATCCTCCATGCAGATGGCGATGACGCCCCGGCATTCCCCATTTTCCATGATGAGGTCGATGGCGAAATATTCGATGTAGAAGTCCGCGTCATATTTCAGCGACTGCTGATAGAGCGCGTGCAACATGGCGTGGCCGGTGCGGTCGGCCGCGGCGCAGGTGCGCTGCACCGGCGGGCCGGCGCCCATATTCTGCATATGGCCGCCGAAGGGCCGCTGGTAAATCGTCCCATTCTCATTGCGGCTGAACGGAACGCCCGCATGTTCCAGCTCGATCACGGCGGCGGGCGCTTCGCGCACCATATATTCGATGGCGTCCTGATCGCCCAGCCAGTCGGACCCCTTGACGGTGTCATACATATGCCAGGTCCAGTGATCGGGCGAATTGTTGCCGAGCGAAGCGGCGATGCCGCCCTGCGCCGCGACGGTGTGCGAGCGCGTCGGAAACAGCTTGGTGATGCAGGCGGTCTTGAGGCCCGCTTCGGCGCTGCCCATGGTCGCGCGCAGGCCCGAACCGCCCGCGCCGACGACCACGGTGTCATATGTGTGGTCGATGATCTTGTAGGCTTCGCTCATTACTTGACGATCCCCGTGAAGGCGATCTTGGCGATCGCGAAGATGCCGGCGGCCGCGCCGCCAATGGCGTAGAAGTTCAGCAGCAGCATGGACAGGAAGGCCAGCCCCTTGTCGTGAACATAATCCTCCAGCATCACCTGCATGCCGAGGCGCAGGTGCCAGAAGACGCTGACCAGCATCAGCATCAGCGGCACCGCGACCAGCGGATTGGCGATCCAGCCCGTCACGCTCTGATAATCGAGGCCGGGCAGCGTCGCGAGGCTGATGAGCAGCCACACGACCAGAAGCAGATTGCCTGCCGCCGTATAGCGCTGCGCCAGCCAGTGATGCGCGCCGTGCCGGGCCGATCCGAGGCCGCGAACGCGACCGATGCCAGTGCCGTTGCCCATCAGAACGCCTTTCCGAAGATGAAGAGCCAGAAGAGGACGGTCAGCCCCGCCGACAGCGCGAAGGTGGCGAGCGACCAGCTCTTGTTGGTGCGCAGCTCATAGCCCGCGCCCATGTCGAGCACGAAGTGGCGCAGGCCCGAGACCAGATGCTGAAAGAAGAACCAGCTCAGCCCCACCATCACCAGATAGCCGATCGGCGAAGTCGCGCACCTGATGAAGAAGGCATAGGCTTCCGGTCCCATCGCCGCGGCCATCAGCCACCACACGACACCGAGCGCGCCAGCGGTGGCAAGGCCGTTGCCGGTGACGCGGTGCATGATGGAAACCGCCATGTGCGGACCCCATTTCCAGATCGTCAAATGCGGCGAGAGCGGCCGGCTGTTGGTTCGCGCCATGTCTAACCCTGTCCTCAGTGCTGTCCCGTTGAGTCCCGTCCCCTTAGGCACGAACGCACGCAAGGGCAAGACGCCCTCGGGTGCGGATAAAGCGCCGCGACATAAAAGCCCGGACGAATAAGAACTGATTAACCAGAATGGCCTAGAACCGCCCCTGTTATTCGGAGTCATCGCACCGACAGGGGTTTTTGCGTTCATGCTGTCCTTCATGCCCGCCGCCAGCCATCAGGCCGAATTTATGGCCAGTCTCGAACGGGAAACCGACCTCGCCCGTCAAATCGGCGAGATCGGCATGCTGGTGCAGCCTGACATACCGAAAATCAGCCGCGCCTTTTATGAACTCTACATCGGCGATACCGGGCTGGACCGGCAACTCGATGCGGATGTGGTCGACCGCATCCGGCGCGAGACCGACAATTATATCACGCAGAAACTGCTGCATTTCCGCGAAGGCGAGTGGGCGAAATCCGCCGCCGACTGCGTGCGTCATGCGCGAAAGCATGGCGTGGCGGTCGAATCCGTCCTGCGGGCCGTCGCTGCGGCGAACGACTGCATCCTTGAGATATTGTGGGAAAAGAGCGGCGGCGACATGGCCGATGTCCGCCGTTTCACCGCGCCGATGCTGAAAATGGCGATGCTGGACGCGGGCTTCATGAGCAATGTGCTGGCGCAGGACCAGGCCGATTATCAGCGGGTGGAACGGCAACGCTATGGCACGCTGTTCGAACAGCGGATTGTGGGCGAGATAGACGGCGCATCGAAGCTGGGCGAATCGCTGCGCGAGCAGGCGAAGGACGCGTCCGCCGCCACGCGCGGAATGCTGGGCAAGGCGTCCGAAGTCGCCGCCGCCGCCGAACAGTCCGCCATCGCCATGCGCGAAGCCGCACGCACCTCCGCCGGTCTCATCCGCGCCATCGAGGATGCGCGCACCGAAGTGGAAAGCGCCGCCGAAGTTGCGCAGCGCGCTTCCGCCCAGTCAGGCGACGCCGTCACCATGTCCGCCACCCTGTCCGAACATGCCAAGTCGATCGAATCGATCCTGGGCCTGATCCGCGACATTGCGGGCCAGACCAACCTCCTCGCCCTCAACGCCACCATCGAGGCGGCGCGCGCGGGCGATGCGGGGCGCGGCTTTGCCGTCGTCGCGCAGGAAGTGAAGAGCCTCGCCAACCAGACCGCGCGCGCGACCGATGAAATCGCGGGCAAGATCGCCGACATTCAGGCATCGACCCGCCAGTCCGTCGAGACGAACGAGCGCATCCGCGACACGGTTGGCGAAGTGAAGGCCAGCGCCGAACGCATCCGTCACGCAATGGATGCGCAGGCGCAGACCGTCACGATGATTACCGCCGCCGTCGATGAAACCGCGCTCGCCGCCGATTCGATGTCGAGCACCATCTCGGCCATCCGTCAGGACACCGAAGTCGTCGCGTCGGAAATCGACCAGCTCGAACGCGGCTTCGTCAGCGTCGAGGGCAAGCTCACCAGCCTGCGCAATGCATCCTCCGACTTCGGACGGCAGGTCGCTTAACTTTAAAGCCGGCCACCTCCGTCACCCCGGACTTGATCCGGGGTTCCGCTTCTTCCTTCGGTTCAAGGCAGCGGGACCCCGGCTCTTCGGCCGGGGTGACGAGCAAGGCTGATCCACTTTCCATCTCGCTTCCCCTTACCGTCCCCCTGCTCTAAAGGCGGCGGGATGACCAACGATGCCGCGCCAGCGCAAAGCTGGAAAGTCACCCTGCCCTGCACCCGCGCCGAAGCCGAAGCGCTGGACGGAGACATCGCGGCCTTCGCGCTGATGGAGCATCCGCCGGTGCTCATGACCAGCGAGGCGGAGGATGACGGGAGCGTCTGGCGGCTTGACGCCTATTTCGAGGGGCGGCCCGGCCCCGCCGCCATCAAATTGCTCAAGACACTGGTGCCGAGCGCAGCGGGCGTGAAGCCGCAGGTCGAAGCGCTGCCCGACGAGGATTGGGTGACGATCAGCCAGCAGGGGCTGGAACCCGTGACCGCAGGCCGCTTCCATGTGCGCAACATCGCGGGCGATCCGGAACTGCCCGGCCACGTCAACCTGCTGATCGAGGCGGGACGCGCCTTTGGCACCGGGCAGCATGAAACGACAGCGGGCTGCCTCGCCATGCTGGACCGGATGCGGCGCGTGGGAATGCGCTTTCGCAACGTCGCCGACATCGGCACCGGCACCGGGCTGCTCGCCTTCGCCGCGCTCACACTATGGCCGCGCGCCCATGCCATCGCGTCGGACATCGACCCGGTCGCCGTCGATATCAGCGCGGACAATGCGCGCGCCAACGGGGTGCCGCTGGGCGACGGGCCGGGGCGACTGGCGCTGGTCACGGCGGCGGGCGCGGATCATGTCGCGCTGACCGGGCGCGCGCCCTACGATCTGCTCATCGCCAACATCCTTGCCGGGCCGCTGATCGAACTGGCGCCGTCGCTCTGCGCGCTGGTGGAGGAGGGCGGATCGGTGGTGCTGGCGGGGCTGCTGAACGAACAGGCGGATGCGGTGATCGCGGCCTACCGGCGGCAGGGGATGCGCCTTGCCGAACGGAGCGACCGCGGCGACTGGCCGACGCTGCACCTGCGCAAGCGGCCCGCGATCGGCTGGAAGCGCCCGCGCCGGATCGACCGCGCGGCGCGGGGCGAAGCGCCGGGCTTCGGCAGCATATAAAGAGACAGCGAAGGAGACAGGTGATGGCGATCGTGCGGCAGGTGCTAGTGCAGGAACAGAGCGGCGCGCCGTTCGAGAATGTCGCGGTCTTCGACGACGCGGCAGAAGGGCCGCGGCCCGGCGTGCTGCTCTTTCCCAATATCCTCGGCACCAAGGAATCGGACTTCGCCTATGCGGAGCGGGTGGCGGCTCTGGGCTATGTCGTGCTGGTCGCCGATGTTTACGGGCAGGGCAAGCGGACGCGCCGGGACGATCCCGACATGGGCCGATACATGGCCGAACTGAACGACGACCGGGCGCTGATGCGGGACCGGGTCAACGCGCCGCTCGGCTGGCTGAAAGCGCTGCCGCAGGTCGATGCGGCGCGCACCGCCGCCATCGGTTTCTGCTTCGGCGGCAAATGCGTGCTCGACCTCGCGCGGTCGGGCGCGGATTTCGCGGGCGGGGTGAGCTTCCACGGCGTTTATGATGCGCCGCCCTTTCCCAACGCGGAGATCAAGGCCAAGCTGCTCGTCTGCCACGGCTGGGACGATCCTATCGCGCCGCCGGACGCCACTGTCGCACTGGCGAAGGAACTGACGCAGGCGGGATGCGACTGGCAGATCCACGCCTATGGCCATACCGGCCACGCCTTCACCGACAAGGCGGTGAACATGCCGGAAAAGCGGCTCGCCTACAGCGCCGACGCGGACGCTCGCAGCTTCCGGTCGATGCGGGACTTCTTCGCCGACCTGTTCGGCTGACGCCGCTCAGCGCGTGGGGATACGGCGCGCGCTCGCGAGATGGTGGGCGTGGGTGATGGCGACGGCGAGCGCATCGGCGGCGTCCGGCCCGGCGATCTTCGCGCCGGGCAGCAGCCGCTGCACCATCGCATGCACCTGATCCTTGGACGCATTGCCGACGCCCACGACCGATTTCTTGACGAGCCGGGCGGCATATTCGCCCACCTCCATGCCCGAGCGCGACGCCGCCAACAGCACCACGCCGCGCGCCTGCCCCAGCTTCAGCGTCGATTGCGGGTTCACGTTGACGAACACCTCCTCGACCGCCGCGCCATCGGGCCTGTGCTCAAGGATAAGGTCGGCGAGCGCCAGATCGAGCGCCAGAAGACGGCTGGCCAGCGCCATCTCCGCATCGGTCCTGATCTGCCCGTTGGCGATATGCGTGAGGCGATTGCCGTCAGCGGAGATAAGACCCCAGCCCGTAGTGCCAAGGCCGGGATCGAGACCGAGGAGGATCATAACTGTAATCCTCTCCCCCTGGGGAAGAGGATAGCAAGGCTTGCCGGTTTGCCGGCTAGCCGCGCTTGGAGAGGGGGGCGGCGGTCTCGGGCGTTGGACCAACCCCTCTCCCAGCTTCGCCTAGGCGACACAGCCGCCAAGGCTGCGCAACCCTCTCCCCCACGGGGAGAGGGAAACTGCGTCAACCCAGCTTCTCCATCACCGCGTCGGACACTTCGTAATTGCCCCACACGGTCTGGACGTCGTCATCGTCCTCCAGCACGTCGACCAGCTTGAGGAGCGTCGCGGCGTTGCTTTCGTCGACTTCGACGGTGGTGGTGGGCTTCCACGCGAGCTTGGCGCTGTCCGCCGCGCCGAGCTTGGTTTCCAGCGCCTTGGCGACTTCGTGGAGCGCGTCCATCGCGGTCCAGATCTCGTGCTCATCCTCGTTCGAGGCGACATCGTCCGCGCCCGCTTCCAGCGCGGCTTCGAACACCGCGTCGGCGTCGCCCGCGCTCGCGGGATAGGTGATGAGGCCGAGCCGCTCGAACCCGTGGCTGACCGCGCCCGACGCGCCCAGATTGCCGCCATTCTTGGAGAAAGCGGTGCGGACGTTGGTGGCGGTGCGGTTGCGGTTGTCCGTCAGCGCCTCGACGATGATGGCGACGCCGCCGGGGCCATAGCCTTCATAACGCACCTCTTCATAATTCTCCAGATCGCCGCCCGACGCCTTGTCGATGGCGCGCTGGATATTGTCCTTGGGCATGGACTGGGCCTTGGCCGCGTTCACCGCGAGGCGCAGGCGCGGGTTCATGTCCGGATCGGGCATGCCCATCTTGGCCGCCACCGTGATTTCACGGCTCAGCTTGGAGAACATCGAGGAACGCTTTTTGTCCTGCGCGCCCTTGCGATGCATGATGTTCTTGAATTTGGAATGGCCGGCCACGGCCGTCTCCTGCTGCTGTCGGAATGAGAAGCGCGGTCTCTAGCTTCACCCGCCGCCCGACGCAAGACGAGGCGGCAAGCGACATGAACCGCTTGTAACTGGCGTTCGCCGCGCCGCCCGCGTTATCTGCGCGCCATGGAAATAGAAGTGAGCGCGCAGGCCAAGGACAGGCGGCTCAACCGCCGGGTTGCGATCACCGTCGTGATGCTGTCCGTGTTCATGGCCCTGTGCAACATCAAGGACGGCAATATCGTCCAGGCGATGCAGCAGGCCCAGTCCGATGCGGTTGACCGATGGGGCCAGTATCAGGCGACGCGCACCAAGCAGCATATCGTGGAAACCGCCCGCGCCCAGATCGCCGTCACGGCTCCGGCAGCGAAAGCGACGCTCGAAGACTTCGATCGGCAGATCGGCAAATATCGGGCCGAAGCACCGAAACTGGCGCAACAGGCCCGGGCGTCGAGCGATCGCTACGACGCGCTCAACGTCCATGACGACCAGTTCGACGCCAGCGAGGCGATGGTCTCCACCGCCGTATCGCTGGCGGCCGTCGCCGCGCTGGCGGAAACATCGCTGCCGCTTCTGATCGGATGGGTTTTCGGCGCGATGGGGGTCGCCATGGGGATATTCGGCTTCACCGCGATCACCTTCGATCCATCCGCGCTCAGCGGCTTTCTGGGGTGAATCGCAGTCAGCAGATGATCGCGGTCCCCGACGCCGACACCATCAGCATCGACCCGTTGGAGCCGATCACCTCATAGTCGAGATCGACGCCCACCACCGCATTCGCGCCCAGTGTCGCGGCACGCATCCGCATTTCGCCCAGCGCCTGATCGCGGGCGCGCTGGAGCACATCCTCATAAGCGCCCGAACGCCCGCCCACGATGTCGCGCACGCTGGCGAAAAGATCGCGGAACAGGTTGGCGCCCACGATCACCTCACCGGTGACGACGCCGAGATATTCCTTCGCCGGTCTGCCTTCGAGGCGGCTGGTGGTGCTGACGATCATCTCGGTCATGGGCGCTCTCCTTACGGTGTCGATGCGCCCTTATTCCATGCCCAGCGCGGCAAGGTAAGTCTGAAGGATCGCTTCCATTTCCTGCCGGTCGTGGGGCTGCATCTTCCGCAGGCGGATGATCTGGCGCATGATCTTGGCATCATATCCGGTCGCCTTGGCCTCCAGATAGACGTCCTTGATGTCGTCGCCGATGCCCTTCTTTTCTTCTTCCAGCCGCTCGATGCGTTCGATCAGAAGCCGTAGCTGGTCGGCGGCGACATTGCCCTCGCTCATGCAAAAATCTCCATATGTGAATCGGGTTGGCGCTCGCCTCTAATGAGTGTCGGCGTTCTTCGCTACACTCTCCTTCATGCGGGCGATCTGTTCGGGCGTCGCTTCGCCCTGATGCTTTGCCTTCCATTCGGCGAAGGGCATCCCGTGGACGATCTCCCGCGCCTCGTCCCTCGTGATCGCGCCGTCCGCCTCCGCGATCCAGTCGGCGAGGCAGTTGCGGCAGAAGCCCGCCGTTCCCATGAGGTCGATATTCTGGACATCGGTGCGGTGCTGCAAATGCGCGATCAGGCGGCGGAAGGCGGTTGCAGCCACGGCATCTGTGAGTATGGTGTCGGCCATCGGCGTTCCTTTCGCTGAAAATACATCATCCTGTCGTGCAGCACGGATAACCCATAACGACGCACTGGCAAGGCCGCCGAGGCCGGGCCAGCGACGGTCAAGACGGTCAGGAGAAACCATGACGAAGTTACCGCCCCGCTCACGCAAGGTCCGCATCCTCGCGACCCTTGGCCCTGCGAGCGACAGCGCGGAAATGATCCGGGCGCTGTTCGTGGCGGGCGCCGACGCGTTCCGCATCAACATGAGCCATGGCGCGCATGAGGATCATGCCCGGCGCATCGCGACCATCCGTGAACTGGAAAAGGAATTTCACCGACCCACAACAATCCTTGGCGACCTTCAGGGGCCAAAGCTGCGGGTGGGGACGTTCGAGAAGGGGCTGGCGATCCTCGAAACCGGCGCGTCCTTCGTGCTGGACCGGGACGAAACGCCCGGCGATGCGCGCCGCGTCAACCTGCCGCATCCCGAAATCTATGCCGCGCTGGTGCCCGAAACGCGGCTGCTGCTCGACGACGGCAAGCTGGTGCTGCGGGTCAAGGCGGTCAGCGACGCGCGGATCGACACGGTGGTCGAGGTCGGCGGCGCGCTGTCCAACCGCAAGGGCGTCAATGTGCCGGACGTGGTGGTGCCCGTCCCCGCGCTGACCGACAAGGACCGGCGCGATCTCAGCTTCGCGATCAGCCAGGGATGCGACTGGATCGCCTTGAGCTTCGTGCAGCGGCCCGAGGATCTGGCCGAGGCGCGCAAGCTGATGGGCGGCTATGGCGCGCTGATGGCCAAAATCGAGAAGCCCTCCGCCGTGCAGCGGCTGGAGGAGATCGTCGAACTGGCCGACGGCGTCATGGTGGCGCGCGGCGATCTGGGCGTCGAACTGCCGCCGCAGGCCGTGCCCCCGCTCCAGAAGCAGATCGTCGCCACCGCGCGCAGGCTGGGCCGCCCGGTGGTGGTCGCGACGCAGATGCTCGAATCCATGATAAAATCTCCCTCCCCCACCCGCGCCGAAGTGTCGGACGTGGCGACGGCGGTCTATGACGGGGCGGACGCGATCATGCTGTCGGCGGAAACGGCGGCGGGCGACTGGCCGGTCGAGGCCGTCACGATGATGGACAGCATCGCGCACAGCGTGGAGCGCGATCCGGGCTATTTCGGGCGGCTCCATTATACCGAGACGCTGCCCGATCCCACCACCGCCGACGCGCTGGCCGAAGCGGCGGGCGGCATCGTCGCCGTCACCGGGGCGAGCGCCATCACCTGCTTCACCTCGTCGGGCAGCACGGTGCGCCGCGTCGCGCGGGAACGGCCCGCAGCGCCCATCCTCGCGCTGACGCCGCGATCCGACACCGCGCGCAAGCTCGGCCTCACATGGGGCGTGCATGCGGTGCGCACCAAGGACATCGGCAATTTCGAAGAGATGATCGGCAAGGCCCGGCGCATGGCGCTGCGTCACGGCATGGTCGAAAAGGGCGGCAAGATCGTGGTGCTGGCGGGCGTGCCGTTCGGAACGCCGGGATCGACCAACGTCCTTCACGTCGCGGCGGTGCGCGGCGATGAACTCAAGGGCCGGGACGAAAGCCCGAGCTTCTGACGCAGACATGCGAAAAGCGCCCGGCCATCGACCGGGCGCCTGCCATGCTCGATAAAACCGCCGCCGCCGGAGCGGCGCGCGCTGCCTTAGCCCTGGCGGGCCTTGAAGCGGCGGTTGGTCTTGTTGATGACGTAGGTGCGGCCACGGCGACGGATCACGCGGTTGTCCCGGTGGCGGCCCTTGAGCGACTTGAGCGAGTTGCGGATCTTCATGGCTATCGGCCTTTGATGAATCGAAATGAGGTCGGAAAATCGAAGCGCAGCCCCTATGGGTCGATCCGGGCAAAGTCAAGGGCGCGGAGCCGCTTTTTGCCGCCGTTCATCGTTCATGCAGCACATTCGTGGATGACGCGTTAGAGGGAAGTGAACCGCCCGTGCCGTCTACGCAGCAAAGCCCTATCCGGAGCGATACATCCATGTCCAAGCGCCTGATCCTCACCGCCGCCCTTGCCCTCCCCCTCGCCGCCTGCGCCGCCAGCACGCCGCCGGTGGAGGTGACGCGCTTCCACGTCCCAGATCCCGCGCGGTCGGGCACCGTCGCGGTGGAGGAGATGCCCGGCAACCCGGACGTGAGCCTGGAATTCCAGACCTATGCTGGCGCCGTGGCGCAGGCGTGGCAGCGGGTCGGCTTCACCCCCGCGCCGGCGGGCGCGGCCAGCGACTATGTGGCGCTGGTGAGCTTTCGCCGGGGCTTCCGCCCGACCGGCGTCGACCGCAGCGGCAGTCCGGTTAGCGTAGGCGTGGGCGGCGGCTTCGGTGGCGGGAGCCGGGGCGGCAGCTTCGGCGGACTTGGCCTTGGCATCGGCATCAACCTGTCGGGCAAGCCCAAGGACATCGTGACCACCGAATTGCAGGTGCAACTGCGCCGCCGGTCCGATTCGCAGACCGTCTGGGAAGGCCGCGCCATGACCGAAGCGCGGCAGGGGACGCCCGCGTCGCAGCCCGCCGCCGCCGCGCAGAAACTCGCCGATGTGCTGATCGGGGGCTATCCGGGCGAATCGGGGCGCACTATGATCGTCAAATGACCATCAGCATTTCGAGCGGCTTCGACAGCGGCAATATCCGCGTCCTTTCCATCACAGACACGCCGGGCGGCGCGGTGCGCGCCGAACTGGAGATCGTGACCGATCACCGGAGCGACTTTTACCAGTGGTTCCACTTCCGCCTCGCCAACGCGGCGGGGCGTGAGGTGGAACTGGCCATCGCCAACGGCGCAAAGTCGGCCTATCCCGGCGGCTGGCCGGGCTATCGCGCGCGGATGAGCGAGGATCGGGAAAACTGGTTCCTCGCAGACACCGGCTATGCCGATGGCGTGCTGACGATCCGGGCGACGCCGGACAGCAACGCGGTCTGGTTCGCCTATTTCGCGCCCTACTCGATGGAGCGGCACCATGACCTGATCGCCTGGGCCGCAACTCAGCCGGGCGTCGCGCATCGCGAACTGGGACTGACGCTGGACGGGCAGCCGATCGACCTGCTGACGCTGGGCGACGGGGCGAAGCAGGTGTGGCTCTATGCCCGGCAGCACCCCGGCGAGACGATGGCGGAATGGTGGATGGAAGGCGCGCTGGAGCGGCTGTGCGACGAACAGGACG
This sequence comes from Sphingobium amiense, assembly GCF_003967075.1. NCBI lineage: Bacteria > Pseudomonadati > Pseudomonadota > Alphaproteobacteria > Sphingomonadales > Sphingobiaceae > Sphingobium > Sphingobium amiense. The sequence goes on from NZ_AP018664.1 coordinate 2,454,390, forward strand.
CCGTCGCCCGGCTGCTGCGCCAGAAGGCGACGATCCATGTCGTTCCGAACATGAATCCGGACGGCAGCCGCCGCGGCCACCTGCGCACCAATGCGGCGGGCGTGAACCTCAACCGCGAATGGCACGAGCCGACGATGGAGCGCAGCCCCGAGGTGAAGCTGGTGCGCGACGCGATGGATGCGACAGGCGTGGATTTCGCGATGGACGTTCATGGCGACGAGGCGATTCCCGCCGTCTTCATCGCCGGGTTCGAGGGCATTCCTTCGATCACCGAGGGGCAGCTCGCGCTCTATCACCGCTATCGCGACACACTGGCGGCGCGGACGCCCGATTTCCAGACGCGGCTCGGTTATCCGGTGGCGGGCGCGGGCAAGGCGAACCTGTCCATGTCGACCAACCAGATCGCCGAGCGCTTCGGCGCGGTCGCGATGACGCTGGAAATGCCGTTCAAGGACAATGACGATCTGCCCGACGCCGATTATGGCTGGTCGCCCGCCCGCTCAGCGCAGCTTGGCAGGGATTGCCTCGCCGTGCTGGCGGAGATGATCGACGCGGTCTGAACGACCCGCCTATTTCCAGTCGAAGGCGAGCGGCGCTTCCTTGAAGGCGAAGCGGTCGAGATGGTCGGCGACGACCTGCTTGAACCGCTCCACATCGGCCTCCGGCGTCGGGTCGAGTGTAACGATCAGCGCATCGGCCTGCGCCTCCATGCGTAAAGCGCCCATGGGAAAGGCGATGACGCTCTTGTCCGCGTCGAAGGTGACGTCGAACTTGTGGCTCCAGTGCTTGGAAAGCTGCTGGAGATAACGGCTGGCGTTTGTCGTGGGGACAGTGGCGGTGACGGTCATGGATCAGAGCCTTTCGATCTTGTGGGCGGCCTCGTCGATCAGGGCGACGACATCGAGCAGGGTCTGCTCGTCCGCGCCTTCCTTTTCGAGGCGGTTCTGGAGCGCGAAGCGGAGATTGTGCATCGCCCGGCGGACGGGGCCGCCATCCATGCGCTGCGCCTTCTTCGCGAGCGAGGACAGGCGTTCGAGCGCGAGGTCGAGCGCGGCGCGGCGCTCGTCGATCTGCGCGCGGCCCGCATCGGTGATCGCGAAGCGCTTGCGGCTGCCTTCGCCGGGCTGTTCGGCGATCAAGTCCATCTCGGCAAGCAGGGTCAGCGTCGGATAGACCACGCCGGGACTGGGCGCATAGGCTTCGCCCGACAGCGCCTCGATGGCGCGGATCAGGTCGTAGCCGTGGCGCGGTTCGTCGGCGATGAGCTTCAGCAGGATGAGGCGCAGCGTCTCATTGTCGAACAGGCGGCGGCGCCCGCCCCCGCGCCCGCCGCCCCGGCCTCCGCGTTCGCCCTCATCGCCAAAGCCGTCGGGACGCGAGCCGCCGCGACCGAAGCCGTGCGGGAAAGCGAAGCGGCCATGGCCGCGAATCGGGCCGCCATGGCGGCCGTGGAAGGGATGGGAAAATCGCATCTGTGCATCTTTCATATATGTCATGATGCTTTGCGATATATCTTAAAAAGGGAAAGCGTCAAGAGTTACGATATATTTTTATTGCATCTTCATGAGAGATGCCCGGCGAGGAAAGGGTCAGCCCCTCCCCTCGCGCGCCTTCAGTCCGGCTTTTTCGCCACGCTGACCATGGCGGGGCGCAGCAGCCGGTCCTTGATCGTGTAACCCGCCTGCATTTCGACGAGGATCGTGCCCGGCTCCGCATCGGCGGACGGCACTTCCATCATCGCCTGATGCCTGTTGGGGTCGAGCGGCTGGCCGACAGACTCCAGCTTCACGATGCCGTTGCGGCTGAACACGCTCTCCAGCTCGCGCCCGGTGGCTTCAAGGCCGACGACGAGGCTCTTGAACTTCTCGTCCTCGCGCAGGTCGGCGGGAATCGCGGCGAGCGCGCGGCTCAGATTGTCCGCCACCGACAGCATGTCGCGCGCGAAGGCGGTCGCGGCATAGGCGCGCGCGTCGGCCAGTTCCTTTTCCAGACGGCGGCGCACATTCTGCGTGTCGGCATGGGCGTAGAGGATGTCCTGCTTCGCGCTCGCCAGCTCGGCTTCCAGCGCGGCGACGCGATCCACCGGCGCATCGGCGGCGGGCGCGGCGTCTTCGGGCAGAATGTCCACGACTTCGGTATTTTCCTGATTTTTGTCTTCGCTCATCTCATCAATCTCGACAGCGTCTGTGCGGTGAAATCCACCATGGGGATCACCCGTGCATAGTTCAAGCGCGTGGGGCCGATCACGCCGACCACGCCGACGACCCGGCCGTCCGCGCCACGGTAGGGCGCGGCTATGACCGAAGAACCCGACAGGGAAAAGAGCTTGTTTTCCGATCCGATGAAGATTTTGGTCGCGCTGCCTGCCAGTGCGCCGCGCAGCAGGTCGAGAATGTCCTGCTTGCCCTCCAGCGCTTCGAGCAATTGCCGCGCGCGTTCGAGGTCGGCTGCGGCGGCATCGTCCAGCAGGTGCGACTGGCCGCGCACGATCAGGACCGGGCGGTCGTCCGCATCGTGCGACCAGATGGCGAGGCCGCGCGCGACGAGATCGCGGGCGCTCTGGTCCAGCGCGTTGCGTTCCGCCTCCATCTCCCGCGCCAGCGCCTCGCCCGCTTCGCGCAGCGTCATGCCGCCAAAGCGCGCGGACATGAAATTCGCCGCCTCGTTCATGGCGACCGCGCTGACGCCTTCGGGCAGGTCGAGCACGCGGTTCTCGACCGATCCATCTTGGCCCACCAGCACGGCGAGCGCCTGCCGCCCGTTCAGCGGCACGAAGCCGAACTGGCGCAGCACCGGCTCGCGCTTGGGCACCATGACGATGCCCGCGCAGGCGGACAGGCCCGAAAGCGTGGCGGTGGCGGCGGAGAGCGCTTCCTCGATCGGGCCGCTTTCGGCGATCCCCGCCTCGATGGCGCGGCGTTCCTCGACCGAGGGTTCGGCGGCCTGCATCATGCCGTCGACGAAGAGGCGCAGCCCCGTTTCGGTCGGCATCCGCCCCGCCGATGTGTGCGGCGCGGCGAGCAGGCCCAGTTCCTCCAGATCCTGCATCACGTTACGGATCGAGGCAGGCGACAGGCTGAGCGACGCGATCTTGCTGATCGTGCGCGATCCGACCGGCAGGCCGGTGCCCAGATAGCTTTCCACCACCAGGCGGAAAACGTCGCGGGCGCGATCGTTCAGTTCGGAAATCGGGATGACCGACATGGCGCTTATGTAATCGAGGCGCGCCGCCGCCTCAAGGCGTCACCGCCTTGGGGTTCAGCATCGGCTGCAGGTCGAGGATCTTCGGCACCGCCGCGATCGCCACGCGCAGGCGGCCGTAGCGGGCGTCCATGCAGCCGGACTGATATTCCAGCTTCGTGACCGGCTGATCGGGCCGCGTCCATTCGATGACATAGGCAGGCATGTCGGTGGCGAAGCGTTCGCAATCCTGCCCCTGCGCGATCCGCTTGGCCGTGCCGGTCGCGGGGCGGTGCGGCGCGAGCGTCGCCACCAGCTTGCGATACTGGACATTCGTCACGGTAAAGCGCGTCGGGCCGGGCACCGAAGTGAAGCGCTGCGGCTCCAGCAGGCCCGAACCGTCGGGCGACACCTGCAACGTATAGGCCGGGCACGCGCCGAAGCAGCGTCCGGCGGTAAAGCGGATGACATCGCCCGGCGCCCTGGGCGGCTCCAGCCCCTCTTCCTTTGCGGCGCATCCCGCAAGCACCGCGAGCATCGCCGCAGCCATCGCCATTCTTATCGTCATGATCGCGTCCCTAGCATCTTGTGGCGCGATTGCCACGCCCCTGCGTGGCCTCCGCCGCCTGCGACCGCTCCTCCCCCATTTGCGGGATGCGACGCCATGTCCTGCGGCTAAGACGCCGCCGTGGTCGCATTCCGGTCCTGTACAGGGACCTGCTTATTGGGGGATTTATATGAAGTTTCTTGCTGTTACAGCGGCCACGGCCGCCGCTTTGCTGTCCGCTCCCGCCTTCGCGGCGCAGGACGACGACGCCCGGCTCTATGCCGGCATCACCGGCGGCACGCTGGGCATCGGCCCGGAAGTGGGATACCGCCTGTCGAAAAATATCGGCATCCGCGCCAATGCCAGCTTCCTGTCGATCAGCCACGGCTTCGAGTCCGACGACATCGAATATGACGGCAAGGTGAAGCTGCAGTCCTTCGGCGCGATGCTCGACGTCTATCCCTTCGGCGGCGGCTTCCGCCTGTCGGGCGGCTTCCGCATCAACGGCAACAAGGCGCGCGCCACGGCGGAGCCGAGCGGCGGCACCTACGACATCAACGGCACGACCTATACGGCGGCGGAGATCGGCACGCTGCGCGCCAACACCGACATCAAGAATTTCGCGCCGGCGCTGACGCTGGGCTATGGCGGCGGCCTGTCGTCGGGCTTCGTGTTCGGGGTCGAGGCGGGCGCGCTGTTCCAGGGCCGCGTCAGGATCAAGCCGCTGACCTACACCGGCACGCTCGATTCGGCCGAACTGCGCGCCGACCTCGAAGCCGAACGCCAGAGCGTGCAGGACGACATTGACGGCTACAAGGTCTATCCGATCCTTCAACTGACGATCGGCTACCGCTTCTGACCGGACGCGATGCCCCGCCGCCCTGACGCGGCGGGGCATTTCGACGCCTTTGGAAAAAGCGGTTCCCACAATCGGCACCGATGCTCTAAGGCGGCCGCAACCTGATTTGCGGAGAATTTCTATGCGTCCTTCCGGCCGCGCGCCCGACCAGATGCGCGACATCACCATGGAGCCCGGCTTCACCATCCATGCCGAGGGAAGCTGCCTCGTCAGTTTCGGCGACACGCGGGTGCTGTGCACCGCGTCGGTGGAGGAGAAAGTGCCGCCCTTCCTGCGCGGCAAGGGATCGGGCTGGGTCACGGCGGAATATGGGATGCTGCCCCGCGCCACCCACACGCGCGGCAGCCGCGAGGCAGCGAAGGGCAAGCAGTCGGGCCGCACGCAGGAAATCCAGCGCCTGATCGGCCGTTCGCTGCGCACGGTCGTCGACATGAAGAAGCTGGGCGAGCGGCAGATCGTGATCGACTGCGACGTGATCCAGGCCGATGGCGGCACGCGCACGGCGGCGATTTCGGGGAGCTGGGTCGCGCTGCGCATCGCGGTGGACAAGCTGCTGGCGAGTGGCGCGCTGGCGCAAGACCCGATCATCCAGAAGGTCGCGGCGATCAGTTGCGGCATCTATGAAGGAACGCCCGTGCTCGACCTCGACTATGCCGAGGACAGCAATGCGGAGACCGACGCCAACCTGATCCTGACGGGCGACGGCAAGTTCGCCGAGGTGCAGGCGACAGCGGAAGGCGCAGCCTATGACGAGGAGGAACTGCTCCGCCTCCTGCGCCTCGCCCGTATCGGCTGCGCAAAGATTTTCGCCGCGCAGGACGCAGCGACGGGGCGCTGAAACCCTTCGTCACCCCGGGCTTGACCCGGGGTCCAGCTTCCCCTTGAAGAAAAGCGGGATCCCGGCTCAGGGCCGGGATGACGAAGAGGAACATCAATGTCTGACGATTTCGGGCAGGAACAGGCGATCCGCAAGCTTGGTCCCGGCAAGCTGGTGATCGCCAGCCATAATGCGGGCAAGGTGCGGGAGATCGCGGCGCTGCTCGGCCCCTATGGCATCGAGCCGATTTCGGCCGCCAGCCTCGACCTGCCCGAACCGGAGGAGACCGGCACGACCTTCATCGCCAACGCCGAACTCAAGGCGATGCAGGCGGCGGACCTTTCAGGTCTGCCTGCGCTCGCCGATGACAGCGGCCTGTGCGTCGAGGCGCTGGGCGGCGATCCGGGGCTTTTCTCCGCGCGCTGGGCCGGGCCGGACAAGGATTTCGGCCTTGCGATGCGCAAGGTGTGGGAGGGCGTAGAGGCCAGCGGGCCGGATGCGGGCCATGACGCGCATTTCGTCTGCGCGCTGGCGCTCGCATGGCCCGATGGGCATGTCGAGGCGTTCGAGGGGCGGGTCGACGGCACGCTGGTATGGCCGCCGCGCGGCGACAAAGGCTTCGGCTACGATCCGATGTTCCAGCCGCACGGCCATGCGATCAGCTTCGGCGAGATGGACCCTGACGCCAAACATGCGATGAGCCACCGCGCCGACGCCTTCGCCAGGCTGGTGGCGGCAGTCTTCTAACGCGGCCCCTCGCCCGGCGAGGCCATCGCAAGCGTCGCCTCGTCGGCATCGAACGGACCTTTGCCAAAGGCGTTGCCCGCCGGGAAATAGCGGCAGACGAGATAATCATAATCGCGCCCCTCGCCCAGCGCGCAGCCCACCTTCTGCGTGCCGCGCCAGATCATCTGGGTGTAATGCGCGACCTGCTGCCAGTGGCCGGTCCGGCTGAAGTCGGGCAGCTTCGCGGTCGGGATGAAGTCCGCCTTCTCGTTGAGGAAGGCCTGCGCCATAACCTGATAGCTGGAGAGGCGGCGCGGCCCCATCCACAGATTTTCGCCGCTGGGGATCGTGCGGCTCGCTCTGGCGCTGTGACGGTAGGCGCCCGTGCGCGCCATTTCTTCGGCGTAGCGGGCCGCGTCGGCGGCGAGCGCATCGTCCCACGCCAGCGGCGCAAGACGCAGGGCGGCGCGCTCGTCATTATGCGCGTCGAGCATCGCCTGACGAAGCAGCGCATTCCCGCGCGGCGCTTCCTCCATGCCGTAAAAGCTCGCGGCCATGACAGCGGCAGTCGGCGCGACGGGATAGGCATAGGCAGTCCGCGCGGCGGGCGCGGCGGCCACCGGGGCGGCAGGCGTCGGCGCAATGACAGGCGCTGGCGGCAGGATCGCCTCCGACGCCACGCCAGCCTCGCCGCCGCCGCACAGCGCGGCAACGCACAGCGCCCATGGCAAGCCGCGCCAAACCCGTTTAGGGAAGCCCCCGATCATGTCCACCAAACCCCCGCCCCAGCCGTCCACCGGCCAGCCTCTCGCTTTATATATTCATTGGCCCTTTTGCATTTCCAAATGTCCTTACTGCGATTTTAACAGCCATGTGCGCGACAGCGTGGATGTGGCTGCGTGGCAGGCGGCGCTGCTGGCGGACATGGCGCATGAGGCGGCGCTGACCGGGGAGCGGCCGCTTTCCTCGATCTTCTTCGGAGGCGGCACGCCATCGCTGATGCCCCCTGCCCTCGTGGAAACGCTGATCGGCGCGGCGGAACGGCACTGGGGCTTCACGCCGGACATCGAAATCACGCTGGAGGCCAATCCCAATTCGGTCGAGGCGGCGCGCTTTGCCGATCTGGCGGCGGCGGGCGTCAACCGCGTGTCGCTGGGTTTGCAGGCGCTGGAGGACGAGGCGCTGCATTTCCTAGGGCGCGCGCATGACGTATCGGAGGGGCTGGCGGCGCTCGACACGGCGCAGCGCGCGTTCGGGCGGGTGAGCTTCGATCTCATCTACGCGCGGCCGGGGCAGAGCGAAGCCGACTGGGAAGCGGAACTGGCCCGCGCCCTCTCCTTCGGCACGGGGCACCTTTCGCTCTACCAGTTGACGATCGAGCCGGGGACGCGCTTTGCGACGCTGGTGGCGCAGGGCAGGCTGACCCCGGCCGATCCCGATCATGGCGCGACCCTCTATGAATGCACGCAGGCGATGACGGTCGCGGCGGGCATTCCCGCCTATGAGATCAGCAACCATGCCCGCGCGGGGCAGGAAAGCCGCCATAACCTCACCTATTGGCGCTATGGCGACTATGCCGGGATCGGGCCGGGCGCGCACGGGCGGCGCGGCGGCATCGCGACGCTGCGGCACCGTAAGCCCGAAAACTGGATGAGCGGGATCGGGCGCAACGGCCACGGCATCCAGAGCGAAGAGCCGCTGGCGGGGGAAGATCGCGCGCGCGAGGCGTTGCTGATGGGGCTGCGCCTGCACGAGGGCGTGGACCTCAGCCGGATCGCCGGGTCGAGCGAGATCGCGGACGACGCCCTGATCGACCATGCCGCAGTGGAACGGCTGACGGCGCTGGGGCTGATCCGCCGCTCAGGGCCGCGTGTGCAGGTGACGGCAGCGGGCATGCTGCTGCTCGACGCCATCCTGCCGGAAATCGTTACGGTCTAGTCGCGATCCGTGCTCAGCCGCGCGATGGACTTGTCCATCTCCCGCAGCGCCTGCGTGCGGGCATCGGCGGGGATGGAGGGATTGACCGCCATCTGGGCACGAGCGGCGCGCAGGCGACCCAGCGTGACGACCTGCACCGACCGTTCGGCGCGTGCCGCTTCCAGTTCTGCCTGACGCGCTGCCCTGTCGGCGGCCATCTCCTCATAGCGCGCGGCGCGTTCCGCTTCCCGCTCGGCGATGCGGGCCTGACGGTCGGCCATCGCCGCCGCGCGGTCTGCGCCCGCCGTGCAGATGCGCACGCGCACATGCCTGCGGCCGCTGCTGTCGGTAAATTCGCGATGGGTGGTGCTGTCCTTGCCCGCGTCGCAGCCTTCGCGCACGTCGATCACGGGAACGGAGCGGGCGATGTCTGCGGCGGAAGGGATGCGGTGGGTTTCGACGCGACCGTCGGCGTAGGTGACGGTGATGCCGTCCCTGCCCGAACGCACGACCGGCGGCGCGGGCGGTGTCGGCGGGACCGGCGCGATCATGTCGGCGGCGGGCGCAATCGGCGCATCGGGCGCGGCTAGAGCGGCGACGGCGACCGGCGAGGCTGAGGAAGCGCGCGCGGACTGTGCCGGGGCAGAGGGCGCGGCGGGTTCAGCGGGGGCAGCGATGGCCGCAGGCTCCGCCACCAGATCGGAAAGGCGCGCGAAGTCGGCCGTCTCCACCTTCTGCGTGATCGCCGCCATCTGCTGCGCGGCGCGGCTGCCCGATGCGGTCAGCGCAAGGCCGGTGGCGGTGACGAGCGCGACGGCGGCCATGCCCCAACTGATGCGGCGCAACGACATATCGTGGTTCGAAAGCATTTTCAGCCTCCCTTTCAAGGCGGTGATGCGGGTCAGGTGACAGGCACCGGCGAACTGCCGTCCGCCCGCCGCCTTCAGGATGGCGCGGCCATAGGCATGGGCCTGATCGCGGCCATAAACTCCCAGCACGCGGGCGTCGCAGGCGGTTTCCTGATCGGCGCGATAGGCGCGATAGGCGATCCAGGCGACGGGGTTGCACCAGTGAACCGCCAGCAGCAGCAGCGCGATCATGTTGGCGGCAAGATCGCCGCGCTCATGGTGCGCGCGTTCGTGGGCGATGGCCATGTCCTGTTCCTGCGGGTCGTAGCGCAGGCCGAAATCGGCGGGCAGCACGATGAAGGGCCGCAGCACGCCGAAGGCCAGCGGCCCCGACGCATGGGGGCTGGCGATGAGGCGGATGCGCCCCTCCCGCCCCAGATCGGTCGCGCCGTCGAGCATGTGGCGGCGAAAGCGCACATAGCCGACCGCCTGCACCGCGAGAAAGGCGATCAGCCCCATAAGCCACAGCGTAATAGCGATCTCCAGCCATGGCATAGCGGTGTCGGCGACAGGCGCCGCCGCCGTTGCGGGCGCCACGGCGAGCAGCGCGGGCAACCCCGCCTGATCGACCGCGACATGCAGCGGCGATGGATCGACGTCATTGGGCAGCGCGGGCAGCGCCATGCGCGCGAGCGGCAGCGCCCAGAGCATATAGGCCGTCCCCGCCCCCAGCCAGCGCGCCACGGGCCGCCGCACCATCATCACCAGCGCCATCAGCAATGTCGTGGCGATCAGCGTTTCGGCGACCCAGACGCTCATGATTTCAGCCCTTTCAGGATTTCCTCAAGCTCGGCGATGTCGTCCGCCGTCAACTGATCCTGCTGCGCCAGTTGCGCCACCAGCGGCGACACGCGCCCGCCGAACAGGCGATTGACCAGCCGCCCGGATTCGCCCGCGACATAATCGTCGCGCTGCACCAGCGGGCGGTAGAGAAAGCGGCGGCCGTCCTGATCGGCGGCGATGGCGTCCTTCGCCATCAGCCGCGACAGCAGGGTCTTGACCGTCTGGACGCTCCAGTCCCGTTCGCGGGCGACGCGCTCGGCGACATCGCTGGCGGTCTGCGGCGACTGTTCCCACAGCGCCTCCATCACCACCAGTTCCGCTTCGCTGATCTTCTCGCTCACCTGACCCGCACCCGATTCGTCTTTGGCAACTACAGATGTAATCGCATTGATTACGGATGTAGTCAATCGGCTTCATGCAGGTATGCAAAAGGGGCGGCCCGGCATCCCGGACCGCCCCATATTTATTCCCGGCGCGCGGGGTCAGTTTGCGGCGGCGACGCCCTGATCGGTCATCAGCTGCTGCAGTTCGCCGGCCTCATACATCTCCATCATGATGTCGCTGCCGCCGACGAATTCACCCTTCACATAAAGCTGCGGGATGGTCGGCCAGTCCGAGAAAGCCTTGATCCCCTGACGGATGCCCTGATCCTGCAACACGTCGACGGTGTCATAGGCGACGCCCAGATGCTCCAGGATCGCGATGGCGCGGCTGGAAAAGCCGCATTGGGGGAAGAGCGGCGTGCCCTTCATGAAGAGGACGACATCGTTTCCGTTGACGATGTCGGCGATGCGCTGGTGCACGGCGTCGGTCATGTAAGTGGTGTCCATTCTGTCTGGCTTCGCGATGGCGCGCGAAAAGTCGCTGGCGATCTAGTTGGGAACGGCGGTGGTGAGTTGCAAGGCGTGAAGCACGCCGCCCATCCGCCCGCCCAGCGCCGCATAGACCGCGCGCTGCTGCGCCACGCGGGTCATGCCGCGAAAGCTTTCCGCCACGACGCGCGCGGCATAATGGTCGCCGTCCCCGGCCAGATCGGTGATCTCCACCTGCGCATCGGGGATTGCGGCGCGGATCATGTCCGCAATATCGTCGGCTGCCATCGGCATCGCTGCGGCGCGTCCTTATTCGATGAACATGCGGCGCGCGATCACCGCCTGCTCGTCCAGCGCGGCGCGCACGCCTGCTTCGTCGATGTCGACGCCCGCCTGCGTCATGTCGCCCAGCAGCTTGCGGATCACATCCTCGTCGCCCGCTTCCTCGAAATCCGCCTGCACGACGGCCTTGGCATAGGCGTCCGTCTCTTCGGGTGTCAGGCCCATCTTCGCTCCCGCCCATTCGCCCAGCAGCCGGTTGCGGCGCGCCTGGATGCGAAATTCCATTTCCTGATCGTGGGCGAACATATTTTCGAACGCTTTTTCGCGATCGTCGAAAGTTGTCATGCGGGTCTGCCCTGTCCTGATGCCGGTCCGTTATCCTGTGATAGGAACTGACGCGCGATTACGCAACGGCGGCGGGCGCCAGCCATGGACGTTCCTGCGCCTGAACGGCTTCGTAGCGGTCGATCACGTCCGCATCGCCCAGCGTCAGGCCGATTTCGTCGAGGCCGCCCAGCAGGCAATGCTTGCGGAACGGATCGATCTCGAAGGAGAAGCGGTCCTGAAACTGCGTGGTGACGGTCTGCGCTTCCAGATCGACGTGTATCTCGTCCGTCTTCGCGACTTCCAGCAGCCGGTCGACCGCGTCCTGCGGCAGCACCACGGTCAGGATGCCGTTCTTGAACGCGTTGCCCGAGAAGATGTCGGAAAAGCTGGGCGCGATCACGACGCGGATGCCGAGGTCGTCGAGCGCCCAGGCGGCATGTTCGCGGCTCGACCCGCAACCGAAATTGTCGCCCGCGATCAGGATCGGGCTGCCTGCATAGCGCGGATCGTCGAAGACGTTGCCCGGTTCCTTGCGCAGAACCTCGAACGCCCCGCGCCCAAGGCCGGAACGCGAAATGGTCTTGAGCCAGTGCGCCGGAATGACGATGTCGGTGTCGACATTCTTCATTCCGAACGGGTAGGCGCGTCCTTCGACTGTGGTCAGTTTTTCCATCAACGGCTCTTCTTGATGTCCGTGGGCGGCGAGTCTTCGGCGCGGCCCAGCGTCGCGGCCATGGCGGCGCTGGCCAGAGCGCCCAGCGTCAGCAGCCAGAATATCTTCTTCATCGCGACCTCTCCCCGTTTTACTTGTTCAGCAATTCGCGCACGTCGGTCAGCCGGCCCGTGATGGCGGCGGCGGCGGCCATCGCTGGCGAGACCAGATGGGTGCGCGATCCCGGTCCCTGACGGCCCATGAAGTTGCGGTTGCTGGTCGATGCGCAGCGTTCGCCCGCGGGCACCTTGTCGGGGTTCATGCCCAGGCACGCCGAACAGCCCGGCTCGCGCCATTCGAACCCGGCGTCGAGGAAGATGCGGTCCAGCCCCTCTTCCTCCGCCTGCCGCTTGACGAGGCCGGAGCCGGGAACGACCATCGCATGCTTGACCCCCGGCGCCTTGGTCCGTCCTTTCAGCAGAGCGGCGGCGGCGCGCAGATCCTCGATCCGGCTGTTGGTGCAGCTTCCGATGAAGATATGCTCGATGGCGACATCCTGCATCCGCTGCCCGGCGGTGAGGCCCATATAGTCGAGCGACTTCTGCGCGGCGGCCTGCTTGCTCGGATCGGCGAAACTCAGCGGATCGGGCACGGTGCCGGTCACGGCCACCACATCTTCGGGACTTGTGCCCCAGGTGACGGTCGGCACGATGTCGGCGGCGTCGATCACGACCGTCCGGTCGAAAGTCGCGCCCTCGTCGGTGTGCAGCGTCCGCCAGTAAGCGACAGCCGCGTCCCAGTCCGCCCCCTTGGGCGCCATCGGGCGGCCTTCCAGATAGGCGAAGGTCTTGTCGTCGGGCGCGAACAGGCCCGATCGCGCGCCCGCCTCGATCGACATGTTGGCGACGGTCAGCCGGCCCTCGATCGACATGTCGCGGAAGACCGACCCGCGATATTCCATGACATGACCCGTCCCGCCCGCCGTGCCGATCCGGCCGCAGATGGCGAGCGCGACATCCTTGGGCGTGACGCCGGGGGCCAGTTCGCCCTCGACCACGACTTCCATCGTCTTCGACTGCTTGAGCAGCAGAGTCTGCGTCGCCAGCACATGCTCGACCTCGCTCGTGCCGATGCCGAAGGCCAGAGCGCCCAGCGCCCCGTGCGAGCTGGTATGGCTGTCACCGCACACCAGCGTCGTGCCCGGCAGGGTGAAGCCCTGTTCCGGGCCGATCACATGGACGATGCCCTGCTCCGGGTCCGCGTCGCCGATCAGGCGGACGCCGAATTCGGGCGCGTTCTTCTCCAGCGCGGCAAGCTGCTGCGCGCTTTCGGGGTCGGCGATGGGAATGCGGTTGCCCGCCGCATCGCGCCGCGCGGTGGTGGGCAGGTTGTGATCGGGCACCGCCAGCGTCAGGTCGGGCCGCCGCACCTTGCGCCCTGCGATGCGAAGCCCCTCGAACGCCTGCGGCGACGTCACCTCATGGACGAGGTGCCGGTCGATATAGATGAGGCAGGTGCCGTCCGGGCGGCGCTCGACAACGTGCGCGTCCCAGATCTTCTCATAAAGGGTGCGGGGCTTAACCATGATGCCACCCCCTAGACCCGGAAAGCCATTCGGGGAAGGGGCCGCACGACAGGAAGTGGCCGTTTTTTCTTTGTCTGCGACAAGAAAGTTACGTCGCCCGATAATCCGCGACGATCCGGCCCGCCGCCGCCAGTTCCGCCTCATGCGCGTCCTCCCGCCATGTTTCGGCGAGCGCCTCCGCCTCCCACTGCCGCATGGCGGGGTGATCGAGCATATGGTCGACCCAGCGCTGCGCCACCGGCCCCACGTCAAGGCGGTATGTGCGCACCCGGAAGGCAACCGGCGCGTAGAAGGCGTCGGCGGCGGTGAAGACGCTGCCCGCGAGGAACGGCCCGCCGAAGCGGTCCAGCCCCTGACCCCACAGTTCGCGCAAACGGGCGATGTCGCGATGGAGTGCGGGCGAGGGCATATTGGGTTCGACCCGGACGCCGACATTCATCGTGCAGTCGTTGCGCAGGGTAGCGAAGCCGCTGTGCATTTCCGCAACGGCGCACTGCGCGAAGGCGCGCGCGGCTTCGTCGGCGGGCCAGACGCCGGGGTGCCGGTCGGCAAGGTAGAGCGCGATGCCGAGCGAATCCCAGGCGGTGCGGTCCCCGTCCACCAGCGCAGGCACCTGCCCCGTTGGCGAAAAGCTGCGGAAGGCGGCATAGTTGGTCGCCGCGGCGAAGGGTTCGACCCGGTCCTCGAACGCGATGCCGAGCGCCTTCATCAGCACCCATGGGCGCAGCGACCAGCTACTGTAATTGCGATTGGCGGTGATGAGCGTGTAGGCCATGGCGTCCACATAGCCCATCGTCCGCGCGGGATACAGGGCCGGACGGATTTCACCGGACCGGCACAACGGCAAAAAAAGACGGCCCGGCGTGCGCCGCCGGACCGTCCAGTTCTTCCACCCAAGCATGCGGACGAGAGTGCCCCTCGGGCCGCATGATGGCTCTCGATCGTGGCGCGCCACGAAATTGCGGAAATAGCTGCCTTCCCGACCGGCATCGGGTTAACCGGCCGGGAAGGCGTCGCTGCATGGTCTGCACACCGCGCAGCGGAATGGGATCAGGCGGCGAACAGGTTCCCCCGCGGCCGGTCAGGCCGCGAACTGGTTCATCGTATTGTGTGCGCCGCCCGCCTTGAGCGCCGCTTCGCCCGCGAAATATTCCTTATGGTCGTCGCCCAGATCGGACCCGGCCATGTTCTGATGTTTGACGCAGGCGATACCCTGGCGGATTTCCTGCCGCTGCACGCCCTTGACGTAGCCCAGCATGCCCTGATCGCCGAAATATTCCTTGGCGAGATTGTCCGTGCTGAGCGCCGCCGTGTGATAGGTCGGCAGGGTGATGAGGTGGTGGAAAATGCCTGCCTCGCGCGCCGCATCCTTCTGGAAGGTGCGGATGCGCTCGTCGGCTTCGGCGGCGAGGTCGGTGCCGTCATAGTCCACGCTCATCAGCTTCGCGCGGTCATAGGCGGACAGGTCGCGACCTTCCTTCTCCCATGCGTCGAACACCTGCTGGCGGAAGTTCAGCGTCCAGTTGAAGCTGGGCGAGTTATTGTAGACCAGCTTGGCGTTGGGGATGACTTCCCGGATGCGGCTGACCATGCCGCCGATCTGGCCGATATGCGGCTTTTCCGTCTCGATCCACAGCAGGTCCGCGCCGTTCTGCAGCGCGGTGATGCAGTCGAGGACGCAGCGATCCTCGCCGGTGCCCGCGCGGAACTGATAGAGGTTCGAAGGCAGGCGCTTGGGACGCACCAGCTTGCCGTCGCGGCTGATGAGCACGTCGCCATGGCCCAGCGCGGCGGGATCGACCGGGTCGCAGTCGAGGAAACCATTATAGAGATCGCCGATGTCACCCGCCTCGCGGCTGTAGGCGATCTGCTTGGTCAGGCCCGCGCCAAGGCTGTCGGTGCGCGCAACGATGATGCCATCGTCGACGCCCAGTTCGAGGAAGGCGTAGCGGACCGCGCGGATCTTCGCGAGGAAGTCCTCATGCGGCACCGTGACCTTGCCGTCCTGGTGGCCGCACTGCTTTTCGTCCGACACCTGGTTTTCGATCTGGATGCAGCAGGCGCCCGCCTCGATGAACTTGCGGGCGAGCAGATAGGTCGCCTCGGCATTGCCGAAGCCCGCGTCGATGTCGGCGATGATGGGGACGACATGCGTCTCATATTCGTCGATCTTGTGCAGCAGCCGGTGGGTGGCGACCGCGTCGCCCGCCGCCTTGGCCGCATCCAGCTCGCGGAACATCATGCCCAGTTCGCGGGCGTCCGCCTGACGCAGGAAGGTGTAGAGTTCCTCGATCAGCGCGGGGACGCTGGTCTTTTCATGCATCGACTGGTCGGGCAGCGGGCCGAACTCGCTGCGCAGCGCGGCGACCATCCAGCCCGACAGATAGAGGTAGCGGCCCTTGGTCGTGCCGAAATGCTTCTTGATGGAGATCATCTTCTGCTGGCCGATGAAACCGTGCCAGCAGCCCAGCGACTGCGTGTAGTTGGCCGGGTCCGCATCATAGGCGGCCATGTCCTCGCGCATGATCTTCGCGGTGTAGCGCGCAATGTCGAGGCCGGTCTGGAACCGGTTCTGAAGGCGCATGCGCGCGACCGATTCGGCGGCGATGCCGTCCCAGTCCTGCTGGCCGCCAAGCAGTTCGCCGGCTTTCGCGATTTCGCTGTGATAGGTCATGATCGTCCATCCTTGAGTGCGGGAATGGACGGCGAAGTAGACAGGTAAAGCGACTTTGCGCAGAGGGGCCGAAGTTCAGTTGTCGATCTTTACAGAAATCCGGTGTAAAGTTGTAAAGAGTGCACAAGGGAGACGATCTGATGGCGAAGGACCGCCCGGTCTATATGGGTCC
Source organism: Sphingobium amiense (assembly GCF_003967075.1). Classification (NCBI taxonomy): domain Bacteria; kingdom Pseudomonadati; phylum Pseudomonadota; class Alphaproteobacteria; order Sphingomonadales; family Sphingobiaceae; genus Sphingobium; species Sphingobium amiense. The sequence continues at coordinate 2,470,631 of NZ_AP018664.1, forward strand.
GCGGCTGCGGCGGCTGCGGCGCGAGCTGGGTCTGACGCAGGCGGACATGGCGGCCGATCTGGACATCAGCGCTTCCTATGTCGCGCTGCTGGAACGCAACCAGAGGCCGCTGACCGCCGACATGCTGCTGCGCCTCGCCCGCACCTACAGGCTCGACATGGCGGAGGTCGCGGGCGATGGCGGCGCGGAACAGACGGCGCGGCTGCAGGCCGTCCTTCGCGATCCGATGTTCGCGGACATCGACCTGCCCGCGTTGGCGACGGGCGATGTCGCGGTCAATTATCCCGGCATCACCGAAGCGCTGCTGCGGCTCTACACCAGTTATCGCGAGGAGCATCTGGCGCTCGCCGACCGGGGCGCGGATGCGGCTCCGGCGGAGGACGCCGCCGATCCGGTCGCCGAATCGCGCCGCTTCCTCGCCGCGCGTCGCAACTGTTTCCCGCTGCTCGACGATCTGGGTGAGCGGCTGGCAGCGGAGGCGGAGGCCGAAGGCGGGCTGTCCGGGTGGCTGCGCGCACGGCACAATCTGCGGGTGCGGCACCTGCCTTCGGATGTGATGGCGGGGTCGATGCGGCGGCTCGACCGGCATCGCGACGCCGTGCTGCTGGACGAGACGCTGGACGGAGCGAGCGCGCAGTTCCAGCTCGCGCTCCAGATCGCCTATCTCGAAATGCGCAAGGGCTTCGACGCGCTGCTGAAGGAAGGGCAGTTTTCGGGCGCCAGCGGCCAGCGGCTCGCGCGGCGGGCGCTGGCGAGCTACGGCGCGGCGGCGATCCTGATGCCCTATTCCGCCTTCGCCAAGGCCGTGGAGGCCAAGGCTTACGATGTCGAGGCGCTGGGGCGGCAGTTCGGCGCCAGCTTCGAACAGACCGCGCACCGGCTGACCACGCTGCAAAAGCCGGGGCAGGAGCGCGTGCCCTTCTTCTTCCTGCGCGTCGATCCGGCGGGCAATGTCTCCAAGCGGCTCGACGGCGCGGGCTTTCCCTTCGCGCGGCACGGCGGTTCCTGCCCGCTCTGGTCGGTGCACCGGGTGTTCGAGCGCCCGCGCGAAGTGGTGACGCAATGGCTGGAACTGCCCGACGGCCAGCGATTTTTCTCCATCGCGCGCACGGTGACGGCGGGTGGCGGCGGCTGGGGCGCGGCGAAGGTCGAACGCGCCATCGCGCTGTGCTGCGCAGCCGAACACGCACACCGGCTGGTCTATACGCGGGACGCGGCTCCGGCCGAGCCGACCCCCATCGGCGTCACCTGCCGCCTGTGCCACCGCGCCAACTGCATGGCCCGCTCCGCCCCGCCCATCGGCCGCGAAATGCTGCCCGACGATTACAGAAGGACGCGCGCGCCCTTCGGTTTCGAGGGGTAGGCATCACCCCTCCACAAAATCCAGATAAGCCACCACGTCATTGTCGGTCGCGAGGAACAGCCCGTCCTGCACCTCGGCCGGTTGCTGTTCCGCGACGCGCAGCGCTTCGCTCAGGGGGCCGTAGAGGATGGTGGTCGCGCCGCCGTCGTCGCTCAGGTGATAGAGGCGCACGGTGGCGCTGTAATAGGTGGTGCGCATCGCGCCACCCTACACGCGCCGCGCGGGAAAGTCAGCGCCGGAGGATCAGCGGCGGTCCTTGACCTTCATCGAGGGCGCAAGCCGGTTCGCGCCGATCTTCACCGGATCGTCGGTGAAATTGGCAACGAAGGTGGAGCCGCGCTCCAGCCCCGGCACGAAACCGGCGCTGTTCCCCTCGATCGTCAGCCCCGCGCTCGAATGTTCGCGGCCTTCGGGCGCGACGGTGATGAAGGCGGACCAGTTGTCCTTGTCCCTGCCCTGCACCATCTCATTGCCCGAAATGACCCCGCTCGCGCCGTTGGACAGGTCGATCATATAGTTGGTGAGATGTCCGGCGCTGTCGTCGAAGCTGTTGCCGGTGATGGTGACGCGCGCCGTGCGGGTCTTGAGATAATGACCGCCATCACCCTGGTCGAAGCGGCTGTTGGTGACGGAAAGGCTGGCGAGCCTACCGATATAGACGCCGTGCGCGCAGTCGAGGTCGCGGTCGCACCGGCCGAGCTTGCGGAAGGTCGACTTGTCGATCGTCACCTGCCCGCCCGCATAGTCGCCGGTCAAAATACCTTCCTCGCTGTTGCGGAACAGGCTGTTGGCGACGGAGAGGTTCCCGCTTTCGAGGCGGATGCCCGCGCCATTGCCGTCAGGCACACGGATATTCTGGAAGATGAGGCCGTCGATACTGCTCGACCGGCCGCGCAGGACAAGCGCGCCCTTGCCCTCGCACGGCACGCCGTCGAAGATCGCGGTGCCGGGCGTCGCGGCGCGGATGGTGACGTCGCCGCCCTGCTGCACGCCGCACTGGCGGTAGGTGCCCGGCGCGACCACCACCGTGCCGCGCCCGTCCCCGATGGCGGCGAGCGCATCGCCGATGGTGCCGTAGGTGGCTCCGGTTTCCGCAACGGTGAAGGGCGCCCGCCCCGCCTGCGCCATCGCCGATGAGATGACCGCGACGGAGACGAGGAGACAGGTGGACAGGGTGCGCATGGCCGGGACGATAGGCCTCGCCTGCCCGCACTCCAACATCGGAACAGGGTTAACGGAAACCTGCCCCGTTCTGGCACAGGCGGAACAGCGGCGATCTACACCCGGTCCGCCTGCACCACGATGTCGAGCGCGCGCAGGGCGGACAGGATACGATTGAGATGCTGCGCGTCGGCGACCTCCAGGTCGATGACGTCGGTGTGGAACGGCCCTTCGCGGTTCACCAGTTGCAGGTTGAGGATGTTCGCCTTCGTCGCGCCGAATACGTTGGCGACGGCGGCGAGCGCGCCGGGCTGGTTCTTGACGATGACGGACAGGCGCGCGGTCCCGCCCTTCGACTTGCTGTCCCAGGCAAGGTCGACCCAGTCGTCGTCCTGCTCCACCTCCAGCGACCGGCAGTCGATCGTGTGCACCTCGATCGGCTCGCCGGTGCGGCGCACGCCCACGATCCGGTCGCCCGGCACCGGGTGGCAGCAATCGCCCAGGCTGTAGGCGATGCCGGGCGTAAGCCCCCGGATCGAGACCGGCTGATGCTGACGCGGATGCGCTTCCTCCACGCCTTCGGCGGTGGTGGAGCCGGGGACGAGCGCTTCCATCACCTCATGGTCGAGCACGCGGTGCGTCGCGATGGCGACCATCAGCGCCGCGCGATCCTCCAGCTTCAGTCGCTTGATCGCGGCGGTGAGCGCCTTGTCCCCCAGCTCCTTCGCCAGATCGGGGGAAAAGCGGCCGACAATCTCCTCATAGAGTTTTTCGCCCAGCTTGATTTCCTCGCCGCGCTGCTTCTGGCGGATGTAGCGGCGGATGGCGGCGCGCGCCTTGCCGGTGATGGCGAAGGTCAGCCAGCCGGGCTGCGGTTCCTGCCCCACCGATTTCAGGATTTCGACCTGATCGCCATTTTCCAGCGCCGTGCGCAGCGGCACGACCCGCCCGTTGACCTTTGCGCCTACCGTCTGGTTGCCGAGCGACGTGTGCACGGCATAGGCGAAATCGACCGTGGTCGATCCCTTGGGCAACTGGTGCAGCTCGCCCTTGGGGGTGAAAGCGAAGATGCGGTCCTGATACATCGCCATGCGGGTATGTTCGAGCAGTTCGTCCGCGTCCTGGCTCTGCTCCAATATTTCGACGAGGTCGCGCAGCCATGCGGCATGCTGGTCGGCGGCGTCGCCCTTCTGCTTGTAGGCCCAGTGCGCGGCGAGGCCCAGTTCGGCGTCATTATGCATCGACCGGCTGCGGATCTGCACCTCGATCCGGGCGTTGTCCTGATGGATGACGGTGGTGTGCAGCGACTGGTAGCCGTTGCGCTTGGGGGTCGAGATATAATCCTTGAACCGGCCCGGCACCATCTTGAACGTCTGGTGGATGATGCCGAGCGCGCGGTAGCAGTCCTCGGTGCTGTCGGTGATGACGCGGAACGCCATCACGTCTGTCAGTTGTTCGAAGCTGATGTGCCGTTCCTGCATCTTCTTCCAGATGGAGTAGGGATGCTTTTCGCGGCCCGACACGCTGACCGACAGCCCCTTGCCCGCCAGCAGCAGTTGGAGTTCCGCGCCGATGCGGTCGACCTTGTCATGGCCGCCTTCCTTCAGTTGCTCCAGCCGCCGGGTGATGCTGTCATAGGCTTCCGGCTCGATCTCGCGGAAGGCGAGGAGCTGCATCTCGCGCATAAAGTCATACATGCCGATCCGCTCGGCGAGCGGGGCGTAGATGTCCATCGTCTCGCGCGCGATGCGGCGGCGCTTGTCCGGGTTCTTGATGAAATGCAGCGTGCGCATATTGTGCAGCCGGTCGGCCAGCTTCACCAGCAGCACGCGGATGTCGTCCGACATGGCGAGCAGGAATTTGCGGAGATTTTCCGCAGCCCGCTCATTCTCGCTCATCGCCTCGATCTTGCTGAGCTTCGTGACGCCATCGACCATGCGCGCGACATCGGGACCGAAGGCGCTCTCTATCTCCTCATAGGTGACGAGCGTGTCCTCGATCGTGTCGTGGAGCAGCGCGGTGACGATGGTCTGATCGTCGAGATTGAAATCGGTCAGGATGCCCGCCACCTCGATCGGGTGACTGAAATAGGGGTCGCCGCTGGCGCGCTTCTGGCTCCCGTGCTTCTGGACCGAAAAGACGTAGGCGCGGTTGATCATCGCTTCGTCCGCATCCGGATCGTAGCGCTTCACCCGTTCGACAAGTTCATATTGACGCAGCATCGTGGCCCGATTGTGTGAGAACAGGCTTGCGGCGCAACTAAAAAATCCCACTTATGGTCAGACAAGCGGAGCTTTTGCATCAAACGCCGCTTTGCGCTATGCATGTTGGCTTATGAAACATAATCTTGCCCAGGATCTGGAACAATGCGCGCTCCCGGCCGCGCTGGAGGCGATGGGCGAGCGCTGGTCCTTCCTCATCCTGCGCGGCGCGCTCGCGGGCCTGCGCCATTTCGAAGAGTTCCAGTCCACGCTGGGCATCGCCCGCAACATCCTCGCCAACCGGCTGTCGCGCCTCGTCGAAAACGGCATCATGCTGCGCCAGCCGATGATGTGCGACCGGCGGAAGGTCGAATATCGCCTCACCGAAAAGGGGCAGGATCTCGCTCCCGCGATGATCGCGCTGCGCGTGTGGGGTGAAAAATGGGGCTGCGCTCCGCCCTCCTGTCAGGTGCTGGCCGACATTCGCGACCGGCAGCCGATCCTCGGTGTGATGATTCAGGCGCATGACGGCCGCGCACTGGACCTGACCGAACTCTGCTGGATCTGCACCGACGAGGTGACGCCCATGGCGGACGAGCCGGCGGTCGCCGCCTGACCCCGCTTCCCGAGCGCGCCGAAAGCCTCTAGGGTCGTCAGCGTCATGTCCGCGACCCGCATTCAGCCCCAGCCCTTCTTCGCGGACAAGAACCGCGCTTTCTGGAACCTTCAGTCGCTGGGATGGGCGGGCGCCTTCCTGCTGCGCGGCTCCTCGACCGTCGCCAACGGACAGCCGCTCTCCAGCCTGATCCCGGTGCTCATCTCCACTATCACCGGCTATTCGGTGACGCTGCTGATCGCGGTCGTCTTCCGCTTCCTGCAAAGGCAGCGGCCCATCGTCACATGGGGCGTGTCCATCGTCACCGTAGTGCTGGCGGCGGGTCTCGTCGCCTTCATCGACGCATGGGTCTTCTCGACCCAGAACCGCGCGAGCGAAACGGCGGGGTTGCAGCTTTTCCTCGGCGCTTTCTACCTGTCCGTCACGCTGATCGGCGCATGGTCCGCGCTCTATTACGCGATCAACTTCTACCTGACGGTCGAAGAACAGGCGGACCAGTTGCTGCGGCTTGAAAATCAGGCGGCGAACGCGCAGCTCGCGATGCTGCGCTATCAGCTCAATCCCCATTTCCTGTTCAACACGCTCAACTCCATCTCGACGCTGGTGCTGCTGAAGCAGACGGACCGCGCGAACGCGATGCTCTCACGCCTTTCTTCCTTCCTGCGCTACACGCTCATCAACGAACCCACCGCGCAGGTGACGATCGAACAGGAGATCGAGACGCTGAAACTCTATCTGGAGATAGAGAAGATGCGCTTCGAGGACCGGCTGCGCACCAGTTTCAGCATCGACCCGGCGGTGGGCAAGGCGCGGCTTCCCTCGCTCCTTCTTCAGCCGCTGGTCGAAAATGCGATCAAATATGCCGTCACCCCCAAGGAGGAAGGCGCGGACATCACGGTCAGCGCGCAGCCTGCCGGTGAAAACGTCCGGATCGTCGTATCGGACACCGGGCCGGGATTGAACGAAAGCGGAATGACGCCGCACATTCCCATGAGCGAAGGGACCGGCGTTGGCCTGCCGAATATCCGCGACCGGCTAATTCAGGCCTTCGGGGAACGGCAGAGCTTCGAAACGCGTTCCACTCCGGGCGGATTTTCGGTCATCATCGAACTTCCGCTGAACATGGATGAAACATCGAAAGTGGCCGCATGACCATCAGAACGATCCTCGTCGACGACGAAAGCCTGGCTATTCAAGGCCTTGCACTCCGTCTGCAAGCGCATGAGGATGTGGAAATCATCGAAACCTGCACCAATGGCCGCGAAGCCATCCGTGCGATCAAGACGCATAAACCCGACCTTGTGTTCCTCGACATCCAGATGCCCGGCTTCGACGGCTTTTCCGTCGTGCAGGGGATGATGGAGGTGGAGCCGCCGCTGTTCATCTTCGTCACCGCCTACAGCGACTATGCGATCCGCGCGTTCGAAGCGCAGGCGGTCGACTATCTCATGAAGCCGGTCGAGGAAGGCCGCCTTGCCGACGCGCTCGACCGGGTGCGCCAGCGCCTGTCCGAAAAGCGGCAGGTGCAGGAGGTGGAAAAGCTGCGCGAGGTGCTGGCCGAAGTCGCCCCGCAGGCGATGAACGATTTCGCGGCGGACGACGATGCGCCCGCGTCCAACCGCTTTGAAAAGCTCATCAACATCAAGGATCGCGGGCAGATTTTCCGCGTGGATGTGGATTCGATCGAGCGGATCGACGCGGCGGGCGACTATATGTGCATCTACACCGCCGACAATTCGCTGATCCTGCGAGAAACGATGAAGGATCTGGAAAAGCGGCTCGACCCCCGGAATTTCCAGCGCGTGCACCGCTCCACCATCGTCAATCTGAGCCAGGTGCGGCAGGTGAAGCCCCACACCAACGGCGAATGCTTCCTCGTCCTCGAAAGCGGCGCGCAGGTGAAGGTCAGCCGATCCTACCGCGACGTGGTCGCCCGCTTCGTCCACTGAAAACATCCTCCCCTGCAAGGGGAGGATTTTGGCGGACCGGCGGCCTTTACCGGAACACCCACTGGCGGTTGAGCGCGAACACCACCGCCGGCGTCACGAAGATCATGGCCGGAATGGGCGACCATTCCGGCCAGCCCATATGCGTGACGCACAGGAAAACCCACAGCGCATTCAGCGCATAGCTGACCAGCGACACCGCCGCGAAGCGGACGCCACGTGCGGCATGGCTGCCCTCTTTCTCCTGCCCGCGAAAGGTGAAGGCGTTATGGCTGACATAGCCGATCAGCACCGCCGCGCAGAATCCCGCCGTGTTGGCGAGTTGCGGGTGCAGCCCCACGGGCGCGGCCAGCGTCCAGTAGATCGCGGCCTGACAGGCGGTGACGAACAGGCCCGTCACGCCATAGCGGGCGATCTGCCAGAAGAGCGCCTGCTGCTCCGGTGACAATCGTGACAGCAAATTCATGAACGGCCCCGTTGCGCTTTACGGACGAGCGTCTAATCCACCGCCATGACCTTGCCTAGCCGCCAATCCCTGCGCGCCCGCTTTCCCCACTGGCTGCGGATCGTCGGCGGCTATGGCGCACGGCACTGGGTGTGGCTGACCTTCCTCCTGTGGGTCGTGATCGCGGCCGCCAATGTCGCGGACCGATGGCAGGCGATCCACTGGCTTGTGCTGGGGGATACCGACGACAACATCCGCTATGTGCAGGTGAAGGACTGGCTCGCCGGACAGGGCTGGTATGACCTGCGGCAATATCGGCTCGATCCGCCGGGCGGGGCGAACATCCACTGGTCGCGGCTGGTGGACCTGCCCATCGCGGCCCTCATGCTGTTCTTCCGCGCCTTCGTGGATCAGGGGCTGGCGGATCGGCTGGCCTGCGGCATCGCGCCGCTGTTCCCGCTCTTTCCGCTGATGCTGAGCCTCGGCTTCATCGGGCGGCGGCTGGCGGGGCCGAACGGCTGGCTGCTCGCCGCGCTGGCCCCGCTCGCCACACAGATGGCGCTCGGAATGTATGCGCCGATGCGCATAGATCATCATGGCTGGCAACTGGCGCTGGCGCTGGCGATGCTCGCGGGGGTGATCGACGAACGGCGCGTGCGCGGCGGCATCGTCGCGGGGCTGACCAGCGCGCTGTCCGTCGCCATCGGCATGGAAATGATCGTCTATCTGGCGGCGGGCGGCGCGCTGATCGCGCTGCGCTGGGTGTTCCGGCCCGGCGCGGAGAGGCGGATGCTGCCCTATGCGCTGAGCCTCGCGGGCGGCACGTCGATCCTATACCTGCTGTTCGCGAGCTACGCCAATCGGGCGATGGTATGCGACGCGATCTCCCCCATCTGGGTCGCGGTGTTCGGCGCGGCGGGCGCGGGCATGACGATGCTGGCGCTCCTGCCCTTGCGGACATGGCCCGTGCGGATGGCGGCGGGAGCGGTCGTGGGCGGCGCGGTGGCGGCGTTCCTCTATCTCAACTGGCCGCAATGCCTGTCCCCCTATCAGATTTCGCCCGAACTCCAGCGGCTCTGGCTCGTCAACATCCGCGAGGCCAAGCCCATCACCGCGCAGGCGCAGAGCCTCGTCGTGCCGCTGCTTGCCGTGCCGGTGGCGGGGCTGCTCGGCCTGCTCTGGGCGCTGTGGGACGCGCGGCGTGACAGCGAACGGCTCTGGGCCTGGGCGACGGTCGGCCTGATGATGCTCTTTTCGACCGCGCTCCTCTTCTGGCAGCTCCGCGCGGGTCCGGCGGCGCAACTGATGGCGATCCCGCCCGCCGCATGGGCCGCGCACCGGCTGGCGGCGATGCTACTCACCGGATCGCGCCGCGCGCGGATCGTGGCGGGGGCGGGCGCGGCGCTGCTGGCGACCATCGCCTTCGCCTATCCGCTCTACCCGCAGGCGCTGAACCTCTACCGGCAGGCGACCGGCACCGTGCCGAAACCCTGGCGCCCCTCCGCCAAGGCGAGGACCGATGCGATCAACAAGGCGAACGGGCGCTGCCGCACGCTGCCCGCGCTCGAAGTGCTGGACCAGTTGCCGCCCGCGACGATCTTCACCATGGTCGATCTGGGGCCGCGCCTGATCGCGACGACGCATCACAGCGCGCTCGCCGGACCCTATCACCGCAACGGCGCGACCATCCTCGACATCCATCATGCGTTCGACGGTCGGCCAAGCGGCTTCCGCGCCATCGCGGCGAAGCATCATGCGACCTATCTGCTGCTCTGTCCCAACTTCCCCGAAGGCACCATCTATCAGGCGCGCAGTCCCCAGGGCTTCTATGCGGGCCTCATGCGGGGACAGGTTCCGGCATGGCTCCGGCCCGTGACGCTGCGCACGGGCATGACGCTGCCCTACCGGCTCTACCGCATCGACTATTCAGCGCCGGGCGGCGAAAAAGTCGCGCAGCAGCGCTGACGCTTCCGCCTCGGCAAGGCCGCCATAGACTTCGGGCCGGTGCAGGCATTGCGACTGGGTAAAAAGGCGCGGTCCCTGTTCCACCGCTCCCCCCTTGGGATCGGCGACGGCATAGTAAAGCCGCGCAATCCGCGCATGGGAAATCGCCCCCGCGCACATCGCGCAGGGTTCCAGCGTCACCCACAGGTCGCAGCCGGTCAGGCGAAAATCGCCCAGATGCGCCGCCGCCGCCCGCATCGCGACGATCTCTGCATGAGCGGTGGGATCGAGATCGCGGCGGTTGCGGTTCTGCCCTTCGCCGACGATCGCACCGTCCCTCGTCACGACAGCGCCGATCGGCACCTCGCCCGACTCCCCCGCCAGACGCGCGAGATCGAGCGCGCGGCGCATCGGATCGGGCAGGGGAAAGGGCGAAACCATCGCCCTGCCCTACCCGCCCGCGCGCGTCAGGGAAAGATCAGGGCTTCTTCACGTCGACCGTGGGCACTTCCACCGTCTCGTTCCGGGTGCCGACCTCAACCTTGGCGACGCTCGCCTCATATTTGGGAAGCTGACCACCCTTCACCTGCACTTCCGGCAGGCTGCCCGTCTGCGTGCGTTGCAGGTCGATGAAACCGGTGGCGATGCCCCCGGCCAGGATCAGCAACAGGACGATCAATATGCCACCGATGGCTTTCATATCCGGCTCCTTTGCGCTAACGAAACATCTCAACGCCGCGTGCGCCAAAGGGTTGCGGTCAAGCGCCGCCGCGGGTTGACGGCTGGCCCGAATCCCGTTATCGGCGCGGCTTTCCGAACGAACCCGAATTTTTGAAGGTTGATTTGATATGTCGCGCATCTGCGAGCTGACCGGCAAGGGCCGCCAGGTGGGTCACAATGTGTCCCACGCCAACAACAAGACCAAGCGTGTGTTCCTGCCCAACCTCCAGAATGTCTCGCTGATTTCCGAGGCGCTGGAAACCACGGTGAAGCTGCGCGTGTCGACCCATGGCCTGCGTTCGGTCGAGCATAATGGCGGCCTCGACAACTGGCTGGTCAAGACCGGCGACGAGAAGCTGTCGCTCAAGGCCCGCCGCCTGAAGCGCGACATCCTCAAGAAGAAGGCCGCCGTCGCGGCCTGATCGCCTTCTGTAAGGTTTCGGCATAAGGAGCGGCCCCTCACCGGGCCGCTTTTTTGCGTCCTTCGTTCAAGAATAGCCGGGCAGCGCAAATTTCAGCAGCAGCGTGCGCTGGAAAAATTCGTGGTTGTCGTCCGACACGATCCACACGACCGGCCGACCGCCCTCGCGGGTCACGGCCAGCCCCTCGAAATTGTCGGCCAGCAGCGGCGGCGCAAGCAGAGCCAGCGTCCGCGCCCTGAGCAGCGCGCCCGGCTCCAGCCGTTCGGGCAGATCGACGATGGCGACCGTGGCGGTGAACAGATCTTTCATCGTCAGGCGGCGATTGAGCACCAGCAGGTGCCGCGCGTCCAGCGCCACCGCGTCGGTGGGGCGGAACCCCTGCGGCGGGGCGTAGCGCAGGTGGACGGGATCGGGCGTGCTCTTTTCCGCCGGATCGCCGCTGAACAGCAGCACCTCATGCCGCCCGTCGCTCGTCATCCCCATCTCGCCGATGGCAAGGAAACGCCCGTCCGGCAGCCGCGCGAGCGATTCGATGGAGCCGGTTTCGGGCCACGCCACGATCTCCGGCCATGTCCGGCACGCCTCCACCCGTGCGAAGCCGGGCGAATAGCGGCAGATCGCCTGCAACATCTCGAACCCCACCCAGTAACGGTCGGTCGCGGGATCGTGAGTCAGCGATTCCGAATCCCATTGCCACCAAGGCCGGTCCCGGTCCTGCGGCCGGATCGGCAGCGGCGCGATGAAGGGGCGGCGGCGCGGCTCGCCCGCCCCCATGTGAAATCCCATCAGGATGCCGGAATCGCTCAAGGCCAGCACCTGTCCGCCCTCCCCCACCAGCATGGACGAAATGCCGCCGAAGCCCGGATTGTCGCTTTCGAGCGACCAGCCGCCCAGATAGGTGAGCGCCCCTGCCCGCCGGAGCGCGGGATCGGCGCTGCTGAGCGCCAGCGGCTGCGCCCGCACCAGCAGGTCTGCGGGCCGGATCGCCGCAGGCTTGGATGGAGGCGCGGGCGGCAGCAGCAGGATGGCCAGCGCCAGCACGATCAGGATTCGCAGCATCGGCACTGGCCTTATGCGATTTGTCGACAGGCCGCAGCAGGCATGTGATAGAATGTCGGTCCCTGAACGCAGCCTGTCACCCGCATTCAGCCTCGGCTCAAGGCGACTCGGCCATAAGGGGTGCAATCGAAGGGCTTTCCCGTTCTGTCAGACGGCCGCCCCAGAGGATGGCAAGATGAGGAGAACCGCCATGAAGACGAAGTTTCTTGTGAATCTGGGCGCGGCCCTCGCCATGGGCGTCGCGTCCTTCGCGGCCACCACGGCCCCGGCCAGCGCGCAATATTATCGCGGCGGATACGACCGCGGGGATTATTATCGCGGCGGCTATGATCGCGGCTACCGCGGCTATCGCGGCGGATACGACCGTGGCGACTATTATCGCAGCTATCGTGGCGACCGCTATTATCGCAACAATGGCTATCGCGGGTATCGCGGCGGCTATCGCTGCCGGGACAATGGCACGGGCGGCACGATCATCGGCGCCATCGCCGGCGGCCTGCTCGGTAACGAGATCGGCAAGGGCGGCCGCGACCGCTACGGCTATCGCCGGGGCGGGGACGGCACCACGGGCGCCATCATTGGCGCGGGCGTGGGTGCGCTGGCCGGTCGGGCCATCGACCGCAACTGCTAAGGCAGCGCCATTCCCCATGGCAGAAGGGTCGCCCGCAAGGGCGGCCCTTTTTTGCGTCGTGTCAGGGCTTCGACGACGGAGAGGACGCAGGAACGGCGTCGTTCGCGACCTCTCCTTGCGCATCCACCCGCGCCGCCGCGCGGTTGAGCGCGTCGGCCTGCGCCGCCGTCACACCGCCGACCCCATCCCCCTCGCCGTCTCCTCCGCCGCACGCGGCCAGCGGTAGAAGCATGGCGAACGCCATGGCAAAACGGATCATTCGCATCGGCTCCTCAAAAGCAAAAGGGCCGCACCGTTATCGGCGCGACCCTTTCGTAATCTCAAAACCCGAACGGGTCTTACATCGCGTTCGCGGCGTTGTTGGTCGCGTTCGACGCAGCGTTGGCGGCGTTGTCGGCGGCGTTCAGCGCGGCGTTCATGGCGTTGTCGGCAGCGTTCGACGCGTTCTCGGCCGCATTGGCGGCGTTGTTGGCGGCGTTTTCTTCGCTCTTGCCCGAGCAAGCAGCGAGGCCGAGCGAAGCGGCGAGAACGAGCGAAAGAGCAATCGACTTGGTCATGGGCAAAAACCCCTCTCTGAGAAAAACAAATTGCAGACCACTCTCGGAGAAAAGCTCACCCCCCATTGCGCCTGCGCACCGATTCGTAATGCCTTGGGCGAAGCAATTCAATCCCATTTCATGACGCTTGCGGTAAAGAACCCGGTAAAGGCCAACCCGGCGCACCGGCATTGACGTATATAAAGATTTCTTTATATGAATTGGCCATGGCAGCGTCGCTCGACATTTTCCGCGCCCTGGGCGATCCGACGCGGCTGCGGATCGTGCACCTGTTGCGCGCGATGGAACTGGCCGTGGGCGAAATCGCACAGGTGGTCGGGCAAAGCCAGCCGCGCGTGTCGCGCCATGTGCGCATCCTTGCCGAAGCGGGCCTCGTCGAACGGCGCAAGGAAGGAAACTGGGTGTTCCTGCGCCTGCCCCGCACCCGCGCCGTCGAACCTTTCCTGACGCTGTTCGACCGGCTCGAACCGTCCGCCGCCGAAGCGCTGTGGCAGACGGCGGACCTTGCCCGGCTGGCCGCGGTGCGTGCGGACAGGGCGAAGGCGGCGGAAAGCTATTTCGCCGATCATGCCGAACAATGGGACGCGATCCGCTCGCTCCATGTCGCGGAAGGAGAGGTGGAAGCCGCGATGCGCGCGCTGCTGACGCCCGAACCCATCGGCCATCTGCTCGACATCGGCACCGGGACCGGGCGCATGATCGAACTGTTCGGGCAGGACGCCCGCGCCGTGACCGCGCTGGACCGCAGCCCCGACATGCTCCGCCTCGCCCGCGCCAAGCTGCCGCAGGATGCGGGCGACCGCTACGCGCTGCTGCTGGGCGATTTCATGGACCTGCCGCTCGACGCGGGCAGCGTGGACACGGTCGTGCTGCATCAGGTGCTGCATTATGCGCAGGCGCCCGAAGCCGTAATCGCCGAAGCCGCGCGCGTGATGGCGGCGGACGGCCGCGTCCTCATCGCAGATTTCGCCCCGCACGAGCGGGAAGAACTGCGCACCCGCGACCAGCATGCGCGGCTCGGCTTTTCGGACGAACAGATCGACGGCTGGTTCGCGGCGGCGGGCCTTGCCCTGGAGCGGGTCGAAACGCTGCCGGGCGATCAACTCACGGTGCAACTCTGGCTGGGACGGCGCAAGGGCGCGCGCGTCCTGCCTATCGAAGGACGGATTTCCGCATGACCCTCAATGATCCTGCCGCGCCGCTCTATGCGGACCTGGCTGGCGACGCGCGCGTGAGCTTCGAATTTTTCCCCCCCAAGACGGAGAAGATGGAAGCGCAGCTCTGGTCGGCGATCGAAACGCTGACGCCGCTGGCGCCGCAGTTCGTGTCCGTCACCTATGGCGCGGGCGGATCGACGCGCGAGCGCACCCATGCGACCGTCGCCCGTATCGCGCAGGAAACCCCGCTCGCCGCCGCCGCGCACCTGACCTGCGTGGCCGCGAGCAAGGCCGAGATCGCGGAGATCGCCGACGCCTACTGGAATGCGGGCGTGCGCCACATCGTCGCGCTGCGCGGCGATCCGCCCGAAGCGGGCGGCAGGTTCGAGCCGCATCCGGACGGCTACAATGGGGCGGCGGAACTGGTCGAGGGACTGGTGAAGCTCCATCCGTTCGAGATCAGCGTGTCGGCCTATCCCGAAGTCCATCCAGACGCCGCCAGCGCGCAGAGCGATCTCGACAATCTGAAACGCAAGCTGGACGCAGGCGCGACCCGCGCGATCACCCAGTTCTTCTTCTCGCCCGAAGCCTATTTCCGCTTCATGGACAAGGTGTTGGCCGGAGGGATCACCGCCGACATCGTGCCCGGCATCATGCCCGTCAGCAATTTCGCCGCGACCAAGCGCATGGCCGCCATGTGCAACACTGCCGTGCCGAGCTGGATGGCGCGCCTGTTCGAAGGGCTGGACGACCATCCCGGATCGCGCCAGCTCGTCTCCGCCACCATCGCGGCGGAACTGTGCCGCAGCCTCTACGAAGGCGGCGTGCGCGACTTCCATTTCTACACGCTCAACCGGGCGGAACTCAGCTATGCGATCTGCCACCTGCTCGGGCTGCGGCCCAGGGCGGCACTTGCCTCATCGGAGAAAGCCGCATGACCGCCGAAGACCAGTTGCGTAAACTTGCCGCCGAAAAGATCCTGATCTTCGACGGCGGCTATGGCACGTCGATCCAGAAGCACGGCCTGACCGAAGCCGACTATCGCGGCGACCTTGACCTGCCCAAGGACCAGAAGGGCAATAACGATCTTCTCTGCCTGACCCGCCCCGACATCGTGGAGGGCATCCACACTGCCTATCTGGAGGCGGGCGCGGACATGGTGGAGACCAACACCTTTTCCTCCACGAAGATCGCCATGGCCGACTATGGCTGCGAACATCTGGTGTGGGACATCAACGTCGCCGCCGCGAAGCTGGCGCGCTCGGCCTGCGAGAAGGCGACGGCGAAGGACGGCCAGCCCCGCTTCGTCGCCGGATCCATCGGTCCCACCAACAAGACGCTCAGCATCTCGCCCGACGTCAACGATCCCGCCTATCGCGAAGTCGATTATGACACGCTCAAGGCCGATTATCGCGAGCAGTGCGACGCGCTGATCGCGGGGGGCGTGGACTTCCTGCTGGTCGAAACCTGCTTCGATACGCTCAACGCCAAGGCGGCGGGCATGGCCGCGCGCGAGGCGGAAGCGGCGGCCGGCCGCCCGGTGCCGCTGATGCTCAGCTTCACCATCACCGACATGTCGGGCCGCAACTTGTCGGGCCACACGATCAACGCCTTCTGGTATTCGCTGCGCCACCTGAAGCCGCTCACCATCGGCGTCAATTGCGCGTTCGGCGCGGACCTGCTGCGGCCTTATCTCAGCGAATTGTCGAAGAATGCCGACACGCTGATCCTGGCCTATCCCAATGCCGGCCTGCCCAACGAACTCGGACAATATGACGAACTCCCCGAAACCACCGCGAAGCTGATCCGCGACTGGGTGGACGAAGGCCTCGTCAACATGGTCGGAGGCTGCTGCGGCACGACCCCCGCGCATATCGGCGCAGTGGCGCGTGCGCTCGCGGGCGAAAAGCCGCGCACGGTGCCGGAGCTGCCGGTCGTGACGCGGCTCGCGGGCCTCGAACCGATGCACATCGCGGCGTAGCGCTTAGTCCCCCTCCCGCCTGCGGGAGGGGTTAGGGCAGGGCATGTTCTGCCCGCCTCATTACAGACCCTCCCCCGACCCCTCCCGCAAGCGGGAGGGGAGAAGAAGGCCGAAATGACCCAAACCTCCACCGCCACCTTCGTCAATATCGGCGAGCGCACCAACGTCACCGGCTCGGCCAAGTTCAAGAAGCTCATCATGGCGGGCGACTATGCCGCCGCCATCGACATCGCGCGCGATCAGGTCGAAAACGGCGCGCAGATCGTCGACGTGAACATGGACGAAGGTCTGCTCGACGCGGTCGAGGCGATGACAACCTTCCTCAAGCTCATGACGTCGGAACCCGATATCAGCCGCGTCCCCGTCATGATCGACAGCTCCAAATGGGAAGTGATCGAAGCGGGCCTGAAATGCGTCAGCGGCAAGCCGGTCGTTAATTCGATCAGCATGAAGGAAGGCGAGGCGATCTTCCTCGAACATGCCCGCAAATGCATGGCCTATGGCGCGGCGGTCGTCGTCATGGCGTTCGACGAAACGGGTCAGGCCGACACGCAGGCGCGCAAGGTCGAAATCTGCGAGCGCGCCTACAAGCTGCTGGTCGGGATCGGCTTCCCGCCCGAAGACATCATTTTCGATCCCAACATCTTCGCCGTGGCGACGGGGATCGAGGAGCACAATAATTACGGCGTCGATTTCATCGAGGCCTGCCGGGAGATCAAGGCCCGCTGCCCGCACGTCCATATTTCGGGCGGCCTGTCGAACTTCTCCTTCTCCTTCCGCGGCAACGAGCCGGTCCGCCGCGCGATGCACAGCGTCTTCCTCTACCACGCGATTCCCGCCGGACTCGACATGGCCATCGTCAACGCGGGCCAGCTCGACGTGTATGACGCCATCGACCCCGCGCTGCGCAAGGCGTGCGAGGATGTGCTGCTCAACACCGACCCGGAAGCGGGCGACCGCCTTGTCGCCCTCGCCGAAAGCTACAAGGGCAAGGACGCCGCGTCGGAAAAGGCGGCGCAGGAATGGCGCGGCTGGCCGGTCGAAAAGCGCCTCGAACATGCGCTGGTCAAGGGCATCGACATGTATGTGGTCGAGGATACGGAGGAAGCCCGCCTCGCCGCCGCCCGCCCCATCGAGGTGATCGAAGGCCCGCTGATGGACGGCATGAATGTCGTCGGCGACCTGTTCGGCGCGGGCAAGATGTTCCTGCCGCAGGTCGTCAAATCCGCCCGCGTCATGAAGAAGGCGGTCGCCCACCTCCTCCCCTATATCGAGGCGGCGAAGGAGCCGGGCGCGAAGGGCAAGGGCAAGATCGTCATGGCGACGGTCAAGGGCGACGTGCACGACATCGGCAAGAACATCGTCGGCGTCGTGCTCCAGTGCAACGGCTTCGAAGTCATCGACATGGGCGTGATGGTGCCCTGGCAGGACATCATCAAGGCCGCGAACGAGAATGACGCCGACATGATCGGCCTGTCCGGCCTCATCACCCCATCGCTCGACGAGATGGTGACGGTGGCCGCGGAAATGCAGCGCGCGAACATGACGATGCCGCTCCTCATCGGCGGCGCGACCACGTCGAAAGTGCACACGGCGCTGCGCATCGACCCGGCCTTCACCGGCCCGGTCGTCCATGTGCTCGACGCCAGCCGCGCCGTGGGCGTGGCGACGGCGCTCGTGTCCGACACGCAGAAGACCGACTTCGTGCAGAAGACGAAGGACGATTATGCCCATGTACGCGCCGCGCGCGAGGGCAAGGGGCAGAGCCAGTTGCTCAGCATCGAGGACGCCCGCGCCAACGGATTCGAGATGGACGAGGCGCTCAAAGCGCCCCGCCCGCTCCTGCCCGGCGTGCATCGCTTCCCCGACTGGGATCTGAAGGATCTGGTCAACTATATCGACTGGACTCCCTTCTTCCGCGCGTGGGAACTGGCGGGCAACTATCCCGCGATCCTCGACGACGCGGTCGTGGGCGAGAGCGCGCGCAGCCTGTTCGCCGACGCGCAGAAGATGCTGGACCGCATCCTCAACGAGAAATGGCTGACCGCGCGCGGCGTCGCGGGCCTGTGGCCCTGCCGCCGCGAAGGCGACGACATCGTTGTCCATGTCGAGGACGAAAAACATGTGCGCCTGCCCATGCTGCGCCAGCAGATCGCCAAGCGGGAAGGGCGGGCGAACATGTGCCTTGCCGACTTCATCAGCCCCAATGGCGACTGGATGGGCGGCTTTGCCGTGTCGATACACGGCATCGAACCGCATCTGGCGCGGTTCAAGGCAGCAATCGACGATTATTCGGACATCCTTCTCAAGGCGCTGGCCGACCGCCTCGCCGAAGCCTTTGCCGAGCGGCTGCACCATTATGTCCGCACCGCGCTCTGGGGCTACGCGGAAGGGGAGCAGCTCACCAACGAGGCGCTGATCAAGGAACAATATCGCGGCATCCGCCCCGCGCCCGGCTATCCCGCCTGCCCGGAACATAGCCTGAAGCCCATATTGTTCGACATGCTGGACGCCCATCATGCGACCGGCGTGACGCTGACCGAAAGCTTCGCGATGCTGCCCACAGCGGCGGTCAGCGGCTTTTATTTCGGCCATGCGCAGGCCGAATATTTCGGCGTCGCGCGCGTGGGCCGCGACCAGATGGAGGATTATGCGCAGCGGCGCGGCATCGACCTGGACACCGCCGAACGCTATCTGCGGCCCAACCTCGATTGACGCGCGGGGCGCGATGCCTTAAGGGCGCGCGCAGCAGACGCACGGGATTCGTCCCGCGCGTCTTCCGTCCGAGACAGTCGGTGAAGGGAATATGCCCTTCTTAATGCCCGGCCTAGACGGGGAAAAGTTCTTTGCCGGACGGGTTTCGACGCCCTTCCGGGTCTGCCTGTTCCTTGATGGCGCGGGCCGGTCGATCTCTCCCCTTCGGACCCCAGTGCCCCGCGTTCGCGCGGGTTTTAGTCGTCCGTGCGGTTCGTCTGCACGGACATGAAGTGGAGTAATGGCATGGATCGTAATCAGAAAGCTGAGGTCGTTTCCGCGCTGAACGCAGAGCTGGCAAATGTTGGCGTGGTCGTCGTGACCCGCAACCTTGGCATGACCGTCGCCCAGTCGACCGTCCTGCGCCAGAAGATGCGCGAAGCCGGCGCTTCCTACAAGGTTACGAAGAACCGCCTCGCCCGCATCGCCCTTGATGGCACCGCCTATACCGGCCTCAGCGACCTGCTGACCGGTCCGGTCGGTCTCGCCACCTCGGCCGATCCGGTCGCCGCCGCCAAGGTTGCGATCGATTTCGCAAAGACCAACGATCGTCTCGAGATCGTTGGCGGCGCGATGGGCGAAGTGCTGCTCGATGCGGAGGGCGTGAAGGCTCTCGCGTCGATGCCGTCGCTGGATGAACTGCGTGCGAAGCTGGTCGGCCTTCTGGTCGCCCCGGCTACCAAGCTCGCGACCGTCACCCAGGCACCGGCTGCGCAGTTGGCGCGCGTCTTCAACGCCTATGCGGAGAAGGAAGCGGCGTAAGCCTTTCCCGAACCGATTTTTTGACCCTCATCTGACGGGGCATTCCGCCCCAAACAAGGAATTAGACACATGGCAGACATCAACGCTCTGGTCGATCAGCTTTCGGCCCTCACCGTCCTCGAAGCCGCTGAGCTTTCGAAGGCTCTCGAAGAAAAGTGGGGCGTTTCGGCCGCCGCTGCCGTCGCCGTCGCCGGCCCCGCCGCTGGCGCCCCGGCTGCTGCCGCTGCTGAAGAGCAGACCGAATTCGACGTCATCCTGACCGGCGACGGCGGCAAGAAGATCAACGTCATCAAGGAAGTCCGCGCCATCACCGGCCTCGGTCTGACCGAAGCCAAGGCGCTGGTCGAAGGCGCGCCGAAGGCCGTCAAGGAAGGCGTGAACAAGGACGAAGCCGAGAAGCTGAAGAAGCAGCTCGAAGAAGCCGGCGCGACCGTCGAGCTGAAGTAATCGGCCAGCCGCCTCGCCACACGGCGGGGCCGGCCCGATCTGCAAAGGGCGGCGTCTCCATGGGAGGCGCCGCCCTTTTCTTTTCCCCCGCCGGGGTCAGCCAATGGTCGTAGAAGCCATTGCCATCGCGCCTGTAAAATGCCTCTATTCCCCGCTCCTCATTCCACCGGAGCGGAAAAGCCCGTGCGTCCCAAAGCCCTGTTCTCGCTGCTCGCCGCTCTGTCGGCGCTCGCGCCCGCCGCCGCCGCCCCGCCCGCTTCCCCTGTCGTCGCGACCGATCTCGGCAGGGTGCGCGGTCAGGTCGAGCAGGATATCGCAAGCTGGAAGGGCATTCCCTTCGCCGCCCCGCCGGTCGGCGACCTGCGCTGGCGGATGCCGCAGCCCGCGCAGCCGTGGCGCGACGTGCGCGACGCCACCGCCTATCGCAACGACTGTATGCAGCTTCCCTTCCCGAGCGACGCCGCTCCTCTCGGCACGCCGCCTTCGGAAGACTGCCTCTACGTCAATGTCTGGAAGCCTGCGCGCGCGTCCGCTGCGGCGAAGCTGCCCGTGCTCGTGTGGATCTATGGCGGCGGCTTCGTGAACGGCGGCTCCTCGCCCCCCACCTATTCGGGCGCGCTGCTGGCGAAGCAGGGGATCATGGTCGTCAGCTTCAACTACCGGATCGGTCGCTTCGGCACCTTCGCCCACCCCGCCCTGACCGCCGCCGATGCCGACAGGGGGCTGCTCGGCAATTACGGCCTGATGGACCAGATCGCCGCGCTCCGGTGGGTCCGGCGCAACATCGCGCGCTTCGGCGGCGATCCCGCGCAGGTGACGATCATGGGCGAAAGCGCGGGCGGCATGTCGGTCCACGCGCTGCTGACATCGCCGATGACGAAAGGCCTTTTCGCGCGGGCCATCATCCTGTCGGGCGGCGACGGCGCGATGAAAGGCTCGCCCGCGCAGGCGGAGCAGGTCGGCGCAGACTTCGCAGCGAGCAAGGGCGTCGGCAGCGGCGCGGACGCGCTCGCGCAGTTGCGCGCGCTCACCCCTGCGCAGGTCATAGACAATCTCAACCTCGCCACGCTGGCCGACGCCGCACGCCTCCATTACGTCCCGCCCTACCCGGACGGGCGCATCGCCGTGTCGCCCGCCGACGCCTATGCCGCCGACCGCTTCGCGCATGTGCCGGTGATGATCGGCGCGACCAGCGCCGACATCGGCGGACCGGACGGTTACATGATCGCGGGCGCGCACCGTCTCGCCGCGACGCTCACGGAGCGCAAACTCCCCGTCTACGCCTATTATTTCGACTATGTGGCGCAGTCGCTCGGCAGGCCCGGCGCGGCCCATGCCAGCGACATCCCCTTCTTCTTCGATACGCAGGCGATCAAATATGGCGCGGCGACCACGCCCCGCGACAACGCCATGGGCCGGGCGATGAGTGGCTATGTCGTGAATTTCGTGCGCCGGGGCGATCCCAACGGCGGCGGCCTTCCCGCCTGGCCGCGTTACGACAGCCAGGCGGACCAGGTGATGCTGTTCGGCCCGCAGGGCGAAGCGAAGGCCGCACGCCACCCCTGATCGCGTCGAGTGTTGGCGGGAGCGGCGGCGCAGGCTAGGGTCGGCGCCGCATGACCGCCCCCGCTCCCCGCCGCCGCCTCGCCCTCCTGACCGCCGCAGCGGCGCTCGGTCTGCTGGCGCGCGGATGTTCGGACGAAGGACGCGGGCCGGTCGTCGTCAGCGTCATCGGCGACAGGGACGATTTCGCCCGCCCGCTCCCCAACCTGCCCGATCCCGCCGCCAAGCTCATCCTCGAAACGACGGCGCAGGGTCTCGTCGCCTTCGACGCGAGCGGCGACATCCTGCCCGCGCTGGCCCAGCGCTGGATCGTGCAGGATGATGGGCGCAGCTACATCTTCCGCCTGCGCCGCGCCTTCTGGGAGGATGGATCGCGCGTCACCGCGCCCGATGTCGCCCGGATGCTGATGGCGCGAATCGAAATGCTGCGGCGGCTCGACCCGGAAGGACCGCTCGACGCCGTGCAGGCGGTGATCCCCATGACCGGCGAGGTGATCGAGATCCGGCTGGCCGCGCCCCGCCCCTTCATCCTCCAGATGCTCGCCCAGCCGCAGATGGCGGTGCTGTCCCGGGCGGGTGGCACCGGACCCTATCGCCGCGCGACGCAGGGCAGCGCCCTGTTCCTGACACCCATCGACCGGCTGAGCGGCGACGATGGCGATGAGGATCAGCCGATTCCGCCCTGGCAGACCCGCGTCGTCCGCGCCGAACGTGCCGCGCTCGCCATCATACGCTATCGCGAGGGGGACGCCGCGCTGGTGCTGGGCGGGCGCTATTCCGACCTGCCGCTGCTCGTGCCCGCCGGGGTGGACCGCAACGATGTGCGCGTCGATCCCGTGCAGGGGCTGCTCGGCTTTGCGGTGGTGGGATCGGGCGACCTGCTGGACGACGAAGGCATACGCGCCGCGATCAACATGGCCATCGACCGCAGCCAGTTGCCCGCCGTCTTCCCGCTCGGCGGGTGGGCGACGAGCGAGACGATCCTGCCCGGCGCGCTCGATCTTGGCCGCGATCCGACGCCGCCCGCGTGGGCGGCCATGCCGCTCGATGAGCGGCGGGCGCAGGCAGCGGCCAGCGTCACCCGCTGGCGCGCCGATCATGGCGACCCGCCACCGCTGCGCATCGCTCTTCCCAACGGTCCCGGATCGACCCTGCTGTTCGCGCTGATCGCCCGCGACCTTGCCACCGTCGGCCTGCCCGCGAAGCGCGTGGCGATGCGCGCGGACGCCGACCTGCGGCTGGTGGACGAAGTGGCCGCCTATGACAGCGCGATCTGGTATCTCGGCCGCATCGGCTGCCCGCGCAAAGTGCATTGCGATCCGCAGGCCGATGCCCAGCTCACCGCCGCCAGCCTCGCCACCAGCGAAGCCGAACGCGCCGCCCGCATCGCCGACGCCGAAGCGCGGATGACGGCGCATAACGGCTATATTCCGCTCGGTGCGCCGGTGCGCTGGTCGCTCGTCTCGCGGCGGCTGAGCGGCTTCCTCCCCTCGCCCCGTGCACGCCACCCATTGAACCATCTGTTCCGCAGCACCAACTGAGTGTCTTAAGGAGACAGGACGGATGGCGATTTCACAGGATCAGTTCGACCGCGTGATGCGCGACATGCCAGGCTTCGGGCGCGATCCCGCGTCGATCCGCCGCCGGATCGAAGCGATGGAGCAGTTGCTGGAGGGATTGTTCGTCATCCCCGGCACCACCCGCCGCGTCGGCCTCGACAGCATCGTCGGCCTGATCCCGGTGGTGGGCGATGTCGCCACGGCGGCGATGGGCGCGTGGATCGTCTGGGAAGCGCGCAACCTCGGCATGTCGAAATGGCAGCTCACCCGCATGGCGGCCAATGTCGGGTTCGACACGCTGGTGGGCGCGATCCCCTTCGCGGGCGACGCGTTCGACTTCTTCTTCAAGTCGAACACGAAGAATCTGCGCATCATCCGCAAACATCTGGACCGCCACCATCCCTCGACGGCGACGATCGACGCCTAACCGCGGGGGACGATGGCGATCCGGCTGCCGTCATTGACCCCGCCCTGATGCGCGGGGCAGCGCGTATAGCGGAACTGCCGGTTCATGCAGATCCACACTTCGCCCAGCGTCCCGTCGCGGTTGACGTTGAGCTTCAGCATGTCGGCGCGCATGCCCCGGTTGGCGGCGGCGAAGGCGGTCGCGAAGCTACGCGCCGACAGGCTGGGCCGCGCCGCCAGTTCCGCCATGTCGGGATAGCGCAGCGCCCGGTAGAGTTTCCGCGACAGGGCGAAGAATTTCGTGGGCGTCGTCGGCATGCATGTGCCGTGCTTCACCCATTCATGCTGGATCAACTGGACTGAGGGCGTGGCACAGAGATGATCCCGCACCACCTTGCGCGGCAACACCGGCGCGGGCTTGCAATATTGCGGCCACTCCTTGCCATAGCCGTCCGGCCAAAGCCCATGCAGGGTGAAGCCGAAATCATGGCCGGACCGGCACTGGAAATCGTCCTTCGCCCCGCCCTTCGACCGCGCGCAATAAGCGGGCGACCAGCTCACCGCGAGCGTGTAGCTGCCGATGGGCAGCACCCGCTTCGGCTCGTCGGCGCTCGGCCCCTCGACCTGCGGGCGCGGCAGGATGACGGGGATGCGGCACTGCGTCTCCTGCGCCATGGCGGTGGCCGGCGCGGCGAGCGCGATGAGGGGCAGCAGCGCCCTAGGCATAGGCGAAATCCAGCCCGATGTCGGCGGCGGGCGCGGACTGGGTAAGCCGCCCGACGCTGATATAGGTGACGCCGCTTTCCGCCCGCGCCCGGATGGTCTCCAGCGTGACGCCGCCCGACGCTTCGGTCGGCACGCGCCCGTTCACCAGAGCGACCGCCTCGCGCAGCATCGCCGCATCCATATTGTCGAGCAGCAGGTGCGTCGCCCCGGCGGCCAGCGCAGGTTCGATCTGGCCGATGCTGTCGACCTCGACGATGATGCTCGCCACTCCGGCGGCGACGGCGCGGCGCGCCGCTTCCTCCACCGATCCCGCGACCGCGACATGATTGTCCTTGATCATCGCCGCGTCCCACAGGCCCATACGGTGATTGGTCGCCCCGCCCATGCGCGTCGCATATTTCTCCAGCACGCGCAGGCCCGGTATCGTCTTGCGCGTGTCGAGCAGGGTCGCGCCCGTGCCCTCGATGGCATCGACATAGGCGCGGGTCATGGTGGCGATGCCGGTCAGATGCTGGACAGTGTTCAGCGCCGACCGCTCCGCCGTCAGCATCGCCCGCGCCTTGCCCCGGATGCGCATCAGGTCGGTGCCCGCCGCGACCCGGTCGCCATCCCGGTGCAGCAGCTCGATCTCCACATCGGGATCGAGCGCGCGGAAGAAAGCAGCCGCAATCGGCAGCCCGGCCAGCGTCACCGCGTCACGGCTGTCCATCACCCCGTCGAACAGCGCATCGGCCGGAATCACCGCCTCGCTCGTCACATCGCGCCCATCGGGACCGAGATCTTCGGCCAGCGTGGAAGCGACGAATGCGGCAAGGTCGAAACCGGGAAGGGAGAAGCTCATGCGGCGCTCTCTACAATCAGACGATGCATCGTCGCAACCACCTTCATCTTGACTTAGTCCACGACTTAGTCCACTTTTGCGAGATGAACGCCATCGTCAATGTCCACGAAGCGAAAACCCATTTCTCGAAACTGCTCGATCGCGCCCATGCGGGCGAGGAGATCATTCTGGCGAAAGCGGGCAAGCCCTACGCCAAGCTGGTGCCCATCGCCACCGAACGTCCTGAGCGCAGGCCGGGACGGTTCGAAGGGCAGATCGTCTACGACGACGCTGCCTTCTTCGATCCGCTGCCAGAGGAAGAATTGCGCCTTTGGGAAGGGCGTGACGATTGAACCTGCTGCTCGACAGCCATGTGCTGATCTGGTGGTGGGCAAATGATCGCACGCGGTTGGGCAAGGCGATCCGTCACATCACCGCGCCTTCGGGCGACATTTTCGTGAGCGCCGCGACCGCGTGGGAAATTGCGACCAAGCACCGTCTCGGCAAATTGCAGCCCGGCGTCGCCATGGATGCCTTTGCCGACGCGGTGGAGGCCGAAGGCTTCCTCCCGCTCGACGTCAAGCTGGGTCACGCCCTGCGTGCAGGACGATATGCGCTGACGCATGGCGACCCGTTTGATCGGCTGCTCGCCGCTCAGGCGGAACTTGAGGGGCTGACGCTGCTGACCCGCGACCCCGTCTTTGCGGCCTTTCCCTGCACGACGCTCTGGGATTAGCGCGGCCCCACGTCCCCCTGCCCCACCGTGCCGCTCGCCATTTCCAGCATCCGGTCGAGGCTCTTCTTGGCCTGCAGACGCAGCCCTTCCTCCATCTCGATCCGCGGCTTGAGGTCGCGCAGCGCGAGGTAGAGCTTCTCCAGCGTGTTGAGCGCCATATAGGGGCACACATTGCAGTTGCAGTTGCCGTCCGCGCCGGGCGCGCCGATGAAATTCTTGTCCGGCATGGTCTTGCGCATCTGGTGGATGATGTGCGGTTCGGTCGCGACGATCAGCGTGTCGCCCGGCATCGTCCGCGAATAGTCGAGGATGCCGCTGGTCGATCCGATATAGTCGGCATGATCGGCGATATAGGGCGGGCATTCGGGATGCGCGGCGATGGGCGCGTCCGGGTGCTGGGCCTTGAGCTTGAGCAGTTCGGTCTCGCTGAAAGCCTCATGCACGATGCACACGCCCGGCCACAGCAGCATGTCGCGCCCCAGCTTGCGCTTGAGGTAGCCGCCCAGATGCTTGTCGGGACCGAAGATGATCTTCTGGTCCTTCGGCAGTTGCGCGATGATCTTTTCCGCCGACGATGACGTGACGATGATGTCGGAAAGCGCCTTCACCTCGGTCGAGCAGTTGATGTAGCTCAAGGCAATATGATCGGGATGCGCCTCCCGAAACGCCTTGAACTGGGCGGGCGGGCAACTGTCTTCAAGCGAACAGCCCGCGTCCATGTCGGGCAGCACGACGATCTTTTCGGGCGACAGGATCTTGGCCGTCTCCGCCATGAAACGCACGCCGCAAAAGGCGATCACCTCCGCGTCCGTCTCCGCCGCCTTGCGCGACAGTTCCAGGCTGTCGCCGACGAAATCGGACAGATCCTGAATTTCGGGCTTCTGGTAATAATGGCCCAGGATCACGGCGTTGCGCTCCTTGCGCAGGCGGTCGATTTCCGCGCGCAGATCGGTGCCCTGCGGGATGCCGGTAAATGCGTTCATGGCCCTCGTCGCTCCTTGGTTTCTGCTGCGCCCTAGCGCTGCGGCTGGCGGTTGGCCAGCACCTCGTTGATCGGGGTGGTCACGTCCCAGCGCTCGCGGTTCGTGTCGCGGCGTTCGGGCGGAAAGGTCACAAGCACGCGCGCGTCGCCATAGCCGATGGCGGCGAGCGGCGCGCCCATGATCTTCGCGACGGCGGCGCGCCCATATTCCCGCGCCTGCGCCATGCGCTCGGGCGATCGGGAGGAGGCCATCGCCCGCGCCTGCGCATGGGCGGACGGCCGGCGGCTGAGTTCCTCGCCCGCCTGCCGCGTCACGAAGACACCGTTGGTGCGCACCAGCGTGCGGCGGCTTTCATCGACATTGGGCGTGTCAGGCCGCACGTCCGGGGCGTTCACGATCAGCGTGCGCGTGTTCGGGTTCCATTCCAGATCGCGCGCGGACAGGCCCGACAGGTCGACGAAATAATCGACCGAATAGGGCATCTTCACCACCTGATCGGATTTCAGCAGGCCAAATCCGCGCACATCCTGCGCCGTGCTCTGGATCGTGCCGTTGAGCCGGCTGACGCGCAGCGCGCTCGCGCCCGAAATGCGTTCAGCGATGATCTTGGTGACGGCGGAACCGTCATCCTCCACGCTCACCACATAGTCGCGATTATAGCGCTGCCAGCCCACCAGCATCGCCGCGCCCACGGCAAGGATCAGCAGCGCCAGCGCGACCGGCGGGCCATAGCGCTTCAGCCCGTCCGCCACAGGCCATTCCCGGCCGGGCGCGCCAGCCCGCGAGCGTCGAGGTCGATGAGGTGCGCCAGCACGGAGCGCCCGGCGGCGGAATGCAGCCGCGGATCGACGCCCCTGTACATTTCCGCCACCATGTCGGGGATCGCGCCCGATCCGTTGCGCTCCAGAAAGCGCAATATCTGCCCCTCGCGTTGTTTGCGATGCCCCATCATGCCGCGCACCAGCCTTTGCGGCTGCTCGACCGGATCGCCATGCGCAGGATAATAGATGGCGTCGTCGCGCTCCAGCAGCCGCTGCATCGACGCCATATAGGCGGTCATGTCGCCATCGGGGGGCGATATGACGCTGGTGGACCAGCCCATGACATGATCGCCGCTGAACAGCGCCTTTTCCTCGATCAGCGCAAAGCACAGATGATTGGACGTGTGCCCCGGCGTCGCCACCGCCTCCAGCGTCCAGCCGGGGCCGCTCACCCGTTCGCCGTCGGCCATGATGCGGTCGGGCATATAATGCGCGTCGAACGCGGCGTCGGCGCGCGGCCCGTCGTCCTCCAGCGTCAGCGGCGCGCAGCCGACGATCGGCGCTCCGGTCAGCTCGCTCAACGGCCGGGCGGCGGGGCTGTGGTCGCGATGCGTGTGGGTGCAAAGGATCGCGACGACCGGACGCCCGGCGATCCCCGCCGTCAGCGCCCCCAGATGCGCCGGATCGTCCGGGCCGGGGTCGATCACCGCCACGGCGTCCGTTCCCACAAGATAGGTCTGCGTGCCCGTATAGGTGAAGGGCGAGGGATTGGGCGCCAGCACCCGCGCGACGAGCGGGCTGACCTGCATCAGGACGCCGGTCGGCAGATCGGCCGGATCGAAGGGAGGCTGCATAAGTCCCATGTGCCCATTTCGGCGCGGATTTCAAGGACGCGCGCGCCGCCGGGCCGCCCGCCTTTGCTATTGCGGCCCCGATGCGCTATAAGGCGCGGGCTACAGTCGCAAATCGACGGTCTTCGGCGCTTTGCTGCTCCCTCTTCCTTCTTTCCCTGCCCCTTTAGCGACCCGGCGGGTCCACACAGGGTCCGCCGTTCTGAAAGAAAGGACGCTCTCATGAGCAGCATTATCGGCACCGTCAAATTCTTCAACGCGGACAAGGGCTATGGCTTCATCGCCCCCGACAATGGCGGAACCGACGCCTTCGTTCACATCAGCGCCGTCGAGCGCGCCGGCCTTGCCACGCTGCGTGAAAAGGACCGCGTGTCCTACGATCTGGAGCAGGACAAGCGCGGCAAGATGGCTGCGGTGAACATCGCGCACGCCGAATGACGTGACGGCTGCGGAGCCGGCTCGTCCGGCTCCGCGCCAGCTTCCTACCCCCATTTCCGAGGAGATCGACGTGGCCGCTCCCGACTATCGCGCCCTTGCGGCGCAGGCGCATGACGATGCCGCCGCCGCGACCCTCACCAATGTGCGCGACCGCTTCCTGCGCGCCGAAAGCGCATGGCTCGCCATGGCCCGACGGCAGGATCTGACCGACACCGCCCGCGCGCGGCGCGAAGCCGCCGACAGCAACGGACCCGCGCCGCTGTCCTAGCACCGCGCCCTCTGGTAGCGTGGACCCCATGACGCGCTCGCTTCCCTTTGCCGCATTCCCATCCGCGCGATCCTATTATGTCCTATCCGCGCAATTCTATGTCAAAACTTGCGGGAAATATGCGAAGCTAAGCGGTCGATGACACCTGCCGCCCCCTCTCTCCTCGAACGCTGGCGCGCGCATCTGGCGCTCGACCGGCGGCGGTCCACCCACACGGTGCGCGCCTATGTCGCGACGGCGGAACGCCTGCTCGCTTTCCTCGCCGAACATCGCGGCGGGCCGGTCGACGCGGCAGAGCTGGCGCGGATCGAGCAGGCGGACCTCCGCGCCTTCCTGACCCATCGCCGCATGGACGGCATCGGCAACCTCTCCGCCGCGCGGGAACTGTCGGCGGTGCGCGGCTTTCTGCGCTTCATCGGCGGCGAGGACGCCCGCGTCCCTCAACTCAAAGGCCCGCGCGTCAAGCGCGGCCTCCCCCGCCCCGTCTCCCCGGACGAAGCCGTGGCGCTGGCGGGCGACATCGCGGAAACGGCGCGCGAACCGTGGATCGGCGCGCGCGACTGGGCGGTGCTGCTGCTGCTCTATGGCGCGGGCCTTCGCATCGGCGAGGCGATGGGGCTGACCGGCGAGATATTGCCGCTCGGCGACACGCTGCGCGTCACGGGCAAGCGCGGCAAGACCCGGATCGTGCCCCTCCTGCCGCAGGTGCGCGCCGCCATCGAAACCTATGTCGAACACTGCCCCCACCGCATCGACCGGAGCACAGCCCTGTTCCTCGGCGCGCGCGGCGGCCCCCTCTCCCCCGCGCTCATCCGCCGCGCGGTGCAGGGCGCGCGCGGACGGCTGGGCCTGTCGGATCGCACCACGCCCCACGCCCTGCGCCACAGCTTCGCCACGCACCTGCTGGGGCGCGGCGCGGACCTGCGCTCGCTTCAGGAACTGCTGGGCCACGCCAGCCTTTCCTCGACGCAGGTCTATACGCAGGTCGACGCCGCCCACCTGCTCGACATCTACCGCAACGCCCACCCCCGCGCCTGACGCATCAGGATCGCGGTGCGGCAGGCCTCCACGTCGCCAGCCGCCACAGATAGGCGATCACCGCCGCGACGATGAAGGCGGTCGTCACCGGCCCCAGATAGGCGTCGATGTTGCGGAACGCCTTTCCGAGGAAATAGCCCGCATAGGCGAGGATGACATTCCAGATCAGCGCG
Source organism: Sphingobium amiense (assembly GCF_003967075.1). Taxonomy (NCBI): domain Bacteria; kingdom Pseudomonadati; phylum Pseudomonadota; class Alphaproteobacteria; order Sphingomonadales; family Sphingobiaceae; genus Sphingobium; species Sphingobium amiense. The sequence goes on from NZ_AP018664.1 coordinate 2,501,118, forward strand.
CCTGCCGCCGTCCAGAGGAGGAAGCGCACATGCCCCATGCGGAACAGACCGGCGGGCAGCGACACCATCGTCCGAAACGCAGGCATGAAGCGGAAGACGAAGACGACGATCTGGCCATATTTGCCGAACAGCCGGTCCAGCGCCTCCACATCCTTCCACTCCAGCGTCGCCCAGCGGCCATAGCGGTCGACGAGAGGCTTAAGCCGCGCGAAGCCCAATATGTGCCCGACCAGATACCAGAAATAATTGCCGACGGTGGTGCCGACCGTCCCCGCCAGCAGCAGCCATTCCATCGCCATCCGCCCCTGTCCCACGCGGATGCCGCCGATGCCCATGATGAGTTCGGACGGGATGGGCGGAAAGACATTCTCCAGCACCATGAGGAAGCCGATGCCCCAATAGCCGCCCGCGTCGATGAGGCGCAGAACCCAGTCGGTCATGTCGGAATGCTCATGGGCGGACGAAGCCTTGCTAACGGATCAAAGCCGTCCAACGCACGAATCCCCGCCGCGTTCAGTCAGGCCGCCGCCCGCTCCGCCAGCCGCGCGTCGATCGCGTCCCAGATCAGGCCGCCGGTATCGGTGCCGTCGAACGCCTCGATGGACACGATGCCGGTCGGAGAGGTCACGTTGATCTCCGTCAGCCACTCGCCGCCAATCACGTCGATCCCCACGAACAGCAGCCCCCGGCGCTTGAGTTCCGGACCCAGCGCCGCGCAGATCTCGCGCTCCTTCTCGGTCAGTTCGGTCTTGGCCGCCGATCCCCCGACCGCGAGGTTGGATCGGATTTCGCCCTTGCCCGGAATGCGATTGACCGCGCCCATGACCTCGCCATCCACCAGCACGATCCGCTTGTCGCCCTGCGCCACGCCGGGGATGAACGCCTGCACCATGAAGGGTTCGACCCAGCTCGTCTTGAACAGCTCGACCAGCGAGGACAGGTTCGCCCCGTTGGCCCCGACATGGAACACCGCGACCCCGCCATTGCCGTAGAGCGGCTTCACCACGATCTCGCCATGTTCGGCCAGGAAGGAGCGGACCTCGGCCAGATCGCGGGTAATCATCGTCGGCGGCATGAAGCGCGCATAATCGAGCACGAACAGCTTTTCGGGCGCGTTCCGGACGCTCGCCGGGTCGTTCACCACCAGCGTCTCTTCCTGCACCCGTTCGAGCAGATGGGTGGCGGTGATGTAGCTCAAATCGAAGGGGGGGTCCTGCCGCATCAGCACCACGTCCACGTCGCGGCCAAGGTCCAGCATCTCCGGCTCACCCAGCACGTAATGGTCGCCCCTGACCTTCTGCACCTTTACTGGCCGCGCCTTCGCGAGCACCCGGCCCTCGCGGAACGTCAGGTCCGGCGCGAGATAATGGTAGAGGCGATGCCCCCGCGCCTGCCCCGCCAGCATGATGTGGAAGGTCGAATCGCCCGCGATGTTGATGCCCTCCATCGGGTCCATCTGCACGGCGACGGTCAGGGGGTTAAGGTTGGTCATCGTCATTCCTTATCCGTTCGCCCTGAGCGAAGTCGAAGGGCTCCGCCGAGCGTTAGCGAGGTGCCCGCGCCTTCGCTTGCGCTCAGGCATGGGCTTCGACTTCGCTCAGCCCGAACGGGGTTGATGGCCGATCGGATAGTCACCCCCCGTGCCAGACGTTCGCCAGATGGCGCGGCGGATGCCCCGGCGCAAGGAGCATCACGTCGATTCGCATGTCGTCGCCCGGCCGCGCCAAGTCGTGCCACAGGATTTCGGCGGCCGCCGCAACCCGCGCCAGCCGCCGCTCGTCGATGGAAAGCTCCAGTTCCGCTGCCGTCCCGCGCGCCTTCACCTCGACGAAAGCGATCATCGCGCCCCTGCGCGCCACCAGATCGACCTCGCCCGCGGGCGTGCGCAGGCGGCGGCCCAGTATCTCCCACCCCTTGAGGCGCAGCCACCATGCCGCGATCCGTTCCGCCTGCCGCCCGCGCTGTTCGGCCCGCTGCTTCTTCACCCTTTCAGGTCCATCGCCCGGTCGTAGAGCGCGCGCCGGTCGAGGCCGAGCTTCTTCGCCACCTCGCCCGCCGCCTTCGACACGGGCAGCCGGGTGAGCGCCTCGCGCAGCGCTGCGTCGGCATCTTCGGCGCTGGCGGGCGGCGCTTCGCCGGGCGGGCCGACCGTCACGACGATCTCTCCCCTGGGCGGCGCATCGGCGTAGCGGACGGAAAGCTGCGTCAGAGTGCCCGTCGCCGTCTCCTCGAACGCCTTGCTGATCTCCCGGCTCACCGCCGCCTCGCGGTCGCCCAGATGCGCGGCCATCGCGGCAAGACTGTCCGACAGGCGCGGGCCGCTCTCGTAGAAGACAAGAGTCGCGCGCAGCCCCGCCACTTCGTCCAGCGCATCGCCCCGCGCCTTCGCCTTGGCGGGCAGGAAGCCCATGAACAGGAAGCGGTCGGTCGGCAGGCCCGACAGCGTCAGCGCGGCGATGGCGGCGCTGGGGCCGGGCAGCGTCGTCACCTTCCGGCCCGCCGCCCGCGCGTCGCGCACCAGCTTGTATCCCGGATCGGAAATGAGCGGCGTGCCCGCGTCCGACAGCAGCGCCACCGCCTCCTGCCCCATCCGCTCGATCAGCCGCTGGCGCACATGGTCGGCGCTATGGTCGTGATAGGGCACCATCGGACGGTCGGACCCGGCATGGCGCAGCAGCCGTGCGCTCACCCGTGTATCTTCCACGGCGACCACATCGGCCCGCCGCAGGACATCGGCTGCGCGCGGCGTAAGGTCTCCAAGGTTGCCGATCGGCCCTGCGACGATGTAAAGCCCCGGCTCAAGAGGTTCAGTTTCCATAAGGACGCCAGATGACAGAGACGGATGCCGCCCGGCAAGCCCCACGGCTCGCCAAACCGTTCGCCGCCGTAAAGCAGGGCGCGCGGATCGCTTTCGTCGCGAGCGCGCTGTTCCTCGCCGCCTGTCAGTCCATCGTGCCCAAGGGGAACGCGCCGACAGCACCCACCGCCCCCACGCGCCCGACCGCGCCCGAAGTGGTGCAGGGTCTGCCCACCGACACCGCGCGCCACCGCGTCGCGCTGCTCGTGCCGATGAGCGGCGCCAATGCGGGCGTCGGCCAGTCCATCGCCAACGCCACCACGCTGGCGCTGCTCGACACGAAGACCGACCGCGTGCGCATCACCACCTATGACACGGCGATGGGCGCGGCGGTGGCCGTCAACAAGGCGCTGGCCGATGGCAATCGCCTGATCCTTGGGCCGCTGCTGGCGGAGGACGCGCGGATCGTCGGTCCCATCGCGGCGCGCGCGAACGTGCCCGTCATCAGCTTTTCCAACGATGTCAGCGCGGCGGGCAGCGGCGTTTACGTCATGGGCTATAATCCCGGCCAGTCGATCGAGCGGGTCGTGGATTTCGCCAAGTCGAAGGGTCTGACCCGCTTCGGCGCGCTGGTGCCGCGCGGCACCTATGGCGAGCGGGCGGGCAATGCGATGCTGCGCGCGGTCGAACAGGCGGGCGGCACGGTCGTTTCGATGCAGACGTTCGACCGCTCTCCCGCCTCGATGACGGCGGCGGTCCGGAAACTGGAGGCATCGTCCAGCTACGACGCGCTGCTGATCGCCGACAGCGGGCGCGTCGCGCTTCAGATCGCGCCGCTGGTGCGCAAGAATGGCGGCGCGACCGCACGGCTGCTCGGCACCGAACTGTGGAACGCGGACACCGCGCTCGCCGCCAGCCCGGTGCTGCGCGGCGCATGGTTCGCCAGCGTGTCGGACGCCTTCTATCGCCAGCTTGTCACCAAATATCGCGCCCGCTTCGGCAGCGCGCCCTACCGGCTGTCGTCGCTCGGTTATGATTCGGTGTTGCTGACGGTGCGCATCGCGCAGGACTGGAAGCCCGGCACGCCCTTCCCCGCCGCGCGGCTGCGCGATGCGGGCGGCTTTTCCGGCATCGATGGCGCGTTCCGCTTCAACCGGGCGGGCGTCGCCGAGCGCGCCCTGGAGGTGAACGAGGTCGGCGCGGGCGTGGTCGACGCCGCCCCGCGCGGCTTCGGCGATTAACGCACGCGCCCGGTGGGCAGGACGAGCGGCACGCCGTCCTCCTGCCCGATCCGGGCGGTGATGCCGTAAACCTGGCGCAACCGCTCCGCCGTCAGCACATCGAGCGGCGCGCCTTCCGCCACGAGCGTCCCCCGGTCCATCAGCACCAGACGGTCGCACCAGCGCGCCGCCATGCCAAGGTCGTGCAGCACCGTGACGACCAGCGCACCGCCCTGCGCTTCCGCCTTCAGCAGCGCCATCACGTCGATCTGATGCCCCGGATCGAGCGAGGCGAGCGGTTCGTCGGCGATCAGCGCCCGCGCTCCCACCGCCAGCGCCCGCGCCAGCAGGACGCGGGCGCGCTCTCCCCCCGACAGTTCGGTCGCGATCCGGTCGCGCAGGTGCAGCACATCGGCGCGCGCCATCGCCTGCGCGACCGCCGCCTCGTCCTGCGGCGACAGGCGGGACAGCGGCCCCAGATGCGGCAGGCGGCCCAGCGCCACCAGCCGCTCGACGCCGAGCGGCCAGTGCAGCGTCTGCCCCTGCGGCAGATAGGCGACCGCCCGCGCGACCGCCCGCCGGTCGAGCCGCGCGGCATCCTGCCCGTCGATGAGGACGCGCCCCTCGTCCGCCTTCGCAAGGCCCAGCAGCGCGCGGATCAACGTCGATTTGCCCGCGCCATTGGGACCGACGATCCCCACCAGCGCGCCCGGTTCCAGCGCCAGATCGACGCCGCGCACGGCGGGGTGACGGCCCAACCGCACGGAAAGGGACTGGGCGGCAATGCTCACCATAAGCGCCGCTCCCGCATCAGGTGGACGAGGAAGACGGGCACGCCCAGCAGCGCAGTGACGACGCCGAGCTTCAGCTCATTGGTCGTCGGGATCAGGCGCACGCCGATGTCGGCGAAGGTCAGCAGCGCCGCCCCGCCCAGCAGCGATGGCAGCAGCACGGCGGATGGCGAACGGTCGGTCAGCGGCCGCACCAGATGGGGCACGATCAGGCCGATGAAACCGATGGCGCCCGACACCGCGACCGCCCCGCCCACGCCGATGGCCAGCCCCAGCATCAGGCGCAGCCGGGTGCGCGGCAGATCGACGCCCAGCGCCTGCGCGCCCTCTTCGCCAAGGCTCAGCGCATCGAGCGCCCGCGCGTCGGCGATCAGCAGCGCGCACCCGACGGCGACGCACGGCAGCGCGATCGCCACATGGTCCATCCCCCGGTTTTCAAGGCTGCCCATCAGCCAGCTCATGATCTCCATCGCGGCGAAGGGATTGGGCGAAAGGTTGAGCGACAGGCTGATCCCCGCGCCCGACAGGGTGGCGACGGCGATGCCCGCGAGGATCAGCGTCAGCGGGCTTTCAGCGGTTCCGGCGAGCAGGAAGAGAAGGCCGATGGCGGCCAATGCCGCGCCGATGGCCAGCAGCGGCAGGGCGAGCGGGTGGACGGTGCTGAAACCGAAATAGAGCGCCACCACCGCCCCCAGCGCGGCGGCGTTGGACGCGCCCAGCACGCCGGGTTCGGCCAGCGGATTGCGCAGATAGCCCTGCAACGCCGCGCCCGACAGGCCCAGCATCGCGCCGACGATCAGGCTGAGCGCCATACGCGGCAGGCGAAGGTCGATGACGATGGTGCGCGCGATTTCGTCGCCTCCACCGGTCAGCGTCGCCAGCACCCGCGCCGGGCTGAGCGGCACGGTGCCGAGCGCGACCGATCCCAGCGCTCCCGCCAGCACCAGCAGGATAAGGACCGGCAGCAGCAGCGGATGGCGGCGGCGCGTCATGGCTTGCCTCGGCGCGCGGGGCCGCTAAGCGGGGCGGCATGATCCGCGCCGCCCTGACCGCCACTCTTGCCCTTGGCCTGCTGACCGGAGCTGCCGCGCCGCACAGGCCGCGCCGCATCGTCTCGCTCAACGTCTGCGCCGATCAATATCTTCTGGCGCTCGCCGATCCGGAACAGATCGCCGCGCTCAGCCACAATGCGCGCGATCCCGAACTGTCGGCGGCGGCGGACCGCGCGCGCGCCTTCCCTATGCTGCACCGGGGCGCGGAGGAAGTGCTGGCGATCCAGCCCGACCTGCTGCTCGGCTTTCCCACCGGGCCGGGGCAGGTCGCGGGCGCGCCGCCGGGACGCTGGACGACCCTCGGCCTCGCCAGCGCGGAAAGTTACGGCGCGATCCTCGACCAGATCCGGCAGGTCGCGCGCGCCATCGGCCATCCCGCGCGCGGCGAAGCGCTGATCGCGCAAATGAACCGCGACCTCGCCGCCCTGCCCCGCGTCAGGCGCGGGGGCGTCGCGGCCTATTATCAGCGGCGCGGCTATCTGACCGGCACCGGCACGCTGATCGACGATATGATGCGGCGCGTCGGCCTCACCAACCTCGCCGCGCGGCTCGGCAAGCCCGCGCTGGCTCAGGTCGGTCTGGAAGAAATGGTGGCCGCGCGGCCCGACTGGCTGATCGTCGAAAGCGCGACCGACCGGGTGCAGGATCAGGGCACGGAAATGCTGCACCACCGCGCCCTCGCCGCCATCCCGCGCATCAGCGTGCCGCAGGCGTGGACCGTGTGCGGCGGCCCCGCATACGTGCTCGCCGCGCGGCGCATCGTCGCGCGGGTGAACGCCGCGCGATAGGAAGAAGGCGGGCGCTGCGCCCGCCTCCCCCGGTTGTGCGTCAGAAGCGGACACGCACGCCGCCATAGGCGGAGCGGCCATAGGTGCTGTAGCCATAGGCGGTGGCGTAGGCTTCATCGGTCAGGTTGTCGATCCGGCCATAAATCTCCAGATGCTCGCCAATCGGCAGCGACGCGCGCACGCCCACCAGCGCATAGCCGTCGAGCCGCCGCGTGTTCGCCGCATTGTCGAAACTGTCGCCCACCATCGTGACGGTCGCGCCGGTCGACAGGCCGAAGGACCAGTCATAGTCCGCCGAAACGCTCACCTGATTGACCGCCCGCCGCGCAAGGCGATTGCCGAAATTCGCCGAGCCGCGCGACCGGTCGCGCGCGTCGATATAGGAATAGCTGCCCGTGACGGTCAGCGCCTCCACGGGCTTCAGCGCCACCGAAGCCTCAACGCCCTTCGCGCGGGTGCGGTCGAGATTGCCGTAGGTGAAGGTCGCATTGTCATAGTTGATCTGGTTGCGCGTATCGCGGCGGAAGGCCGTGAGCGACAGGGTGGCACGTCCGTCGTCAAGGCGCTGGTCGAACCCGACGTCGTAGCTCTTCGACCGCTCGGGCCGCAGCGCCGCATTGCCGCTGAAGCTGTCGTAAAGCTGGTAAAGCGACGGCGCCTTGAACCCTTCGCCGTAGCTCAGACGCACATTGGTCGCCCCGGCATTGGGCGAATAATTGGCGTTCGCGCCAAAGGTGGTCGCGCCGCCGAACTGGCTGTGATCGTCGTGGCGCACGCCGCCCGTCACGGCGAGGCCTTCGAGCGGCTTGACGATGGCGAGGCCATAGACGCTGTCGATGTTGATCCGCGCGCTGTCGGTCGATCCGAAGCCGAAGAAATCATAGTCCGGCCGCTCATGCTCATAGCCCAGGATGAATTTGGCGGCATCGACGGGGGCATAGACGCCCTCATATTCGAAGCGCAGGTTCGTGCCCTTGTAACCATAGTCGGGGTCGGTCGCGGGCACGAAATAATAGTCGCGGTCGTTGCGCAGCCAGGTGACGGCGGCACGCTGCGTCAGCCTGCCGTCCATCAGCGAGAGGTTGAGGCCCGCATAGCCGACATATTGGTCCAGCTTGCTCACGTCGCTGCTGTCGGCGGGCGCGCCGAAGAAGCTGTCATAATCGAGGTCGGCGTGAATATAATAGCCGCGCAGGTCGAGGCTCAGCGCGTCGGAAAAAGCGAGCTTCAGCCGCGCGTTGGTGGCGATATTCTTCGTCCCGTCGCGCTCCGTGCCGCCCGCCGCAGAGGATATGCCGTCGGTGCGGAAATAGGCCGCGCCCACGCCGCCCGATGCGATGCCGCTGCTGCCCGACACGTCCGCCTTCGCGCTCCATGTGTCGCTATAGCCATATTCGACGGAAGCGTTGGCGCCGAAGCCCTGCGCCGGAACGCCCGTCATGATGTTGACGACGCCGCCGATGGCCTGGCTGCCATGGACGACCGAGTTCGATCCGCGCAGCACTTCGATGCGGCGGACATTGGCGGTCAGCAACGGGCCGAAATCATAACCGTCGCCGATGCCGCTCGGGTCGTTGACCTTGACCCCGTCGATCAGCACGAGCGTCTGCGTCGTCTCCGCGCCGCGCAGCGACACGCCGGTCACGCTGCCGACCGATCCGTTGCGGTTGAAGCGGACGCCCGGCGTCGTCGCCAGCAGATCGACCACGTCGACCGCCTGCCGCGTTTCGATGGTCTTCGCGTCGATGACGGTGATCGCCTGCCCGACCTCGTCGCGCGGCTGTTCGATTCCGGCGGCGGTGACGACGATATTGTCGTCCTGCGCCAGCGCCGGCGTGGCGGCCAGCACGGCCACTATTGAAAGTCCCAGTGTTTTCATTCTCTTTGCCCCGGCGTCGAACGACTTGGATGCCGGGGTCTGCCGCGCAAGCGGTCGCGCCATGCGGAAGGGGATGACGCCTGATTGTCCCCCGCGCGCGGCACGATGCGGCCCCGGCCGCATGGCGTCGCTCGACGGAAAACCGTGCTCCGGCCATCCCCTGAACCGCAGCAAGAGCGACTTTACGCCGGCAGGTCTCCTGGCTTGCGGGTCGCAGCTTCGATGCACGGGCCTTCCCGGACGCAAATCCAGTGGCCGGCTCCGGACATGGAGCCAGATGCATCGCGCTCACCGCTTACAGTTGCAGGGACAGCCGTGGAATTGGGACCATATCCCTCACCACATTCCCGTTTTCAGCCCATCGAAGGGCACCGGCGCGAGTCAGATACGGGCGCTCAAAGCCCCCGCGTCCGCGCCCTTAGGGGAAAGGATAGCCTCTGCCAAGAGCGTTCAGTCCAGCGCGATTCCCTGCGCCAGCACCGCGTCGGCCCGCGCCAGCACCACCAGCGGCAGGCCAGCCTCGCGCGCGCGCTGCGCGGCAAGCCGGGTCGGCGCGGAGATTGTGACGAGCAGCGGGCATCCCGCCAGCACCGCCTTTTCCACCAGTTCGTAGGAGCAGCGCGACGACAGCAGCGCAAAGCCGCCATCCCAGCCGTTCCCCCCGCGCCGCATCGCACCGATCAGCTTGTCGAAGGCATTGTGCCGCCCGACATCCTCCCGCACGAGGCGGATCGCCCCGTCCGCATCTACGTGCGCCGCCGCATGTGCCGCGCCGGTCGCAGCATTGAGCGGCTGATGCGCCCGCAGCCCGTCGAGCGCGCGGAAGATCGCGGCCCGGTCGGCCTGCGTCCTTGCGGTGACGGGCGGCAGGGGCCGGATCGCCTGTTCCAGATTCTCGATCCCGCACAGGCCGCAGGAGGAGTCGGTCGCGCGGTGCCGCACCCGTTCGAGCAGGGCATCGGTCCGCCCCGCAGGCAGCGTCGCGCGCGCGACGACGCCCGCTCCGCTCTCATGCAGGTCCACATCGAGCGCCGCGTCCCCTTCCCCCAGCAGCCGCTCCGCCAGCGCGAAACCGGTGACGAGGTCGGGCAGGTCGGCAGGCGTCGCCATCAGCACGGCATAGCCGATGCCGTTAAATTCGATGGCGACGGGCACTTCTTCGGCCAGCGGACGGTCGACGGGCAGCACTGATCCTGCGGCATCTATGCGGTCGAAGCGGGAAAGCGGCGCGGGATCGGGCTTGTGCATCGCTTCTGCTATAGGCACTGCGGACGCGCAACAAAAGGAGCGGCGATGCGGCCTTCACCCCTATTGGGCGCGATCCTCGCCGGTGGCCGGTCCAGCCGCTTCGGCAGCGACAAGGCGCTGGCGGCGATGCCGGACGGGCGGACGCTGATCGACCACGCCACCGCCGCGCTCACCCCGCATGTCGACGCATGGGTGATCTGCGGCCGGGAAGGCGGGCTTTCCGACCGGCCCGCGCCCGGCCTCGGGCCGCTGGGCGGGCTGAACGCCGCGCTCCATCATGCAGCGGCCGGGGGCTTTGCCGGAGTGCTGACCACCGGATGCGACATGCCGGTCTATCCTCCTGCCCTGCCCCCGCTGCTCTTCGGGCCGGAGGCTGCGGTGCTGGAGGGGCAGCCCCTGCTCGGCTGGTGGCCTGCGTCGCTGGCGCCGCTGCTCGATGCCCATCTGAAGGAGGAGAACAGCCGCTCGATCCGCGGCTGGATGGAACGGACCGGCGCGCGGGAGGTCGCGATTCCCGGCTTGACCCTGCCCAATATCAACCGGCCCGGAGACCTTCCCCGCGCCTGACCTCAATGCGCGGCGGACGTGTCCACATTGGAACGCGGCTTGGGCGCGAACCATACGATAATGGCAGCGGCAAAAAGGATGATCGCCGATATGAAGAAGACATGGTCGACGGCGATGACGATCGCTTCCTGCTCGACGATGTTGGATATGGTCTGGCGCGCCTGATCGGCGGACAGGCCAAGATTGCCCAGAAGCGTCTGGGTCTGGTCGGGTTGCAGCGCGCCCGCCATCTCGCTGCGCGACACGCGCTGCGAATCGCCCCACTCGGTCAGCACCAGCGATGTCGCGATGGCGGTCGCCATGGTGCGGACGAAATTCTGAAGCCCCGCCGCCGATGCCGTCTCGCTCGGCAGGACCGACCCCAGCGTCAGGGATGTCAGCGGAATGAAGAAGAAGGGCAGCGCAAACCCCTGGATGAACTGGGGCAGAGCCATTTCGCCGAAGCTGATGTCGCTGGTCCAGTGCGCCCGCCACAGCGACATGACGCCGATCCATGCGACGGCGCACGAAATGAGCAGCCGCGCGTCCACGCTCGACATGAGCCGCGCAGCGATGGGCGCGGTGAAGAGCGCAGCCATGGCGGTCAGCGCCGTGACGATGCCCGCCCAGGTCGCGGTATAGCCCATCGACATCTGCAACCATTGCGGGATGACGACGATGCTCGCGAAATAGGAGCCGAAACAGAGGGAGAGGGTGAACAGGCCCGAACTGAAGCCGACATGGCGAAAGACGCGCAGATCGACAACCGGGTGTTCCTCGGTCAGTTCCCAGATGACGAACACCAGAAATCCGATGAAGGCCATCACCGCGAGCGCCACGATCATCGGGTCGGCAAACCAGTCATGATCGCGGCCGATGTCCAGCACGATCTGGAGGCAACCGATCCAGAAGACGAGCAGGAACAGCCCGATCTTGTCGATCGGGACGATGGCGATCTCCGTTTCCACAGGGCGCAGCAGCGCCTGCGCGGCAAGAACGCACAGCACCGCAATCGGCAGGTTGATGAAGAAGATCCAGTGCCAACTCCAGTTGTCGCTGATGTAACCGCCCACGATCGGTCCCAGCGCCGGTCCCATCAGCGTCGTCATCGCCCACAGCCCCATCGCCCGCCCGCGAATTTCGGGAGGAAAGATGCGGATGAGCAGCGTCTGCGACATCGGCATGATCGGTCCGCCGCAAATGCCCTGACCGATCCGCGCGGCGACCAGCATGCCGAGCGTCGGCGACAGCCCGCACAGGAGGGAGAAGATGCCAAATCCCACCATCGCCAGCGTAAAGACACGCACCACCCCGAACCGCTGCGCCAGCCATCCGGTCAGCGGCACGCAGATGGCTTCCGCGACCGCATAGGAGGTGATGATCCACGTCCCCTGATCGGGCGAAATGCCCAGATTGCCCGCGATATGCGGCACCGACACATTGGCGATGGTGAGGTCGAGCACCACCATCAGGTTGCTGAGCGCCAGCACCAGCATGGCGAGGGTCCGGGTGCGCGGCGAAAGCCGGGAATAAATGTCTTCGTCGCCGCTCATGCCGGGCGCGTCCTTATCTGTCGGAAAGGTCGAGTTCCACGTCCATCGAAAGCCCCACGCGCAGCGGATGCGCCTTCAGTTCCTTAGGATCGAGTTCGATGCGAAGCGGCAGCCGCTGGACCACCTTGATCCAGTTGCCGGTCGCGTTCTGCGCCGGGATCAGCGACATGGACGATCCCGTCCCGCCGGCGAAGCCCACGACCTTGCCATGGTAGACCACGTCGCCGCCATAAAGGTCGGACGTGACCTTCGCGGGCATGCCGACCCGGACGCCGCGCAATTGCTTTTCCTTGAAGTTGGCATCGACATAGACCTTGTCGAGCGGAACGATGGTCATGATCGGGCTGCCCTGCGCGACGCGCTGCCCCACCTGCACCTGCCGCTTCGTCACCACGCCGTCGATGGGCGCGCGGATGATCGTGCGCTCCAGATCCAGTTTCGCCGAACGCAGCCGCGCCTTGGCGGCCAGCACGGACGGGTCGGTTTCCACCGTCGATCCGCGCACCAGCGCATCGTTCGCCTCCAGTTGCCCGGTCGCGGCGTTGCGCGTCGCCTGCGCAGTGCTCACCCCGGCGCGCGCCTGCGCAAGCGCCGCCTGCGCGCTGGCGAACGCCTTGCGCGCGGCGGTGAGTTCCTCGCCCGACACCGCGCCCTCGCCGACCAGCGCTTCGCGGCGCTGGAGATCGACGCGGGCCTTCTCATAATCCGCCTGCGCACTCTGCAGCGCGGCGCGAGCTTGAACGATGTCGGCGTCGCGCGCGACCACCTGCGCCGATAGCGACTGGCTGGTCGCGCCGGTCTGGCGGAACCTGCGGCGGGCCTCGGCAAGGTCGGCCTCCGCCTGCGCGATGGCGATCTGCGCATTGGTCGGGTCGAGCCGGACGAGCAGGTCGCCCTTGCGCACGGGCTGCGTGTCGGTCACGCGCACGTCGATGGCCTGCGCCGAAACGAGCGGCGTCACCTGCGCCATTTCCGCGTTCACATAGGCATTGTCGGTGCCCACATGATTACGCCCGAACAGCAGATAATAGACGCCCCAGACCAGCGCCGCGACGATGACGAGCGCGCCGAGGCGATAGAGCCATGTCCGGCGCGCGGACTGCCGTCCGTCGGCGCTGGCATCGGATGCCTCGTCCTGAGGCAGGGTTTCGGCGTCAGCCATGCGGTCGGTCCTCGGAGAAAGCGGCGCCGGCGGCAAAGCCCCCGCCCAGCGCCCGGATGAGTGCGATGTCGGTGGAGAAGGCGCTCGCCTCCAGACCGGCGAGAGTCTGGCGGGCGGCGAGCAACTGATCCTCCACATTCAGGACGTCGAGATAGGTGGACAGGCCGCCCTGATAGCGGCGCTGGGCCACGGTATAGGCATCCTGGGTCGCCGCCAGAGCCGCACGCGCTTCGGTGAGGCGCTGGTCCAGCGTGCGCCGCATGGTCACGGCGTCGGCGACCTGCTGATAGGCGGCAAGCACGGTCCTGTCGTAATTCGCAACCGCTTCGTCATAGCTGGCCCGCGCGCCGCGATATTGCCCCTGCAACGCGCCGCCGTGGAAGATCGGCAGGCTGATCGCGGGACCGACCGTGCCGAACAGCGAATCCGCCTTGAACAGGCGGTCAAGGAACGGCACGGGCGCGCCCGATGCGCCGTTCGCGCCGAACACGGTATCATAGCCGAGCGACTGGACACCGACGAGCGCGCTCAGCCGAATGGCGGGGAAGAAGTCGGCGCGCGCCACCTTGATCCGCTTCGCGGCGGCTTCCGTGCGGGCGAGCGCGGCGGCGATGTCGGGGCGGCGGGACACGAGATCGGTGGTCACATCGGCGGGCAGGCCGAGCGGCGCGAGCGCGCCGACCCGCGGCTGCGTGATCGACAGGCCTCGGTCAGGCCCGGCGCCGATCAGCGCCGCGATCTGGTGCTGGCGCAGCTCGATCGCCATGCGCGCTCCGGAAAGCTGGGCGCGGGCGGTCGCTACGGTAGCGTCCGTCTGTCGCACGCTGCCGCGCGTTTCGAGGCCGTTGGCGCTGCGATCCGCCACCAGCTTCTGGCTGGCGAGCCGGATGTCGAGCGTCCGCTGCGCAATATCCGCCTCATCGAAAAGGCGGGCGAGATCGGCATAGGCATCCGCAATCGCGGTGGTGAGCGCGAGCCGCGCCTGCTGCGCGTCGATCTGCGCCGCCCGCGCTTCGGATGTAGCGGCGGCAAGCTGCGCACGGTTCCGGCCCCATAGGTCGAGGTCGAAGCCGAGGTCCAGCGCCACTCGCCCGGTGCCCAGCCATCCCTGCGGGACGAATTGCTTGGGCAGGCCCATATTATAGCTCTGCTTGGTGGCGGCCGCGCTCGCTTCCGCATCGACGGAAGGAAGCAGCGCCGCGCCCGCCTGCTGCGCCATCGCGGCGGCACGGCGGAAACGGGCGCCCGCCGCGGCGACATCGGGGGACGCGCGCAGCCCTTCCTCGATCAGCCCGTCGAGCTGCGGATCGCCATAGGCACGCCACCACCCATCGCCCGGCCACGCCGCCACGGGCGCGGCAAGGCTGCGTCCCGCCTCCACCGACTGCGGCGCACGCACGACAGGCTCCGGTCCCAGCTTCGGGACAGCGGCGCAGGCGCCCAGCAACGCGAAGGAAGAAAGTGCGCCCCCGAGACGAAAGCGGGAGGCCGACCGACTCAGCGACATATCAAACCGTACCACATAGTATGGATTTTCGCATTGCCTCCCCCGTTTCACCTTGTCAACAGGTTTATCGTACTCTATGGTACGTTTTTATGACCGAGCCGGCATCCCATCCTTCCCCCTCCCGGCGAGAAGCCCGGCGAATGGATCGGCGCAACGCCATTCTGGATACGGCACATGCGTCCTTTGTGGAACATGGCTATGCGGGCACGACGATGTCCTCGATCGCCGCCGAACTGGGCGGATCGAAGGGGACGTTGTGGAATTATTTCCCGTCCAAGGAAGCGCTGTTTTCGGCCATGCTGGAACGGGCGACTGAGGCATATCGGGAGCAGCTTTCGCAAATTCTCGACCCATGTGGGGTGCTTGCGCTGACGCTGCAACGGGCAGCGATCAGCCTGATCGTGAAAATCACCTCGGCGGAGGGTATTGCCCTGCATCGCCTGATTATCGCCGAAGGGCGGCGTTTCCCCGAAATGTCGCGCATCTTCTTCGAACTGACGCGCAATGCGACGCGCAAGCTGCTGGCGACGTTCCTTGCGGATGCGATGGAAAGGGGGCAGTTGCGTCGCGCTGATCCGGCGGAAGCAGCACGGAGCCTGATGTCCCTCCTGATGGCGGAATCCTACCATGAACTGATAATGGGACGGCTGGAGGAAGCCGAACCGGCCGACCTTGAGCGGGAGGCGCTGGTCGCCGTCGGCCTGTTCCTGCGCGCCTATGCGCCCGAGCCGGAAAAGCAGGGGCGCGAACAGGCGAACTGAACGCCGTTGATCGCGCGCGCGGCGCGTTAACCATTTCTTCGCGCTGCAATCCTATGGTCCATCGTCAGGAAGGTGGGACCGATGCAGTTCTTGAAGCGCATGCTGGCACGGCAGGACAATGGACCGGCGGGCGAACCGGCACGGGCGCAGCGGCGGTTGCGGCTGTTGCTGGTGGACGAAAATCCGACCGCGCGCGACGTCATCGCACGCCGCCTGTCGCATCTCGCTTATGATGTGGCGCTGGCCGAGGACGGCTTCCGCGCGCTTTCGCTGCTCCAGACCCGGCCGGTGGACATCGTCCTCATCGACATGGACCTGCTGCTTCTGCCTGCCGTCACGGTGATGCGGAAGATCCGTTCGGGGCGGATCGCGCCCGATGCCTGCTTCGTCATGATCGCCGACCGGCCCGATGCGCCTGCGACCGTCGCGGCGCTGGAAGCGGGCGCGGACGACCTGATCGTCAAGCCCTTCGACTTCGACATACTCGATGCGCGGCTGCGGCACCTGTGCCAGCGGGCCGAACAGATGGGCGTGCTGGCCCGGCACAATGCCGAACTCGACGCCCGGATCGCGCGGCGCGCGGTGGAACTGGGCGAAACGCGCGACGCCCTGCAGGAAATGGAAATGGACCGCGCGCGGCTCGTCTCCTCGATCGCGGCGCTCCATGCCGAGATCGAACGGCTGCAATCAGACCAGGCTTAGCCAGAGCGACAGCCCCTCGCCCGGATCGGCGGGCGGCTGCACCATAACGATGCGCACCGCGTCGGCGCGCGCCCGGTCGAGAATGACGGGCGGCACATCGGGCGCATGATAGACGCGATCCGCTTCCCCCAGCAGGCGCGCGGCGCGCAGCGTCAGATCGTCGGGATCGGCGGACAGGAGGCGGACGGGCACAAGGCCCGCCCCCCGCACATCCGCACCCGCCGCCAGCCATCCGGCGACGGCCTCGCCAGCTTCCTCTTTCAGCGGGTCGATCATCCCGCCCTCCGCCAGCCCCGCGTCGATGGCGCGGCGGCGCTCCGCTGCATCGGGCCAGCGCGCCCGGATCGCCTCCCGCGCCCCCGCCAGCGCTTCGGCCAGCGCGCCCAGCCGCGCGGGGAGCCAGCGCTCCAGCCGCTGCCGCAGCGCCTTGGCCAGCCCCGCTGACGCGCCGCCTGTGCCGATGGCGATCAGCACGGGGTCGCGTTCCACGATGGCAGGCAGAGTAAAGTCGCAGAGCGCGAGATTGTCGGTGGCGTTCACCAATATGCCGCGCGCCCGCAACAGCCGCGCCATCTCCTCGTCTCCATCCGATACGATGGCGACGCGCGCCTCCGGGTCGTCGGCCCCGACGATGCGCGCGCCCGCGCGTTCGAGCAGACGGCGCTTGGCGTCCGCCGCCTCGCCTTCCCCGGTCAGGATCACCGCCCGCCCCTCCAGACGGAGAAAGACGGGCAGGCTGTGCATCAGGCGGCGACCCAGTCGGGAATGATGTCGCCCGCGATCAGCGCCTCGATCGGGGGCCGCTCGCGCACCACCGCCCATCTGTCGCCCGACACCAGTACTTCGGGGGTCAGCGGGCGGCTGTTATAGGTGCCCGCCATCGTCGCGCCATAGGCTCCCGCCGTCATGAACGCGACGAGATCGCCCGGACCCACCACGTCCATGTCGCGGTGCATCGCGAAGGTGTCGCCCGTTTCGCAGACCGGACCCACGACATTGGCGGTGGCCCGCTCACCCGAGGGCTGCACCGCGCGGATGTCGTGCCAAGCATCGTAGAGGCTGGGGCGCAGCAGGTCGTTCATGGCCGCGTCGACGATGACGAACGGCGCCTGCGCGCCCTGCTTCACCCGCACCACGCGCGACAGCAGCGCACCCGCATTGCCCACGATCACCCGTCCCGGCTCGAACATCAGGCGGACATTCCACCCCTGCGTCACGCGCGTCACCATCGCGCCATAGTCGGCGGGGCTGGGCGGCACCGGCTGCGAGGGATCGTAGGGCACACCAAGGCCTCCGCCGAGGTCCGCCGTGCGGATCGCATGCCCCTCGCCCCGCAACGCCTCGATCAGCGCACCGACCTTGACGAACGCGGCTTCGAGCGGCGCGAGGTCGGTGAGCTGGCTGCCGATATGAACCGCCACCCCCTGCACGTCGAGGCCCGGCAGCGCGCGGGCGGCGGCATAGCTTTCCAGCGCGCGGGCATAGGGGATGCCGAACTTGTTTTCCGACTTGCCGGTCGAAATCTTCGCGTGGGTGCCTGCATCCACGTCGGGATTGATGCGGTAGGCGACCGGCGCTTTGCGGCCCATCGCCAGCGCGACGTCCGACAGCATCTCCGCCTCCGGCTCGCTTTCCAGATTGAACTGGTAGATGCCGTGGTCGAGCGCGAGGCGCATCTCGTCCGCCGTCTTGCCGACGCCCGAAAAGACGATGCGGCTGGCCGGAATGCCCGCCGCGATGGCGCGCAGCAGCTCACCGCCCGACACCACGTCCGCGCCAAGCCCCAGCTTCGCCAGCGTCGCTAGGACGGCGGCGTTCGGGTTGGCCTTGACCGCGAAGGCGATCAGCGGATCGGCAAGCTGCGCCAGCCCGTCGCGAAAAACGCCGACATGCCGCTCCAGCGTGGCGGTCGAATAGACATAGACGGGCGTGCCGACCGCCTGCGCGATCGCTTCCATCGGCACCTGCTCCACCTGCATGGCGCCATCGACATAAGTGAAATGATCCAAGAGACTGTCCTGTCGGTCTATTTGGGGTCGGCTTCGGGCGGCAGGTCGAATTCATCGTCCTGCCGCTTGCGCGACTGGGTTAGGAGTTCCACGTTGCGTCCGGGACGCGACTGGACGCTCGGCTCCATCAACTGCGTGCCGGTCGGGGCCGTCGCCGCACCCACCGGCACGGCGGGCACTCTCTGTCCCTGCACGGGTTTGAGCTGCTCCTTGCCGCCGCATCCGCCGAGCGCGAGGAGAGCCAGCGCCAGCGCGCCCGTTGCCGCTTTTTTCATGACCCCAGTTCCTCCCTGGCCTGCGCGATGCGCGCGCGCACCTGTTCCGGCGCGGTGCCGCCATGGCTCCTGCGGCTGGCGACCGATGCATCGACCGTCAGCACCGCATAAACACGCTCGTCGATCCGCGCGTCGATGGCTTTCAGCGTCTCCAGCGGCAGCCGGTCGAGCGGCACGCCCGCTTCCTCCGCCGCCGCCACCGCCCGGCCCGTGATGTGATGCGCCTCGCGGAAGGGGATGCCCCCTTCGCGCACCAGCCAGTCGGCCAGATCGGTCGCGGTCGCAAAACCGCTTTCGGCCAACCCCCGCATCCGCTCGGTGCGGAAGGTCACGGTCTCCACCATGCCCGTCATCGCGGCGATAGAGAGCGCCAGCAGGTCATGCGCCTCGAACACCGGCGGCTTGTCGTCCTGCATATCCTTGGAATAGGCGAGCGGCAGCCCCTTCATCGTGACGCAGAGCGCGGTCATGCACCCCATGATCCGCCCCGCATGGCCGCGCACCAGTTCGGCGGCGTCGGGGTTGCGCTTCTGCGGCATGATCGAACTGCCGGTCGAATAGGCGTCGGGCAGCTTTACGAAGCCGAAGGGCTGGCTCGCCCAGATGATGAACTCTTCGGCCAGCCGCGAAAGATGCAGCGCCGCCTGCGTCGCCGCCATCAGATAATCGAGCGCAAAGTCGCGGTCGCTGACGCTGTCGAGGCTGTTGTCCGTGGGCTTTGCAAAGCCCAGCGCTTCCGCCGTCATATGCCGGTCGGTCGGGAAGCCCGTCCCGGCCAGTGCCGCCGCGCCCAGCGGACATTCGTTCAGCCGCGCGCGCGCGTCGGCAAAGCGGCTGCGATCCCGCCGCACCATCTCATAATAAGCCATCAGGTGATGGCCCAGCGTCACCGGCTGCGCCGATTGCAGATGGGTAAAGCCCGGCATCACCGCGTCGGCATTCTCCTCCGCCCGCGCAACGAGCGCGCGCTGGAGGCCGGAAAGCCCCTGCTCCACCTCGTCGATGGCGTCGCGCACCCAGAGGCGGAAATCGGTTGCGACCTGATCGTTGCGGCTGCGCGCGGTGTGCAGGCGGCCCGCAGCCGGACCGATCAGTTCGGCGAGGCGCGATTCCGTCACCATGTGAATATCCTCAAGGTCGAGGTTCACCGGCACGCCGCTTTCTTCATATTCCGCCGCGATGGTGTCGAGGCCCGCCGCAATCGCATCCGCATCCGCCTGCGACACGATGCCCTGCTTCGCCAGCATCGCGACATGCGCCTTCGACCCTGCGATGTCCTGTTTCCACAGGCGCTTGTCGAAAGGAATGGACGCATTTATCTCGCGCATGATCGACGCCGGGCCGGCGGCAAACCGGCCGCCCCACATGCTGTTGGAGCCTGCTGCCATGCTATCGTCTTCCCGCGCGCTAATGATACTGCTCCTGCTTGGCCCGTTGGCGGCTTGCGATAGGCAATCGCAGCCCAAGGAGCAAGCCAATGCAGCCGCCAGCGGAGAGGTTGCCGCTACGCCCGGCGAGGCCGCGCCCGGCAAGGGCGAAGGCTTCAACTATAAGGTGGACCGCAGCAAGGCGGGCCAGCCCATGCCCGATTTCGCCTTCCTCGATCCCGCCGGGGGCGAGAAGACGCTGCAGGATTTTGCGGGCCGCCCGCTGATCGTCAACCTGTGGGCGACATGGTGCACGCCCTGTGTCGCGGAAATGCCGACGCTCGACGCGCTGGCGGCCCAGCAGGGCGCGAAGGGCGCGGCAGTCCTCACCATCTCTCAGGACACGCAGGGACTGACGGCGGTAAAGCCCTTCTTCGAAAAGCATAAGCTGCCCCACCTCCCCGCCTATGCCGACCCGGAAAACCGCTTCGGCTTCCACTACGCGACCGGAGTGCTGCCCACGACCGTCGTCTACGACGCACAGGGCAGGGAAATCGCGCGCGTGGTGGGCGCGATGGACTGGGAAAGCGCGGAGGGGCGGAAGCTGATCGCGGAAGCCGTCGCCTCCTGAACCTCTCGCAATCGCACAAGCGGGAAGTCGCTCGATTCGCAGTTGGAATCGCCCGACTTCCGGCTTGAAATTTCCAGAAACATTACGGAAACATTACGAAATCATGTAAAAATTGTGCAGCGCAGTAGCGGATCGCCGTCCGCTGTTTCGTTTCCCCTGATGTCATCAAACGAATGCAAAACAGGGGGCATGAATGACGCGCTTTGCCGCACTCAAACTATCCTTGGTCCTCGCCTCGTCCTGGACCGCATGCGCTATGGCGCAGGAACCGCAGACCGCGCAGGAGCCACAGTCCGACGAAGGCGCCGCGATCATCGTCACCGGCACGCGCGCCATGGGGATGCAGGCGGCCGAAGCCGCCGCGCCCGTTCAGGTGCTGAGCCAGGAAGCGATCAGCCATGTCGGCCAGCCGAACCTCAATCAGGTGCTGACGCAGATCGTGCCGAGCTTCACGGCGCAGACGCAGGGCACCGACCTTTCCAGCTTCTCGCTTTCGGCACGCCTGCGCGGCCTGTCGCCCAATCACACTCTGGTGCTGGTGAACGGCAAGCGCCGCCACGGCAACGGCATCCTTCAGGTCATCTCGGGGGCGTTCCAAGGTTCCGCCGCGCCCAGCATCGACCTCATCCCGCCCGACTCGGTCGCGCGCGTCGAGGTGCTTCAGGAGGGAGCCGCCGCCGTCTACGGCACCGATGCCATCGCGGGCGTCATCAATTTCATCCTGAAAGACCAGACCGAAGGCGGCAGCTTCAAGGTCACGGGCGGCCAATATTATGACAGCGAAGGCGAACTCTTCTCCGCCTCGGGCAATATGGGCTTCAGGCTGGGCGAAGACGGCTTCTTCAATCTGACCCTGTTTCACCGCCGTCAGAATTACACCACGGTCGGTCAGGGTCAGGTGCAGGTCACGAAGATGGACGGCACGCTCCAGCCCAACGCGCCCGCGCAATGGTCGAACCTCACCGGCGACGCACTCGCCGGGATCAACGGCGGCCAGCCCAAGACGAAGCTCAGCATCGCCTTCTACAATATGGGCTATGATTTCGGCGGCGTCGAACTCTACAGCTTCGGCGACTATGCCCGCCGCGAAGGCTGGGCGAAGCAGGGTTATCGCCATCCCAAGCGCATCTGCTACGAAACCGGCAACGTCGGCGGCAACGTAACGCCTGCCGCCTACGACCCCAATATCTGCTTCGGCAACACGGGCGTCGTCGGCATGGTGCCGCTCCAGCATGTCGTCGAGGACGAATATAGCTTCACCGTTGGCGCGAAGGGCGAGTTTGGCGGCGGCTGGAACTACGACCTCAGCACCACCTACGGCGCGCAGAAGGATTCGATCTACACCGAATCGTCGGCGCACCGCGAAATCTGGCAGGAAAGCTATCAAAACCAGCTTCGCGGCATCGGCACCGCCAATTCGCCCACCAGCGCCTATGACGGCGGGTTCAAGCTCAGCCAGACCACCGTCACCGCCGACATCCGCAAGGAATTCGACACCGGCATGGCGTCCCCCCTCACCGTGGCGTTCGGCGGCGAATATCGCCGCGACACCTACGAGATCCTTCAGGGCGACCCCATCTCCACCTACAAGACCGGCGTCCAGTCCTTCCCCGGATACAAGGCGACCGACGCGGGCGACTTCGCGCGCAGTTCCAAGGCGGGCTACATCAACTTCATTGCCGAGCCGGTGGACGGCTGGAGCGTCGACCTCGCGGGACGGTATGAAGATTATACCGACTTCGGCGACACCGCGATCTGGAAGGCGACCACGCGCTACGACTTCTCGCCCGCCTTCGCGATCCGCGGCACGGCCAGCACCGGCTTCCGCGCACCGACCCTTGCCGAGCAGAAATATTCGACCATCAACGTGGGTCCGACCAGCGCCATCGCGCAGCTTCCCGCCGGCACGCCTGCCGCCGCGCTGCTGGGCTTCGGCAGCCTGAAGGCGGAAAAGTCGAAGAACTTCTCCGCCGGGTTCGTGCTGCGTCCCGTCCCCAAGCTCGCGGTCACGGTCGACGGCTACCTCATCAAGATCAAGGACCGTATCACGGGCACGGCGGCACGCAACGCCGTTCTCAACGGCGTTGCACAACCGGGCGGCAGCGAAATCCTGTCCGCGCTGAACGCGGCGGGCATCGTGCTCGACAGCGCGCTCTTCACCAGCGGCACCATCGGCGTGTCGAGCTTCACCAACGGCATCGACACCCGCACATGGGGCATCGACTTCTCCGCCGCCTATCCCGTCGCGCTGGATTTCGGCACGCTCAACCTGTCGCTGACCGCGAACTACAACAAGACGAAGATCACCAACAACAAGGTGGGCTATCCGATCTTCAACGCCGCGTCGGAAAGCAATATCGAGCGCTCCAATCCCGACTATAAGGTCGTCGCCAACGCCCTGTTCAAGTCGGGCCGGTTCACACTCAACGCGCGCGAAACATTCTATGGCAAGACCAGCGTGCTCGTTCGTCCGGCGTTCAACGCCCGGACCCCTTCGGGCGATCTGCCTGCGGGCGGCTTCCTGATCGCAGACGGCGCGATCGTGAACGGCGTCAATGCGAACCAGCTCTATTTCAACGGCGTAGTCAAGGCGACGGCGATCACCGATCTGGAGGCAGGGTTCGACTTCACCGATGCCGTGACCTTCTCCATCGGCGCGAACAACCTCTTCAACAAGAAGCCGGAAATTCCCAAGCTGCTGGAAGGCGTTGTCGTTGGCGCGGGCGTGTCGCCCTACATCAACGGCGCAGGCGCTTACAGCGCCTCTTACGGCCACGGTCCCTACGGCACGTCAGGCGGCTACTATTACGCCCGTCTCGACTTCAAATTCTGACCGAAGTGCACGGGTGAAAGGGGCCGGTTCGGGAACGGACCGGCCCCTTTCTCCTTGAGGAGAAAGACGATGAAACGCCTCTTCGCCGCCGCCTTCATGACCGCCGCCATGCCCCTCGCCGCGCAGCCAGCGCCCCCGCCCCAGCCGCTCCCGGCGAAACTGCCCTTCTCCCCCGCCGTGCGGGTTGGGGACACGCTCTACCTGTCGGGGCAGATCGGGCAGGTGCCGCAGGGCATGGACCGGCATGGCGAGGGTTTCGACGCCGCGGTGCGCGGCGCGATGGACTCGATCGAGCGCATTCTGAAGGACAACGGCCTTGGCTTCGGCGATGTCGTCAAATGCACGGTGATGCTGGACGACATGGCCGACTGGCCGCGCTTCAACGCTGCCTATCTGCCCTATTTCTCGGGACATCGCCTGCCCGCCCGCAGCGCGTTCGGAGCGGACGGGCTGGCGGCGGGCGCACCGCTCGAAGTCGAATGCATCGCCGCCTTCACGAAGGCGCGCTAGAGCGGCGTCGCCTCCCGCGCCACCAGCACCGGCACTCCGTCCCGCACCGGAAAGGCAAGACCCGCCGCGTCCGACACCAGCGTCTGCCGCGCCTCATCCCAGCGCAGCGGCGCGCGGCTGACCGGGCAGACCAGCTTTTCCAGCAGCCACGGCTCTATCGGCGCAGCGCCGCTCATTGCCCGCTCACTGCCCCGCTCATTGCATCGTCGCTCCGCCATCGCGCTCGATGCGGCCGACGATCTGCATCAACTGGATGATCCGCTCCGACCGTTCGGACAGGCTGTCGGCCTCCAGCAGCGTCTGCTTGGCGGCGGGGTCGAAGGGCGCGATCTGCGCGATGCCGTTGACCAGCGCGGTATCGTCCAGCCGCGATACCGCCGTCCAGTCCACCACATAGCCCAGCGAATCGGCGAAGCGGCGAGATTCCTGCTCCAGCGCTGCGCGTTCCACGGCAGCGAGGGATTCGTCCTCCTGCGGCGCCTGTTCGACATCGGCCTCGACCTGCCGGAACTGCGTCGCGACCGACAGTTCGCGCACCACCCGGAAGCGGGCAAGGCCGGTCAGGATGATGTTGAAACGCCCGTCCTCCAGCGCCTCGATATGGCTGACATGGCCGAGACATCCCATGTCGAACAGCGGCGGCACAGCGCCCGCCCCGCGCGGCTGGATCATGCCGATGCGCCGGTCGCGCGCCATCGCGTCGTGGATCAGCGCCCGGTAGCGCGGCTCGAAGATGTGGAGCGGCAACTCCATCCCCGGCAGCAGCAGCGCGCCGGACAGCGGAAAGATCGAAACGCGGGCGAGCGGCATGGGCGTTACGAAAAGAGGATCTGCGACAGCCTGCGCCGCTGCCCGGCGACCCAAGGATCTTCCAGACCCACCGCCTCGAAGATCGTGAGCAGTTGCGCCTTCGCCGCGCCATCGTTCCATGCCCGGTCGCGGCGGACGATTTCCAGCAGCGCTTCGGCCGCGCCGTCGCGGTCGCCGTTCGCCATCAGTCCGCCCGCCAGTTCGAAGCGCGCGTCATGATCGTTCGGATCGGCCGCGACCTTCGCCGCGATGCCGGAAAGGTCGGCGACAGGCTTCGCATCGCGGGCCAGCGCGATGGCGGCGCGTGCCTGATCGACGGCGGCGTGCTTCGCCGCCTCCGCGGGCAGCGCCGCCAGCGCGGCTTCCGCCTCGTCCAGTTGCCCCAGCGCCACCAGCGCGCGCGCCTGACCGGCGGCGACTTCGGCGTTATCGGGGTCCATTTCGGCAATCTGGGAAAAGACCGACAGGGCGCGATCCGCCTCGCCATCGGCCAGCAACTGCTCTCCCATGGCGATCAGCGGCGCGATTTCCTGCGCCAGCGCCTTTTCATCGGACTGGATCGGCAGTTGAGCCAGAAGCTGATCGAGATATTGTTTGAGCTGTCCTTCGGTGCGTGCCTGCGAAAGGTCCGCGACCGGCTGACCCTGAAACATGGCATAGACGGTCGGGATCGACTGGACGCGGAACTGGCTGGCGATGAAGCCATTTTCGTCCACATTCACCTTGACCAGCTTGACGCCCTTGGCCGCATATTCGGCGCACACTTTCTCGATGACGGGCGTGAGCTGCTTGCAGGGGCCGCACCATTCGGCCCAGAAATCGACGATCACCAGGCTGGTGCGCGACGGCTCCACCACGTCGCGGCGGAAATCCTCCACCGCCGCCTTTTCGGTTTCGCTCAGTCCCAGGGTCGCCACGCTCTTGTCTCCTGCTGTCGATGCGGATCGCTCCGCCCTTAGACCGCAATATGGGGCGCGTCACCCCATGCGCGCAAGGGATGCGTCCGCTATGTCGCCCCGTGCATCAGAGGAAATATTTGAGGCGGATGTCCTGTTCCACCGCCGATCCCGCAACGGCGAAGCTCGCCGACCGGAAGCTGGGCGCACCGAAGCGCAGAGCGGGATTGCGCGAGAAGCCCACGCCCTCGCGCGGAATGCCCGCGAAGGTATCGAGCCGGCCATTGCCGTTCTCGTCATGGATGATGGCGATGGCATATTGGCCCGGCGTCAGCATGCCGAGCGGGATCTGCCCCGTCTTCGCCGGGACGGTGAAGGCCCGCTTTTCCGGGTCGTCGCGGCAGTCGGGGAAATGATCGGGACGGCGGGTGACGCACACCAGCACCTTGCCCTTCGCCGACCGCAGTCCCAGCATGTCCATGCTGAGCGGCTGGGCGAGGTCGGCGGGCGCGGCTCCGGTCAGCCCCGCCATCGCCGCAAGCGCCGTTACGATCGTGCCTGCCCTTGCCGTCATGCCCTGCCCTTCGAAAAGTCTCCCAGCCCCCGGTCGGTGCCGCACAGGCGGTCCCAGACGCGGAAATAAAGGCCGTAATTGCAGCGATACTGGTCATGGTGCCGCTGATGATGGGTCGCGGTGATGAGCCAGCCGCCGAGCGGCCCCCTCACCATCCAGCGCGGAAACATCTCCCACCCCATATGATTGCTCACCCCCATCACCGTCATGATTGTCAGCACAGCGGCCAGCGCGCCGACATGGATGGGGATGAGGAAGACGAGCGCCGGGATCACGACCGCGCCGGTCAGCGCCTCCCACGGATGAAAGCTCATCGCCGCCCAGGCGGTCGGCGGGCGGCTGGCGTGATGGACGGCATGGGCGATGCGGAACAGGCGCGGCCGGTGCATCCAGCGGTGCGTCCAGTAAAACCATGTGTCGTGCGCCGCCAGATAGAGCAGCACCGACACCGGCAGCCACCAGAGCGGATAGGCCGCAACATCGGTATAGATGCGCGTCCATCCCCGCGCCTGCCAGCCCCAGGCGACGATCCCCGCGGGAACGCCATAGATGAACGCCGACAGCAGCGACCAGCCCACCTCGCGCCCCATCTGTCCTTCCAGCCCGCGATAGAGGCCCGGCTGGCGGATGCGCGTCGCCAGCGCGAAGCCGCCGCTCGCCAGCAGATAGCGCACGGCGACGATGGCGCTCATCGCCAGCGCGGACAGGAGGATGGCTGCGACCATGGCCATGCTATAACCGCCCCGCGCCGTCCCGTCACCCTCAGGTGCGCGGACGCGCCTGCCGGTAGCTGCCGAGCTGGCGCACCCATTTGGTGTGAAACTCCAGTTCGGCGAGCGCCCGGTCGACAGCCGGATCGCCCGGCATGCCCTCGATATCGCAGAAAAATTCCGTTGCCGCGAAACTCGCGCCGCGCTGGTAGCTTTCCAGCTTGGTCATGTTGACCCCGTTGGTCGCAAAGCCGCCCATCGCCTTGTAGAGCGCGGCGGGGATGTTCTTCACCTCGAACAGGAAGGTGGTCATGACCGGCCCGACATCGGGCGCGGGCATCTTCGGTTCGTGCGCGAGGACGAGGAAGCGCGTCATATTGTCGTCGCTGTCCTCGATATTCTCGGAAATCAGGCGCAGGCCGTAGATTTCGGCGGCGAGATAGGGCGCGATGGCGCCTTCGCCCGCGATCCGCCGCTCCGCCACCAGCGCCGCCGCGCCTGCGGTGTCGGCATAGGCGACCGGCTGGATGCCGCGCTCGCGCAGATAATGGCGGCACTGGCCCAGCGCCTGCGGATGGCTCAATGCGCTGGAAATCGGGCTTTCGTCCGGGGCCATCAGGCAGTGGCGGATGCGCAGGAAATATTCGTCGACGATGGACAGGCCCGATTCGGGCAGCAGGAAATGCATGTCGGCGACGCGGCCGTGCAGGCTGTTTTCGATCGGGATGATCGCCCGCGCGGCAAGGCCGGATCGCACGGCGTCGATCGCGTCCTCGAACGCGAAGCAGGGCAGGGGCACGCAATCGGGCGCATAGCCGAGCGCGGCGAGGTGCGAATTGGCGCCGGGCGCGCCCTGATAGGCGACGGCGCGCGCCGGGTCGGCGGCGGCCTTCTGCATGAGGTCGGCGACGATGGCGCGGGCGGGGGCGGGGTAATTGTCCATGGGCTTGGCGCCGCTTAAGGTCTCCGTCCCGCGCGCGCAAGCATTTGGGATCAACCCGGCTTGCGCGCTCGCGTGTCCGCCATTATGGCATCCGGCGACAGGGGGCGGGGCCGACATCCGCCAACGATTGGGTAAGGGAAGTCAAGCGAGATGGGCGATCGTTTCAATACCGTTGCGGGCTGGGCTTTGTTTGCGGGCATCATCGCCTTGGGCGGTGCGATCGTCAGTTCCAAATATTTCGACAGCCACCGCCCCGAAAAGATGGGCTACGCCATCGAGGGCGTCGAGGCGGAAGGTGAAGGCGGCGCGGCGTCGGGTCCGGGCCTCAACACCCTGCTCGCCAGCGCCGATGTCGCGGCGGGCGAGAAGGTCTTCGCCAAATGCGCTGCCTGCCACACCGTCAATCAGGGCGGCGCGAACGGCATCGGTCCCAACCTTTACGCCACGGTCGGCGAACCCGTCGGTCAGGGCAAGGGCGGCTACCCCTTCTCCGACGCGCTCAAGAGCAAGGGCGGCGCCTGGACCTTCGAGAATCTCGACCACTGGCTGACCAGCCCGCGTGAATTTGCGCCGGGCACGAAGATGACCTTCGCGGGCCTTGGCAATCCCAAGGATCGCGCCAACCTGATCGCATGGCTCAACACGCAGGGTTCCAACCTGCCGCTGCCCGCCGCCGACGCCGCACCCGCCGAAGCGAGCGCGACCGCCGAGGGCGCTGCGTCCAACGCCACCAACGCCGCCGAAAGCGTCAATGGCGCGGCGCCCGCCAACGCCGCTCCGACCAAGGAATAAGCGGTCTGGCGCCGCCGCCCGTCCGGATCGAGGATCTGACGGGCGCGTCGCTGCTGTCGGCGCTCGACGCCCTTGCCGACCTGCGGATCGCGGTGTTCCGCGCTTTCCCCTATCTCTACGAAGGCGACCGCGCCTATGAGCGCGATTATCTGAACGCCTATGCGCAAAGCCCCGGCGCGATCGTCGTGGGGGCTTTTGCCGGGGACGCTCTGGTCGGCGCCGCCACCGCCGCACCGATGCGCGATCATGCCGACGCCTTCGCCGCCCCCGTCGCGGCGCACGGCTTCGACCTTTCCAGCCTCTATTATTTCGGCGAATCGGTGCTGCTGCCGGAATGGCGCGGGCAGGGTATCGGCCACGCTTTCTTCGACCGGCGCGAGGCGAAGGCGCGCACGCTGGGTTTTGCAGCCACCTGTTTCTGCGCCGTGATCCGCCCACCCGATCACCCCGCCCGCCCGGCCGGCTATGCCCCGCTCGACCCCTTCTGGCGCGGGCGCGGCTATGCGCCGGTGGCGGGGATGATCGCCAGCTTCGACTGGCGCGACGTGGGCGAAACGGGGGAAAGCGCGCATCCGATGCAGTTCTGGATGCGGCGCGAACCCTGATTGTCCGTTGGGGCGGCGCGCCCTATAAAGCCGCATGACCCCCGAAACGCTCCTCGTCTCGACCTGCGCGCCGATGCTGCGCACGCTTTCCGCCTGGCTCGACAAAGCGGAGGCGGCTGGCAGCGGCGACGCGCTGCTGTCCGCGCGGCTCGCGCCCGACATGTTCCCGCTCGCGACCCAGATCCGCTTCGCCTGCGTCCAGCCGCGCGAAGGGATGCATCGCCTGAAAGGGGAGGATTTTCCGCAATCTCTCACCGACCTGCTGAACGAAGGCCGCAACGCGGGCGACCGTCCCGGCACCATGGCCGACGCCCGCGCGCGGATCGCCGAAACGCTGGCGCTGCTCGATGCGTTCGGGGAGCATGCCTCGGCCGACACGGACCGGCCCATCGCCCATGCGCTCCCCATCGGAATGACCTTCGACCTTACCGCCGGGCAATATGTGCGCGACTGGGTGCTGGCGCAGTTCTATTTCCACGTCATGACCGCCTATGCGATCCTGCGCGCGAACGGCGTGCCGCTCGGAAAGGGCGACTATGTGGCGCATATGCTCCCCTTTCTGCGGCCCACGGCGGGATGAAGCGGCCCCGTCTTTCCCCCCGGCGCGAATCCCGATAAGGCGCGGCGATGACCCCGACGCCCGCGCCCATCAGCCGCTCGCTCTTCTCCTTCTCGATCTTCTACGGCGGCATGGTCTGCATCGCGGGCGTGCTGGGGAACAAGCAGGTGGCGCTGGGTCCGCTGTCCGCCATCGGGCCGATGGTCGGGCTGGGTCCGCTGGCGGTGGAGGCAGGCATCTTCGCCTTCCTGCTGCTGGTCACGATCTCCAGTGCGGTGGCGGAACTCCATGGGCGCGCGGTCGCCAACCGGCTGGTGCAGATCGGCTTCCTGCCGCTGATCGCCTCGATCCTGCTCTCGGTCGTCGTGCTGGCCGCGCCCGCCGCCGGAGACATGGACCCCAAACGCGCCGAAGCCTTCGCCATGATGATTGGCGGAACGCCGCGCATCTGGCTCGGCGGCATCGTCGCCTACGGCATTTCCCAGACGCTCAACGTCACCCTGTTCGCGGCGCTGAAAGGTCGCGAGGGCGGCAGCCTCCTGTGGCTGCGCGCCGCGCTGGCGAGCATCCTGTCGCAGATCGTCGATACCCTGCTCTTCGTCAGCATCGCCTTCTACGGCGTCTTTCCCATCGGCGAGCTGCTGCTGGGGCAGATGCTGGCCAAGGTCATCCTGTCCGCGCTCCTGGTGCCGCCCGTCATCTATCTGCTGGTGGCGCTGGGCAGGCGACTGGACGGCGATAGCGCGACAGCGAAGTAGACAGCCGGACGGACGAGGCTTTTCTTGCGGCTCCGGCCTTATGGCCCTATGCGCGCGCGCATGACCAGCAACAACGCCCCCGATCCCGCCCTGCTCGCCAAGGCCGAAGTCCTCGTCGAAGCGCTGCCCTATATGCAGCGCTATGCGGGCAAGACCTTCGTCGTCAAATATGGCGGGCACGCGATGGGCGACCCGGAAGCCGCGCGCGACTTCGCCGAGGATGTGGTGCTCATGAAGGCGGTCGGCATCAATGTGGTGGTCGTCCATGGCGGCGGACCGCAGATCGGCGCGATGCTCAAGAAGCTGGGCGTCGAATCGCAGTTCGTGGGCGGTCTGCGCGTCACCGACGCCGAAACCGCCAAGATCGCCGAAATGGTGCTGGCAGGCTCCATCAACAAGGAAATCGTCGGCTGGATCGCCGGCGCGGGCGGGCGCGCGGTCGGCATTTCGGGCAAGGACGGCGGCCTCGTCACCTGCGAAAAGGTGCTCGGCAAGCGCGAGGCCGATCCCAACAGCGGGATCGAGCGCAATGTCGATCTGGGCTTTGTGGGCGATCCCGTTTCGGTCGACCGCGCGATCCTCGACACGCTGAGCCAGAACGGCATCATCCCGGTGGTCGCGCCCGTGGGCATCGGCGCGGACGGGCACACCTATAATGTCAACGCCGACACGATGGCGGGCGCCATCGCGGCGGAGCTGAAAGCCTCGCGCTTCTTCCTGCTGACCGATGTCGCGGGCGTGCTCGACAAGCAGGGCGAACTGATGACCGACCTCGATCCTGTCGCCATCGCGGGATTGCAGGCGGACGGCACGATCAGCGGCGGCATGATCCCCAAGCTCGAAACCTGCGTCCGCGCCGTCGAAGGCGGAGTGGACGCCGCCGTCATCCTCGACGGGCGGGTGCCGCACGCCATGCTGCTGGAAATCTTCACCGACCGCGGCGCAGGCACGCTGGTGCGGAAATAACCGCCATAGCACACCTCTCTGTCGCCCGGTTTCCGGTCGCTTCGGCGCTATTCTCCCCGGCGCACGCCTGTGTTACGCTCCCCATCGCCATCATTGGGGAGCAGAGGATGCGCGTTTCTTTTCTCGGCCTTGCCATCCTTTTGGGAGCGAGCGCTCCGGCCCTCGCCGCGCCTCCGCCCCCGCCCCCGCCCGCCGAACAGGCTGCGATCTTCAAGGCGGCGGGCTTCAAGCCGCACGGGCGGCAGTGGCGGTCGGGCAATTGCGAGCCGCCCGAGGCATCCTACGAACCCGGAGCGATCGCGACCTATCGGGATCTGAACGGCGACGGACGGCCCGAAGCGGTCGTCACCGAGGGTGGCGGCATGTGCTACGGCAACACCGGTCAGAATTTCTGGCTGCTGTCGAAACAGGCGGACGGCGCGTGGAAGCTGATGACGGAGGCGCTGGGCATCCCCGAGTTCCGCCCCACAAAGGGAGCGGGCGGCTATCCCGACCTGCTGGTTGGCAGCCCCGGCTTCTGCTTTCCGGTGCTGCGCTGGAACGGCCGCGCCTATGCCCGGCACCGCTTCGAATATGAGGGCAAGCCCTGCCGCCCGTGACGGCGCAGCGAGAGGCGCTTAAGCCACGGGCGATGGCGCGCCCGCCCTCCTCATCCGAACCCGCTGCAGCCCCGCGACGGCGAGGCACAGGGCGATAAGCACGGCGTTCTGGGGCAGCGCCGCACTTTCGCCCGATCCGGCATGGACCGCAGCGGCGGCGATCTGGTTGAGGACAAGAATCAGCGCAGCCACCGCTCCTGCGCCCGGCCGCGCCAGCCCCGCAAGGAGCGCGAGCGCCAGCGCCATTTCGCTGACCCCCACCGCACGCCCCGCCGCTTCGGGCAGATGCACCGTCCATGCCCCGTGCAGCGCCAACTCCGGCAGAGGCGCACTCGCCTTCATATACCCCACGAACAGGAAGAAGGCGGCAAGCAGCAGGCTCATCGCGCCGAGCGCGCCATAGAGGCCAAAGCGATAGGCCGCGTTTCTGCCCGACATCCCGTTTCCCCTCCGTCATTTCTTCCGAACGACCCTTAATTAGAATATTGATTCCTGTAAATGGGCGGCGCGGAACGCAGGCGCGTGCGTTGTCCGGCAAAGGCTCATGCCCGACAATGCTTGTCCCCGCCCCTCCCCCTCGGCTAGAGCGGCAGTCACCCATAATCGGAGAGCCTCGTGGCCTACGCGCTTTATCAGATCATCGTCATCCTGCTCGATGTCCTGTGGTGGATCATCATCATCCAGGCGATCATGAGCTGGCTGATCGCGTTCAACATCATCAACATCGGCAACGACTTCGTGCGCACGGTGCTGATCGCGCTCGATCGGATGACCGCCCCCATCTACAATCCGATCCGGCGCGTCCTGCCCGATCTCGGCGCGCTCGACCTGTCGCCCATGGTCGTGCTGCTCGCCATCCTCATCATCCGGCAGGCGATCCTGCCGCCGCTTTTCGGACTGGTATGACCCCCATGACACTCGGCAAGATCATCGACGGAAAAGCCTTTGCAGCCGGGCTGCGCGAACGGGTGGCGGAACGGGTCGCCGGTTTCGTCGGCAGCACGGGGCGCAAGCCCGGCCTTGCCGTCGTGCTGGTCGGCGAAGACCCGGCGAGCGCCGTCTATGTCCGCTCCAAGGGCAAGATGACCGTCGCGGTCGGCATGGAAAGCTTCGAGTTCAAGCGGCCCGACAGCATCGGCGAGGACGATCTGCTCGACCTGATCGAGGAACTCAATCAGGATGAGCGGGTGGACGGCATCCTCGTCCAGTTGCCCTTGCCGAGGCACATCGACGAAGCGAAGGTGATCGCCGCCATTGACCCGGCCAAGGATGTGGACGGCTTCCATGTCGTCAATGCGGGCCTGCTCGCGACCGGGCAGGAAGCGCTGGTGCCCTGCACGCCGATGGGCTGCATCATGCTGCTGAAGGACGAACTGGGCGACCTGTCGGGTCTGGAAGCGGTCGTCGTCGGCCGCTCCAACATCGTGGGCAAGCCGATGGCGCAACTGCTGCTCGCCGAAAACGCGACCGTAACCATCGCCCACAGCCGCACCCGCGACCTCGCCAGCGTCGTCCACCGCGCCGACATCGTCGTGGCGGCGGTGGGCCGGGCGGAAATGGTGAAGGGCGAATGGATCAGGCCGGGCGCGACCGTGATCGACGTGGGCATCAACCGCGTCGCCGATCCCGATGACGCGACAAAAAGCCGGATCGTCGGCGATGTCGCGACCGCCGAAGCGCTCGCCCATGTCCGCGCGATCACGCCGGTGCCGGGCGGCGTCGGCCCGATGACCATCGCGGTGCTGCTGCGTAACACGCTGGTCGCGGCCCATGCGCGCGCGGGGCTGGCGAAGCCGGAGGGGCTGTGAGGCGCGCCGCGATCCTCGCTCTGGCGGCGGGCGCGCTCATCGGTGCGAAGCCGCCGATGCGCTACCAGCCCGACCCCAGCAGCGTGATCGCGGCGGAAATCGCTTTCAACCGGCTGGCGCAGGAAAAGGGCCAATGGACCGCCTTCCGCGCCACCGCCGCCGACGATGCGGTGATGTTCGTGCCGCAAAGGGTGCTGGCGAAGGACTGGCTCAAAAAACAGGCCGATCCGCCGAAATCCGTCACATGGTCCCCCGCCATCGTCTATGTTTCCTGCGACGGCAATCTCGCCGCGAGCACGGGCAACTGGACCCGGCCTGACGGATCGGCGGGCTATTTCACGACCATCTGGCGGCGCGACAAAAAGGGCGCATGGAAATGGGTGCTCGACCATGGCGACACCCTGGCTGAGCCGCGCCCCGCGCCCGACGCCCTGACCGGCAAGGTCGCGACGTGCAGGCGCGGCCCGCGCCCCGACGGTCCGCCGTCGAAGGACGCCCCGCCGCCCCCGGACGAAAGCCTGCTCTGGAGCGCGGATGTCGAACCCGGCAATGCCCGCCGCGTCACCGTGCGCATGTGGACCGGGCAGGAGTATGAAACGGTCATCGACGATCGGGTGAAGGCGCGATGATCGCGCTGTTCCTCTCCGCCTTCGTGACGCTCTTCGTCGTCATCGACCCGCCGGGCTGCGCGCCCATCTATGCCAGCCTCACCACCGGCGCGAGCCATGCGCAACGGCGCGCCATGGCGATCCGCGCAGTCGGCATCGCGGCGGCGATTCTCCTGGTCTTCGCCCTCTGGGGAAAACAGTTGCTGGGCGTTCTGGGCATTCAGCTCGACAGTTTCCGCATCGCGGGCGGCATCATGCTGTTCATCATCGCGATGGACATGGTGTTCGAAAAACGCACCCAGCGGCGCGAGGACCGGGCGCAGAAGATCGCGGACACGCCCGAGATCGAGGATGTGTCGGTCTTCCCCATGGCGATGCCGATGATCGCCGGGCCGGGGTCTATCGCCACCGTCATGCTGCTGATGTCGCGCGCCGATGGCATCGCCGAACGCGGCGTGGTGCTGGGCGCGGTGGTTCTCACGCTGGCGCTGATGCTGGGGTCGCTGCTCGCCGCCGGGCCAATCATGGCGCTGCTCGGCGCAAAGATAGAGGCGGTCATCACCCGCCTGCTCGGCGTCCTGCTCGCCGCGCTCGCCGCCCAGTTCGTGATCGACGGCGTCAAGGCGAGCTTCTGAGAAAAGGGCGAGCCGCATCCGGCCCGCCCCCCTCATGCATCATCCGCGCACGTCGCTTTCCGTCACCGGCGCGATCTTGATTTCGACCCGGCGGTTGGCGGCCTTGCCTTCCTCGGTCGCGTTCGACGCAATGGGCTGGCTCTCGCCGAAACCGCGCGTCGCGATGCGCGCCGACTGCACACCCTGCCGCACCAGATAGTCCGCCACCGCCTGCGCGCGCCGTTCCGACAGCGTCTGGTTATAGGCGTCCGTGCCGTCGCTGTCGGTGTGACCATATACGTCGATATAGGTCTTGGGATATTGCGCCAGCACCGACGCCACATCGTTCAGCGTCGGCTGGAACTGCGGCTGCACGTCCGCCCGGTCATAGGCGAAGGTGATGCCCGAAGGCATGCGCAGCAGCAGATTGTCGCCGTCGCGGATCACGTCGACACCCGTGCCTGCGGTCTGTTCGCGCAGCTTGCGCTCCTGCGCGTCCATATAGGCGCCGATGCCCGCGCCCGCGACCGCGCCGATGCCCGCGCCGAGGATCTTTTCCGTGCGGTCGCGCCGTCCGCCGACGAGGTCGCCGAGCAGATAGCCGCCCAGCGCGCCGCCGATGCCGCCGATCGCGGCCTTCGACACGCGGCGCTCGCCGGTATCGGGATCGGTGGTGCAGGCGGTGGTGGCGAGCATCGCGGCAAGGCCGGCGGCGCACATCAGGCGATGGGTGATCTTCATGTCGTTCATGTCCCTTGTTCTTCCGACTGCCTGCAAAAAGGCGAAGCCAGCCGCTTTGTTCCACTCGCGAACTGAACTGCCGCTGACTGCCGTCTTGAGCGGCGCTGCGGTGTCGATGTTGTGAAAATGAAAGATTTGCGGTTATAGGGGTTTCCGACCGACATGGCCACGATCCCCCCTCCCCCATCCACGCCCTTCCCCTGGGCAGACCTCGTCATCATCCTCGTGCTGGTGGCGCTGAACGGTGTGTTCGCCATGTCCGAACTGGCGGTGGTGTCCGCCCGGCGGCCCCGGCTTCAGGCGATGGAGAAGGCGGGGCGCAAGGGCGCGCGCGCCGCGCTGGCGCTGGCGGCGGACCCCGGCAAGTTCCTGTCGACGGTTCAGATCGGCATCACCCTCATCGGCATCGGCACCGGCGCCTATTCGGGCGCGAGCCTTGGCGGGCCGGTGGGCGAAAGGCTGGCGATGCTGGGCCTGTCCGCGCATCTGGCGCAGACTCTGGGCTTCGCGCTCGTCATCGGCCTCACCACCTATGCCTCGCTGATCGTAGGGGAACTGGTGCCCAAGCAGTTCGCCCTGCGCGCGCCCGAACCCATCGCCATCTTTGTCGCAAAGCCGATGATGGGGCTGGCAAAAGTCACCGCGCCGATCGTCTGGGTGCTGGACGCATCGAGCGCTCTCATCTTCAAGCTGCTGGGCCTCGCGCGCGAATCGGAAAGCCATGTAACGGCGGAGGAACTGCACCTGATCGTCGCCGAAGCGAGCCGGTCGGGCATCATCGAGGAAAGCGAGCGCGCGATCATCTCGGGCGTCGTGCGCCTCGCCGACCGTCCCGTGCGCGAAGTGATGACGCAGCGCATGGACGTGGACTGGATCGACATCGGCGCGGACGACGAAACGATTCGCGCCAAGCTGCTGGCGACGCCGCATACCCGACTGCCGGTGGGGCGCGGGTCGGTGGAAGAGATTATCGGCATCGTGCAGGCGCGCGACATCATGACCGCGCTGTTCCGGGGCGAGCCGCTCAACCTCGAAGCGCTGATGCGCAAGGTCGATGTCGTCCCCGATCAGGTCGATGCGATGGACACGCTGGAGGTGCTGCGCCGGTCCGATGTGCCGATGGTGATGGTCCATGACGAATATGGCCATTTCGAAGGGATCGTGACCCCCGCCGACCTCCTGTCCGCCATCGCGGGCCATTTCGCGTCCGACCGCGACGCCTATGACGAACCCGATATGGTGGAGCGCGAGGACGGCAGCCTGCTGGTGTCGGGCCAGATGCCCATCGACCAGCTTGCCGAACGGATCGAGATCAACCTGTCGGAAGATCGCGACTATGCGACGGTCGCGGGCCATGCGCTCTGGCTGCTCAAGCGCCTGCCCGAAGTCGGCGACTATGCGGAGGATCAGGGCTGGCGCTTCGAGATCGTCGACATGGACGGGCGCAAGATCGACAAGCTGCTGGTGGCGGCGGTCTGACCGCCATCGACGCCGTGACCGCGCTGGCGGAGCGGCTGCTTGCGAGGGGGAGGCCGCTCGCCATTCTGGGCATCGCGGGCGCGCAGGGCAGCGGCAAATCGACGCTGGCGCAGGCGGTGCGCGATCGGATCGGGGCGCGGGGCGTCCCCTGCGCGCTCCTCTCCATCGACGACCTCTACCTGACCCGCGCGGAGCGGGAGACGCTGGCGGCGCGGGTCCATCCGCTGCTGCGGACGCGCGGTGTGCCGGGGACGCATGACGTGGCGCTTGGCAGACGGATCATCGACACGCTGGCGCGGGGCGAGGCCACCGCGCTCCCACGCTTCGACAAGAGCGCCGACGACCGGATGCCGCCCGAGCGATGGACGAGCGCTCCGGCGGGCACGCGGCTGTTGATTCTGGAAGGCTGGTGTGTCGGCGCGCGACCGCAGGCGGATGCGGCGCTCGCCCCACCCGTCAACGCACTGGAGGCGCAGGAGGATCGCGACGGCCGCTGGCGCGCCCATGTGAACGCCGCGCTGGCAGGCGATTATCGCGCCTTCTTCGCCCGCATCGACGCCGTCGCCTTCCTCGCCGCGCCGGACTTCGGCGTCGTGGAGCGCTGGCGCGGCGAGCAGGAGGACGGGCTGCGCGCGCGGGGCGGCGCTGGCGTCATGAACCCGGCCCAGATCGCCCGCTTCATCCAGCATTATGAGCGGCTGACGCGGCACATGCTCGCCGACATGCCGGGCCGCGCCGACCTGACCATCCGTCTGCGCGCCGACCGCTCCGTCGCGGCGATCAGCCCGCTTCCGTCACCATCCGGTATTTAAGCCCCATCGCCTGCGCCAGATTGCGCAGCCGCCGGTCCACCGCCTCCCCGAACAGATCGGCATCCTCATCGTCGAGGCGCAGCGTGATACGATCCGCCTCCCGCTCCAGCCGCGACAGGTCGAGCGGCCCCTCGACTCCGCCCGACAGCCGCTGGGCGAGACGGATGGCCAGCCCCCAGAGCGCGGCGCGGCGCAGCAGATCGGGCGAGGCGATGCGGTCGAGGCCCGGCGGAGACGAAAGCCCGCCCCCGAAATGGCTGTGCAGCGCCTGCCCCAGCATCGCCCGCTCGACCGCGCTGATGCCGACCCAGTTGCTGTGCAGCGCGATCTCCACGCCACGCTCGGCGCGGAAATCCGGGTTCGCGCGCCAGCTTACGTCCGCCAGCAGGCAGGCAGCGCGGCGGATGCGCGCCATGTCGGGCGCATCGTCGGGGAAGAGCGGCGCGATCCAGCGGTCGATGCGGTTGCCATGGCCGCGAAAGCGCGCCTGCGCTTCCCCTTCCGCCTCGGCCGCGACCAGCAGCGGGTCCTGCGCGCGCCAGTCGGGCGGCAGCGCTTCGTAGAGCAGCCCTTCGCGCAGTCCGTAAGCGGACACGACCAGCCGGCTCGACTTCAACTGCCGCACCACG
The DNA here is from genome assembly GCF_003967075.1 of Sphingobium amiense. Taxonomy (NCBI): domain Bacteria; kingdom Pseudomonadati; phylum Pseudomonadota; class Alphaproteobacteria; order Sphingomonadales; family Sphingobiaceae; genus Sphingobium; species Sphingobium amiense. The sequence goes on from NZ_AP018664.1 coordinate 2,539,652, forward strand.
ACCGACAGCAGTGCGGCGGCGTCGGGCAGCGTCGGCACGCGCGACCCGGTCATCGCGGGAATGAGCTTCAGCCGGGCCTTGTCGATATGGCTGACGATGCGGGTCAACTGTTCGGCGCGCGCGGCGGTCATCTCATATTGGTGGACGACCGGCAGCGGGAACTGCGTGATCTGCATGTCGAACCGGGCGAGCGCGCGCCACGATCCGCCCACCATGTAGAAGGGCAGGCCCGGTTCCGGCGCCCATCCCGCCTTGTCCAGCATCCTGACGACGCTGCGTTCCAGCGCGCGCGGCCCCTTGGCGCGGATCTGCGGCAGGCGCAGCACGCCCAGCGGAAGAGAGATGGTCTGTTCGACCTGCCCGCCCCTGATCCGCGCCAGTTCCAAGCTTCCGCCGCCCAGATCGCCAACGATGCCGTCCGCCTGCGGGATGCCCGACAGCACGCCCATCGCCGCGCCAATGGCTTCCTGCGCGCCGCTCAGCAGTTCGACGGTCAGTCCCATCGCCTGCGCCCGCGCGATGAAATCGGGACCGTTGCTCGCGTCCCGCACGGCGGCGGTGGCGACGCAGCGTATGTCGCCGACCTTCATCGTCCGGCACAGGCGGGCGAAGCGGCTGACGGCCCGCAGTCCTCGCTCCATCGCCTCGGTTTCGATGGTCCCGGTCTTCGCCAGCGACGCGCCAAGGCCCGCCATCACCTTTTCGTTGAAGAGGATGAAGGGGATGCGCGGCGGCCCGTCATAGACGACGAGGCGCACGCTGTTCGACCCGATATCGATGATCGCGGTGCGCGCATGGGCGGGGTCGGCGGCGCCCGCCACCAGTTCGGCGGCGTCCCGCAGGCGGCGGAGCATGGAGTTCATGGGGGTCAGGCCCGCCCGCGCAGCCGCAGCGTGGGCACCGCCTCATTGTCGAACGCCGCGCCGCGCCCGGACAGCGACGGGTTGGTCATGAAATAGCGGTGCAGGTTGAACGGCCTCTCGCCCGCCTCAACACGGCTGTAATGGCCGTGCGCGTCCAGCGTCCAGCTCTGCTCTGTGTCGATGAGGTTCGCCACCATCACCTGATCGACGATCTGGTCATGCACTGTCGGATTTTCCACAGGTGCCATGAACTCGACACGGCGGTCGAAGTTGCGCGGCATCCAGTCGGCCGAACTGATATAGACGATGGCGCCATTGTTGGGCAGCGCCTTGCCGTTGCCGAATATGGCGATGCGGCTATGCTCCAGGAAGCGGCCGACGACCGACTTCACCCGGATATTTTCCGACATGCCCGGCACGCCCGGACGCAGGCAGCAGATGCCCCGAACGATAAGGTCGATCTGCACGCCTGCATTGCTCGCCGCATAGAGTTTTTCGATGATGGCGGGGTCGACGAGGCTGTTCATCTTCGCCCAGATGGTGCCGGGCCGTCCGGCGCGCACATGGTCGATCTCCGCGTCGATCCGCGCGCACAGCGTGTTGCGCAGGTCGCGGGGCGACATCACCAGCTTCTCGAGCCGCTCCGGCTCTACATAGCCGGTGATATAGTTGAACAGCGCGGCGGCATCCCGGCAATAGGCGGGGTCGGCGGTAAAGAAGCTCAAATCGGTGTAGATGCGCGCGGTGACGGGGTGATAATTGCCGGTGCCGAAATGGCAGTAGGTGCGGAACTGCTCGCCCTCGCGCCGCACGACCATCGACACCTTGGCGTGCGTTTTCCAGTCGATGAAACCGTAGACCACCTGAACGCCCGCCCGCTCCAGCGCGTCGGCCCACAGGAGATTCTGTTCCTCGTCGAACCGCGCCTTCAGTTCCACGACCGCGGTGACGGACTTCCCCGCTTCGGCGGCGTCGATCAGCGCGCGGATGATCGCCGACTGCTTGCCCGCGCGGTAGAGCGTCTGCTTGATCGCCACCACATCGGGATCGGACGCCGCCTGCTTGAGGAAGGAAACGACGACGTCGAACGCCTCATAGGGATGGTGGACGAGGATATCCTTGGCCCGGATCGCGGCGAAACAGTCGCCGCCATATTCGCGGATGCGCTCGGGAAAGCGCGGGACATAGGGTTCGAACTTGAGGTCGGGCCTATCCTCCTCGACGATGCCGGACAGGTCGCCGATGCCGATGAAGCCTTCCACTTCCTCGACGATGGCGTCGTGGCCCTGAAGCATGTCCTGCAACATGTCCTCGACCGGTTCGGGAATCCGCTCCTCGATCTCCATCCGGATCACGCGGCCCCGGCGGCGGCGCTTGATGGCGCTGCGGAAATAGCGGACGAGGTCTTCGGCCTCTTCCTCGATCTCGATGTCACTGTCGCGGATGATGCGGAACACGCCGCTGTTGCGCACCCGGTATCCGGGGAAAAGGTCGACGGAAAAGCGCCGGATCACGGCTTCCAGCGCCATATAGCGCGCCGGATCGCCCGGCACCCGCACGAACCGCGCGAGCGAGGGCGGGATCATCACCAGCTCGCGGATCGGCTGCTTGTCCGACAGCCGCTCCAGATCGAAGACGATGGACAGACCCTGATTGGGGATGAAGGGGAAGGGATGGGCCGGATCGAGCGCCTGCGGCGTCAGGATCGGGAAGATCTGCGTCAGGAAATGGTTGCGCAGCCAGTCGGCGCAATCGCCGTCCATCTCCGCCGAAGGGCCGATCACCTCGATCCCCACCTGCGCCAGTTCGCCATGCAACGCGGCCCAGACGCGCTGCTGCGCCGCCATCAGATGCGCGGTCGCTTCGGTGATGCCCGCAAGCTGCTGCGCGGGGGTGAGGCCGTCCGCCGAACGCAGGTCCACATCCTGAATCTGCTGTCCCTTGAGGCCCGCCACCCGCACCGAGAAAAATTCGTCGAGATTCGCGCCCGAGATGGAAAGGAATCGCAGCCGCTCCAGCAGCGGATGCGCGCGGTTCATCGCCTCCTCCAGCACCCGCTGGTTGAACGCCAGCCAGGACAGTTCGCGATTGAAATAGCGCGCTTCTGCCGGGGCAAGGCTGGCGGAGGGATCGGCTTCGGCCACTTTTTACTCGCGCTGGGGGGTGGCGGGATCGGACGGGACTATAGGCAGAAAACCGGCGCTTTGCAGAGCCTCTTTCGCCATTGGGAGCGAAATCTTACGGCCAGATGACAGTGCCGCGCGGTCGAGCAGGCGGGCGGCCTCCTCGATTGCCGCATAGCTGCGTTCCACCCGGCGCAGCAGCCAGTCGGGCAGATCGGCGGCATAGCCCGCCCCCGCCGCGTCGAGATGACGGCAGAAAAGCGCGCGGGCGAGCGCTTCGTCCGGCTGCGCGATGGCGACATGGGGCGCGGCGGCGAGGCGGGAACGAAGGTCGGGCAGCGCGGCCGGCCATTGCTCGGGCGGCGCATCGCCCACCAGCAGCAGCGGGCGGTGCGCGGTCTGCGCCTCGTTCCATGCGTGGAACAGCGCGCGGTCGTCCATCGCCTGCGCGTCGTCGATGGCCTCCCCCCCGCTCATCGCCGCGAACAGGCGCGCGAGCGTCGAGCGTCCCGAACGCGGCGGGCCGCTGAGCACGCTCACCCCCAGCGGCCAGTCGCGCCACTGCTCCAGATGCGCGACCGCAATGCGATTGGCGTCGCTGACAAGGAAATCGCCCTGCTGTCTTTCCCCATGCCAGTCGAAGGGCAGGCTGATCTGGCTCATTGCGCGGGCGCGGACGCCCTTCTGACGATGCGCAGCGTGTTGCCGGACGCCGCGACCTGATAGCCGCGCGCCTGCAATCCGGCGCGCAGCATGTCGGCGGTGCCGTCGAAGCTCACCTGCATCACCGATGTGCCGCCCAGCGCGAGGCTGCTCGTCGCGGCGGAGCGGACGCCCGGCACCGCGCGCACCGCCGCCTCGCCCGCGCCGACCGAGGCGACATCGGGCGTGTCGAACTGGATGGTGAAGCCCGCCGCCGTCGCCGCGCCGGGAATGGGCGCGTCTATGGCCTCGATGGCCGCATCGGCGGTGTTTTCCAGACCCAGCGTGTCGGGATCGACCGGCTCCTCGATGATGAGCGAGGGGTCGGGGCGCAGGCGGCCATCGTTCAATGCGCGGATATACATCTCGTCGATCCGCCGCGCCCCTTCGTCCAGCATCTGCGGAATGCCGCTGTCGTTCGACGCTCGGAGCTGAACGCTGCCGATCAGCGTGTCGTCGGGACCGTAGCGGGCGGTGAAGGTGCCGGTGACGGGACCGCCCGGATAGCTGCGGTCGAGCCGCGCGATGGGCACCACCACGTCCGCCGCGCCATATTGATCGAGCAGCACGCGCCACCACAGCCGCCCGCGCCGCCCCGCCTGCCCGGCATTGAGCAGGATCGGATCGGCGATGGACCCGGCCACGCGCACATAGTCGATGGCGCTGTCGCCGGTGCGGTATCGCGCCCACGCCTTCTGCCACTCGTTCGTGCGTTCGTAGGACACGGCGCTGCCCCCGTCCCACAGCACCGGGATCACCAGCAGCGGGGGAGATCGCATGACATTGCCCGAAACGCCCAGCAGCGCGCCCGTGCGCGCCCGGTCGAACAATATGCCCAAAGTCGCGACATAGCGCGTGGGGCCGACCTGTTCGCTTTCGATCTCGACGCCCGAAATCATCCCCTCAAGCTGCGAATCGGAGAGGGCTGGCGCGCCCGCGCCGCCATGGGTGCGCGCCCACAGCATCCGCCACGCCTGCCGCTGCGCCATGCGCCATCCGGCGTAGCGCGCGCTGTCCGCATCCTTCGCGGCCACGTCGACCCTGACGCCGCGCACCTCGAAATCGCCGCCGCTGGCGATGGGGGGCACGCCCCGCTCTCCCTCCATCTGCGCCACCAGAGTCGCGGCGGCGAGGCCGATGCCGACCGCGATCATGATCTGCGCCGGGCGGGACAGCGACCGCAGCACCGCGCGGGGCGAAAAGCGGGAAAAGGACAGGCTGAGGCTCACGCGCGCCCTTTTGGCGGGAAACGGCGGCCCTGCCAAGCCTTCCGTTTTGCCCCCCTTTGCTCTAGGGCGCGCAGATATGAGCGACACCGAATCCTACAGCTACGCCAAGGCTGGCGTCGACATCGCCGCCGGCAACGCCCTCGTCCGCGCGATCGCCCCCCTTGCCAAGGCCACCCGACGCCCCGGCGCGGATGCCGATCTCGGCGGCTTCGGCGGCTTCTTCGACCTGAAGGCCGCCGGATACGACGACCCGCTGCTGGTGGCGGCCAATGACGGCGTCGGCACGAAGCTCAAGCTCGCCATCGACCATGACCGCCACGATGGCGTGGGCATCGACCTTGTCGCCATGTGCGCCAACGACCTCATCGTGCAGGGCGCGGAGCCGCTCTTCTTCCTCGATTATTACGCCACCGGCCGCCTCGAAGGGGGCGTGGCCGAACGCGTCATCGCCGGCATCGCCGAAGGATGCCGCCTCGCCGGATGCGCGCTCATTGGCGGGGAAACGGCGGAAATGCCGGGCATGTATGCCGATGGCGACTATGATCTCGCGGGCTTCTGCGTGGGCGCGGTGGAACGGTCCAAGGCGCTGACCGGCAACCGGGTGAAGCCGGGCGACGTGCTGCTGGGCCTCGCGTCCTCGGGCGTGCATTCGAACGGCTATTCGCTCGTCCGCCGCCTCGCCGCCGACAAGTGGTGGAAGCTCGACCGCCCCGCCCTGTTCGATCAGGATGTGCTGCTGATCGACGCGCTGATGGCGCCGACGAAAATCTATGTGAAGAGCCTGCTGCCGCTGGTGCGCGCGGGCATGATCAACGCGCTCGCCCACATCACCGGCGGCGGCCTGCTCGAAAACATCCCCCGCGTCCTGCCCGAAGGCAGCCATGCGCTCGTCGATGCCGACGCATGGGACCAGCCGCGCCTCATGGCCTTCCTCCAGGCGCAGGGCCATATTGAGCCGGAGGAGATGGCTCGCACCTTCAACTGCGGCGTCGGCATGGTGCTGGCCGTGGACGAAGCGCATGTCGCGGGCGTCACCAAGTCGCTGGAGGATGCGGGCGAAACCGTCTTCCTCATCGGCTCCATCGTGCAGGGCGAAAAGGGCTGCACCGTGCGCGGCTCCGCCGAAACATGGAGCGCGAAGGCGGACTGGTCCGCCACGCATTCAGGGTAAGCACGACCAATCCCCCTCCCGCCTGCGGGAGGGGTTAGGGGAGGGTGTCAGGTGGTGCCGAACCGGCCCTCCCCCGACCCCTCCCGCAAGCGGGAGGGGAGTTCCTCATGCAAAAGGCAAAAGTCGGCGTTCTCATCTCCGGTCGCGGGTCGAACATGGCGGCCCTGCTCTACGCCGCGAAGGCCGACGACTGCCCCTATGAGATCGTGCTGGTCGCGGCCAACGATCCGGATGCGCCCGGCCTCGCCCTCGCGGCGGCGGAGGGGATCGCGACCTTCGGGCAAAGCCACAAGGGGATGAAGCGCGCCGAATTCGACGCCGTCATCGACGCGCAACTGCGCGCGGCTGGCGCGGATTATGTCGCGCTCGCGGGCTATATGCGCCTCCTCTCGCCCGAGTTCGTCGCCGGTTGGGAGAACCGGATGCTCAACATCCACCCCAGCCTGCTGCCCAGATATAAGGGGCTGGACACGCACCAGCGCGCCATCGACGCGGGCGATGCCTTTGCCGGATGCTCGGTCCATATCGTGACGGCGGAGCTGGACGACGGGCCGGTGCTGGGCCAGACGCCGGTCGCGATCCTGCCCGGCGACACCGCCGACAGCCTCGCCGCGCGCATCCTCATCGCCGAGCATCAGCTCTATTCCCGCACCCTCGCCGCCTTCGTCACGCGCGAACGGCAGCCCGACTGGCTGCTCAACAAGGTGCGCGAAATCGCGCTGGCGCAGCCGCAGGCGGAAGAGACGCTGTCGCACGGCATGCCCTGCTTCGGCATCGCGAAGGGCAAGAAGTTCGCCTGGGTGTCGCGCGATCATCATGGCGACGGCATCACCGCCCTGCTGGTCAAGACCACCGCGCCAGACGAACAGGCGAGCCTGATCGAAATGGACCCGGACATCTATTACCGCCCCGCCTATTTCGGCGACGAATGGATCGGCATCCGGCTCGACCGCGGCGAGAATGACTGGGACCACCTCGCCACCCGCATCCGCGCAAGTTGGCGACAGGTCGCACCCAAAAAACTGCTCGGCCTCATGGACATCGCCGAGGAATTTTAGCGGGTTAGGGCGCAGGGGATGAATTGGGGCCGTCTCCAACGACCCAGCTACAGACATTCTGACGCTGTTCATTACATCCAGAAACCGGACATCACCGAGATACTGACAGTTCGCACCAACTCGAAAATCTAGAGCGCGTCCCGTGTTGGTCCAAAATAAAGAGATTTTCATCCAAATCAGATGTGCCTTCCCGGTTCTTATTTACGACGCTCGACAACAGGTATTTTTGCTGGACAGCCAGCATCCTATTTCATTATTCATGCCGCATCCTGGGGGGTAGAAATGAAATTTACAGCAAAATTGTTGCTTTCTGCCTCAATTGCAGTGTTGTTGGCTGGTTGTTCGGTCGGAGTGAAGCGTACCGCAGGCATGAAGGCCTATAGTAATGCTGATTACGCCACCGCAATTCCGCTTCTCAAAAAAGAAATTGAGGGCGGTGACGTATCGGCTCGTTACTCTCTCGGCTTGGCCTATCGGGACGGAAATGGGATCGCGCAAGGTCGCGTCCGTCAAGGTGGTGTAATTTCGGCTGTGGCCGTGGGCCATCGTCAGGCGGCTTTGGCGGTGATGTGTAGGGGCTGATTTTCCTCCTCGATCATGGGTTGGTTGAGTTCGGCCATGCCTTCGATCTGCATGTATCGGTGCTGGAGCTGCCACTCGTCGTTCTGCTCCATCAGCACAGCCCCGACGAGGCGGATGATGCTGTCTTCGTTCGGGAAGATTCCGACGACGTCGGCGCGGCGCTTGACCTCCTTGTTGAGCCGCTCGAGCGGATTGGTTGAGTGTAACTTCGTGCGGTGCTGGGTGGGGAAGCCGGTGTAGGCGAGCACGTCGGTTTCGGCCTCGTCCATGCAGGCGCCGAGCTTGGGCCAACGGGTGCGCAACTGGTCGGCGACCTGTCGCCAGACCTGCGTTGCGCTTTTCTGATCGGGCTGCAGGAAGACCTGGCGGATCGCGGCGGCGACGACAGTGTTCTGGCCCTTGGGCACATAGGACAGGGCATTGCGCATGAAGTGCACCCGGCAGCGCTGCCAGGTGGCGCCCATGACGCGGGTGATCGCGCCCTTGAGGCCCTCGTGAGCATCGGAGATGACCAGCTTCACGCCGGTAAGACCGCGCCGAACAAGGTCCTTCAGGAAGTCGGACCAGAAGACCTCCGCTTCCGAGGGGCCGATATGCAGGCCGACGATCTCGCGCCGGCCCTCGGTGTTGACGGCCATGGCGATTATTGCGGCAACGCTGATGATCCGCCCGCCTTCGCGTACCTTGAGATAGGTGGCATCGAGCCAGAGATACGGCCATTCGCCGGTGAGCGGGCGTTTCAGAAAGGCATGGACGCGCTCGTCAATGTCCTTGCAAAGCTTGGAGACGGTGGACTTGGAGATGCCGGTCATGCCCATGGCCTGGACGAGTTCATCGACCCGCCGGGTGCTGACCCCGCCGATCCACGCTTCCTGGATCACCGCAACCAGCGCTTTCTCGACCATCTTGCGGGGCTCAAGGAAGCCCGGAAAATAGGACCCAGCACGCAGCTTGGGGATTTTCAGGTTCAGCGTGCCTACCCGGGTATCCAGCGAACGGTCGCGATAGCCGTTGCGCCAGGTCGCGCGCTCGCTGCTGCGTTCGTGGCGACCCGCGCCGATCAGGCCATCAACGTCGGCCTCCATGATCAGCTGCAGCACGTTCTCGGCGATGGTGCGCAAAAAATCCGGTTGGCCGCCCTTTGCAGCCAGCTCTTCGATCAGTAATCTGTCCTCGGTCATCGGGAACTCCTCTTCGTCACGGTTGAAGTGTGCAAACTCCACCATAACGATGAACCCGGTGGCCACCAGCGACGCCGCATTCCGGGGTGGGGCATGCCCCACCCCGGAATACACCATCGCCTACACCGGAAATTACACCACGAGCGCGGACGCTAACATCGCGCAAGATCCAGTACAGGCCGAACTTTTACTGACCGGCGCCGCTGTGGGTGGCGATCCGCGCGCCGTGGCAGCTATCCGGCAGATGCTCGAAACTGGTGCTTTATGTCCGAAGGATAAGCAGCTTCATGATCTGTGGGGTAGCTTGGCGCTGTACCGCAACATGATTTACGGGACTTACGAGCTGAACAACGCGCCTGCGGGGACGTTGGTAGCGATGTCGGATTTGTATGAATACCCTTGCCAGGGAAGGCCGGTCCAATCCGAAGCAGCGAAAACTCTCAGGTCATTAGCCGGTGGCCCCCGTCATATCTGGATTTACGTACCCGGCTGAGACCCGTTCCCCCCTCAATTCACCTGTTCACCAGCAAGCTCGAAATGACGCCGGTCTGGCCTATACTTACGGCGTCGATGGCGGAAGCTTGGATTATTTTTGGAGCCTATTATGAAGTTCAAGGTCCATTTCAGTCTCTACATCCTGGCCGCGATGGCCGTACCATTCGTTGGCATCGCCCAGACTGCGCAAGGCCCAAACTATATTCTTCTCTCCGACAAATATGGCGACCCTGGCTATGTCGGCCTGATGGCCGGCTATGGGGCGCGGTCAATCGATGACCCTATGGACGGGTTTTCGGCGGGCAATTTATCCGGTTCGGAGGTCGCTTCCCTTTTTCAGAAGACCTGCCTTGCCAAGCCGTTCGATGCCGCCGCCTATGCCGAAGCAATGAAATCAAATGCGCCGGAATTTCGCCCAACGGTCGCCAATCTCCCGGACTTTTCCGCTCCGAAGCCGCTGATCGGATCGTTTAGCGTTGCAGCGACCACTCTCTCTCAAAATGTCTCAGACTATGGGATTTCCGATATCTGGCTTGGCGAGGACGGAGAGAACCTCAACAATCGTCCGTTCGCACGGTTTTCAGGCAGCTTGATCATAACGGGACCGTTTGGAACCAAGAATAGTTATGCGCCGCAATGTAATTTTATTGTCAAAGTGAACAAAATTACCGATAGCAAAGAACTTATCGATGCGGTTCAAGCTGCGCTGCCAGGCTTTACGGCTACAAAGCGCGTCGAGAAACCAAAATACGGCTATGGTATCTGGCTCGGATCGCCTATCGAGGGGCGTATCCCTCGTGTGACTGTTACTGCGAGCAAGCTCAACAAACCTGAGCAAGTTGTTTATCTGACCATTCAGTTACTGCCACCGGGCGTTGTGAAGTAAATTTGGGGAAGCAGAAAAACCCCAATATAAGCGGGACACATTTACAGGCCGCGTAATTGAACCGGCAGCTTCGATCGGCTTCCAACCCAAAAGCCGCCATTCGACCGGCCACCGGATGTGTCCAAGCACCCTAGCTGCTGCACTTCGCCGTCGTGCGCCCCTTCGCCATCATCGCTTTCAGCGAAGAGGACATGGTCGCGCCATAGACCTCTTCCAGTTCCTGATAGACCTTGCACGCGTCGGCGGGCTTTTTGAGCTGGATCAGCGCTTCGCCCAGCCAGGCGAGGCTGTCGGCGGCGCGGTCGCCGCGCGGGCGCTTCTGGTAATTTTCGTAGAAGGCGACCGACGCGAGTGCGGGCTTGCCTTCGTCCAGATAGGCGCGGCCCAGCAGGTTCTGCGCCTTGCTGGCGACGGCGCTGTCGCCATATTTGTCGACCGTCGCCTTCAACTGCGCCTGCGCTTCGGGGTAGAATTTCGCGTCCCACAGGCGGAAGCCATAGGTATAGGCGTCCTCGGCGGCGTTGCCGGTGCCCGGCCGTTCGATGGCGGCGACGGCGGTCTTGCGCTCCTCGCTCGCGGCGGGGGATGCGGCGGCGGGCTTCGGTGCAGCAGGCTTGGGCGCGGTCGCGGCAGGCGCGGGCCGCGGTTCGGAAACCGCAGGTGCAGGCGCGGGCGCAGCGGCCGCGACGCGCGCGTCGCTTTCCGCCTTGTAACGGTTGAACGCCTCTTCGAGCTGCTTCAGCTTGAAGCTGTTTTCCTCGACTTGGCCCGTCATCTGCGCGAGCTGCGATTCGAGCGCGCCCACGCGCGCCGTCAGGTCCGCAATCGGCGTGCTCGCCGGAGTGCCCGGCGCGGGCGCGGTGACTGCAGGCTTGGTGATCTCCGCCTCCAGCGGCTGCCCGGCGGGAAACACCTTGCGCTGGACGGCGCGCATTTCCTTCTCCAGCCGGTCCACCCGTCCTTCGACCGTGGTCTGGGCGGCGGCAGGCATGGCGAGCGCCATCAGCACAGCCGATGTCGCAAAAAGGGCGTTACGCATGATATTCCCCGACTTCTGTCACTTGGCGCTTAACCATAAGCGCTAAATTCGCGCGGTAAAGCGCGACGTTGCGGGAAATCAGGGTTCGCCTGCGGGCTGCGGCGCGGGCGCGGCAGGCTCCGCTGCGGCGGGCGCGGGCGTGGCGGCCGGAACGGGCCTTGGCGCGGCGGGCTTGGGCGCGGTCGCCGCAGCGGGCGCGGCAGCGGACACAGGCGCAGCGCCGCGTGCCAGCAGAGCCTCGGCATTGACCGGCACGTCCGCGATGGTGCGGTCCGCCGGGCCGAGCGGCGCAATCGCCTTGCCGCCGACCGTCACCGACAGCGCCTGCGGCCGCCCGGTCAGGATCATCGGCCCCTTCGCCGTCGCGGGCAGGGTGAAGCGCTCGCCCTTTTTGAGCAGGCCGTCCTTCAGCCGCTCGCCTGCCTCGTCATAGATGCGCAGCCACACATCGTCGACGGCGGTGAACACCACCGGCTGCGCGGCGGGCGGAACCGGCGCGGGCGCGCCGACCGTGCGGGCGGGCGCCGGGGCGCTCTCCTCGCGGGCGATCTCCTCGCCCGTCGGCGGGGTCAGGATCTGCGTGCGCCAGACGAGATAGCCCGCCACCAGCAGCACCACGATGGCCAGCGCCACCCAGGCAAGGCGGCGCGGCGGCACGCGCGCGGGGTCGAGCGGCTCGAACGCCTCATAGCGGTTCGCGCCCATGTCGCTGTTGTGGACCGCGTGGCGCACATCGGCGGCGATGGCCACTTCGTCCAGATCGACCGCGCGCGCATAGGCGCGCGCGAAGCCCACGGCGTAGGGAATGCCCGGCAGCGCGGCATAATCGTCCCGCTCCACCGCTTCCAACTGGCGCTGGGCGATGCGGGTTCGGGTCGCGACATCCTGAATCGACAGACCCTGCGCCTCGCGCGCGGCGCGCAGCTTCGCGCCCGGCGTGGTGGGCTGCGCTTCGGGCGGCGTGGGTGCGCCGGTGTCGAATTCTGTCTCTTCCGCCATGCTGCTCCGCGACCTTTTTTAGCGCTGGCCTTGTCTCATTGTGGCACGGCGCTTGTCAACGCTGCCGGCCCTCTAACTGCCGGAAATCAGCCCTGTTCGATATTGCGCGCGCTCGCCAGTCCGGACAGCCGCCCGCGAATATCGGTGACGCCGCTGTCCAGCCATTGCCGCATGCCCGCCTGCACTTCGCCGGCGTCGATGGCGCGGATCATCGCCTTGACCGGCCCGACCGACGCGGGCGTGATCGACAGGCGGCGGATGCCAAGCCCGATGAGCGCCATCGCCTCCAGCGTCCGTCCGCCCATTTCGCCGCACACGCCCACCGGCACGTCATGCGCCGCGCACGCCCGCACCACCCGGTCGAGGAAGCGCAGGATCGCGATGCTCAGCCAGTCGTAACGCTCGGCAAGGCGCGGATGCGCGCGGTCCGCGGCGAAGAGGAACTGGGTCAGGTCATTGGTGCCGATCGACAGGAAATCGAGCCGGGGCAGCAGCAGGTCCAGCACTTCGGCAAGCGCGGGCACTTCCAGCATCGCGCCATATCTGACCGCGATGGGCAGCTTCTTGCGCTGCCCCGCCAGCCAGTCGCGCTGCGCCTCCACCAGCGCGCGCGCCTGCTCATATTCCCACGGTTCCGACACCATCGGGAACATGATGTTCAGCACCTTCCCCGCGCTCGCCTCCAGCAGCGCGCGCGCCTGCGCTTTCATGAGACCGTCGCGGTCGAGCGCAAGGCGCAGCGCGCGCCATCCCATCGCCGGATTATCCTCCTGCTCGTCCTCGTCGCGCTGCATATAGGGCAGCGCCTTGTCGCCGCCGATGTCGACCGTGCGGAAGATGACGGGCCGGTCGCCCGCCGCGTCGAGCACATCCTTGTAGAGCCGCTGCTGCTTTTCCCGCTGCGGCAGCGTCGCCGACACGAGGAACTGAAACTCGGTGCGGAACAGGCCGATGCCGTCCGCCCCCACCAGATCGAGCGCCTGCGCATCCTCGCGCAGCCCGGCATTGACCATCAGCTCGACCCGCTGACCGTCCAGCGTCACCGAAGGCAGGTCGCGCATCGCGGCGAACTCGGCGCGGCGCTTCTGCGTGATGGTCAGCTTGTTCTCGAACGCCTCGTCCATGTCCGCGCTGGGGCGGATCAGCAGGGCGTTTTCGTTGACGTCCATCAGGATGAGGTCGCCCTCATTCACCTGATGCCGCACGTCGCGCACGCGGCCCAGCACGGGCACGCCCATCGCGCGCGCGACGATGGTGACGTGCGCCGTCAGCGACCCTTCCTCCAGGATCACACCTTTCAGGCGGCGGCGGTCATATTCCAGCAGTTCGGCGGGGCCAAGGTTGCGCGCGATCAGGATCGCGTCCTGCCGCAGGCCCATCGTCGCCGCCGTGCCGAGCTGCCCCGAAACGGTGCGCAGCAGGCGGTTCGCCATATCCTCCAGATCGTGCATCCGGTCCTGCAGCAGCGGATCGTCGATCTGCCGCATCCGCATGCGCGTGCGCTGCTGCACCCGCTCGATCGCGGCCTCGGCGGTCAGGCCGCTGTCGATCGCCTCGTTGATGCGCCTGATCCACCCTTCGTCATAGGCGAACATCTTGTAGGTTTCGAGCACCTCCTGATGCTCGCCCTCGGTGCCGAACTCCGCCGCGCCGGTCATCCGGTCGATCTGTTCGCGCATCTTGGTGAAGGCGGAAATGACGCGCGCGCGCTCCGCCTCCGTATCCTCCGCCACCGTATGTTCGACATGGATGCGCGGCTGGTGGAACACGGCATGGCCCCGCGCCATGCCCATCACCAGTTGCAGCCCGTGCAGCATCGTCGTGCCGGTATCGGCGACACGCGAATCGGACGGTCCGTCGTCGGCCAGCTCGGCATTGGCGATCAGTTCGGACAGCACCATGGCGACCGTCTGCAACGCCTCGATCTCGACTTCCTCATAACGGCGCGGCTCGACATGCTGGACGCACAGCACGCCCAGCGCGCGCTCGCGTCGCACGATGGGCACGCCCGCGAAGCTGTGGAACATGTCCTCGCCGGTTTCGGGGCGGTAGGAAAAGTCCGGGTGCGCCGCCGCTTCGTCGAGGTTCAGCGTCTCGACATTGGTGGCGATCAGGCCGACCAGACCTTCGCCCATCGCCATGCGGGTGACGTGCACCGCCTCCTGCTTCAGCCCGCGCGTCGCGAACAGCTCCAGCAGCCCTTCGCGCACCAGATAGATGGAACAGACTTCGCTCGACAGCGATTCGCCGATGATCTCCACCACCTTGTTCAGCTTCGCCTGCGCGCTGGTGCGCGCGGCCATGACTTCCTGCAATCGGATCAGGATCTGGCGGGCGGCGGCGGCGGGCGTGCTGAGCATGTCGTTGCGCTATCAGATTGACGGCGGGCTTACCAAGGCGATTTCAATAGGTGGCCGCGCATTATTCATCCACTTTGTCCGTTTACATGGCGGAAACAATCCTCACAATCGTCCAACTGGATGACCGGGGCGCGCTTCGCTCCGTGGAGAGAGGGACAGGAACGATGGCCACCGACGCGCAACCCACATTCCGGCAGGACTTGATCGACCGCGGCTATTCCCGCCGCCAGATGGCTAAGGCCGCCGCGCTGCTGGGCGCCGCCGCCGCGACGAACCGCATGCCCGAAGCGCAGGCGCAGCAGGCGGCAAAGGCGGTCGCGGGCGCGGTGCGCATCGGCGCGAACGAATGCTGGACCGGCCCCTTCCCCTCGGGCGTCGCCGCCGCCACGAAGCTGGCGCAGGAGGGCAACCGCTACGAGCCGGACGATGAACATGCCAAGCTGTTCGCCGCCGTCGCCTCGGTCGAGGGCATTCCTGCCGACCGCATCCTCGCATGGCCCGGCTCGTCCGATCCGCTGAGCCGCGTCGCGGTCGCCTACGCCTCGCCCACGCGCGGCATCGTCACCGCCAACCCCACCTATGAAGCGATCTGGCGCACCGGCGACTGGATCGGCGCACCGGTCAGGAAAGTGCCGCTCACCAGCGACTACCGCCATGACGTGAAGGCGATGCTGGCGGCGGACCCCAATGCGGGCGTCTATTATATCTGCTCGCCCAATAATCCGACCGGCACGGTGACGCCCATCGCCGACATCGAATGGCTGGCGAACAACAAGCCGAAAGACGCGATCCTCGTCGTCGACGAAGCCTATATCCACTGGGTCGACGGTCCCCACGCCGCGAAGCTCGCCGCCACGCGCGACGATGTGATGATCCTGCGCACCTTCTCGAAACTGTTCGGCATGGCGGGCATGCGCCTCGGCCTCACCTTCGCCAGCCCCACGCTCATGGAAAAGATGATCCGCTACGATGGCGGGCAGGTGACGGCGATGCTGCCGATGACCGCCGTCGCCTGCGGCACCGCGTCCGTCACCGAAGCCGCGCTCATCAAGCAGCGCCGCGCCGAAATGAACGCCGCGCGCGAAAAGTCGGTCAGCCATCTGAAGGCGAAGGGGATCAAGGTGATCCCCGGCAGTCAGGCCAATATGTTCATGATCGACTGGGGCAAGCCCGCCAGACCGATGCTCGACGCCCTTCTCGCGCAGGGCGTGCAGATCGGACGGAGCTGGCCCATCTGGCCCAACGTGTCGCGCGTGTCGGTCGGCTCGATGGAAGAAATGGAAGCCTTCAACGCCGCCGTCGACAAGGTGTGGAAGGCGTAATCCTTTTGCCCGGCGCCTGAAGGCGCAGGGCAGAGCGGGCCGCTGCCGTTTCGTTTCCCGTGAGGGAAACAGAAAATCAAACGGCACATTGCGGAAATGCGCCGCCGCTTCGTTTCCCCGTCTGAGTATACCGAAAAAGAACCGAGACGCTCTCATCGCAGACAGGGGACATCACACCATGACCATGATGCTGAACAAGGAAGCCAGAGAAGACCTGATGGACCGCGGCTATTCGCGCCGCCAGTTGGCCGAAATCACCGCGCTGGTCGGCGCGGGCGTCGCCGCCAGTTCGCTCCTCCCCGCCGCGGCGCTGGCGCAGCAGCAGGCCGGGCGCGGCATCAAGGGCGCGGTGCGCATCGGTGCGAACGAATGCTGGACCGGCCCCTTCCCCTCGGGCGTTCAGGCCGCCGCCGAAGCCGCATCCTTCGGCAACTGGTATGACCCGGACAATTATCGCGGCGACCTTATCAAGACCGTCGCGTCGGTCGAGGGCATTGCCGAAGAACAGATCGTGCCGTGGCCCGGTTCGGGCGGCCCGCTGGTCAGCATCGTCGCGGCCTACTGCTCGCCGACCAAGGGTCTCGTCACCGCCGACCCGACCTTCGAATCCGCATGGCGCACCGCCGACTATCTGAAAGCCCCCATCGCCAAGGCGCCGCAGGCCATCGGCAAGGGCCATGACGTGAAGGCGATGCTCGCCGCCAATCCGAACGCGGGCCTCTATTATATCTGCACCCCCAACAACCCGACCGGCACGATCACGCCGCTCGCCGACATCCAGTGGCTGCTCGACAACAAGCCCGCCGACGCGATGCTGCTGGTCGACGAAGCCTATCTCCACTTCTCGGAAGCGCCCAGCGCCGCCAGCCTGATCGGCAACCGCAAGGACATCATCGTCATGCGGACCTTCTCCAAGCTGTTCGGCATGGCGGGTGTCCGCCTCGGCCTCACCTTCGCCGATCCCGAAGTGCAGAAGCGCATCATGCTGTTCGGCCCGGCAGCCGGCGGCCTCGCCATCACGGCGATGCACTGCGGCAACGCGGTCTACAAGGAAGCCGCCCTCATCAAGGCGCGCCGCGCGGAAATGATCGGCAACCGCGAGGAAACGATCGCCTGGCTCACGAAGAAGGGCATTTCGGTCCAGCCGGGCAGCCAGGCCAACATGTTCATGGTCGACTGGAAAAAGCCCGCCAAGGACATGCAGGCCGCTCTGCTCGCCGCTCCCGAAAAGGTGCAGATCGGCCGCAACTGGGCGATCTGGCCCACCGTCTCGCGCGTGACCGTGGGTTCGGCGGACGATATGGCGAAGTTCCGCGCCGCCGTGGACAGGGTCTACAAGGCGTAAGCGATTTCCTTCACGGTCGCGAAGGAAGGGCGCTCCCGCTGCGGAGCGCCCTTTTTTCGTTCAGGCGCCAGGGTTCATGCGCTCGCCGCCGATTCCTCGCACAATGCGACGAACTGGGCGAGCATCTGGTCCCAGCCGGGATGAAACCCCATGTCGAGATGCCGCTGCATCGCATCGGCGTCCCAGTGCCGCGCCGTCGCTGTGACGCGCGTCCCCTCACCCTCCGGCGCGAAGGTCCAGACGATCGTGAGAAACGGCGTCTGCGGCACCCATCCCGCCGCATAGGCGTCCGTCGTCACGACCCGTTCGCCCGGCACGGCCTCCAGCACGATCCCTTCCATCGGCCCGGTGTCCTCGCCATCGGGACCGAACATCCGGATCGCGCTGCGCCCGCCGGGCCGCAGATCCTCCTCGATCACCTCCGCCCGCCACGGTTTCGGGCAGAACCACTGGTCTTTGAGGTCGGTCCACACCTTCCAGCAGATTTCGCGCGGCGCAGCGACCGGCGCGCTTACCGACAGATCGTGCCCGCTCATGCCGCCTCTCCCTCGAACGCGGCCTGCATGGCCACCGTGTCCAGCTTCCGCATCGTCATCATCACCTGCATCATCCGCGCGATCCCGGCGGCGTCGCCGCTGCGATAATTGGCCATGATCCCGCGCGTCACCAGTTGCCACGACAGGCCGTAGCGATCCTTCACCCATCCGCATGGGCCGTCCGCCCCGCCGTCCGCCGTCAGCGCGTCGAACAGCCGGTCCAGCTCAGCCTGATCCTCGCACGCGACGGACAGCGACACCGCTTCGTTGAACTGGAAGTGCGGCCCGCCGTTCAGCGCCTGATAGCTCTGGCCGCGCAGCGTGAACTCGACCAGCAGCACCCGCTCGCCCGGCGCGCCCGCATCGGCGGGATAATGGCTCACATGATCCACCGATCCGCCGAAGACGGAGACGTAGAAGCGCGCCGCCTCCAGCGCCTGCCCGTCGAACCAGAGGCACGGGACGATGGCGTCGCTCATGCCGCCGCGCTCCGCATGCCCACCAGCGCGAACATCGCGCCCTGCGGGTCGGTCGCCTGGACGATCCAGCCGCCGCCGGGCACTTCCATCGGTCCGTTGAGCACCTGCCCGCCGCCCGCCGAGACCCTGCCCGCCGCCGCGTCAATGTCGCCCACCACGAAATAGAAGAGCCACAGCGGCACCGGCACTTCCTTGGGGCGCGGCATGATGCCGCCGGTCATGCTCTGGAAATCGGTCCCGCCCGTCTGTGATACGAGCTGGTAGCTGCCCATCGGCCCCATATCCATCGCCTCGCCCCGGCTCCAGCCGAACTGCCCGGTGTAGAAGCCAAGGTCGCGGTCGAAATCGCCGCTGTAAAGCTCGTGCCAGCCGACATGCCCCTGCGCCATCGGCGGGGCAGGCTCCATGCCCTCGGGGCTGTTGCCTTTCAGCAGCATGAAGGTCGCGCCGCCCGGATCGTTCATGACCGCAAAGCGCCCGACGCCGGGAATGTCCTCCGGCGCGCGCATCACCTTGCCGCCCGCCGCTTCCAGCCTTGCTGCGTCGGCGTCCACATCCGCCGACCCGATATAGCCGCCCCACCATGGCCGCATCCCGCACTCCGCCATCTGGGGCGTGATCGCCATGACGCCGCCCATGCCGCCCGCGCTGCCGGAGACCACATGATAGGGTTCCTCCACCTGCCCGCCGCCGAAGGGCTGCGATGTCCAGCCGACCACATCGCCATAGAAAGCGAGCGCGCCCTGCGGATCGCTCGTCATCAGTTCATACCAGAAGAATTTGCCGTTCAGATCAGCCATCGTCCCTCTCCCTCAGGCTTTCGCGTCCAGCAGCACTTCGAATCCACCGTAGATGAGGCGGGCGCCCGCGAAAGGCATGTCCTCCCCTTCCTTGGGCTGCATCCGTTCATCCTTCATGACTTTTTCCGCGCCGGCGTCGCGGGTCGCCCTGTCGGGCCACTCGATCCAGGAAAAGACGACGTCCTCGCCCTCCTCCGCGATCACGGCGGTGCGGAAATCGTTGACCTTGCCCGGCTTCACATCGTCGGCCCAGCATTCCACGACGCGCAGCGCGCCATGTTCGATGAAGATCGGCGCGGCATAGGCGGCGACCTCCCTGTATCGTTCCTTGTTGCCCTTGGGCACCGGGATCACGAAACCGTCCATATAGGCCATTGCTCTCTCCTCTATCATCCGCGCCGGGTGGCTCGACAGCCGACTCGCCCCTTGAACTTTCTGCGCTTCGTGATTATTTTATGCAACAGTTAAGTTAGAAAAGATAACCATGAAGTCCCAAACCCGCAAACGCGCCTATCAGGATGGCTGCGCCGTCGCGCACGCGCTCGACATCATCGGCGATCGCTGGGCGATGCCGATCATGCGCGAACTGATGCTGGGGCCAAAGCGCTTCACCGATATTCGCGCCGGACTGCCCGGCCTGAGCGCCAATGTGCTGACGCAGCGGCTGGAGGAGCTGGAGGCGGCGAGCATCCTCGTGCGCCGCCGCCTGCCCCCGCCCGCCGCCAGCCAGATTTACGAGCTGACCGACTGGGGCCGCGAATCGGAAATCCTGTTTCAGGTGCTGGGCCGCTGGGCCGCGCGATCCCCCACGATGGAGCCGGGCAAGCCGATGAGTCCCGTCTCGGTGATCCTGTCGCTGCGCACGATGATCGACCGCAGCCGCATCGGCGACATGAACGCCACCATCGGCCTGCGCTTCGGCGAGGAAGAGTTTCTGGGCAGCTTCCGCGACGGCGATTTCCATATCGACCGGGGCGCGGCGGCGGGCGCGGACGTGCTGATCGACGGCGACCAGAATGCGCTGGTCGCCATCATCTATGGCGGCGCGCCGTGGGAGGGCTTTGCGGGCGCGCTGCGGGTCGAGGGGGACAGGGCGCTGGCGCAGCGGTTCGCGCGCCTCTTCCCCCTGCCCCCCAAAGCGCCCTCTACCGTTAGCGGTGCTGCCGGTTGAGCATGGCGAACACCTGATCGAATTCGCCGCGCCGCGTCGCCTCGCTCAGGAATTTGACCCGCTCGACATGGATTTCCGGCAGCGCAGGCTGTTGCCGCAGCAGCGCCATCGTCTCGGCGATGAAGGCGTCGAGCGGCATCATCTCCGCATTCTCGGCATGGCCCGGCATCAGGTCGGTCTGCACGCCCGGCGGCGCGATCTCGATCACCTCGACGCTTGTATCCCTGAGCTGCTCGCGCATCGACAGCGACCAGCTATGGATCGCCGCCTTGGTCGCGCTGTAGGTCGGCGTCGCCGCCAGCGGCACGAAGGCGAGACCCGACGACACCGTCAGGACGGTCGAGGCCGCCTGCGCCTTGAGATGCGGCAGCAGCGCGTGGGCGAGCCGGATCGGCCCCAGCAGATTGGTCGCGACCGTCGCTTCGGCGGTCGGCAGCTCGATCTCCTTCTCCGCCACCATGATGCCCGCATTCAGCAGCACGGCATTGAGCGCCGGGAATTTCGCCACGACCTCCTGCGCGAACGCCACGATCCCCGCTGCGTCCGCCATGTCGAGCGTCATCGCGGCCATGCCGGGATGCTCCGCCACCACCGCATCGAGCGCCGCCTGCCGCCGCCCGGCGACGATGACCTGATTGCCCGCCGCATGAAATTCATGCGCCAGCGCCGCGCCGATGCCCGATCCGCCGCCGGTGATGAGGATGGTGTTGCCTGTGATCTGCATGGGACTGGCTCCTTTGTGACTTGGCCCGACGCTCTATATGGGGCTATGCTCTCCTCTGGAAAGAAGGCACCGAAAAGTTCCATACTCACCACGGAGTAACAATGGTCAAATCCGTCAGCAGCCGCTTCCCCGCTCCCGTCCGTGCCGATGCCGAAGCCTATCTGGCCGGGCCGGAGGAGGAGACGACCGACCCGCGCGTCGAGCGGCTCGTCAACGAACTCATCGGCCGCGTCGCGGACAAATGGACGCTGCTCGTGCTGGAGGAACTGGAGGAGAAAGGCACAATGCGCTTCAGCGACATCGGCCGCGCGGTGGACGGCATCAGCCAGAAGATGCTGACCCAGACGCTGCGCCAGATGGAGCGCGACGGCCTGCTCACCCGCACCGTGCACCCGGTGGTGCCGCCCCATGTCGACTATGCGCTGACCCCGCTCGGCAACAGCCTCAGCGCCGCCTTCTGCGGCGTGTGGATGTGGGCGGAGCGGCACCGCGAAGCCGTGGAGGCCGCGCGCGCCGCCTTCGACGCGCGCGCCTGAACTCGCTTATTCGTTGCCCGCGGGGAGCGGCTGCACCGACAGCGTGGGCGCGCCGTTGCCCGGCAGCGTGCGCGTGACCGGCGGCGGGCCGAAGGGCGTGTCACCCGGCACGGCCTGCGCCGGAGCGGGCGGCCCGGCGGGTGCAGGCGCGCTCGCGGACGGCACCGGCTGCACCGTCGCCCCGCCCGACGCCGCAGGCGCGGGCATGGGTGCAGGCGGCAGCGAAGACGGCGGCAGCGCCATCCCCGGCTTCCATCCCACAGGCGCTTCGCCCGGCGGCACCGGCGGCGGCGGCAGCGGCGCGGGCGACAGGCGCAGCGTCACCGTGGCCCCGAAACGCGACTGCCACTCGGCCAGCCGCCGAAGATAGTCGGCATAGGCTTCGTAGAAATCCTGAAACGGCTTCTCCAGCTCCGCGAGCCATTCGGGGGCCATCACCAGCATCTGCGACGAGGGCGTCGACAGCAGCTTCGCCCCGACCGTGACCGCCACCGGGCAGAAATGCTTGATGACGGGCGGCAGCGCGAAGAAATTATAGACCACGGTATTCAGCCGCTCGCGCATCCCCACCGCCGAACTGCCATAGGCGGCGGTGTAATTGCGGTCGACCGCATCGTTGGCGCTGTCCAGCATGTCGCGATGGACCGACAGGATCTGGTTATATTGCGTCCGCGCGGTCGGCCCATATTTGTCGCAGTTGAGCGCAGCGACATTCAGCGCCATGCGCACATGCCACAACGCCGTATTGGCCGTGACGCCGCGATTGGCGGTCAGATATTTGCCGTCCGCGCCCTTTTCCGGAATGCTCATCCCCTCGACCGCATTGTCGGGCGGTGTCGGGCGGATCGTCGGCACGACCGGGGGCGGCGGCGTGGGCGGAGGAGGCGGCGGCGGGGTCGAACAGGCGGCGATGGCGACGAGCGACACCAGGGAAATTCGCCCAAGAAAACGGCGGGTCGCGGACATCAGCTTCTCCGTTGGGGAAGTGCCCCTCATGCCGGTCAAAGCCTCTTGTGGAAATGCCCCGTCGACTCGGTTCGTCGCAAGTCTTCAGGCGGCTCGCCGCTCCAGCGCCTGCGCGGCCTCGTCCAGAAGCTGCGCGATGATCGCGGCGACCGGCTCCTCCTTCGTCACCATACCGACCGACTGCCCGGCCATCAGCGATCCGCCCTCGACATCCCCGTCGATCACCGCGCGGCGCAGCGCCCCTGCCCAATAATGCTCGATCTGAAGCTGCGCTTCCATCATCTCGATGGTCCCGCTGTCGAGCAGATTGGCGACTTCCCGCTGCTTGGCGGTGAAGCTCTCCGTCCCCGCATTTTTGAGCGCGCGCACGGGGATCACCGGCAGGCGCGGGTCAATCTGGACGCTGGCGATGGCGTCGCGGGCCGACGCGCGGAAAAACGCCTTCTTGAACGCCGGATGCGCGATGCTCTCGGTCGCGCAGGCGAAGCGCGTGCCAAGCTGCACGCCCGCCGCACCCATCTCCAGATAGGCGGCGATCGCCTCGCCCCGGCCGATCCCGCCCGCGACGAACACGGGAAGCTGCTCCGCCATCTCGGGCAGGATTTCCTGCGCCAGAACGCTGGTCGACACCGGGCCGATATGGCCGCCCGCTTCCATCCCCTCGACCACCAGCGCATCGACGCCCGACCGCGCCAGCTTCTTCGCCAGCGCCAGTGCCGGGGCGAAGCAGATCAGCTTCGCGCCTTTCGCCTTGATCGCCTCGATGCTGCCCTTGGGCGGCAGCCCGCCCGCCAGCACGACATGCCCCACATCGTGCCGCGCGCACACGTCGATCAGGTCGAAAAGCTGCGGATGCATGGTGATGAGGTTGACGCCGAAGGGCCGGTCCGTCAGCGTCTTCGTCGCCGCGATCTCCGCGTCGAGCAGCTCGGGCGTCATCGCCCCGCACGCGATCACGCCGAACCCGCCCGCGTTCGAGATCGCCGAAACGAGATTGCGCTCGCTCACCCAGCTCATCGCCCCGCACAGGATCGCCGTCTCGCACCCGAGAAACTCGGCGCCGCGCGCCATGAGGGAGGAAAGTCGGGCGTGGGTCATGGGATCATCCGTATCAGCAAGAGCGAGCGGCAGTTAGAAGGGTTGGGCAAAAATCGCAACTCGCGTCAAAATCCGCAGATCAGCATGTCGAGCGCATTGCCGATCTCCCGCTCATGCGCCTGCAACGACATCAGCGGCGCGCCCAGCTCCCTCAGCGGCACGGTCGCGGCGAACTGCGTCACCATGACAAGCGCTTCGCCCGCTATATCGAAGACCGGATTGAGACGGGCCGCAGCTTTGGGCGCCTGATCCTGCGGCATCAGCGGCACGACGAACCGGCTGTTGAGGTCGCCCAGCAGGTCGGCCTGACAGTCGAGCAGATAGAGATCGCCATCCTTGGCGCGATACAGGTCGAACTTCGCCATTAGAAAGCGCGATGGCGCGAAAGCGGCAGCCCTTCCCGCTCGACATGCGCATTGGACGACGCCAGCGCATCGCGGTTTTCCTCCCGCCACCGCTGCGCGCGGGAAATGCGGATCTGATCCGCCAGCCCTTTTTCACAGGCGCGTGAGATGTTGACGCCCAGCGCCTTCGCCTCGGCCAGCAGCGCTGTGTCCAGCGATATATTGGTCGCCCTGCGCGGGGGCCGCGTCTGCTCGTTCATGGGCTTGGCTCCGTGGATCATGCGCAGAATAGATGCGCATGATCCCTGCCGCAAGCCCTCCGCGATCAGGCCGCCGGCGCGTCCAGCCCATAGGCCGTGTGCAGCACGCGCACGGCAAGCTCCGTCTCGTCCTCGTCGATCAGCACCGAAACCTTGATCTCGCTGGTGGAGATCGCCTCGATGTTGATGCCGCGGTCCGCCAGCGTCTTGAACATCGTCGCCGCGACGCCCGCATGGCTGCGCATGCCAACGCCCACGACGCTGATCTTGGCGACTTCGGTGTCGGTGATGATGCGGCGGAAGCCGATCGAATCCTTGTTCGCTTCGAGGATGTCGACGCTGCGGGCGAGGTCGGCGCGCGGGACGGTGAAGGTGACGTCGGTCTCCTCATTGTCCTTGCTGTCGTTCTGGATGATCATGTCGACATTGATCGCCGCATCCGCCAGCGGGCCGAAGATGCTGGCGACCGCGCCCGGCTTGTCGGGCACGCGGGTGACGATGATCTTCGCCTCGTTCTTGTCGTGGGCGATGCCGGTGATGAGTTGCCGTTCCATCTTGGTTTCCTTGAGCTTGGCGTCCAGTTCCTCGTCGCTCACGATCAGCGTGCCGGGAAGGTCGTCCTGGGAGGGGTCGTCGAAGGAGGAAAGCACCTGCACGACCACGCCTTCCTTCATGGCGAGGCCGACCGAACGGGTCTGGAGCACCTTGGCGCCCACCGACGCCAGTTCCAGCATTTCCTCGTAAGTCACGAGGTCGAGCTTGCGCGCGCGCGCAACGATGCGCGGGTCGGTGGTGTAGACGCCGTCGACATCGGTATAGATGTCGCACCGGTCGGCCTTGACCGCCGCTGCGACCGCCACCGCCGAAGTATCCGACCCCCCACGTCCCAGCGTGGAGACGCGCCCGTCCTCCATCATCCCCTGAAATCCGGGGATGACCGCGACCTGACCCGACTGCATCGCGGCGACCAGCGCGTCGGTTTCGATGGTGGAGATGCGCGCCTTGGCATGGGCTTCGGTCGTGCGGATCGGCAACTGCCAGCCGAGCCAACTCCGCGCCTCCACGCCCATCGCCTTGAGCGTCATGGCAAGGAGGCCGCTCGTCACCTGCTCGCCGCTGGCGACCACGACATCATATTCCGCCGGATCGTAGAGCGGCGATGCTTCCTTGCAGAATCCGACCAGCCGGTCGGTGTCGCCCGCCATGGCGGACACGACGACCGCGACCTCATGCCCCTGTTCGACGACATGGCGCACCCGCGCGGCGACGCTGCGAATTCGCTCCATCCCCGCCATCGAGGTGCCGCCGAATTTCATCACGATACGCGCCATTTGCTTGTCGAACCACCCTGTCTGCGTGAAAGAAAATGTCCCGAGGGGCTAAAAACGGCGCTTCTTTAGCAGCCGGGGCGGATATGGCAAGCAACCCTGCTGCCCTCGGGCGCGCGGACGGCGGCTAGGCATCGCGGACGCAGCGGCTATAAAGAGGCGCATGACCGACAGCACCGCCACCATCGACCCCCGCGAAGCAGCCCATTTCGGCGAGATGGCTGCCGACTGGTGGAACCCCGACGGCTCCAGCGCGATGCTGCACAGGCTCAACCCGGTGCGCCTGCGCTACATCCGCGCCGCCATCGACGCGCACTGGCCGGGGCGCGAGCGCAGCTTCCGCCCGCTCGAAGGGAAACGCGCGCTCGATGTCGGCTGCGGCGCCGGTCTCCTCACCGAACCGCTCGCGCGGCTGGGCGCGCAGGCGACCGGCCTCGACGCCGCGCCGGAAAATATCGCCGCGGCAAAGGCCCATGCGACCGGCCAGAACCTCGCCATCGACTATCGCGCGACGCCGGTGGAGCAGCTTGCCGAAAGCGGCTTCGACCTCGTCACCTCGATGGAAGTGATAGAACATGTCGCCGACCCCGCCGCCTTCGTCGCCGCGCTGGCCGGCAAGCTCGCCCCCGGTGGCCTCCTCATCCTCTCCACCCCCAACCGCACGCCTTTGTCGCGCCTCGCGATGATTACCGTGGGCGAAAGCGTCGGCGGCATCCCCAAAGGCACGCACGACTGGGGCAAATTCCTGACCCCCGAGGAACTCACCGCCCTGCTCACCGACGCAGGCCTCGCCGTCACCGACAGCAGCGGCCTCTCCTTCGACCCCGCGCGTGGCTTCGCACTGTCGCAGAACAAGGCGATCAACTACCTGCTGACCGCGCGGCATGGGGCGGTTTAAGGCAGGCGGGAACGGTAGTATGGGTGGTAAGCGGACACAGACATCCCCCTCCCGCCTGCGGGAGGGGGATGTCCACACTGGGCCGAAAGCGTCATGCCGGGCCTGACCCGGCATTCCGCTTCCCTGCTCCTCCGGCAAAACGGCATCCGGCTCAAAAAGGGAGGACGGCCCACCGCCGCCCCTCCCCTCATCCGATGACCCGCGCGATCACATCGTGATCTTCGCGCCCGCATACATATAGCGGCCGACGAAGCTGACCGGATAGTTGGCCGACGCGATGGACGGCTGCTGGTCGAACAGGTTGTTGACGCCCATGTAGAAGCGGAAGCGCTTGTCCACGTCATAGGCGACGTAGAGGTCATGCTGCCATTTTTCCTTATATTTGAGGTATTCGGGCGCGGCGATGTCCGGGTTGCCGGCCAGTTCCTCGCGCGTGTAGCGGTCGGTCTTGCTGAACCAGCTTATGCCGTAATTGACGGTCAGGGCATTCAGTTTCCACGTCACGTCGCCGGTGGCGTTCCACTTGGGATAATAGGCCTCGCCCCGGTCGATATTGACGGTCGCGCCCGGCGTCGGGATGAACTCCAGCCGGTCGAGATAGCCGCCGACGATGCCGATGGCGAAGCTGCCGACCTTCGCCGTGTCGAACCCGTAGTTCAGTTTGAAGTCCGCGCCCGCCGTGCGGAAATTGGCGACATTCTGCGGCTGCACGAAATAGCTGCTGATATAGCCCGTGCCCTGCGCGCGCGTGATGTTCTGGCAATAGACATTGTCGAGCGTCGGCTGATCGACGCAGAGCTGCGCCAGTTCCTCGGCGGTCGGCGTGTTCACCGCATTTTTGAGCTTGATGTCATACCAGTCGAACGACGCGGTCAGGCCCGGAATGAAGCGGGGCCGCAGCACCACGCCTGCCGTCCAGGTCCGCGCCGTTTCCTCGCGCAGATTGCGGTTGCCGCCGGAAAAGCCCGGCAGGCTGACCGTCGCGGTCGGATCGTTTTCGGGGTTGAACGCGGCGATCTGCGCCGGAGAAAGCCCCGCCGCCGCCAGCGTCGCCTGACAGTTGGCGGCGCGATATTGTGTGCCGTTGGGCAGCGCGACGGGATCGCACGGATCGGTGATGAAGGAAAAGCCGCCGTTGCGCGGGGCGAACAGTTCCGTGATGTTGGGCGCGCGCACCGCTTCGGACCAGGTGCCGCGCAGCGTCAGGTCGGGGATCGGCGCATAGGTGCCGTCCACCTTCCACGTCGTCGTCTTGCCGATGGTCGAATAATCCGACAGGCGGATCGCCGCGCCGAAGCTCAGATTATAGGCGAAGGGCACTTCCTTGAGCACCGGCACGGAAAGCTCGCCGAACACTTCCTTGACGTCGAAGCTGCCGCTTTCGGGCAGTTGCAGCGAAAAGTCCTGAAGCGCCCCCTCCTGCAGCAACTGGTCGGGCACGAACCGGCTCTTTTCCTTGCGATATTCCGCGCCGATGGCGAAGCCGACCGGGCCGCCGGGCAGTTCGAAAAACTGGCCGAAGTCGCCGGAGATGGACCCCGACACGACATGCTGCTGCACCCGCGCGCGGTTCAGGATGTCGGCGTTCACCCAGTCGAGCGCCGCCTGATCGCGCACATTGTTGCCCAAAAGGTTGAGCGGACGGCATCCGCTGTTGGCGCCCGGCGTGAAGCTGCTCGCAGGAGCGTCATAATTGTCGGGATTGATGTTCGCCGTGGGATCGAGCGTGGATCGGCACACGATATTGCCGGTCGCCGGATCGCGCACCGCGTCGATCGCCGCCCAGTAACGGTCGCCGATGCGATAGTCGGTCAGCAGCACCTTCGACTTGGTCTGGCCGAAAGTATAGGACAGCTCATAGCTCGCATGGTCGGAAATGCGCCCCTCCGCCCCGCCGACGAAGCGCATCGTCTCGCGGTCGTTCCGTTCCCCGCGCACGCCAAGGTCGTAATTGTCGCGCGAGATGAACGCGCCCTGCGACGTGTCGGCCAGCCCTGCGAACCGGTCCTGCAGATAGGGATTGTCGGGCGACAGATAGGTGAAGAAATCGAACGAAGGCTGCGCCAGCGTGAAGGTGCGGTTCTTCACATATTTGGCCTCGACGAAGACCTTGAACGCATCACTGAAGTCGTAATGCGACAGAAGATTGAAATTATGGACGCGATTATAGGCCTGAAGATCGCCCTGATAGCCCGCAAGCTGCGTGCTGTCCCCGCCCTGCGTCAGCCCGCCCGACGAAGGCAGCAGCCGCCCACGATCGTAGACCTTGCCAGAGCCTGTGAAGTCGGGGATGCAGTCGCCATCGTTGATGCAGGCCAGCACGTCGAAGTCCACTGCGCCGTCCGGCGAACTGTCGGCATAACGCAGATTGTTGGTCGGCACGCGGTCGGGCCGGGTCGGATCGTCGGGAATGTCATTGGGATCGCGCACGATGCCATAGGAACCCAGTGGATTGCCGGTGCGGTAACGGTTCGCGCTGCTCAGGCGATCCTGATCGCGATATTCGTAGGACAGCGCGATATTGCCGCGCCCGTCGCTGAAATTCTTGCCATAGGTGATCGAACCGTAGCGCTGGCCCGCATCGCCCCGGCTGGAAATGCCCACCTGTCCGCTGGCCTTGAACCCGTCGAAATTCCGCATCAGACGGAAATTGACCACGCCCGACACCCCGTCCGCGCCGTAAATGGCGGATGCGCCGCCGGTCAGCACGTCGACGCCCTCGATCAGGTCGTTGGGGATGGTGTTGATGTCGACGGCGGCGGAACCGGAAATGCTCGACACATGGCGGCGGCCGTTCACCAGCACCAGCGTGCGGTTTTCGCCCAGCCCGCGCAGGTTGAGCAACTGAACGCCGACCGCGCCGAAATCGGAATTGGACCCGGACGTCTGCGCCCCGCCGAAGGATGCGATGAGCGCCGGGTTCTGCCGCAGCGTATCGACCAGCTGGACGTTGCCCGCCTGCTCCAGATTCTCCGCCGTCACCGTGACGACCGGATTGGGGACATTATAATCGCTGCGCTGGATGCGGCTGCCGGTGACGACGATGGTGTCGCCCTCGTCGGCGGGCGCGGCGTCCTGCGCGAAGGCGGGCGCGAGGCAAAGCGTCGGGAGCGCGCTGGCCGCAAGCAGCCGGCGCGCCACAAGCGTGGTGCGATTCATGATAAGACCCTTTTTTCACCGGAGTTCGGGGGAAGAACTCGATGGGGAGAAAACGCCAAAAGGGTCAGATGGGATCAACCCGGCAGCGATGAGCCGAGCCGGAAAGGGCGCTTTTCAGCCAACGCTGTCACCTGCATGCAACACTTGGCTCTGCGGTCATCCCACCGCATCCGCCCGCGCGATCAGCGCTCTGGCCTCCTCCACATGCATCGTCTCGATCATCCGTCCCTCGAAGCGTTCCGCCCCGCCGGTCGCCGCTTCGATCAGCCGCCGCGCGTCCGCCACCGCCTGTGCGTCCGGGCCGAAAATCTGATTGGCGACCGGGATCTGCCCCGGATGGATCAGCGTCTTGCCGTCGAAGCCCAGCGCATGCCCCTCCGCGCATTCCACTTCCAGCCCGGTCTCGTCGTCCAGCCGGTTGAACACCCCGTCGAACACCGCGATGCCCGCCGCCCGTGCCGCCAGCACCACCGCCTGCATCGCATAAGACAGCCCCGCCCGGTCGGCAGACGGCGGGATGCCAAGGTCGCGGCGCAAATCGTTATTGCCCATGAACAGCCCCGCGCAACCTTCCTCCGCGGCGATGGCAGGCGCGGCCAGCACGCCGCGCGCGCTTTCGATCATCGCGATCACGGGCTTCCCCGTCACCGCGAACACGTCCTTCACCTGCCCCGCCCGCTCCACCTTGGGCAGCACCACATAGTCCGCCGCGCTGCCCTTCACCGCCACCATCTCGGTCCCGTGGCTCGGCGCGTCCTCGGCATTGATGCGCACTGCGGCGATCCGCCCGCCAAAGCCTTCGCCCAGCGCCTCGACCGCGCCGTCCAGCGCCGCCTGCTTGGCATGGGGCGGCACGGCGTCCTCCAGGTCCAGGATCACCATGTCGCACGGCAGGCTCCGCGCCTTGGCGATAGCGCGCGGGTTGGACGCGGGCAGGAACAGCAGCGAACGGGCATGGCGCAGCAGCATGGCGTATCTCCAGATCGGGTTGCCCCCCTCTAGGGCGGGCCGGCATTCAGATGATGGTGTGACGAAAATGGTGGCTTTTTGAGACCCGGAGCGCAGCGTACTAAAAGTACGTGAGCACCGGAAGCTCGGAAAGCCGCCATTTGCAGTCCGCCAGGGCTGAATGTCGATCCGCCCTTAGCCCATCGCGCCCGCAGGAAAAGCCCCTCCTCGCATCTGTCCTACCCGCCCGCGCTTCTGGCAGCCTCGCCCGCATGACAGACAGCGATCCCCTCCTCTTCACCCCCGTGACCCACCTGCGCCGCGCGCGCGGCTGGACGACGGAGGCGCAGCGCGCCTTCATCGCCATGCTCGCGCGCTGCGGCGTCATCGCCCATGCGGCGCGCAGCGTCGGCCTTTCGGCCCGTTCGGCCTATCATCTGCGGCAGAAGGCGGGGGCGGAAAGCTTCGCGGCCGCGTGGGACTGGGCGCTGGAAATGGGCCTTGAAGAAAGCCGGGACCGCGCGCTCGCGCTCGCCCGCCAAAAGCGCGTCCGCCCGATGATGCGCCGGGGGCAGCGCATCGGCACGCGCACCGACACCGACCTGCGCCTGCTCTATGCCGCGATGCGCGCGCTCGGCGCGGACCGGAATGGCCAGCACGCCGCCATGCCCCATCGCCAGCGCATCGCCCTGCGCGAGCTTCTCCACCATCTGCTCGACGCCGGGCCGTTCGCATCGGACGAATGGGCGCTGCTCCGCCCCGCGCTCGCGGCCGCCATCGGAGCGGCGGACGGGTAACAATCTGTCGGCGATAGGAAATAGTCTGTCAAAACTTGCGGGAAATATGCGAAGCTAAGGAGGAAAAGACACAGACGGAGCCGCTCCATGACCGCCACCCGCCGCGACTTCCTGATCGCCGGTTCCTCCGCCCTCGCGCTCACCGCCCTGCCCGCCCGCGCCGCGCAGGGGCCGGATGCCGCCGCGCAGGCGACGCTCGCCGACATGGCGGAACAGATGCTCGCCGACGCACCCGAAAGCGCCAGCGGCCTGGGGCTGGACACCGGCCCCCGCGCCGCGCTCAAATCGCGCCTCGGCGACAAAAGCCCCGCCGGGCAGGCACTTGTCGCCGCCCATGTAAAGGACCGCCTCGCAAAGCTGCGCGCCATCGACCGCGCCGCCCTTTCCCCGGCCACCCGCACCGATGTGGACGTGACGCTCGCCGCGCATGAACTGGCGGCGGCGGGCTTCGCCTTCCCCTTCGGCGACATGGCGATGATGAACAGCAACTGGTCCTACCGCAACAGCCCCTATGCCGTCGCGCAGAATACCGGCAGCTTCGTCGAAACGCCCGACTTCCTCGACAGCAACCATGCGATCGGGACGGTCGCCGATGCCGACGCTTACCTCGCCCGCCTCGACGCCTATGCCGCCAATCTTGCGGGAGAGACCGAGCGCCTCCGCCATGACGCAGGCATCGGCGTCACCGCCCCCGCCTTCCTCCTCGACAAGACGCTGCGCCAGATGACCGCCGTTCAGGCCCAGCCCGTCGAGCAATGGGTGCCCGTCGCATCCCTCGTCCGCCGCACGAAGGACGTGCCCGGCGGTTACGCCGCCAGAGCCGCCGCCATCGTGCGCGAAAAGGTCGCACCCGCCCTCGCGGCCCAGATCGCCGAACTCCAGCGCCAGCGCGCCGCCGCGACCATGGACGCGGGCGTGTGGAAGCTGCCCCAAGGCGAGGATTATTACGCATGGGCGCTTCAGGCAGGCACCACCACTCGCATGACCCCGGACGAGGTGCACCGCCTCGGCCTCGACCAGCTCGCCGCGCTGGAAGGGCAGATGGACGCCCTGCTCAAAGGCCTCGGCATGACCAAGGGCACGGTCGGCGAACGCATGACCGCCATGGGCAAAGACCCGCGCTACCTCTTTCCCAATGACGATACGGGCCGCGCCCAGATCCTCGCCTATATCGACGGGCGCCTGACCGATATCCGCACCCGCCTCCCCCGCGCCTTCGCGACGCTGGTTCCGGCAAAGCTGATCGTCAAGCGCGTTCCGGTGGAGATCGAGGCGGGCGCGCCGGGCGCCTATGCCGGCGCGGGCACGATCGACGGATCGGTCCCCGGCAACTATTATATCAACCTGCGCGATACGGGCATCTGGCCGCGCTATTCGCTGCCGACCCTCTGCTATCATGAGGGGATACCCGGCCATATCTGGCAGGGCGAATATACCTACCGGCTGCCGCTCATCCGCTCGCTCCTCGCCTTCAACGCCTATTCGGAAGGCTGGGCGCTCTACGCCGAACAGCTCGGCGACGAACTGGGCGCTTATGAAGGCGATCCCGCCGGGCGGCTCGGCTATCTCCAGTCCATCGCCTATCGCTGCTGCCGCCTCGTGGTCGACACCGGCCTCCACGCGAAACGCTGGACCCGCGAACAGGCGATCCACTGGTTCGCCACCACCAACGGCTCCAGCGTCGAGGATGTGCAGGGCGAGGTGGACCGCTACTGCGCGTGGCCGGGTCAGGCCTGCGGCTACAAGGTCGGCCACGGCGAAATCGTGCGGCTTCGCGGGGCGGCGCAGAAGGCGCTCGGCGACCGCTTCGACTTCCGCCTGTTCAATGACATGGTGGTGAAAGGCGGCGGCGTCCCGATGACCGTCCTGGCCGCCAATGTGGACGCGTGGATGAAAGGGCGGGCGTAACCACGCTCACGTCACCCCGGCCCTGAGCCGGGGTCGCGCTGCCTTTCAGGCCAACGTCTCGGACAGATCGCGCCATTCAGGATTGACCCGCTCGATCAGGTCGAACTTCCACTCGCGCCGCCACCGCTTCACCCGTTTTTCCTGCTCGATACAGGCCCGTATGTCCTCGCCCCGTTCCGCCCAGACCAGCCGCCGCAATCCATAACGCGCGCAAAAGTCCGATCCGGCGCCACTGCGATGCTGGTAAATGCGGGCGGCAATGTCAGCAGTGACCCCGACATACATCGTCCCCCGGTAGCGGTCTGCCATGATATAGACCCAGCCGCCCTGTCCCATCGCCGCAGCTTCAAAGAAGCGAGACCCCGGGTCAAGCCCGGGGTGACGGACAATTCAGGTGGTCGAACAGCAAGGGAGATAGCACGCTTGCCCCTCCATTCGTCACCCCGGCCCTGAGCCGGGGTCCCGCTTCGACTTGTGCCACAAAAAAGGCCGGAGGATCACACCTCCGGCCTTTCCTATCCCCGCGTCGTCAGGCTTAACCCACGAACGCTCTTTCGATCACAAACTGTCCCGGCGCGGCGTTGCTGCCTTCGGTGAAGCCTTCGGCCTCGAAGAACGCCGCGAACTGCTTGATCATCTCCATGCTGCCGCACATCATGATCCGGTCGGTTTCGGGGTCGAACTTCGCCGCGCCCGGAATGCCTTCGAACAGCGCGCCGCTCTCGACCAGCGCGTCGATGCGCTGCGTGTTGCCCTCGAACGGTTCGCGCGTCACGGTCGGCACATAATGGAACTGCGCGGGCGCCTGTTCGGACACCAGCGGATCTTCCGCCCATTTGCCCTCCAGCTCGTCGCGGAAGGCAAGGTCGCTCACCCGGCGCACCGAATGGACGATCACCACCTGCTCGTAAAACTCATACACGTCCGGGTCGCGCGACAGGCTGAGGAAGGGCGCAAGGCCCGTGCCGGTCGACAGCATGAACAGCCGCCTGCCCGGCAGCAGAGCGTCGGTGACGAGCGTGCCGGTCGGCTTGCGGCCGAGATAGATCTGGTCGCCCGGCTGGATGAGTTGCAGCTTCGACGTCAGCGGCCCGTCCTGCACCTTGATCGACAGGAACTCGATCTCCTCGTCCCAGCTCGGGCTGGCGACCGAATAGGCGCGCAGCAGCGGCTTGCCGTTGTCGCCGGGCAGGCCGATCATCACGAACTCGCCCGACCGGAAGCGGAAGCTGGCGGGCCGCGTGATGCGGAAGCTGAACAGATGCTCGTTCCAGTGCCGGACCGACAGCACGGTCTCCACGGAAAGCGCGCCGGTCGGTTCCAGAGCCGGCTTGTCGGTCGTCACGTCGGTCAACAAAGTCGTCCTTGCGTTTCAGTCTGGCCGCGCGCAGCCAGTTGCGGATCGTTCGCAATAATGATGATGTCCGCGAATTGGCCGGTTCGCGCCGCCAAGGCAAGGCCAAAAAATCTTTGCGTCGCTAAACCTGTCAGCCGAACAGGCCCTTGGCGATGCTGCCCAGCTCATTGAGCGGATTGCCGTCGCCGTCCCGGTCGAACATCCCGCCCAACTGGCCGAGCAGCCCTTCCGGCCCGGTGAGGTTGCCGAGCAGTCCCTGAAGCGCGTCCGCCGACACGCCATGTTCCGCCGCCACTTCGGCGAGTGCGGCGACGCTGGTTTCGCCCGAGCCGATCTTCGCCGCGATCTCGCTCATCAGCGCCTGCATCTGCGCCGGCTCGAGGCCCACCTGCGCCGCCACCGCTTCAAGGCCACCCAGCTTCCCGATCAGATCGTCGAACATGCGCCGTCACTCCCTGTCACCGGCGCGCAGGATAGCAGTCCAGCCTCCTCCCCCGCAAGCGAAGGATCAGCGCACCCGCCGCTTCTGGTTCAGCAGCTCATAGGCCATCACCGCAGTCGCCACCGCCGCGTTCAGGCTGTCCGCCTTGCCCAGCATCGGCATCTTCACCAGCAGGTCGCACTGCGCCTCATAGGCTTCGGGCAGCCCCTGCGCCTCGTTGCCGACGAGGAGGAAGCTCGGGCTTTCGTAGGACGGCTCCTGATAATCGTGCGTCGCCTTGAGGCTGGTGCCGATCAACTGGCCGGGGCCGGAGCGCAGCCAGGGGATGAATTCCTCCCACCGCGCCTGCGCGATCTTCTGGGTGAAGAGCGCGCCCATGCTGGCCCGCACCGATTCGACCGAAAAGGGATCGACGCAATCGTCGATCAGGATAAGACCGCCCGCCCCCACCGCGTCCCCGGTGCGCAGGATCGTGCCCAGATTGCCCGGATCGCGCAGCGACTGGGCGACGATCCAGATGTCGGCGCTGCCCCGGTCCAGATCGGCGAGCGGGGTCAGCCGGTCGCGATAGACGCCGACCACCGCCTGCGCATTGTCCTTGCCGCTGATCTTGGACAGGATGTCGGGCGTGGTTTCGATCACATCGCCCCCCGCCGACTCCATCGCGGCAATCAGGTCGCGGGCCAGCGGATGCGTCGACCCGGCGTGGAACAGCATTTCGGGCAGCACGCCCTCTTCGCGCGCTTCGGTCAGGATGCGCAGCCCTTCGGCCAGGAACAGTCCTTCGGCCTTGCGATATTTCTTTTCGCGCAGGGATCGGACGCGCTTGACCAGCGGGTTGGAAAAGCCGGTGATTTCGCGCGCCACGTCGTCCGATGCTCCAGCAGGGAAGGCGGCTTCTCTAGCGGCGCGACGAACAAAATGACAGGGGGCATGGAACAGGAGCCGTTCCCCATGGATTTGCCCGCTGGATTTTCTTACGGGGGTGGAATGACCGACAAGCAATCGCACCGCATCGAGGACGGCTTCTTCCTGACGCTCGTGGCGCTGGTGTCGATCGCCTTCGCCGCGGTGCTGGAACCTTTCTTCGCCGCGGTGCTGTGGGGCGTGATCGTCGCCATCCTGTTCTGGCCGCTCAACCAGTGGCTGCTGAAGGCGATGCCAAAGCACCGCAACAGCGCCGCGCTGATGACGCTGGTGGCGATCATCGCCATCGTCATCGTGCCCGCCATCTTCCTCGCCTTCGCGCTGGTGCAGGAAGCGGCGCATTTCTATGGCCTCATCCAGTCGGGCCAGATCAATTTCGAACGCATGTTCGCCCAGATGGTCGGCGCGCTGCCCGACTGGTCGCACGCCATCCTGCGGCGTTTCGGCGTCAGCAATTTCGACGCCGCCCGCCTCACCGTCACGCGCGGCCTCACCAGCAGCTTCCGCTCGCTCGCGGGGCAGGCGCTGCTGATCGGGCAGGGCGCGTTCAGCTTCATCATCGCGCTCGGCGTCATGCTCTACCTCGCCTTCTTCCTGCTGCGCGACGGCGACCGGCTGTCGCAGCGCTTTGCCGAAGCGGCCCCGCTGCGCCCGCACCAGCGCGAGGCGCTGCTGCGCCAGTTCGTCGTCGTCATCCGCGCGACGGTGAAGGGCAGCATCATCGTCGCCATCGTTCAGGGGCTGATCGGCGGCGTCGTCTTCTGGATGCTGGGGATACAGGGCGCGCTGCTGTGGGGCGTGCTGATGGGGATCTTCTCGCTGCTGCCGGCGATCGGATCGGGACTGGTCTGGGTGCCGGTGGCGCTTTACCTGTTCGCGACCGGCGCGGTGTGGCAGGGCGCGGTGCTGGTCGGGTGCGGGGCGCTCATCATCGGGTCGGTCGACAATCTGCTCCGCCCGATCCTGGTGGGGCGTGAAACGCGCATTCCCGACTATGTCGTGCTCATCACCACGCTGGGCGGGATCGAGCTGTTCGGCTTCAACGGCATCGTCATCGGGCCGGTGATCGCCGCGCTCTTTATTGCGACCTGGGACATTTTCACCCAGATGCGCAAGGTGGGCGAAGTCGGCGACGGCTGAGGATCACTCTTCGCCGAACTTCTCCTCGACCAGCGTGACGAGCTTGCCGAGCGAATCCTCCGCTTCCGGCCCGGCCGCCTTGATGACGATATGGTCGCCCATCGCCGCGCCCAGCATCATGAGGCCCATGATCGACGTGCCGGTGACGTGATTGCCGTCCTTGCTGACGGTGATGTCGGCGGGCAGGCCACTCGCCAGCGTGACGAACTTGGCGCTCGCGCGGGCGTGAAGGCCGCGCCTGTTGCTGATCCGGACTTCCCGGCTGATTTCTGTCATGCAGTGCTACCCAATAGTTCCGACGCGACGCTGATATATTTCTGCCCCGCCTCGCGCGCGGCGGCGACGGCGGCGCGCACGTCCATCACCTTGCGCGCGCTTTCGAGGCGGATGAGCATGGGGAGGTTGATGCCCGCGATCACCTCGATCTCGCCCGCCTTCAGCAGCGAGATGGCGAGGTTCGACGGCGTGCCGCCGAACAGGTCGGTCAGCAGGATCACGCCCGACCCGTCATTGACGCGGGCGACGGCGGCGGCGATGTCCGCACGGCGCAGCTCCATGTCGTCTTCCGGGCCGATGCAGATCGTCGCGATCTGCTGCTGTGGTCCCACGACATGCTCCATCGCGACGACGAATTCCGTGGCGAGCGATCCGTGGGTGACGAGTACGAGTCCGATCATCTGATTCTACGGCCCATTTGTGTCATGTGATGCTTTCGGGCCTCCCGGTCGGTGCTTCTCCAGGCTTTCCTGGGGCACCGATTCAATATTGCGGTGCAAGAGGGTGGGCGAAAAGCCCGCCGCTTGCAAGTATTTCGCGACGCGCGCGGCGACGTGGACGGAGCGGTGCTTGCCCCCCGTGCAGCCGAAGGCGACGGTGATGTATGTCTTGCCGCCCTCGGCATAGCGGGGCAGCAGCGTGGCGAGCAGTTGCTCGATCCGGCCGACCGCATCCTCATAGGCGGGGTCTTCGCGGATATAGGCGGCGACCTCCGGGTCGAGGCCCGTCTTCGGCCGCAGCGCGTCGACCCAGTGCGGATTGCGCAGAAAGCGCATGTCGAACATCAGGTCGGCGTTGCGGGGCACGCCGCGCGAAAAGCCGAAGGACAGGATCGTCAGCACCGGGTCCGACAGCCGCTCGCGGGAAAATCGCGCGCGGATTTCCTGTTGCAGCGCGTTGGTGGTGGTGCCGGTCGTGTCGATCACCTGCCCGGCCCAGCGGCGCAGCGGTTCGGTCAGCTCCCGCTCGCGCGCGATGCCGTCGGCGGCGGGACGGTCGAGCGCGAGGGGGTGGCGGCGGCGGGTCTCGGCAAAGCGCCGCTCCAGCTCGCTGCCCGAACAGTCGAGGAACAGCGTTTCGATGTCATGCCCGTGCCGTTCGCGCAGCGTCTTGATCCGCTGGACGATAGCGGCGGCGTCGAAGCCGCGCGTCCGCGCGTCGATGCCGAGCGCCAGCGGGCGGGCATACTCCCCGGCATGGCCTTCGGGCAGCGGCGTGTCGAGCAGCCGGTCGAGCAGGACGAGCGGGATATTGTCGACCACTTCCCAGCCCATATCCTCCAGCGTCTTGAGCGCGGTGGTCTTGCCCGCGCCCGACAGGCCGGACAGCAGCAGGATGGTTTTCGGCTCGTTCACCTGAGGCCGATCTTGTCGAGCGCGAGTTCGACCTTGATCGGGGCGGAAGCCTCGAACGGCGCGATCTTGATGACGGGCACCTGCATCCCTGCGACGATGCGCAGCAGCGGGTCGAGCGGCATCCGCTCCACCCGGTCGAACAGGTCGATGAGCAGAGCGACGGGCGCTTCTGGGATGCGGGGCAGGTCGACGATGCCGATGCCGCGCACCTCCATCTTTCCCGCGATGGTCGTGGGCGCGGTGGCGACGAGACGGCCGTCGACCCGCTTCACCAGCGTATAGTCGTCGCTGACCAGAATGCCGCCCCGGTCGACGAGGCGCAGCGCGAGGTCGGACTTGCCGCTGCCGCTCGGCCCGGACAGCAGCACGGCGCGGCCGGCGATGGCCACGCTCGTCGCGTGAAGCGTTTCAGACGATAATGCGCGCGCCATGGTCCGGCCCCGTGTCCCCCGCGTCCCTTGTAGCCCCTTGGGGCAGCGAAGCAAATGGCAGATGCCGTCCTATTCCGACACGATGCCCGGATCGCGCGCGACCGCCATCGGCAGGCGGACGACGAAGCGCGCCCCTTTCTGCGCGTCCTCGCGGTCGCCGATGGCGATGGTGCCCTGATGCCCCTCGACGATAGAGCGCGCGATGGCAAGGCCGAGACCCGAATGCTTGCCGAACGCCTCGCCTTCGGGGCGGACGCTGTGGAAGCGGCGGAAAATATGCTCGCGCTCGGATTCGGGAACGCCCGGACCTTCATCCTCGACGCTGACCAGCACCTGCCCGTCCGCCACCGTCGCGACGATGCGGACGAGGCCGCCGTCGGGCGAGAAGGACACGGCATTGTCTATGAGGTTGTCGAGCACGCGGATCAGGCGGCCCTCGTCGCCCGGCACCACCGCCACATCCTTGCGCGGGCGGGCGAAGGCGAGGCGGACGCCGCGCGGAACCCCGCGCGCTTCCCGCGCGATCACCATCCGTTCGATGAGGATGCCAAGGTCGATCGGCTCGAAGCGCGTGCGGGACAGTTCGGCGTCGACGCGCGATGCCTCGGCAATGTCGGTGACGAGCCGGTCGAGCCGCCGCACATCGTCCTGCGCGATGGCCATGAGCTGCGTGCGCAGATCCGGCCGCTCCACCCGGTCGAGCGCGTCGAGCGCGGAGCGCAGCGAGGCGATGGGATTTTTCAGCTCATGGCTCACATCCGCCGCGAAGGCGTCGGTCGCGTCGATCCGCTGGCGCAGCGCCTGGCTCATGTCGGACAGGGCGCGCGCGAGCATCCCGATCTCGTCGCGCCGCTCGGGCAGGCGCGGCACCATCACCTCGCGCGCACGGCCGAGGCGCACGCGGACGGCGGCGCGGGCGAGGCGCTGGAGCGGCTGGACGATGGTGCGCGCAAGGAACAGGGACAGCAGCACCGAAGCCAGCACCGCGACCGCCAGCACCATGCCGAGCCGCAGCCGCTCCGCCCGCACGATGCGGGTGATGTCGCGCGCATTCTCCGTCGCCAGCAGCAGCGTTCCGTCCGGCAGCGGCACGGCGGCGGAGATCATGAAGGTGCGGTCGGGCGCGTAACGGTTCATCGACTGGGGATGGCCCGTCTTGCGCGCCAGCAGCAGTTCGGGCCACGCCTCCGCCCGGTCGAGCGCCGGTTCCTCGAAATCGGGAGGACGGTCGGCGTCGACCACCTTGTCCACCACCTTGTCGAGGAAGCGGGCGACGTGCCGCTGCCACTCCTCGCTTTCGGGCGACCGCAGTTCGTAACGCGGCGCATCCATCGCAAAGCTGTCGGCGATCAGTCGCCCGTCCGCGCCATAGCGGCGCACCCGGTCCTCCGTCTGGCGCGCATAGGCGGCGATCAGCGCGTCGTCGCGGCTTGGCGGCGCGGCCTGCAGGCCGAGCGCAAGGAGCTTCAGCTCGCGCGTCGACTGTTCGAGGCGCGCGTCGACGATGCGCGTGCGATAGCTGTCGAGATAGAAGAAGCCGCCCGCCAGCAGCGCGAGCGCGAAGACGTTGACCGCAAGGATACGCGGGGTGAGGCTCAGCCGCCCCGACCAGCGCACCGCCAGCGGCGCCGCCTCACTCCTCCGAGAATCGGTAGCCGGCGCCATAGAGGGTGTCGATTGCATTGAAATCGGGATCTGCCTCGCGGAATTTGCGGCGCAGCCGCTTGATGTGGCTGTCGATGGTGCGGTCGTCGACATAGACATCGTCCTGATAGGCGGCGTCCATCAACTGATTGCGGTTCTTGACGACGCCGGGGCGCTGGGCCAGCGTTTCGAGGATCAGGAATTCGGTGACGGTCAGCGTCACGTCCTTCCCGTTCCATTTCACCCGATGCCGCGCCGGGTCCATCTCCAGCCGCCCGCGCAGGATCGGGTCGGCGACCGGCTCGTCGGGCGTTTCGGGCGTCGCGCGCATTTCCGACCGGCGCAGGATGGCGCGGATGCGCGCGATCAGCAGCCGCTGCGAAAAGGGCTTGGCGATATAGTCGTCCGCCCCCATCGCAAGGCCCAGCGCCTCGTCCAGCTCATCCGCCTTGGACGTGAGGAAGATGACCGGCATCTGGCTGCGTTCGCGCAGGCGGCGCAGCAGTTCTAGGCCATCCATGCGCGGCATCTTGATGTCGAAGACGGCGAGGTCGGCGGGGTTTTCCAGCAGCGCCTTGAGCGCGCTTTCAGGGTCCGAATAGACGCGCGTCAGAAA
This sequence comes from Sphingobium amiense, assembly GCF_003967075.1. Classification (NCBI taxonomy): domain Bacteria; kingdom Pseudomonadati; phylum Pseudomonadota; class Alphaproteobacteria; order Sphingomonadales; family Sphingobiaceae; genus Sphingobium; species Sphingobium amiense. The sequence continues at coordinate 2,581,147 of NZ_AP018664.1, forward strand.
GCCTTCCGCCTGAAGCGCGATCGACACGGAAGTCAGGATATTCTTGTCGTCATCCACCAGGGCGATGGTCGCGGTCATGCAGCATTCCAGACGATCGGAAAAGGGCGAGAGCGAGCGTTAGACGATGCGGCCCGCCCTCGCAAGAAAGGGTCGGGTGCGGCGGTCCATCCGATTCGCTTACCTGTGTGGACGATTTCGGCACAGGGCGCGCGGCGGCGGGATTTGACGGTTGGGGTCCGACGCCCTATGGCCTTATCCCGTCTGCGAATGAAGACGCTGCGGCAGGCGGCGCTCAATGGGCGGATCGGCCGTTCCTCAGGGGACGCAGCCGACATCAACATATAGGAGCTACGGCGTGCAGGCCAAATCCTCAATCACCCTGGCTGACCAGGGAATCTCCACCCATGCCACCCAGCACTGGAATCTCGGCACCGCGGCGCTCGTGGAAGCCGCCGTGCGCAATGGCGAGGGCAAGCTGTCGAAGGACGGGCCGCTGGTCGTCAAGACCGGCAAGCACACCGGCCGCAGCGCGAAGGACAAGTTCATCGTCCGCGACGCGGAGACCGAAAGCACCGTCTGGTGGGGCAACACCAACGTGCCCATGACGCCCGACCATTTCGCCGCGCTCAAGGAAGATTTCTTCAAGGCGCTGGGTGAAAAGGAAACGCTCTACGTCGCCGACCTGTTCGGCGGGTCGCAGCCCGAACATCGCGTCAAGGTGCGCGTCATCAACGAGTTCGCCTGGCACAACCTGTTCATCCGCACGCTGCTGGTCCGCCCGACCGCCGATGAGCTGCCCGGCTTCGCGCCCGAATATACCATCATCGACCTGCCCAGCTTCCGCGCCGATCCGGCGCGCCACGGCAGCCGCACCGAAACCGTGATCGCGGTCAACTTCACCGAGAAGCTGATCCTGATCGGCGGCACCGCCTATGCCGGCGAGATGAAGAAGTCGGTCTTCGGCATCCTCAACTATCTGCTGCCCGTGAAGGGCGTGATGCCGATGCACTGTTCGGCCAATATCGGCCCGGATGGCGACACGGCGGTCTTCTTCGGCCTGTCGGGCACCGGCAAGACGACGCTGTCGGCGGACGCCAGCCGCACCCTGATCGGCGACGACGAGCATGGCTGGTCGGACACGGCGGTCTTCAATTTCGAAGGCGGCTGCTACGCCAAGATGATTAACCTCTCCGCCGAGGCGGAGCCGGAGATTTTCGCCACCACCAAGCGATTCGGCACGGTGCTGGAAAATGTCGTGATGGACGAGGAAACCCGCGCCATCGACCTCGACGACAACAGCCTCGCGGAAAACAGCCGCGGCTCCTACCCGATCGACTTCATCCCCAACACGTCGGAGAAGAATCTGGGTCCGGTGCCCAAGAACATCATCTTCCTGACCGCCGACGCCTATGGCGTGCTGCCGCCGATCGCGCGGTTGACGCCCGAGCAGGCGATGTATCACTTCCTCTCGGGCTATACCGCGCGCGTCGCCGGGACCGAGATCGGCGTGACCGAACCGACCGCCACCTTCTCCACCTGCTTCGGCGCGCCGTTCATGCCGCGCCACCCCAGCGTCTACGGCAATCTGCTGAAGGAGCGGATCAACAAGGGCGGCGTCACCTGCTGGCTGGTCAACACCGGCTGGGCGGGCGGCAAGGCGACGATGCCGGGGATCAAGCGCATGCCGATCAAGGTGACGCGCGCGCTGCTCAACGCCGCGCTCGACGGCAGCCTCAACAATGTCGAATTCCGCACCGACCCGAACTTCGGCTTCGAAGTGCCGGTGGCGGTGAACGGCGTCGATTCGACCATCCTCGATCCGCGCGCCATGTGGGCGGACAAGGACGGCTATGACGCCACCGCCGCGACGCTGGTCAAGGCGTTCGTCGATAATTTCGCCCAGTTCGAGGATCATGTGGACGACGGCGTCCGCAGCGCGGCGCTTGTCGCCGCCGCCTGATCGCGCAAACAGGACAAGCGAAGGGCCGGGGGCACATGCCTTCCGGCCCTTTTTGCATCGCCGGGCTTGCCATTCCGCCTTTTGACGCGAGATAGGAAGGCACGGGCAGAGGGGGGACGACATGACCAGCAGCAACGGCATCGGCGAAATGTGGCGGCACAAGCGCGTGCTGGCGGCGAGCCTCATCGGCACGGCAGTCGAATTTTACGACTTCTACATCTACGCCACCGCCGCCAGCCTGATCTTCCCGTCGCTCTTCTTCCCCGCCTCATCCCCCACCGCGCAGCTCATGGCCTCCTATGGCAGCCTCGCACTCGCCTTCTTCGCAAGGCCGCTGGGCGCCGCGATCTTCGGCCATTATGGCGACCGCGTGGGGCGCAAGGCGACGCTCGTCACGTCGCTCATGCTGATGGGCGGATGCACGCTGCTGATCGGTTTCCTCCCCACCCATGCGCAGATCGGCTGGTGGGCGCCGCTGATCCTGTGCCTGCTGCGCTTCGGACAGGGGCTGGGCCTCGGCGGCGAATGGGGCGGCGCGGCGCTTCTGGCGGTGGAAAACGCCCCGCCCGGCTGGCGCGCGCGCTTCGGCATGTTCCCGCAACTGGGCGCGCCGGTGGGCTTCATCGCGGCGAACGGCCTGTTCCTGATCCTCGGCACCATGCTGTCGGACGCAGACTTCTACGCCTGGGGCTGGCGCCTGCCCTTCCTGGGCAGCGCGGTGCTGGTGTTCCTGGGCCTGTGGGTCCGGCTGAAGCTCACCGAGACGCCGGAGTTTGCTGCGGCCAAGGCGGAAAGCCCGCCACCCGCCGTCCCGCTCGCGACCCTCCTCTCCTCGCATCTGGGCGCGGCCATTGCGGGCACCTTCGCCTGCGCGGCCTGCTTCGCCATCTACTATATCGCGACCGCCTTCGCGCTGGGCTACGGCACCACGGCATTGAAGATCGACCGCAGCGCCTTCCTGTCGCTGCAGCTGGGCGCGATCCTGTTCATGGCGGGCAGCATCGTGCTCGCGGGCTGGTGGGCGGATCGTTCCAGCCCGACGCGGGTGCTGGCATGGGGATGCGCGGGCACGATCGCCATGGGGATCGCCTTCGGGCCGATGATGGGGACGGGCGCGCTGCTGCCGATCTTCCTGATCCTGAGCGCCGCGCTGTTCCTGATGGGCTTCGTCTACGGGCCGCTGGGCGCTTACCTGCCCGCGCTCTTCCCGATCCAGTTGCGCTATACCGGCGCGTCCTTCGCATTCAACCTCGGCGGCATCATCGGCGGCGCGCTCGCCCCCATCGTCGCGACCTGGCTGATCGGCGCGCATGGCATCGCCATCGTCGGCCTCTACATGTCTGCCGCCGCCGCGATCAGCCTGGCAGGGCTGTGGTGGACGAGCCGGAAAGGCTGAGGGCTGAGTGATGATGGCCGGATCAGCCCGGCCATCATCCATTGCGGCTGCTAGAATTTGAAGCCGATCTTCCCGTACCAATAGCCCCCGTTAATACCATAGGGGGTGAAGGTGACAGGCGCATCCAGCACCGCGCCACCGTCGATCGGCAAGCCGTCAGGCCCGTTCGGCACCGCGTCAGCTTTCTTGTTGAGCAGGTTGTTGGCTCCGACGCTGACGGTCAGCCCCTTGCTCAACTCATAGCTGACCTCAAGATCGGTGATCGCCGCCGCTCCCGCCGTCACCGTGGGCGTCGTGCCGTTATAGATGACGACCTGCGACGATTTGCCGTAGAAGGTCTCTCGCAGGTTGACGCTGAGCGCCCCCATGTTCAGCAGCGCGCCGGCGATGATCTTGTATTTGGGCGACGCCTTTTCGAGGATACTGCGCGCATCCGCCGCGTAGAGATCGTCAGGCAGGCGCAACCGCGTGATCTTCGTCTCATTATAGTTGGCCGACAGCGTCCAGAGAATTGACCCATCTGCCAGCGGCGTAGGATAGCTGGCCGTCAGATCGACGCCGCGCGTGCGGGTATCAGCGCCGTTGGTGAAGAGGTTGATGCCCGCATCACCGACCTCCAGCACATAGGGGTCGAGCACATTGCCATGGGCAGCGATCGCGTCCAGCACGGCCTGGTTCGTCACTTCGCCGCCGGTCAGGCCGACGATCGACCCGGTCCCGACGATCCGGTTCTTCAGTTTCACCTGATAGGCATCGAGCGTGATGTTGAGCTTGGGCGTCGGCCGCAGCACCAGTCCGACGCTGTAGTTGGTCGACGTTTCCGGCTTCAGATCGTCATAGCCCAGCAGCTTGGCGGCCGCGCTGTTGGGCGGCAACTGAACATAGGCGGTCGTCGGGCCGACATTGGTTGAACTGTAGTAGGATTCGAGCAACGAAGGCGCCCGGAAGCCTGTGCTGACGGTGCCGCGTAACGCGATCTGATCGGTAAAATCGACGCGGCTTGTGACCTTCCACGTCCATTTGGTGCCGAAATCGCTATAATCCTCGTAGCGCACCGCGCCGTCGATCTTCCACATCTCGACCGGGTTGATCGCTACGTCCAGGTAAGCCGCCTTGTTGTTCCGTTTATGCTTGCCGGCATCGGTCGCGAGGAAGCCAGGATAGGATTGGCCGCCCTCGAAATAGGTGGACGCAAAGTCGCCCTTGCCGATCTGGAACAGGTTCTCCCGATATTCTCCGCCGAACGCGACGTTGATCGGCGCGGCCAGCCCGGCTTCGATTTCCTTGGCGATGTCGATGTTCGTCGTCCATTCTGACGCTTTCAGGAAGCCGTCATAGAAATTGGTCGGGGTCGTGCCGGTGTTGATGAACAATGTCCGGTTGGCTGAATCCAGCGTGTAGAGCTTCGCATAATCCTGGCCGTAAGTGGTGCTGATGTCCCAGCGGAAACTGCCTGCTTCCCCCTTGATGCCGGCGGTGTTCGAAAAATCATCTTCCTTGATCGCCTCACGCGGGTTGAAGCCGGTCTTGCTGAAAAGAATTTCCTCGCCAGCAACCCCCAATACCGGAGAGCGGGACACACGCCATGGCTGGCGATAATTTTCGTAAGCGCTGGCCTCGCGGCGGCCGTAGCTGCCGAACGCGTAGATCTCCACACCCCCAAAATCATGACCCGCATTGTACATGACAGTGCTCAGTGTCGATCGGGAATCGCCTACGATGCGGTTGGTATAGGGCGCACCCGGCAGACCGACTGCCGCCATTGCCGTATGCGCTGCGCCCAGATCCGAGCGAAGAGAGCCATCGGGATTGTAGATACGCGAGTCCACGCCGCCGCGTTGCGTAAATCCATGATAGCGGTGGAACATGGTGAAGTTGAGATAGGTGTCTTCCCCGATATAGGGCGCGAAAGTGACGCTGCCCGAATAAGTGGTTCCATCGCCTTCATAATGCTGGCCACCGGTCAGATTGCCGGAAATGCTGTCTTTGTCGCTCTTCAGTATGATATTGATGACGCCCGCAATCGCGTCGGACCCATATTGTGCGGCTGCGCCGTCTTCCAGAACTTCGATCCGCCCGATCGCACCGGGCGGGATCATGTCGAGGTCGGGCGCAGCGCCACCCTGATAAGGTCCGCCGAGGACATGGAGATTGGCGGTGCCATGCCGACGCTTGCCGTTGACCAGCACTAGTGCATGGTTGGGGCTGAGGCCGCGCAGGCGCGCCGACAAAGTGAGATTGGCCGTGTCGCCGCCAAAGGCTTCCGCCGTGAAGGACGGGACCAGCTGCGTCAGCACCTGATTGAGGTTGGGCTGGCCAACCTTGTCCAGCATCGCGCTGTCGAGAACCTTGATCGGTGCAGCGCTCTCGGCTGCCGTGATGCCCGTCGCGCGCGTGCCGGTGACGATAATGGCTGCGCCCTCGTCCGCTGCGGCGCCCTGTGGTGCAGCGTCCTGTGCATATGCCGTTGCCGAAGAAGCGATCGCGACGCTCAGCGCCGCCAAGGAAACCATAGTTCTGACGTTCATGAACAGCCCCCTAATCTCGTGTCAGATGGGCCTCTCCTCCATAGTATCGCTGGCTCAATGCGGCTCCGGCCCGCCCCCTTTGTCCCTTCAGCGAGGATCGGAAACATTCAGCAACAGTGGGAAACGGAACGCGGCGGCAAATCCACCATGGGGCAAATGGCACTTCCTATCATTTCCGTAACGAACCTACCCCGCCGGGATCGATTCGCGTCCAAGCGACGGAAAGACAAAGAAAAAGGCGGCGCCACATGGGCACCGCCTGTCTCCATTTTACAACTGTCAAGCCGCAGCGGGCATCTGCCCGCGCGGACTTCAGCCCTCGCGGTTGTCGCGGCGCTCGGCGATGCGGGCGCGCTTGCCGGTGCGGCCGCGCAGATAGTAGAGCTTGGCGCGACGCACCACGCCGCGGCGGACCACGGTGATGCTGTCGATGTTGGGCGAATAGAGCGGGAACACGCGCTCCACGCCTTCGCCGAACGAAATCTTGCGCACTGTAAAGTTGGAACCCATGCCCTTGTTCGAGCGGGCGATGCACACGCCTTCATAATTCTGGACGCGGCTGCGGTCGCCTTCGATCACCTTCACGCCGACGCGCAGCGTGTCGCCGGGGCGGAATTCGGGGATGTCCCTGGCCAGAGCGGCGATGCTTTCCGCCTCGATCTGCTGGATGATGTTCATGTCTAAACTCAGTCCTTCTGTCGTCGCGCACCAGAGGGCGGCTGGTCCCGAACGCCGATGTGGCGTTCCCAAAGGTCCGGCCGCCTTAGCCGTGTATCGTCCTCCGCCCGTTGTTTCCGCCAGGCGGCGATCTTCGCATGATCCCCCGATCGCAACACTTCAGGGATCGTGCGCCCCTCCCATTCCACCGGGCGGGTATAGTGCGGATATTCGAGCAGCCCCGTTTCAAAGGACTCTTCGACTCCGCTGGAAGCCGCGCCCATTACACCGGGAAGCAGCCGCACGCAAGCGTCGAGCAGCAGCAGAGCGCCCATCTCTCCGCCGGACAGGATGATGTCGCCCATGCTGACCTGTTCGATGGGGCGCGCATCGAAAATCCGCTCGTCGAACCCCTCGAACCGGCCGCACAATATCGTCGCACCCGGCCCTTCCGCCAGCGCGCGCACGCGCCCCTGCGTGATCGGCGCGCCGCGCGGCGTCATCGCCAGCACGGGCAGGTCGGGCCGCTTCTCCAGCGCATGGTCGACGGCCCGCGCCAATATGTCGGCGCGCAGCACCATGCCCGCGCCGCCGCCCGCAGGCGTATCGTCCACGGTGCGATGCCGGTCGGTCGCGAAATCGCGGATCTGGATCGGATCGCACGCCCATCTGCCTTCGCCCAGCGCCCGCCCCGCCAGCGATACGCCCAGCGGTCCGGGAAACATCTCCGGATAGAGCGTCAGGATCTGCGCGGTGAAACTCATTTGCGCCGCGCCCGGATGCGCGCCGCCGACCAGCCACCGCCCATGCACAGGATGCCGCACACCAGCAGCGCAAGGCCGATCATGCGCAGCATGTCGGCGAAGGGCCGCTCTGGATGCGTCAGCGCAGGGATCAGCAGCAGCAGCGGAATGGGCAGCAAAAGCGCCAGCGCCGCCCCCACCTTCCCCGCGACCGTCCAGCGCACCGCATATAGCCGCCAGCCAGCGACCAGCATGAAGATCAGATAGACGGCGGTGACGATGCGGGCCATGCGCGCCGCATAGGCGATGATGCGGCCAGCGTCCAGTTCGTCAGGCCGTCCAGTCCTCGACGCGCAGGCCGGGAATGTCGGCGAAGTCCCGCGCGTTCCGCGACACGAGATGTGCGCCGAGAGCAAGCGCATGCGCGGCGATCAACCGGTCGAAACTGCCGCGCCGAAACGGAATCTGTGCATAGGCCATCGCCGCTGCTTCATCGAACGGCAGAACGCCCACCGCATTGATGAACGCGTCCAGTGTTGCCTGCGGGGGCGGCTTGCCCCTCACCGTGCCATAGGCAAGTTCGGCATAGGTGATCGACGATATGAACAGGCTGCCTTCGGGCTGGTCCGCCATGCGAGCGGTCAGCGCGGGATAGATGCCGGTAAAGGCGTAGATGCAGCTATTGGTATCGAGCAGCCTTATGGTCATGCGCCATCGTCACGGCCAAGCAGATGCCAGTCGCGCGGGCTGTCCTCAAATTCGCCCTCTTCATAGGTGCGCGGCTCCAGCCACGGCACCTTGCCCGCGAATTTGCTGACGTCGATCTTGCGCCGGGGCGTGTCGGCGGGTTCGATGATATAGCGGCCCTGTTCCTCGCGCAGGACCATCTCGGCCCCTTCGGTAAGGCCGAGCGCCTTGGGCAGGCGGAGCGCCAGACTGTTGCCCGACTTGAAGATTTTGGCCTTGTAGCTTTCGCCCATGACGGCGCCTTTCGTATATACGTCCTGTATACTATTGGGCGTAAGCCGCGTCAATCACCGCGCCGCCCTCGCCCAGCGTCACCATGTGCATAGGTGCCATGAAGCGCTTGCCGGGCTTGCCGTCCACGCCGGGCCGCTGCACTTCGACGATGTCGCCCGCGCCGAAATTCTCGACCGCGACGATTTCGCCCAGCGCCTCGCCCTCGCTCGATATGCAGGGCAGGCCGATCAGGTCGGCATGATAATATTCGCCCTCGCCCAGCGGCGGCAGGGCGGATCGGGGCACGGTGAGTTCCATGCCCCGCAGCGCTTCGGCAGCGCTGCGGTCGCCGATCTCGGCAAAGCGCGCCACCGCGCCGTTCGGGCCGGGGCGCACCGACTTCAGCGTCAGCCTGCGCCCCGCCGCGTCGAACCCGTCATAGCTTTTGAGGCTTTCCGCCCCTTCGCCGAACAGCTTCAGGCGGACTTCGCCCGTCACTCCATGGGCGCCGATCATCACGGCCAGAGTGACGGGCCTGTCGTTCAAGGGGTTCAGCCCTCGGCCTGCTCGGCGGCGGCTTCCTCGGCGGGAGCGGCGTCTTCGGCGGCAGCTTCCTCAACAGGAGCGGCTTCCTCGGCAGGCGCTTCGGCCGGGGCGCTGGCGGCTTCTTCGGCAGCCTTGCGGGCTTCTTCGGCCTCGGCCAGCTTCGCGGCGCGATCTTCGGCGCGTTCCTTGGCCTTCTGGCCCGGCTCGGCCTTCTTGGGGTTGTTGCGCGCGGCGCGCTCCTTCACGCCCGCGGCGTCGAGGAAGCGGGCGACACGGTCGGTCGGCTGCGCGCCGGCTTCGACCCAGTGCTTCGCGCGCTCGGTGTCGAGGATCACGCGCTTTTCGTCGCCCTTGGGGAGCTGCGGGTTGTAGCTGCCGATACGCTCGATGAACTTGCCGTCACGCGGCGCGCGGCTGTCGGCCACAACGATGCGGTAATAGGGACGCTTCTTGGAGCCGCCGCGCGACAGACGGATGGAGGTTGCCATGAAATTCTTGCCTTTCTACTTACTATTCAATGATTTGAAACGGATTACTTCTTCATGAAATTCTGAAAGCCGGGCGGCAGCTTGGGCATGGCGCCGCCCAGGCCGCCAAGCCCCGACAGGTCGGGCGGCGATCCGCCCTCCGGCCCGCCAAGGCCGCCCAGACCACCCATGCCCCCGCCGCCGAACATCTTGGCGAGACCCTTCAATCCGCCCATCTTGCGGATTTTCTTCATCGCCGTTTCCATCTCCTGATGCATTTTCAGGAGCTTGTTGACGTCCTGCACGGTGCGGCCCGCGCCCTTGGCGATGCGGATCTTGCGCTTGGCGTTGATGAGCGCGGGCTTTTCCCGCTCCTTGGGCGTCATGGAGCCGATCATGGCGTCCAGATGGATCAGCGTCTTGTCGTTCGCCCCGCTCGCCGCCATCGCCGCCTGCGCCTTCTTGAGGCCCGGCAGCATGCCCGCCAGCGCGCCAAGCCCACCCATGCGGCGCATCTGGTTGAGCTGCATGCGCAGGTCGTTCATGTCGAACTGACCCTTCGCCATCTTCTTGGCGAGCTTGTCGGCTTCTTCCGCGTCGATGGTTTCCGCCGCGCGCTCCACCAGCGACACGACATCGCCCATGCCGAGGATGCGCTGCGCCACGCGCGCGGGGTGGAAGGGTTCGAGCGCGTCGAGCTTCTCGCCCGTGCCCGCGAACTTGATCGGGCGGCCCGTGACCGCGCGCATCGACAGCGCCGCGCCGCCGCGCGCATCGCCGTCCATCCGCGTCAGAACGACGCCGGTCAGCGGCACCTGCGCGGTAAAGCTGGTCGCAACATTGACGGCGTCCTGCCCCGTCAGCGAGTCGACGACAAGCAGGATTTCCGCCGGATTCGCCACATCGGCGACCGCCTTCATCTCGTCCATCAGCGCCTGATCGACATGGAGGCGGCCCGCCGTGTCGAGCATCACCACGTCGAAGCCCTGCAGCTTCGCCGACTGGAGCGCGCGCTTCGCGATCTCGACCGGCTGCTGCCCCGGAACGATGGGCAGCGTCGCGACATCGGTCTGCGTGCCGAGCACCGCCAACTGCTCCTGCGCGGCCGGGCGCTGCACGTCGAGCGACGCCATCAGCACCTTCTTGCGCTCTTTTTCCTTCAGCCGCCTGGCGATCTTGGCGGTGGAGGTCGTCTTGCCCGACCCCTGAAGGCCCACCATCATGATGACGGCGGGCGGCGTCACGTCGATCAGCAGGTCGCTGCTTTCCGACCCCAGCGTTTCGGTCAGCGTGTCGGAGACGATCTTGACGACCATCTGGCCGGGCGTGACGGAGCGCAGCACGTCGCTGCCCACCGCGCGCTCGGTCGCCTGATCGACGAACTGGCGCACCACCGGCAGCGCGACGTCGGCTTCGAGCAGCGCGATCCGCACCTCGCGCATCGCGGCGCGGACATCGTCCTCCGTGAGCGCACCGCGCCCCCGCAGCTTGTCGAAGACCCCGCCTAGACGATCGCTGAGCGAATCGAACATCACCACCTCAAAACCGGAGCGTCCCGCCCCGCTTAAAAACCCTTGCATCCCCAAACGACAAAATCGCCGGCGGGCGAAACCTCGCCGGCCAGCGTCCATCCGATGCCCCATCTGGGCGTCCTGGAGTCGTCAGAGTCGAACGGCACGCCGCCCGATGCTGGGGGTGCCCTTAGGGGAAAGCGGGGGGAATGGCAAGCGGGAGGGTGGGTAACGGACTTGGGTGGAAAGCGGTCATTAACTCAGAGACGCTACATGGCTCTGCGGAGGCCTGTAGAATGGCGAGATCATACACCAAAACAGACAAGTTCCTGATGGCGGGAGGCGCTTTGGGTTTAGCTGCGTCGCGCATTATTCCCGTTCCAAAGCCTGTGCTGATTGTCGTCGGAGTCATTGTCGGCCTTTTGGCTCTATGGCTTTCCGTGAGAGCGTTGATCCGAAGACGAAAGGAAAAGCTAGAAGATCGGGACGCTGCATGGAATGCGTTCGTTCGGGACCGGAATGTCTCCTAATGGTCGGCTGCCACCTATCCTCGGTTAAGGCCTAGTCGTTGATTTCGACACGAATGCACGCTCGAAAGACGCCAGTTGCGCCCTCTTCACGGTGCCAGACCTCAACCACGTTGTAGTGGTTAAAATATCCTCCCGCGTCCTTGGAGATATATTCCCCTATCCGGGGCAAAAAGGAGAAATCGCCTTGAAAAAGGGGCGTCATCTCATCTTTCTCGAACAGTTCGACGGTCTGCATGGTAGTCTCCTTCTGCCGCTTTAGCCTTATCGCTTGATGTCAGCTATCAGGAAGCCCGCTAAGGCCTATCAACCGGCAATAAATGGTCGACTCCGGCTACCCCTTCGTCATGCCGGGCTTGACCCGGCATCCCGCTTCTGCCCCCATGAAAAGCGGGACCCCGGCTCAAGGCCGGGATGACGGTTGCGGATGACCCACGGTGCCTGAGCCTCTCCTATCCGGCCCCTCGTTGCTAAGCTGTGATCCACAATGCCGCGGCCAAGCCCCCACTTTCCGATAGGATCGCCCCCGCGCAATTTTATGTCGCATTGTGCGGGAAATATGCGAAGCTAAGGGGAAAGCAGAGGGGAGCCGACCGCGATGAGCTGGACACGCCGCAAGCCGATGGAGGCGATGGTGCCGCAGGAGAGCGGGCACCGGCTCGCCCGCACCCTGTCATGGCCGCACCTGCTCGCGCTCGGCGTCGGCGCAATTGTGGGGACGGGCATCCTGACGCTGATCGGTGTCGGCGCGGACCGGGCCGGGCCGGCCGTCCTCCTCTCCTTCGCCATAGCGGGCGCGATCTGCGCCTGCGCCGCGCTCGCCTATGCCGAACTCTCGACGATGATGCCCGCAGCGGGCAGCGCCTACAGCTACTCCTATGTCGTGCTGGGCGAAGGGATTGCGTGGATCGTCGGCTGGTCCCTCATCCTCGAATATAGCCTCGTCGTCTCGACGGTGGCGGTGGGCTGGTCAGGCTATGCCGGGCCGCTGCTGACCCCGCTCGGCTTCCCGGAGGCGCTCACCCGGGGGCCGGAGCTGGGCGGCATCGTCAACCTGCCCGCCATCTTCATCATCGCGGTCGTCGCCGGGCTGCTGATGGTCGGCACGAAGGAAAGCGCCCGCCTCAACACCATCCTCGTTCTCATCAAGATCGTGACGCTGAGCCTCTTCGTCGCCTACGCCCTGCCCGCCTTCGACACGGCGAACCTCGAACCCTTCATGCCTTTCGGTTTCGCCAAGCATATGGGGCCGGACGGGGTGGAGCGCGGGGTGATGGCGGCGGCCGCGATCATCTTCTTCGCTTTCTACGGTTTCGACGCCATCTCCACGGCGGCGGAGGAAGCGAAGAACCCGGACCGCGACCTTGCCATCGGGATCGTCGGATCGCTGATCGTCTGCACGCTGATCTACGTCCTCGTCGCCGCCGCCGCCATCGGCGCCATGCCCTTCATCCGCTTCGCCGACAGCCCCGAGCCGCTCGCGCTCATCCTGCGCGAAATGGGTCAGGGCGGCGTCGCGCGCGTCGTCGCCATCGCCGCCGTCATCGCGCTGCCGACCGTGCTGCTCGGCTTCCTCTACGGGCAGAGCCGCATCTTCCTGGTCATGGCGCGCGACGGCTTCCTCCCGCAGAGCCTCGCCCACATCTCGAAGCGCGGAACGCCCGCGCGCATCACCGCCGTCACGGCGGTGCTGGTGGCGGTCATCGCGGGCCTGCTCCCCATCGACGAGATCGCGGCGCTGGCGAACGCGGGCACGCTGATCGCCTTTGCCGCGGTGGGCCTCTGCCTCCTCGTCCTGCGCCGCCGCGCGCCGGACCTGCGCCGCCCGTTCCGCACGCCCGCCGCCTGGGTCGTCGGCATCGGCGCGGTCGCGGGCTGCGCCTATCTTTTCATGAGCTTACCCGTGAAGACCATCCTCGCCTGCGCGGCGTGGAACGCGGTGGGGCTGCTCGTCTATTTCCTCTACGGGCAGCGCAAGGCTGCCGTGGCCTTAGATAAGGATCGGATGAAATGATGCCTTTCATTCTGGCGGCTGCTCTAGCCTCTCTTATTCACGACGCTCGGTTTCGGGTCCGCTCTGGGCATTTGCTGCGGCTGGCTGTATTGCGCGGACGACCGGCATCGCTGGCGTTTGTTTCACCGCATTCGGATTGATGGGCTTTTCGGGTTGAAGGGCTGGGCTCGGAGTTCTGCGGCGCTGCCGCATGGGCTACGTCGGCGCAGGCTTCAGCCGGAGAACGAGGGCGCGGAACAGGTCGGCATCCGGACAGGCGGAAGCGAAGGCAATGCGGATGCGGCTAGCACTTTCTACGACGCGCGCAGCGACCTTGAGCAGCCGCAGGCGCAAGGTGGTAAACTCCGCGCTTGCCAGAGCAGCGGTCCTGGGCATCGCCTGCTGGATGCGCCATAGCAGCCAGTATGCGGCAGTGTGCAGTATCAGGCGCATCTGATTGGCATTGGCCGAGCGGCACGAGGTTCGGTCGCTGGCGAGCTGGGACTTGTGGCGCTTGATCAGGTTCTCGGCCTGACCACGCGCGCAGTAGAGCGTGTCGTAGATGTGCTCGGCCGATCCTGTTGCCAACGAGGTGACGACATAGCGGATGTCCATGCCCAGCGTGCTGGCCTCGATCCGTGCAACGACGCGACGCTGGCACTTCCAGGTCTTTGCCCCATAGCGGGTCTCGGCATAGTTGCGCAGGACGGGACACTGACGCTGGGCGCGCTTGACCGCGCAGGCATCGGCGACCGCAACAATGGCGGGATCGGCGCGCAGCGCTGAATTGGTGGGCAGGCCGAACACGTAATCGACGCGGGCCGCATCGCAGTAGGCCATGACCTCGGGTCGACCATAGTGCCCGTCGCCGCGGATAGTGATGTGGGTATCGGGCCAATTACGGCGCAGGTGACGCACCAGGCGTCGGATGTGCCCCGCCGCCTCCTTTCCAGAAGGCGTCTTGCCTGTGCGCAGCAGCATGGCCACCGGCCTGCCGGTCGCGGTGTCGTAGATATGGATCGGTAGGAAGCAGCGCTCCCCATGATGCCCGTTCCAGAACGAGAGCTGTTGATAGCCATGCACGACGTCGCACGTGTCGTCGATATCCAGCGTGACCGCTGTCGGAGGGGCGGGATAGCTGGCGCAGTAGATGTCGATCATCGCGGCCATCATGCTGGCCAGTTCGCGCGTAGTCGGTGCATTTTCCCACCGGCTCATCGTCGGTTGGCTGGCCAGCCCCGCGCCCGATTCCGGCAGCTTGCCGAGCGCCAGGCGGAAGCCTGGATCGTCGCGCAGAGCATCGAGATCATCGGCATCCTCATAGCCGCACGCAATCGCGAACACACGGGCACGCAGAATGTCATCCAGGCGATGGATCACCCGCGCTGGATCGCGCGGATCGGCAATACAAGCCGCCAGGCGCTGGCAAATCCCCATCGCGCGCTCGGCCTGTGCAAGCAGTAGAACACCGCCATCCGAGGTAAGCCGGCCACCGTCGAACGCAGCTGTGATTTTCTTGCGGCCGACTGCTGGGAATCCAAATGAGCTTGCGATATCATCGTTCATGGCGGGTGTGGCCCGTGGCATTTTCTGCCCTGCGGCAGGTTCGGCTTAGACACCCAGTTCCTAATTCAGATCAGAGGCTTACGCCACTCCCGCCAACCCTTCAGGACACTTTTGGTGAATAAGGCGGGCTAGTGACCCCGCCAGCGCCGACCAAAGTCAAGAGCTGGATTCCCAAGTTGCAATTCCCTAAGGAAACTTTGGAAGCAGGTGAAGAAGGCGTAACAATTTACCGGCTTCTCGTGTCAGCCGATGGCAAGCCTTATGATTGCACATTGCTTCATTCGAGCGGGTCAGCCGAACTGGACCGACAAACATGCGAGGGCATGAGCGGTGCGAGCTACAAACCTGCGACTGATGAGCAAGGGGTTGTACGATACGGCGTGATCATCGGCGCTATCTTATGGCAAGGGCAATTTAACTGGTCACTCAAATGGCCACCCGACCTGACTTTGAATGTTCGTAGCTTGCCCCGTGGCGCAAAAGAGAAGACCGTGACCGTCGCCGTGGCCATCGACGCCGCAGGCAAGGTGACAGGTTGTTCCAGAACGCCAGCAGACATTGGAATGGGCGGCTTGGTGGATGTTGCTTGTATGCAAGTTCGCATGCAGGATGCTACCGCACTCAAGGATGAATTTGGCAAGCCAGTCAAATCCGTGCAGACCTTCAGGGTTTCTTTTGTAGTAGAGCATTAAATGATGCTGCACAACCAAACAGGAAACACGCCAGCAATAAACATTGCTCTACTCTCCACGGCTGATAATCTCCCCAACGTCCCCGTCCGCGACTCATTATAAGAGGTCGCTGGCCGCTGGCGCGGATGCGTCTGGCAGGCTCGCCAGCCGCGCTTCAAGCAAGGGGTGATTTCATGAAGACGATGTTGCGCGCCGGCCTGATGGCCGCTGCCCTGACCTGCGCCGCGCCGCTGCTGGCGCAGACCTACCCCGCCGATCCAGGCGACTTCACCGATGTGTCGATGATCAAGGTGCTGCCGGGCGGCGACACCGCCTACACCCAGTTCCTCGCGACCGAATGGAAGAAGCAGCAGGAATTCGCCAAGTCGCAGGGCTGGATCAAGAGCTACAAGGTCATGAGCAATCTCTACCCGCGTGAGGGCGAACCGGACCTCTACCTGATGGTCACCTACGCCGACATGCCCAACGCGCAGGCAGCGATGAAGCAGCGCGACGCCTATCTCGCCTGGCAGAAGAAGTCGCTCCAGACGCTCGATCAGGAAAGCGGGGACCGCGGCAAGTTCCGCACGCTGGTGGGGTCGATGCTGTGGGGTGAGGTCATCCTCAAATAAGCGCACCGGCCAGCCGCACCCTCCGCAGCGGCGCGGCTGGCCTTTTTGCCCGATCCGCAGTACATGCGCGCCCATCATGGGACGCTTTTCCAAAATGCATGGCCTCGGCAACGACTTCGTCGTGATCGACGCGCGCTCCGCCCCGCTCGCCATGAGCGAGGCGCGCGCCCGCGCCATCGCCGACCGCCATGCCGGGATCGGCTGCGACCAGTTGATCGTCATCGGCGAAGCTGCGGACGCCGATGTCTCCATGCGCATCTTCAACGCCGACGGCAGCGAGGTCGAGGCGTGCGGCAACGCGACCCGCTGCGTGCCGCTGTTCGTGGGCCGCGATGTCACCATCCGCACGCAGGCGGGCCTGCTCGACGCGCGCCTGATCGACGGCGGCGCCAGCGTCGACATGGGCGCGCCGCGCTTCGAATGGGATGCTATCCCTCTCGCATACCCGATGGACACGCTGACGATGGCGGCAAGCTGGGAAGACCTGCCCGCCCCCGCCGCCGTCAATGTCGGCAATCCCCATGTCGTCTTCTTCGTGGACGCTCTCGACGGTGTGAACTTCGACCGGCTCGGTCCGCTGATCGAGCATGACCCGCTCTTCCCGGCGCGCGTCAACGTCAACTTCGCGCAGGTCGTGGGCGAAAATCACATCCGCCTTGTCGTCTGGGAACGCGGCGCGGGCCTCACCCGCGCCTGCGGCACCGGAGCCTGCGCCACCGCCGTCGCGGCGATCCGGCGGAAGCTCATGACCGGCCCCGTCACGGTCAGCCTGCCGGGCGGCGACCTCCTCATCGGCTGGACGCCGCGCGGCCATATCCAGATGACCGGCCCCGCCACCCATGTCTTCGATGGCGAGGCCGACTGGTCCCGCTTCTGATGAGCGGGCCGCAGATCATCACCATGGGCTGCCGCCTCAACATCGCGGAGAGCGAGGCGATCCGACAGTTGGCGGCGGATCAGGACGACCTTATCGTCGTCAATAGCTGCGCCGTCACCGCGCAGGCCGTGCGCCAGACGCGGCAGGCGATCCGCCGCGCCCGCCGCGAGCGCCCCGACGCCCGCATCCTCGTCACCGGCTGCGCCGCGCAGACAGAGCCGCAGAGCTTCGCCGCCATGGCCGAAGTGGACGGCGTGATCGGCAATCGGGAGAAGATGGACGCCGCGTCCTTCCTGCCCGCCACCGACCGCGTGAAGGTCGCCGACATCATGACCGTGCGCGACACCGCGCCGCATCTGGCCAGCGCCTTTGCCGATCATGCCCGCGCTTTCCTGGAAGTGCAGAATGGCTGCGACCATCGCTGCACCTTCTGCATCATCCCTTATGGCCGGGGTAACAGCCGCTCGGTCCCCGCAGGCGCTGTGATCGGCAAGGCGCGGGAACTGGTCGATGCGGGCTATCGGGAAATCGTGCTGACAGGCGTCGATGTCACCAGTTACGGACCTGACCTGCCCGGCAGCCCGTCGCTCGGCCTGCTGGTCGAGCGCATCCTGAAGGGCGTGCCCGACCTGCCGCGCCTGCGCCTCTCCTCCATCGACAGCGTGGAGATGGACGAGCGGCTGTTCGACCTCCTCGCCCATCACCCGCGCATGATGCCGCACGTTCATCTCTCGCTTCAGGCGGGCGACGACATGATCCTGAAGCGCATGAAGCGCCGCCACAGCCGCGCCGACGCGGTCGCCATTGTCCGGCGGCTCAAGGCCGCCCGCCCCGACATCAGCATCGGCGCGGACATCATCGCCGGCTTCCCGACCGAAGACGAGGCGATGTTCGAAAACAGCCTGTCGCTGATCGAAGACTGCGACATCGTTCACGGCCATATCTTCCCCTACTCCCCGCGCGAAGGCACACCCGCCGCCCGGATGCCTCAGGTCGACCGCGCCACCATAAAGGCCCGCGCCGCGCGCCTCCGCGACGCCTGCGCCGCCCGGCGCTCGGGCTGGCTCGCGAGCCTCACCGGCACGACCCAGAATGTGCTGGTCGAGCGCAGCGGTCTCACCGGCCACGCCGAAAATTTCGCGCCCGTCTGCTTTTCGACGCCGCAGACGCCCTCCACCATCGTGACGGCGGCCATCACGGGGCTTGAGAAGGGCGTCCTGTTGGCGCAAGAGGCGGCATAATGACCGAAAATACTGGCAGCAGTTGGCGCGACCGTCTCTTCGGGGGTCTCCGCCGCACATCCGACCGGCTCGGCGAGAATCTGTCCGGCCTGTTCAAGGCCGCGCTCGACGACCGGACCCTCGACGAGATCGAGGAAGCGCTCATCATGACCGACCTCGGCCCCGCCATGGCCGCGCGCGTGCGCGACCGGCTGGCGGCGGGCCGCTACAATCGCGAGATCACCGAGGAATATCTGCGCGAGATCATCGCCGAAGAGATCGAAAAGGTGCTGGCCCCCGTCGCCCGCCCGCTGGAGATCGAGGCGTTCCCCCGCCCGCAGGTGATCCTCGTCATCGGCGTCAACGGATCGGGCAAGACCACCACCATCGCCAAGCTCGCCAATAATTTCCTGGAGCAGGATTATGGCGTGATGCTGGCGGCGGGCGACACCTTCCGCGCGGCGGCCATCGGGCAGCTCAAGATATGGGCCGAACGCCTCGGCGTCCCCATCGTCGCAGGCAAGGAAGGCGGGGACGCGGCGGGGATCGTATTCGATGCCGTGAAGCAGGCGACCGCCACGGGTATCGACGTGCTCATCGTCGATACCGCAGGGCGCCTCCAGAACAAGACAGAACTGATGGACGAGCTCGCCAAGGTCCGCCGTGTGCTCGGCCGATTGAACCCCGCCGCCCCGCACGACGTTGTGCTGGTTCTCGATGCGACCACGGGACAGAATGCGTTGAACCAGATCGAAGTCTTCAAGGAAACCGCGCAGGTGACGGGCCTCGTCATGACGAAGCTCGACGGCACGGCGCGCGGCGGCGTGCTGGTCGCGGCGGCGGAGAAATATCGCCTGCCCATCCACGCCATCGGCGTCGGCGAAAAGATCAAGGATCTGCGCCCCTTCGATCCGGGCGACATGGCCAAGGCCATTGCGGGCACGGCCTATGCCCGCTGAAGCCCTGCCTCCCAAAGCGCCCGCCCATGGCGGCACATTGAGTCTCGCGCTCGATTTCGGGCCGCTGCTTGTCTTCTTCCTCAGCTACAAGGGCGCGGGCTGGTTCTTCGGCGCGGGCAATCCGATCACCGCGATGAGCATCGGCACCGCCGCCTTCATGGCCGCGATCGTCGTCGCCGTCATCGTGTCGAAGGTGAAGCTGGGCCGTGTGTCGCCGATGCTGTGGCTCTCGGCGCTGCTGATCCTCTTCTTCGGCGGCCTGACCCTCTATTTCCACGACGAAACCTTCATCCAGATCAAACCGACGATCATCTACGCTTTCTTCGCGATGATGCTATTCGCCGGGCTGGTGCGCGGCCAGCCGCTACTCAAGGTGCTGCTTCAGGCCGCCTATGACGGGCTGACGCATGAAGGCTGGATGAAACTGTCGCGCAACTGGGCGCTTTTCTTCGTCGCCATGGCCATCGCCAACGAAGTCATGCGCCGCACGATGAGCTTCGACGCGTGGCTCGCGGTCAAGGTGTGGGGCGTCACCATCGTGTCGGTGGTCTTCGCCGCCGCAAATCTGCCCATGCTGATGCGCCATGGCCTGACGCTGGGGGACGAAGCCAAGGCCGACGAGATCGGCGAGACCAGCCCCCCGCAAGGCTGAGGCGCGCCGCCGGTTTCTGCAATCGTTTCGCAATAGGCACATTACCCTTCCAATCCGCGAAAGGGAGCGCATATGGGGGGCGCGGCAGGCTTGCAGCCACGCCGGCATCATTGAACCATTGGCTCGCTCCGTCCGTTGAGCGGCCGCCCCATAACGAAACCGAGGAGTTCCGCCATGGCCTTTGTTCTGCCCGACCTGCCCTATGCCAAGGACGCCTTCGGCGACATTCTGTCCGCCGAAACCTTCGACTATCACCATGGCAAGCACCACAATGCCTATGTTGTGAAGGCGAACGAGCTGGTCGCCGCCGACGCCTCGCTTCAGGGCAAGTCGCTGGTCGAACTCATCAAGTCGTCCAAGGGCGGCCTGTTCAATCAGGTGGGCCAGATCTGGAACCACACTTTCTATTGGCACTCGCTCAGCCCTGCCAAGACGCAGCCATCGGGCGAACTGCTGACGAAGATCAACGAAGCCTTCGGTTCGGTCGACGCGCTGATCGACAAGCTGAAGGCGGAGGCCGTGGGCCATTTCGCCAGCGGCTGGGCCGCGCTGATCCTCAAGGACGGCAAGCTCGAAGTCACCAGCTATCACGACGCCGACACGCCCGTCGCGCACGAAGGCCACACGCCGCTGCTGATCCTCGATGTGTGGGAACATGCCTATTATATCGACTATCGCAACGCGCGCCCCAACTATGCGGAGCGCGTGCTCAAGGAAGCGATCAACTGGGACTTCGCGGCCCAGAATCTCGACGGTCAGGGCGTCAGCCGCGCCGACCAGCAGGGCTGAGTGCGCCCCCTCAGGGCATGAAAAGCGAAGGGGCGGCGTGGCGACACGCCGCCCTTTTCATTGTCAGGCGCGCGCATTCTCTCCAAGATGCAGCGTCCCCGCCAGCTCATCCAGATCGGCGCCGGGGCGCACCAGCACCCATTCGCGGCTGTCCGCGCCATCGACCACCGTCACCGCCCCCTTGGGGCAGACGCCAAGGCAGCCGACCTCGACGATCCCCGCTGCCGCCTTGCGCCCCTTCTTGAGTGAAAGGTGCCGACGGAGCGCCCTGGCCAGCCGCTCGTCGCCATCGGGACCGAAGCCGCCGTCGATCTTCTTGGAACATTTGCGGCACACCAGCACGACATTGCGCCAGTTGGCACGGACATGATCCTTCAATCCGCGTCCCCCCGCGGCTTCCATGTCCTTCGCTCTTCGGCAGAGCGCAGCACTTCATAGGCTGCCTGAATCGTCTGGAACCGCACCGCCGCCTGTGCGTCGCCCGGCTTCACGTCCGGGTGATTTTCCTTGGCCAGCCGCCGCCAGCTCTTCTTCACCGCCTCGAAATCGGCGTCGTCCTCCAGCTCCAGCGCCTTCAGCGCATGAAGCTCGTCGCGCGAGCGGGTGCCGTCGCCCGGCCCGCCCCAGCCATGATAGGCGCTCGACTGGTATCCGCCCGCGTCCCTCCGCTCGGCCCGCGCGCGCTGCTCGCGTTCCTCGGCGTCCAGTCCCTGAAAATAATCCCAGTTCCGGTTATATTCGCCCGCATGGTCGCTGCAGAAATACCAGCGTTCCGGGCTGTTGGGCGATTTGGGCGCGGGGCAGTCGCCGGGCCTGTCGCAGCCATGCCGGTCGCACAGCCGCACCTGCTGCGCTTCGCGCGCCGCACCATAGCTGCGCCAGCGGGGAAAGCCCCAGTCGTTGGATCGGCTCTGTCTTGCCATCGGTAAAGAGTAGGGACTGCCCTGGCAAAAGGCCAGCCCGCGCCGCGCTGTCTTCAGGGGAAAAATGCCAGAGAGCCTGTAAGCCGGGTTCTGTCCACCCCTTTCGGGGATAGGCGACCATTCCTCTAGGGGACGGATTGCTCCGCCCCTCCAGCAACCAACCCGGACGGTCTCGGCCGAAACAAGCCTAGCAGCGTTGCCGCTGCGCGCCGCCCCTATTCGGTCTTGCTTCCGGTGGGGTTTACCGTGCCGCCGCCCGTTGCCGGGGGCGCGGTGCGCTCTTACCGCACCCTTTCAATGTCACTGGGTCGAAACCTGAGCGACCTGCTTTCTGTTGCACTGTCCCTTGGATCACTCCAGCCGGCCGTTAGCCGGCACCGTCATTTCGTGAAGCCCGGACTTTCCTCGCCGTGGAAGTTACCCGCCACGCCGCGGCCGCCCGGCCCTCTGGCAGAGCAGGCCTTAGCGCGTCGCAATGCTTTAGTCATCCCGCTTAATCGTCACCCTGCGGCTTGGGCAGGAGCAGCGCCAGCAGGATGGCGCGGCATTCGCCGTCGATCACGCCGTCCATCCGCTCGGGGCGGAAGCGCCGCTGAAATGCGACGACCGCCGCCTGCGGATCGGCGATGTCATATCCGAACCGTTCCAGCGCCAGCATGAAGCCGCTGTCGGTCCAGTGCGGGTCCATGAGGTTCTTGGTCGGCCGCGGGAGCGCCAGCCGCAGCCGCGCGAGCTGGCCCCATGGAAACAGCTCGCCAGGGTCCTGCTTGCGCGCGGGCGCGATGTCGCTGTGACCTACGATGTTGCCGCGCGTGATCCCGCGGCGCGTCACGATGTCGTGGACCAGCGGGATCAGCGACCCCATCTGCGCTTCGGGAAAGGGACGATAGCCCCACTCATGCCCCGGATTGACGATCTCTATGCCGATGCTGGCGGAATTGATGTCGTCGATGCCGCGCCAGTGCGACCGCCCCGCGTGCCAGGCGCGCCTTTCTTCGTCGACCATATGGATGATCTGCCCGTCCTCGGTCACGACATAATGAGCCGACACCTTCGATTCCGGGTTCGCGAGCCAGTTGATCGCGCTCGCGGCGTCCGGCATCCCGGTATAGTGCAGCACCAGCATGGTGATCGGCAGGCTGCGGTCATCATAATTGGGAGACGGCGTCTCGATCATCGGCATGTCGGTCATCGCGATAGGCCAGTCATTTCCCGCAGTGCGATCGGTCGCGCCCTTTGCCCGAACCAGCCCGACCATGGCGGAGACAGACCCGGCAATCAAGCGATACGACGGCCTAGCCGAAGCGGAGCGCCAGACCGTCCGAACGGTCGAGGGAACCGGATTTCGGGGCATAGGCGCCCCGATAGTCGCCATGCGGCACGAACATGTCGCCCTGCCCGATGACGGTTTCTCCCGCGCCCAGCAACAGGACGGAGCGGTCATGACTATGGTTCGCCAGCAGGCTGAGCACCGCCCTGCGCCGCTCGGGCGAGAAATAGAGCAGCACGTTGCGGCACAGCAGCAGGTCATATGCGCCCGAAGGCGCTTTCGCGTCGAACAGATTGTCCTGCCTGAAGTCGATCATCCGGCGCAATTCGTCGCTTGCGCGCCAGTCGTCGCCCTGCGGTTCGAACCATTTGATGAGGTCGCCGACGCCCAGCCCGCGCTGCACGTCGATCTGCGAAAACAGCCCCGCCCGCGCCTGCGTGATGGCGGCGGTCGAAATGTCGGTCGCCAGTATCTCGATCCGCCACCCTTCCCAGCGCGCAGCCTCGTTGCGCAGGCGGATGGCCAGCGAATAGGCTTCCTGCCCGGTCGAACAGCCCGCGCTCCAGATGCGCAGCGTGCGATCCTGCCGCTCCTCGCGGATGCGGGGCAGGACATGGCGATGGATCATGTCGAATATCTGGAGATCGCGGAAGAAGCTGCTCTCATTGTTGAGCAGCGCGTCGATCACCGCATCTTCCAGCGCTGGGCTGCGCCGGCTCAATATCTTCGTCGCCAGTTCCTGCACGTCGCGCAGGTCGTGCGCGCGCAGAACCGGACGCAGCGCGGTTTCCATCCGCCACGCGCGGCTTTCCGACAGGGTCTGCCCCGTCCGGGCTTCCAGCAGGCGCGTGAAGATCTGCGCGGTGCCGCGAAAGGCGTCGGACGGAGTCTGCGGATCGTTCATCAGGCGGCCACCCGCCCGCGTTGCGCAACATAACCCATCATCGCTCCCGGTTCCATGATCGCGCAGGTGAGCCCGGCGCCCGCGACGGACCCCGGCATGCCCCACACCACGCTGCTTGCTTCATCCTGTGCAACGACCCATCCCCCGGCCGTCACGATGTCCCGCGCGCCGGTCGTCCCGTCGCGCCCCATGCCGGTCAGCACGATGCCTGCCGAGCCTGCGCCATAGGCTTCGGCCATGGCGGAGAACATGGGATCGACGCCCGGAAGATTGCCCGAAGGCGTGCGCTGCGTGTTGAGCGCCACATGCACCCTTCCATGCAGCCCCCGCCGGATCTGGAGATTGGCGTCGCCCGGCGCGACATAGAGCGTATCGGCGTTCAGCAGGTCGCCGGTCTGCGCCACCTTGACGCGCATCGCCGTCATACGGGCAAGCTGCTGCGCGAAATAGACCGTGAAGCTCGCGGGCAGATGCTGGGTCAACAGCACCGGAACGCCCAGCGGCGCCTTCAGCCCGCCGAGCAACTGGCCGAGCGCATGAATGCCGCCGGTCGATGCGCCGATGCCGAGACAGGCGAGCGGTTCGGCAGCCGGCGTCGCGACGACGGGCCGGGGCGGTCTGGCCGGCGCATGCGGCATCGGCCGGTCGCCGAACAGGCGCGCAAGCCGTCCGATCAGTTCTTCGGGAAACTGCTCGCCAAAGCTGCCGCTGCCCGGTTTGGAAAGAATGTCGCTGGCGCCGAGCGCGAGCGCCTCGACGGCAGCGGCGCTTCCTTCCTCGCACTTGCCCGACAGAACGACGACCTTGGCGTTAGGCCGCATCGAAAGAATCTGCGGCAGGACCGCCATGCCGCTCTGGCCGGGAAGCTCGATGTCCAGCAGGACCAGATCGACGTCCTGCTGCGCCAGAAACGCCAGCGCCAGCTCGGCATTGCTCGCCTTCTGGACGACGGCGAAGCCGGGCTTGTCGCTCAGAATGCGCTCCATCACCGTGCGCACCACAACCGAATCGTCCACCACCAGCACGCGGACGGGCGGCTGGCTGTCGCGGAAGGAAGCGGTGGAATATGCGCTCACGGTCATGGCAGAAGTCCAGGGTGCGAAGGCAGGCGAAGGCCGGACTTGTCTGACAGCCCGGCGGCGGCGGATCAGATCACGCCCACTATGGCCAGTTTGCTCTCCAGCGTTTCGCGGTCGAAAGGCTTCATGACATATTCGTCCGCGCCCGCTTCCACCGCCGCCTTGATGTGGCTGATGCCGTTTTCGGTGGTGCAGAAAATGATCTTTGGCCGCGCCGCGACATTCGCGGTCGAAAGCGCCTGAAGGAACTCCATCCCGCTCATCACCGGCATGTTCCAGTCGAGCAGGACAACATCGGGCGCGGATGCTTCGCACTGCGTCAGCGCATCCTGACCGTCCACCGCCTCGCTGACCGTCAGGTCGAGCGATTCCAATATGTGTCGGGCGACCTTGCGGATAACCTTCGAGTCGTCGACGACGAGGCAGTTCTTCATGAGGCGTCCCTTAGCTTTATGTGCCGTGCGAACGGCCTAGCAGCCAATAGCGAGGATTTGGTAAACGCGATGGTGGGGATTTACGCCGCCTGCGGCAGGCTGTTGCCTTCGATGAAAGCGGCCAGCGACACCAGCAACCAGGGATGGCCGTCATGCTCGACGATGGCGCGCGCATGGGGCGCCCACGCCGCCGACAACTGTCCACGCAACGGCACTTCGCCGCCGGGCACATGGCTGATATCGGACACGGCGTCGACCATCAGGCCATAGCTGTGGCCGCTGATGTTGGCGATGATGGCAAGCCCCCGGTCCTGCACCGGGGTCGGATGTCCGTGGATCAGCGCCGCCACATCAATGATCGTCAGCACCCGGCTGCGCAGCGCGGAAAGCCCGGCCACATGCGGCCCCATGCCCGGCACCGGCGATATGTCGGTCAGGCGCACCACCGCTTCGACCTCGCACGCTTCCACGGCGATCCGCGTGCCGGCCAGCGTCGCGAGAAGATAGAGATTGTTCATCATGGCTGTCCCCTCAGCGTCCCGTGATCGCCGCCATCAGCGCGTCCTGATCGTAACGATAGATGCTGCCCTGTTCCTGCGGCCCGGCCGGACGCGGGGACGTGCGAAGCTGGACGACGCGGCATCCCATGATCTCAGCAGCCTGCGCGGCGTTCGAATCCATGCACAGCACCACGTCCTGCGGTCCCACCTCGCCATCGGCGGGCAGGCCGATCACGACATCCTGACCCGCCTGCCGCAGCAGCGGCGCAAGGATTTCGCGTGTCCATCCATCCTCGCCATCGGCCAGCAGGCAGCGTCCGCGCGGCTGTTCGCCCGCCGCCTCCTCGGGCAGGGCGGCAAAGAGTGCGAAAGGATTGAGCACTTCCAGATGCTCGCCGTCGATAACCGCGACGCCACTCAACACGCCCTGCAGCGCGACCATGTCGGGCACGGCGGGCATCTGCACGATGTCGAGCACGGCGGCGACCGGATAGCAGGCTTCGCGCTGCCCGTCGCGCAGGCGCAGCGCCGACACCTTTTCCCGGTCGAAGCGCGAGATGCCGTTCACCACTGGCACCAGCCGCCCGTCCAGACGCACGAAGGCGCGACCGGCGGACTGGCCGAACAGACTGGCGTCGATATCCTCGACCCGCTCGATCAGCGCCAGCTTGAGCAGCCGCCTCTCGCCCGTCACTTCCTCGAAGCGCAGTGCAGCGACCATTTCGACGCCGCTCGTCGCGCCATCGCGCTCTTCCTGCTGGCGCGCGGCGCGGTCATCGGCGATATTGGGAAGCCGCGCCGCGTTGGCGAGGCCCGCCGCGTCGAGCAGCAGCATCGGCTTGCCATTGTCGGGCAGCGTCATGCCGGCATAGACGCCGCTCGCCATCACCAGCGGCGACGCGGGACGGATCACCAGTTCCTCATGATTGTCGACCGCCGAAACGCCCATGGCGAAGGGGACGCCCGAAGCCGACCGCACCACCATGATCGCGCGCGGCGCGGACTGATCGGGCTTTTCGAGGCCCAGCACATCCTCAAGGTCGATCATCGAATGGCGCACCGAACGGATCGTCGCGACCTTCGCGCCGCCCACGACGCTGATCTGCAGCGTCTCGTTGGTGTCGTGGAGAATTTCGACAACAGCCGCGCGCGGAATCGCGAAATGCTGCCCGCCCGCCCGGACGATGAGGCCGGGGATGATCGTCAGCGTCAGTGGCACGCGCAGCGTGATGGTGAGGCCTTGTCCGGGATGATTGTCCAGCGCGATGACGCCGCCGATCCGTTCGACATTGGCGCGCACGACATCCATGCCCACGCCACGTCCGGACACCTGCGTCACCTGCCGGGCCGTCGACAGCCCCGCCTGAAAAATGAGGTCGAGCTTTTCCGCATTGCTCATGCGCGCTGCCGCCTCGGGCGTCAGTCGTCCGGCGGCAATCGCTTTTTCAACCAGCCGCGCCGTGTCGATGCCCGCGCCGTCGTCGGCGATAGCGATGACGATCTGGTTACCCGACTGGCGCGCTTCGAGGCGCAGGCTGCCCGCTTCGGGCTTGCCTGCCGCACGGCGGCGCTCCGGGGTTTCGATACCATGGTCGATGCTGTTGCGCACGATATGGGTGAGCGGGTCGACGACCATCTCCACCATTTCGCGGTCCATTTCGACGTCGCCGCCCTCCAGCGTCAGGTCGATCCGCTTGCCAAGATCGCGGCCAAGGTCGCGCACCATGCGCGGGATCGCGGCGAACAGCCGGTCGACGCGCTGCATCCGCGTCTTGGAAATGACATCGCGCATGTCCGCGACACAAGTGGACAGGCGCTCGAACACATTGTCGAGTTCCGGATCGCCGGTCCGCTCGCGCAGCTTGCGCGACATTTCGTTGCGCGCCAGCACCATGTCCGACACGCCGTTCATAAGCTGGTCGATGAGGCTCAGCGGCAGGCGGATGGTGCGCGGACCGCTCTGCGCGCCGCCCAGCCGCGCGATGGCGACGGGCGCTGCGGCCGTATCCGGGATACCATCGTCCACCGCTTCAGCCTTGGCCATCAGCGCGCCGATCAGGAAATCGTCATTCTCGTTGGGCAGGGCCGCGCCCGCCGCCACGGCTTCGGCGAGTTCGCCGATGCGGTCCATCACGCCCAGCACAGCGCTCACCGTGGCAGGATCAGCCTCACGATTTCCGGCGCGAATCTCTGACAGCACGTCTTCGGCGGCATGACTCAGCCGTTCGAAGCGTGGCAGGTTGAGGAAGCCGCAGCTCCCCTTGACGGTGTGGAAGAAACGGAAAATCGCATCCAGACGGTCGCGGTCGGCGGGATCGGCTTCCCAGGCGACGACTTCTCCGGCCAGCGCCTCCAGCGTCTCCTGCGTTTCCGAGATAAATTCCTGAAGCAGTTCGTCCATTAAGCCGGTCCCGTGGATGCGCGCGGAGGCACCATGGGCGGACTGTGGTTAAAGGCCCGTTAAAGGAAGGCCGCGTTGAGATGAAACGAAAAAGGCGCCGCGGTTGCCCGCAGCGCCTCTTCAATCCTTGATGGCGAAGCTTATTTGCCTTCGCTCTTTTCCACGGCTTCTTCGGCCTTTTCGCCCGCGTCGCGCGTGGCGTCGGCCTTGTTCTCCAGATGGTCGGCGGCGTTTTCGGCGGCGGCAGCGGCGTTACCGCTCAGATTGTCCGCCATGTCCTCCATATTGTCGGCCTGGTTGTCGAGTGCGTCCGCCTTGTTCTCGTATGCGTTCTCGACCTTGTTCTCCTGCTTGGAATCGCAAGCGGCGAGTGCGACCATGCTGGCAAGGCCAAGGACAGTGACGAAGGTTTTCACGGCGTATTCTCCTGTTGCGCCCCCTGGGGCTGACGTATCGGCACCGGGTCCGACAAGCATCTGTGCCATCCCGAACCCTGACGCCGATCAACCGGCCGCGCCAAAGATGGTTCCCGTCGCACGCTCGTTTCGTCGCAAAAACGATTATTTTTTAAGACTGTCCCGGATCTCGCGCAGCAGCACGATGTCCTCGGGCGTCGGCGCGGGAGCCGCGGGTGCTTCCTCTTCCGGTTTATGGGTCAGCCGGTTGACTGCCTTCACCAGCAGAAAGATGATGAAGGCGAGAATGACGAAATTCACCATCACCGTCAGGAACTCGCCCCAACCCAGCATCGCGACGCCGGCGGACTTGAGGTCGGCATAGCTGTCGGGATTGCCCTTGAACCCCGCAGGTATTTCCCCCAGCCGGACGAAGAAGCGGGAGAAATCGACCCCGCCGAACAGGAAGCCGATCACCGGCATGATGATGTCGTCGGTCAGCGATTTGGTGATGGTGGCGAATGCGCCGCCGATGATGACGCCAACCGCCAGATCAATCACATTGCCGCGATTGATGAAGGTCTTGAACTCGAAAATCAGTCCCATGCGCGCGCCTTCCCTGTGGCTGTTCAATAATGTCAGGATGGCCCGTTGCGTGGCTTGGGGCAACGCCCTATTTCAGGCACGAAACCATGCCGGGGACCAGTCCATGCTCTTGCGCCGCCTGACGTCCATTTTCCTGCCGCTGATGGGGGCGCTGGCGCTCTCCGCCTGCGGTATCAACAGCGTCCCCACCGCCGAGGAGACCGCCAAGGCCAAATGGGCGGACGTGCAGGCGCAATATCAGCGCCGCGCCAACCTGATCGGCAATCTGGTCGCCACGGTGAAGGCGGCGGGCAAGCAGGAGCAGGAGACGCTGACCCGCGTCACCGAAGCGCGGGCGAAGGCGTCCTCGATCCAGATCAATGCCGCCGACCTCAACGATCCCGCCAAGGTCGCGCAATATCAGGAAGCGCAGGCGCAATTGAGTCAGGGGCTGGGACGCCTGCTGGCGACCGCCGAAGCCTATCCCGACCTCAAGACCAACGAGAATTTCCTCCAGCTCCAGTCGCAGCTTGAGGGGACGGAAAACCGCATTGCTGTCGCCATCCGCGACTATAATGAAGCGGTGCAGGCGTATAACACCCGCATCCGCACCTTCCCCGACGCGATCGGCGCCAAGCTGATCCATGGGGCCAAGCCCATGACCCCGTTCCAGGCGACGACGCCAGGCGCGGAGGAGGCGCCGAAGGTCGACTTCGGCAACTGACGCCGCCCGTGCTGCGCCGCATGCTCCTCGTCCTCGCGCTGCTGGCGTTCGCGCCGTGCGCGTGGGCGCAGAGCTTTCCCGCGTTCGACGACAAGGGCGTGGTCGATGCGGCGAACCTGCTGTCGCCCGAACAGGAGCAGGCGCTCAGTCAGAAACTGATCGCGCAGAAGCAGGCGAGCGGCCGGTCGCTGGTGGTTGCCACCATCCCCGATTTGCAAGGCTATGACATATCGGACTATGGCTATCGTCTGGGCCGCGCGTGGGGCATCGGGGACAAGGACAGCAACGGCGCTCTGCTGATCGTCGCGCCTGCCGAACGCAAGATCCGGATCGAAGTCGGCTACGGGCTTGAAGGTGTGCTGACCGACGCGCTGTCCTCGCAGATCGTGCGCAACGACATCGCGCCCCGCTTCAAGGCGGGGGACATGGCGGGCGGCATCGACGCGGGCGTGAACGCCATCACCACGATCCTTGCCCTTCCGCCCGATCAGGCGCGGCAACGCGTCGCACAGGCGGAACAGGAGGCGCGAAGCCATGACAGCGGCGGCGGTGGCATCGTCGCGTTCTGGATCATCCTTTTCGTTGTCTTTTTCGTCCTCCTGCCACTCCTCTCCCGTGCGCGGGGCGGGCAGCGTTATCGCGGCGGCGCAGGGCCGGTCATCATCTGGGGGCCGGGAACGGGTTCGGGATGGGGATCGGGCGGTAGCGGCTGGGGCGGCGATGGCGGCGGCGGGTTCAGCGGCGGCGGCTTTTCGGGCGGCGGCAGCTTCGGCGGCGGCGGCGCGTCGGGAGGCTGGTGATGGTAATGCGCCTGACCCCTGCCGACCGCGACCTTGTCACGGCTGCCGTGACGGCCGCCGAAGCCGATACCTCCGGCGAGATCGTCACCATCGTCGCGCGGCGGTCCGACAGCTATCATGATGTGGGGCTGAGCTGGGCGGCGGCGGCGGTGTTCATCGCACTTGCCCTGATGGCGGCCTTCCCGGCGCATCTGCGCGCGCTGCTTTCGATGCTGATGCTCGACTGGGAGCATGAACTGGCCGACTGGAAGCTGCTGACGGGCCTGCTCGGCCTCCTCATCCTCAAATTCCTCGTGGTGCGCTATCTTCTGGCGATCATGCCTCTGCGGATGCTGGTGACGCCGCGCGCGACCAAGGCGCGTCGGGTGCGCCGCCGCGCCATCCTCCTCTTCCGCACCGCCGCCGAAGCGCGAACCCATGGCCGCACCGGCGTCCTCCTTTATCTGAGCCTCGACGAACATCGGGCGGAACTGGTCGCCGACAGCGCCATCAACACGAAAGTCGCGCCCGAAGTCTGGGGCGACGCGATGGCCGCTCTCGTCGCCGCGATCCGCGACGGGCGGCCCGGCGAGGGGATGGCCGACGCGGTGCGGCAGATCGGCGTCGTCCTCGCCGAGCATTTCCCGCGCGAAGCCGATGACATCAACGAGCTTCCCGACAGGCTGATCGAACTATGACCGACCCGGACCGCGACGCAGCGGAAGAAGTGATGTGGGAGGGCCGCTTCATCACGGCCAAGCGGCGCGGCAAATGGGAATATGTCGGCCGCGCGCGCGGCATCCATGCCGCCGTCATCCTTGCCGTCGACGAAGCGGCAGACGGGCGCCACGTCCTGCTGGTCGATCAGTATCGCGTGCCGCTGGGCCGCCGCTGCATCGAACTGCCCGCGGGACTGGTCGGCGACGAGGACGAAGGCGAGGACGCGCATCTCGCCGCCGCGCGCGAACTGGAGGAGGAAACCGGCTACCGACCGGACCGCCTCGAATCGCTCGGCCAGTTCTGGAGCTCGCCCGGCATGGTGTCGGAAAGCTTCACGCTCTTTCGCGCTCACGGCCTTGAAAAAACCGGCGACGGCGGGGGAGTGGCGGGGGAGGACATTCGCGTCCATCGCATTCCCCTTGCCGCCCTTGCGGACCGGATCGCGGCGTGGCGGGCGGAGGGCTATGCGATGGATGTGAAGCTGCTGCTTCTGCTTGGCGCAGGCATGGTTGGCTGATCGCCGCTCAGGGCACGCGATACCAGTCCGCCACCCGGTCGAGCGCCAGCGTCAACACCAGCTTGCCCGCACGCGTCGGCCAGCCCAGCGCCTTTTCCGCCGCGGCCAGCCCCTCCCCCGCGCAGGCCACGCGCCATAATATGTCGGCAAGGCCCGGTCCCGCCGCCGCGATCGCGCCGTCGAACCGCTCGCGTGCCGCCATCTGCGTCAGCGTCGGGTCGGCTGGCTGCGCCCCGCTGTCGCGCTTGCCCTGTCGCGGCGCGCTGTCCCAGTGCATCGTCACCCGCGCGCGCAGCCCCGCCCGCTCCCAGTCGCGGCGCAGCGCCTCCCCCGCCGCATAGCGCCGCGCGGTGAGCATCCCGCGCGCATGAAGCCAGGCCAGCGGCGATTCGCCGATATGGACCAGCACGCTCTGCATCCGTCCATCCAGCCCCTCGATCTGCTGCTCGATATATTTGATCTGGCCCATGGAAAACCTCGCTCCGGTCGAGCGAAGCGCTTGCCATGGCGGCGTTTTTGTAGGAAAGATTGAACCAGATAGGTTATTCAGGATCATGAGATGATTACCCGCATCCGCGAAGTGCGCAAGGCGAAGGGGCTGACGCTCGAACAGGTGGGCGCGCTCTGCGAACCGCCGACCACGGCGCAGACAATCGGGCGGCTTGAAACTGGAACGCGCACCGTATCGGTGAAATGGCTCAATCGCATCGCGACCGCGCTCGGCGTCACCAGCGCCGAGCTGGTGGCGCTGCCGGGACAGGCCGACGTGCCGGTCGCCGCCCTGCTCGGCCCCGATGGCACACGCGCGCCGACCCGCCCCCTGTCCTTCCCCGCCCCGGTCGGGTCCGAAGGCATGGTCGGCGTCCATGTCAATGCCAGCATCGGCGACTATCGGAGCGGCGACGCCATCTGGTGCCGCCGCATCGCGCCCGCAGAATTCGGCACGATGCTTAACCGCGACATCCTCTTTCCCCGCCCCGCCGGGCGCTTCCTCTTCGGCCGCCTTATCGGGCGCGAGGGCGACCGGCTCCAGATCCTGCCGCTGGGGTCGGGCGCACGCCAACTGGTGCTGACCGACCCGCCATGGGCCGCCGTCGCGGTGCAACTCGTCCGACGGCTCTAGCCAAGCGGATTTTACAGCCGTAACCCTTTGCTAAAGCCGGGCGGCTAGAGGAGAGGGACCATGGCGCTCAACATACTGATGCTATCGACGCTCTTCCCCGACATCAGCCGGCCCAATTTCGGCGTGTTCGTGGAACGGCAGGCGCGTGAACTGGCAAGCCGTCCGGAAGCGGACGTGACCGTCATCGCGCCGGTCGGCCTTCCGCCATGGCCTTTCTCCAGTGCGGGACGCTATGCCGCTCTGCGCGCGCTGCCGCGCAAGGAGCGCTGG
This sequence comes from Sphingobium amiense, assembly GCF_003967075.1. NCBI lineage: Bacteria > Pseudomonadati > Pseudomonadota > Alphaproteobacteria > Sphingomonadales > Sphingobiaceae > Sphingobium > Sphingobium amiense. The sequence goes on from NZ_AP018664.1 coordinate 2,614,425, forward strand.
CGCGAACTCACCGTCTATCGCCCGATCTTCACGCTCATCCCCAAATTCGGCCGCGCGCGCAATGTAGGCGCGATGACCCGCGCGATCCTGCCGTTGGTGAAGCGGCTCCATGCGCAGCGCCCGTTCGACGTGATCGACGCCAGTTTCTTCTTTCCTGACGGCCCGGTCGCGCAGCGCCTGTCGAAAGCGCTCGGCATCCCTTATTCGGTGAAGGCGCGCGGCGCGGACATCCATTATTGGGGCGTGCAGCCAGGCACCAGAAAACTCGTCCGCCGCGCGGCGGACCGGGCGGCAGGCCTGCTCGCCGTATCGGGCGCGATGAAGCGGTCGATGGAGCGCATGGGCATCGACGGCGACAAGATCCGCGTCCACTATACCGGGGTCGATCTCGACACGTTCGAACTCGCCGATCAGGACGCGGCGAAGGCGGCGCTGGGGTTCAGCGGCCCGGTAGTGTTGTGCGTGGGGGCGCTCATCCCGCGCAAGGGGCAGGATCTTCTGGTCCGCGCGCTGCCGCTGCTGCCCGGCGTCACGCTGCTGCTTGCGGGTCAGGGCGCCTATCGCCGCACACTGGAGACTCTGGCGCAGGAACTGGGCGTGGAGCGGCGCATCGGCTTTCTCGGCTCCGTGCCCCATCACAAGCTGCCGCGCATCTTCGCCGCCGCGGACGTGATGGCGATGCCGTCCGAGTCCGAAGGGCTGGCCAACGCCTGGGTCGAAGCGCTCGCCTGTGGCACGCCGCTGGTCATCAGCGATGTCGGCGGCGCGCGCGAACTGGTCGACCGTCCGGAAGCGGGCCGTATCGTGGACCGCACGCCCGAAGCGATTGCGGAAGCGATCCGCGACACGCTCGACGATCCGCCGGATCGGCAGGCGGTGCGCGCCGCCGCCCTGCGCTTCACATGGGAAGCCAATGGCGACACGCTGCTCGCGCATCTTCAGGGCATCGCCGCCACCGACTGAGGCGGGATCAGCCGCGCCCGCCCGTCCGGTGTCGCGAACCGGCCGTCCTCGAACGGCACCTCTCCCCAGCGCCATGGCGTCAGCTCGTCATAGGCGGGGTTCGAGATCGGCGCATGGCGTTTGAGGTTCAGCACACGCGCGCCGTCATTGCCATAAGCGGTCAGCCGCACATGCTCGCGATAGATGTCCGCCGGCCGTTCATAATGGAAAGCGTCGCCCCAGCCCATCGCCTGCGCGACCCTGGTCATGGCCCACCAGTCCGGCCGCGCCTCGCAGGGCAGGTCCAGCAGGCGGCGATGACGGCTGATAAGTCGGTCGAGACCCGTCAGCGTCCCGTCCTTCTCCACCCAGACGGGCGCGGGAAATTCAAAATCCCAGCCCTCTTCGCCCGCCTGCGCAGTGGAGCGGATGGCGAGCGGCACACTTGCCCGCGCCTGCGCCAGCCATCCGGCGTCATCGCCCGCTTCACCGATGCTCCAGAGCGCCTTCACCCGCCCGTCCGCCATCGCGTCCAGCAGCGCATCGCTTTCCAGACCCGGCTCTTCAGCCATCGCCCGCGCGCCCCAGAAGCGCGCCACCTGCGCCCGCGCCTGCGCATCGAAGCCGCGATGCGCCGCCAGCTCATACGCCACGCACCCCGTCTCGCGCAGCGCCATGCCGTGCGCGCTCGCCGGAACAGGGAAGGGCGCGGCGTCGCTGCGCCCGATCCGTCCGGTTGCGACATGAAGGTTGCCGACCGCCGCCGCCAGCGCCACATCGTCCTGCGGGTAGAGCGTCACCGCCGCCGGCGTCCGCGCCCATCGGTCGAACAGCGCGCGCAGGTCGGCCACGCTCATCCCGCACCGACGCGCCAGCGACCAGAGATCCCGACCGTGGCGCAGCTTCATCCAGAAATCGTCCGGCACCGCGACATGATCGCGCAGCCACAATTCGTCAAGCAGCCCCATGTTCCGGCAATGCAGCAGCAGTCCCTCAACCAGCAGCGCACTGTCCTGCGCCGTCGCGCCGACGTGAAGATCGCATGCGTCTTCGAAAGCGGGTGCGAGCACGATCACCTGCGCGTCATGATCGGCCCGCGCCGCCGAGATCCGTTCCATCAGCACCGGATGGCTGCGCCCCGGATCGAAACCCGCGATCAGGATCATCTCCGCCCGGTCGACATGCTCGCCGGTGGCGGGCACCACATCCTCACCGAACCCGAAGCGCTGCGCCGCCGCGCCGCCTCCGGCACCGGGCGCATGGATATGGCCGGAACCTAGAAAACCCTTCACCAGCTTGTTGGCGACGTAAAGATCCTCGATCAGCATGCCCCCGCCGACATGCAGAGCCACCGATCCCGACCCGTGCCTCGCCACGATCTGCGCCAGGCGCTTCGCGGCGAGCAAGACGGTCCGGTCCCAGCTTTGCCGCCGCCCCCCGATACGCGGCGTCAGCAATCGCCCCTCCAGCGCCCCCGCCTGCGCATCGAGCGCTTCCACCCGTTCGCACAACGCACCCATATTTGCAGGATGCTGTCGGTCCCCCTCGATGGAAAGCGCGCGCCCTTCGCGCACCATTGCACGAATACCGCAGCCGACGGCGCACTGGCCGCATTGCGCGCGAACGATCGTCATGACTGCCGCACAGCGCTACTCCGCTGCCGCGACGACTTTCCACGCCTTGTGTGGCGGCGGCAATGCGCTGTCTGCCGATACTTTGCCAGCATCCCTGTCGCCGATCAGCCGGGGCAAAGCATTCTCGATCAGCATATTGAGGCCCACATCGCTCAGCAGGCCGCCCCGGATCAGGCAGCGATCCTCCAGCACCTGTCGGAAACATCCATAGAGTTCGCAATCGGGCGCCTGCGGACGCGACCAGAAATCATCGAGTGGCCCGCCATGGACGACGCCCGGCACCTTGTAGACCGCATGACCCATCACCGCCACGGGTTTGGCGCGGTTGAGCGCCAGCGTCCCCACCGTGCTGTTGACGGTTACGACGCCCAGCGACAGTTCCACCACTTCGGCAATGTCCCAGTCGGCGAGATAGGCAACCCGGTCCGCCACGCCATAGCGCCGCGCCAGCTTCTTGGTCAGCCGCCCCCAGCCCACCAGCCCCGCGTCGAGCGGATGGCGCTTCACCACCAGATGCGTGTGCGCGGGCGCGTGATGGGCAAAGCTCTTGATGACGAAGCGCAGCGCAGCGCGCATGTCCCCGAAAGGGGAATGAACCCTGATCTGGTAATCGGAATTGAGTTGCAGCGGCAGGGTGAAGAAGGCTTCATCGCGCACCGACGCCCATGTCTCGGCCGACCGCCGCCGTTCCGCATCCCTGCCCGCCAGCTTGCGGAACCAGCCCACCGATTCCGCCAGCATGCTGTGCGGCCGGTGCGTGCGGTAATGCGGGAAATAGAGGCCCATCGCCGCGGCGGCGAGGCCGTTGCGCATCGTGTTGCGGGCCCGCTGGCGGAAGGTCGACGGGACGGGCGTTTCGTCCAACCGCAGCGGCGGCAGCCCTTTCGCCTGATCGCGATACCATTGCGGATCGAGCGGCAGCGTCGAATTGCCGTTCACGCCGTCATCCTGCAACGTCATGAAATCGGGCCGGATATAGCCTTCCTCCATGACATGAACGCGGATGCCGCGCAGCCGCGCCATGCCATGCGCCGACGTATGATAGGGGCGGCAGTCGCCATAGAGGATCAGGTCGGTGACGCCGTGATTGACCACGAAATCGTCGAAATAGAGCGGCCAGTCGTTCAGCGTTCCGCGATAGTCGGTCGCGCCTTCGCCCGGCCAGTCCACCTTGTCGCCGCCGTTGATGTTGATCCGCAGCGCACCGTGCCCCTTCGCCCGGAGCGCATCCGCCAGCATCGAGAAGAAGGGACCGTGCGGCCCCTGAAGGAAGAGGAAAGTCTTGAAACGCGTCTCAGCCATTGGCCCGCTCGGCTGACAAGGTCATAAATCTCTGCACTCTGCCCTGCAATGTTCGCAGCCGTATCAGCCAGTTCGACGCCGGCGCGGGACCGCTGGCGATCCGTTCCGCCATCAATTCGGGACCACATGCAAGCCCGGTCACCGGATCAACATAGCGTGGATAGAGAATCAACGCACCGGCGACAAGCTGATCAATATGCAACACCCGCCCCCGGCGCGGGCAGGGCGGCGCGAGATCGCGCGTCAGCCCCCATCCCGCATAGAAGGGCATGCCGTGCACCGTCACGCCGCATCCGCGCATCAGCGCCTCGAATCCGGTCAGCGACGAGAGAACATGTACTTCGTCCACCGCCTGCACGAGGTCCATGAGCGGCGATCCCGTGTCGATCGCATCGGCGTGGGACAGGACGACCGTATCAGGGATATGCCCCCTGCGCAGCCCCGCCTGCACATCGGGATGCGGACGGTAGACGATCCACGCGTCCGGCTCCGCCGCGCGCACGCGGGTGAGAAAATCGAGATTGCCCGCCACTCCCGCACCGCCCTGCCGCACGGACAGGTCATCGTCCACCTGCCCCACCGCCAGAACGGTGCGCACCCCTTGCGGCAGGTCGATCACCTGGCCGGCGCCGCGTCCATATTTGGTGACGCCGGACGCACATAGCCGCTCGCGCAGCGCCTTCGCCCGCGCGATCATCTCCGGCGCGAAATCCTGCGTGGCCAGCAGCGTTTCAAGGTCGCTCGGCCCCTGCGCGTCATAATAGATGCCACTGCGGTCCACCACGACCGACCCGGGCGGATGCAGCGCCGCGCCCAGCCCTTTGGAGCGCAGGAACCCGTCCTCCACCCGCGCGACCGGAACGCCCGCCTGTTCCGCTTCCGTGCGCAGCGTTTCCGGCACGCGGCTGGGCCAGATCGCGAGCGTGCCCCGCTCCCGCTTCGCTCTGGCAAGGCCGCGCCGCGCCGACAGGAAGGGCGGCGCGCGATGGCCGTCCCACAGCAGGCGGTTCATCGCATCGCGCTTCCAGAAAGCCATGCCGCTCGCCGCCGAAAGGCCACGATTGCCGTCCATGTGCCGCCGCCAGTCGGACAGGATCGTGACCGCCGCCTCCACGTCGATCGGTTCGCCGGTGAAGCAGTCGCGATAGCGTGCAGCGCCGATCCGCCGCGCCGCTTCGGCGTGCAGGGCTGCGCCGGAAATCGGCTCGCCATCTCCCCCGACCACCGGCACGCCCAGCAGCCCGGCAATCAGCGCAGCCTCTTCGTCGATGCTGGCATGAACCCGATCCGCCCCGCCGATGAGCGCCCACAGGTCGCAGTCGGCGGGCAGCCTGCGCCCGCCGCACTTGCGCGCCTTCGCGCCCGACAGGATGCCGACCTGCTCCACATCCATCCCCTGTATTCCCGACACCGGGACAGGGACGCCGCTGCCGATGACAATCCGTATCCCCTCGGGCTGTGCGCCCCAGAAGCATCCGCCGACCCGCTCGCGCGCGATACGGTCGAGCAGCGCTTCGGAAACCGGCGCGCCCTCCTCCGCCTCGACGCTGATCGCCGCCGCATGCGCCGCCACGCCGGGAAAGGGGGGCGACCGCAGGAATGGCAGCGCAGGGGTCATGCGAAGCTGGCCTGCAGTTCGTCCAGCAGGTCCGTCACGATGTCGAAATAGCCGCGCCATGTCGGCGCGCGCCATTCGGCGATCCGCTCCATCTGCGCCGCCCGCTGCGGCGATTCTTCGGACGCATAAGCGTTTATCGCGCCGATCCAGCCGGGGCCGTCGAGCGGATCGAGATAGTCGGGCGCGTCGCCGCCGACTTCGCGATGCGCGCTGATGTCGCTGCATATGACCGGCACGCCCGCCGCCAGCGCCTCGACCACCGGCATCCCGAACCCTTCCACGAAGGACGGCATCAGCATCGCGCGTGCACCCGCAGTCAGCGCCTGCATTCGCGCGTCCGACACCTCGCCCGCCTCGATCACATGACCGCGCAGAATTTCGCCGCGTTCGAGGATGTCGACGACATTCTCATTTTCCCAGCCCCGCCGTCCGATCAGCACCAGCATGGGCGCGGCATCCCCCAGCGTTTCGACCAGCCGCCGCCAGACATTGAGCAGCAGCAGATGATTCTTCCGCGGCTCTATGGTCGAGATATAGACGAAATAGGGCCGCTCGGGCAGCGGCTCCCCGCTTGCGCCGAAGATGTCGGGCGCGTCGGCTCCGAAATGCGCGACCCGCACGATCCGGTCTGTCAGGCCACGCGTCAGGTGCGGAGCGAGCGCGTCGAGCGTCGCCTGACTGTTGCCGATGATCCCTGCGGCATAGCGGTCGATCGTGCGCACCCGCCTGCCATGCTCTGCCGCGCCTTGCGGCCGGGCATATTCAGGGTGGCTCAGCGGGATCACATCATGGACGAGAGTGACGAATTTCGCCCCTTCCGCCCGAAGGATCGCGCCGACCTGTTCATGGTCGTCGAGATGATGGGGCGATACCTGAAGATAGATGCGCGGACGCGTGGGTCGTGGAACCGGGCGGGGGCGGGTGGCGAACATATGCCGGATCACCGACTTGCCTTCCCGCAGGTCCGCCGCATCCGCGTTGCGCCATTTGGCGGCGGTGAAGGCGAGGAACTGGCGCACCGCCGCGCCGCTCAGCCGCCCATAATAGCCGCCCGCCGGATGCACGGCGGCGAAGGCCAGCCGGTCGGGCATCCGTTCAAGCAGCTCGCGCGCATAGACATATTCCACCCGGTCGATCCCGGTGGGCGAGGCATGGAAGGCGCGCGAGAGCAGGCGCGACACATCGAGGATGACCTCGCTCTCACCGGCAAGCGCGGTCAGCCGGTCGGCACGCCGCTTGGTGCGCAGCGCCAGCCGCGCACCGGGCGCGTTGAAGGGACGCAATGCCATCTCAGACCCTGTCGCACGGGCCGATTGCGACGCCATCCCGCATCAGAGGTATGCGCGTATCTCTTGCGCCAGCGCGGCGAGTTGCGCCGGATCGGCCTGCCCCGCCTGCCCATGGGCTGCAAAGCCCGTAGCGTCTCCCGACCAGCGCGGCAGGATATGGACGTGCATGTGAAAGATCGTCTGTCCCGCGGGCGCGCCATTATACTGCGCGATCTGGATGCCGTCAGGGTTGAGCGCCTGACGGATCGCGATCGCCACCCTCTTCGCGGTGGCCATTACCTGCGCGATGGCCTGCTCCTCCATCTCCAGCAGGTTGCGCGCCCTGGACCATCTGGAAATGACGAGGGCATGGCCTTTCGTCTGTGGCATGATGTCGAGGAAGGAAAGCGTATGCGCATCCTCATAGAGCCTGACCGAAGGAATCTTGCCTTGCAGGATGAGGGCAAAGACATTGCCCTCATCATAAGTGCCGTCGAGGCTCATGAACGCGCCTTAATTGATATAATGGGCGCTCGTCTTAGCAGCGACTTCCTCCGCCGTCACGCCGGGCGCGCACTCGATCAGCCGGAACGGACTGTCATGGTCGGGACGCTGGAAAACGCAGAGATCGGTGACGATCATGTCCACCACATTCTTGCCGGTCAGCGGCAGGGTGCAGGAGGGGATGAACTTGGGGCTGCCGTCCTTGGCATTGTGCTCCATCACGACGATGATCTTCTTGACGCCCGCGACGAGATCCATCGCGCCGCCCATCCCCTTGATCATCTTGCCGGGAATCATCCAGTTGGCGATGTCGCCATTTTCCGCCACTTCCATCGCGCCCAGCACGGTAAGGTCGATATGCCCGCCCCGAATCATCGCGAAGCTGTCGGCGGAGGAAAAATAGGCCGACTGCGGCAGTTCGCTGATCGTCTGTTTGCCCGCGTTGATAAGGTCGGCGTCCTCCTCGCCCTCATAGGGGAACGGCCCGATGCCCAGCATTCCGTTTTCCGACTGGAGCGTCACCTCGACCCCTGCCGGGATATGGTTCGCCACCAGCGTCGGGATGCCGATGCCGAGGTTCACGTAAAAACCGTCCTTGAGTTCCTTCGCCGCGCGCGCGGCCATCTCGTCACGAGTCCAGGGCATCAGTTCTTCCCTCCATCGGCGGGCAAGTCCCACCTTTTGTCCATCGGAAACACATCGTCAAAGCCGCCCCTGAGGGCCGTGCCGTAGACAGGGTTGGGCAGCACGAACCAGCCCCGCCCCCATAATGTCGAAACGGGCGTCCCGACCGTCAGCGCGCGGCGCGCCGGGACGCTCTGGCCGGTCGCATTGAACAGATCGGAAAAGTCTCCCAACTGGTCGCCGCCCTGCGCCAGCACGCAATATTTCGCCGCGATTGTCGCGCGGCGGCCGTCCTTGCGATTGCCCTGTCCATCGTCGCCCGCGAGGTAGAGCGTCTCGCCATGCACCGCCTCGCCCAGCCCCGCCGCACGGATGGCGCGCGCGGTCGCTTCGGCATTGGCGACGGCGCGATTGGTGTTGAAGATCACCGTCACGCCCATGCCGCGCAGCCTCGCCACGCCTTCCGCCGCGCCCGGAACCGCAGCGACCGCGCCTTCGCCCGTCTTTTCCCACGCGTCCCAGTCGGCGGCGTTCCAGCCCCGGCCCGTGCGCGCATCGTGAAATTCGAACCCGATGTTGAGCACCACCGTCTCATCGACGTCGAAGATCGCCGCATAGGGCTTGGTCCCGCACGGCGCGAAGGACGGCGTGGCGAGCGACGCGCCGTCCGCCAGCACCACCGAATTGGCGGGTCGCGCCTTCACCCTGTCGCTGACATAGGCCGCCAGCGCCTGCCATACCTGCACCGACAGGGCGGCGGCTTCGCCCGATCCGTAGAGATATTGCATCCCGGCGGGCGGATTGGCAGGCGCGGGCGCGGGTGTTGGCGCCGGGGCCGCGACCTGCGCAGCCGGAGAGCAGGCGGCAAGACCCGCGAACGCACCCGCCGCCAGGGCGGCGCGGCGCATCACGCCGCTTCCCGTGTCCGGGTCGTGCGGAACTCGATCTTCTTGTCGTAGGGCGCGCCCACGATCATGCGCTTCACATAGATGCCGGGCAGGTGGATCGCGTCGGGATCGAGGCTGCCGGTCGGCACCACTTCCTCCACTTCCGCGACGCAGATCTTCGCGGCGGTCGCCATCGGCTGATTGAAGTTGCGCGCGGTCTTGCGGAAGATGAGGTTGCCGCTTTCGTCGGCCTTCCACCCCTTGATGATGGCGACATCGGCGAAAATGCCGCGTTCGAGGATATAGTCCTGCCCGTCGAACGTCTTGACTTCCTTGCCCTCGGCCACCTGCGTGCCGACGCCGGTCTTGGTATAGAAGCCCGGAATCCCCGCCCCGCCCGCGCGGCAGCGTTCGGCGAGCGTCCCCTGCGGACAGAACTCGACCTCCAGTTCGCCTGCCAGAAACTGCCGCTCGAACTCCTTGTTCTCACCGACATAGGAGGAGATCATTTTCTTCACCTGCCGTGTGCGCAGCAGCTTGCCCAGCCCCTCGCCGTCGATCCCGGCGTTGTTGGACGCAATGGTCAGATTCTTCACCCCCGCATCGCGGATCGCGTCGATCAGCCGCTCGGGAATGCCGCACAGGCCAAAGCCGCCCGCGCACAGATGCATCCCGTCGAACAGCAGACCTTCCAGAGCGGCAGCGGCATCGGGGTAGAGCTTGTTCACCATGGGGCGCATTCTCCTCAATTTGTGAGCCGGTCTAAGGGGGACGAACGATCAATACCAATGATTTGTTTTTTCCGTTAAACCCAAATCATGGCTATCAATCGTATCGCTTTCTATCATCTCGAAACGCTGTTCTGGATCGCGCGGCTGGGGACGTTCGCGGCGGCGGCGGCGCGGCTCAACACGACGCAGCCCGCGATTTCCGCTCGCGTGCGCGAACTGGAAAGCCACCTCGGCACCGCGCTTTTCCGTCGGGAGGGTCGCAGCATGGCGCTCACCCCCGCAGGCCGCGAGCTGGTGCGCGAAAGCGAGCCGCTCTGGGCACGCTTTCAGGGTGTGCTCATGGGATGCGCCGACGCAAGCGGCGCGCGCGGTGTCGTCCGCGTGGGCGCAGGAGAGATCGCGGCGGCGATCTGTCTGCCCGGCTTCGTCACCGGCCTGACCCGCGACCTGCCGAACGTCAGCCTTGAGATCGACATCGCGCTCACCGTCGACCTCATCCAGCAGCTCGCGTCAGGGCGGGCCGACATGATTTTCGGCGCGGGACGGGTCGCGCATCCGATGCTCCGCACCCTGCCCATCGGCGCGGTCGATCTGGTCTGGCTCGCCAGTCCGGACATGGCGGCCTCCATTCCCGAGCGCGCGCCGGTCTGGTCGCTCTCCGACGCATCGCCGCTCTATCGCGTGGTCAAGGAGGCACTCGCCGCCTCGCGCCTGGCGGACAGTCCGGTCAATCTGTGCAACAATGTCCGCACGATGATCGACATCGTGGTGCAGGGCGGAGGGATAGGCGCCTTTCCCGCGCCGATGGTGGGCGAACATGTCGACAGCGGCCGGCTGGCTCCGGTGCCGCACATGCCTTCCCTGCCGCAGATCGAATTTCATGTCGCCGTGCGGGCCGCAGAAAGCGACCCGCTGGTGCTCGCCATCTTCGACCGGGCGAGCGGCCTTCGCATCTAGCCGTTTCGCTTACGCCTTTTCCAGCGTGCACTGGAGCGGGTGCTGGTTCTGCCGGGCGAAATCCATCACCTGATTGACCTTCGTTTCGGCGACCTCATAGCTGAAGATGCCGCAAACCCCGACGCCGCGCTGGTGCACATGGAGCATCACCCGCGTCGCTTCTTCCATGTCCATGCGGAAGAAGCTCTGGAGCACATGGACGACGAACTCCATCGGCGTGTAGTCGTCGTTCAGCATCAGCACCTTGTAAAGCGAGGGCTTCTTGGTCCTCGTGCGGGTGCGCGTCGCAATGCCGACGCTGGGGCCGCCCGGACCTTCGCCCTGATCGTCCGAGTCGCGGTCAGCCATGCGGGCGGCCAGTGCCGATGAAGGGATGCTGCGGATGTCCATGATGGGTGAGGATATGGCGATTCGGCTGTCCATGACAAGAGGCGAGCGCGCCGCCCGCCGTGCCGAAGGCCCATATTGATCCATGGAAAAGGGCGCGCTTCCTGTGGGAAGCGCGCCCTTCTTTTCAATTCCGGTCGCTGGCCTGCCTTCAGGCGGCGAGCGCCTTCACCTTGTCGGTGACGACGGTGACGCGCTCGGTCAGCGGCTGGGCGACTTCGCCGGCCAGCTTCACCAGAGCTTCGCTGTGACGCGCGGCTTCCTTGGTGAACTCGTCGAAGCTGCTGGAGAGGAGCTGCGACTGGAGCTGGAAGAATTCGGTCGGCGTCTTGACGGTCGAGAAGGTCTTGAACGAAGCGGTCGCCTTCTCGAAGCTCTTGCGGCTGTAGTCGACGGCTTCCTGACCGAGCGTTTCCATGGCCTTGGCCGCGATCTTGCCCGATTCGACCATCGCTTCGACATTGCCCTTGGCAAGGTCGCTCAGCTCTTCGATCGCCTTGGTCGATTTTTCGACATGAGCCTTGGTCTTCTCGTTGAAGTCGGCATAGGCCGTTTCGAGCTTGGCCTTGGCTTCTTCCGCGAACTTCTTACCGTTTTCGATAACTTCGTTCATGATCTTGGTTCCTTCTGGGCCGGACAGCGGCTGGGTCGCAACGGGATCGGCCTGTTCCGGCAGGCTCTCTGTGATCGGGGACGGAGCGACAGGCTCCGCGGGCGTGGGCAGCACCTCCTGCGGCTCCGGCGCGGCGTCGACCGCCGTGGTGGCGGCGATGGCCGCGACCGGGCGAGCAGGCTTTGCAGGCGCGGCACGACGTGCCGGCTTGGCCGGAACGCTGATCGCGGCTTCCGCCGCCTTCAGCGCCTCGCTGGCCGACAGGGTCGTCGATCCGGCCTTCTTGCGCGGTTTGCGCGCCGGGGTCTTGGGGGGAACTGCCATGCCCGTTCTCCGATTTGCTGCACTGCACAATAATGCATCAACCTACACGATGCAAGTTCTTTTTGTGCGCTGCAACAAAACTCGTAGTAGCTTGCTAGGCCTCACCGTTCCTTGACGTAGCGCCCCGGCGCATCCTCTATCGCACTGAGCGTGCCTTCTCCGGGAATGCGCGCCCCCTTCACCTTGACCGTGTGCGAATCGATCCCTTCGATCCATTGCCGCCAGTCCGGCCACCAACTGCCCTTGGTTTCCTTCGCGGTCGCAAGAAATGCGTCCAGCGTCTCCTGCGCGTCCTCGCAGGACCAATATTGATATTTCATCGCCGAGGGCGGGTTGACCACGCCCGCTATATGACCCGACCCCGCGAGTAGGAAACGCACCGGTCCGCCAAGATGGCGGGTGAGCTTCCACACGCTTTGCAGCGGCGCGATATGGTCTTCCCGCCCCGCCTGCACATAAGCGGGGGTCTTCACCTGCGTAAGGTCGATCGGCGTCCCATCCACGCTGATTGCGCCCGGCACCACCAGCAGATTGTCGCGATAAAGCTGCGTCAGATAGTCGCGGTGCCAGCGCGCAGGCAGGTTGGTCGTGTCGCCATTCCAGTGGAGCAGGTCGAAGGGCGGATAATCCTGCCCCAGCAGATAATTATTGACCACATAGTTCCAGATGAGGTCGCGCCCGCGCAGCAGGTTGAACGTCGCCGCCATGTAGCGACCGTCGAGGAAGCCCGAAGCGGAAAGCTGATCGACCAGCTTCATCTGTTCATCATCGACGAAGAGCGCGAGATCGCCCGCCTCGCTGAAATCCACCTGCGCGGTGAAGAAGGTCGCGCTCGCCACCTTGTCCGCTTCGTCCCGCGCCGCCAGAAGCGCCAGCGTCGCGGCGAGCGTCGTCCCCGCCACGCAATAGCCGATGGTGTGGACGCTCTCCACCCCCAGCAGGCCGCGCACCGTGTCGATCGCGTCGATCTGGCCCCGCAGGATATAGTCATCCCAGACCATGTCCTTCATCGACGCATCCGCCGACTTCCAGGATACGAGGAAGACGCTCAGTCCCTGATCCACCGCCCATTTGACGAAGCTCTTTTCGGGCGACAGGTCGAGAATATAGAAGCGGTTGATCCACGGCGGGAAGATGATGAGCGGCGTTTCCAAGACCGCTTCGGTCGAAGGCGTATAGTGGATCAACTGGTAGAGCGGCGTTTCGTGGATCACCTTGCCGGGTGTCGAGGCGATGTTGCGGCCCAGTTCGAACACCGTGCCGTCCGTATGCGTCAGTTGCCCGCGCTGAAGGTCGGCCAGCATATGTTTCAGGCCTTTGACCAGATTTTCTCCGCCGCTCTCGATCGTCTTCTGCACGACCTGCGGGTTCATCAGCGGGAAGTTGCTGGGGGCCAGCGCATCGACCAGGCCGCTGGTCGCGAACCGCATCTTCGCCTTCTGTTTGGGATCGACGCCATCCACCGCGTCCACCACCTTCATCAGATAGTCCGACACCAGCAGATAGCTCTGCCGGATGAGGTCGTAAAAGGGATGCTCGGTCCAGGACGGGTCGGCGAAACGCCGGTCCCGCTGCGCCGCGGGGCTGCCGGCGGGAGCCGGATCGGGCGCGTCGCGGAGCAAGCCGCCATTGTCGAGGAACCGCTGCCACAGCGCCAGCCCTTCGTCAGCGAAGCTGCTCTGGATGCGCGCGATGAGTTCAGGGTCGAAGGGCAGGCTCTGGCCGGTGACGCTTGCCGCCTGCTCCAGCATCAACTGCTGCGCGCGGCCGATGACCTGCGTCCACTGCTGCATCTCTTCCAGCGTCGGCAGATGCGGTTCCATGACGTCGTTCTTTTCCATGGCCACCGTCCTCTTCCTGGCATTCGCACCCATGCCGCTTTCGCTGGCGCGTCTCCCACCGGCGGGTTATAGCCGGAATGTGACACGCTCACGGCGCGTCACGCACTATTCCTCACCGAGAGCTTTCAGGAAAGCCCCTATAATGTCCGAAGAATTCTACCGCATGAAGCGCCTGCCGCCCTATGTCATCGCTGAAGTCAATGCGATGCGCGCGGCCGCCCGTGCGGCGGGGGAGGACATTATCGACCTTGGCATGGGCAATCCCGATCTGCCGCCGCCCGATCATGTCATCCAGAAGCTGATCGAAGTGGCGCAGAAGCCGAGCGCACACGGCTATTCCCAGTCGCGCGGCATTCCGGGTCTACGCAAGGCGCAGGCCAATTATTACGGCCGCCGTTTCGGGGTGGACATCGACCCCGATACCGAGGTCGTCGTGACCATGGGATCGAAGGAAGGCCTCGCCAGCCTTGCGACCGCCATCACCGAGCCGGGCGACGTGGTGCTGGCGCCCAATCCCAGCTACCCGATCCACACATTCGGCTTCATCATCGCGGGCGCGACCATCCGGTCGGTGCCGACGACGCCGGACGAGAATTATTTCCGCTCGCTGGACCGCGCCATGGCCTTCACCGTGCCGCGCCCGTCGATCCTCGTCGTCAACTATCCGTCCAATCCCACGGCGGAGACCGTCGACCTTGCTTTCTACGAGCGGCTGGTCGCATGGGCGAAGGAGAACAAGGTCTGGGTGCTCAGCGACCTCGCCTATTCCGAGCTTTATTATGACGGCAACCCGACGCCCTCCATCCTTCAGGTGCCGGGCGCGAAGGACGTGGCGATCGAGTTCACATCCCTGTCGAAGACCTATTCGATGGCCGGGTGGCGGATGGGCTTTGCCGTCGGCAACCGCAAGCTGATCGCGGCGATGACGCGGGTGAAATCCTATCTCGACTATGGCGCGTTCACGCCGATTCAGGCGGCAGCCTGCGCCGCGCTCAACGGCCCGCAGGACATTGTCGAGAAGAACCGCCAGCTTTACCACAAGCGCCGCGACGTGCTGGTGGAAAGCTTTGCGCGGGCGGGGTGGGACATTCCCCCGGCGCGTGCGTCGATGTTCTGCTGGGCGCCGCTGCCCCCCGCGCTCAAGGACATGGGGAGCCTCGAATTCTCCAAGCAGCTCCTCACCCATGCCAAGGTCGCGGTCGCGCCGGGCGTCGGCTATGGCGAGGATGGCGAAGGCTTCGTGCGCATCGCCATGGTCGAGAACGAGCAGCGGCTGCGGCAGGCCGCGCGCAACATCAAGCAGTATCTCAAGTCGATGGGCATCAACACGCCCTCGTCGAAGGGCGTGGCTTGATTTATCGGCCATAGTCTGACTTTCTGTTCCCTGGCCCTGGCCGGGGAACAACAGCAGCAGGCATCGTCCATCCATGACCATGATCCCCGCGCTTCCTCAGGTCAGTCAGGTCGCGCAGACCATCCAGCTCGCACTTGCGCCCGTGTTCCTGCTCGCGGGCATCGGCGCGTTCCTCAACGTGTGCGTCAGCCGGCTGGCGCGCATCATCGACCGCGCCCGTGCAGTCGAGGATCTTGTGCTGACCACGCGCGGCAAGGAACATGACCGGATGGTCGCCGAAATCCGGGTGCTCGACCGTCGGATGAGCGTCGTCAACGCGTCGATCTTCCTGTCGGTCGCGTCCGCCTGCGCGGTCTGCCTCGTCGTCATCCTGCTGTTCGCGGGCAACCTGTTCGGGGCGCATCTCGGCACGCCGGTCGCGATCCTGTTCAGCCTCGCCATGTTGTTGCAGGCGGGCGCGTTCGCGACCTTCATCCAGGAAATCCGCCTCGCCTCGCGCACGATCCACATCCGCAACGAAGTCCTCTACCACAAGGCGGAAGCCGAGGAGGAAGAGGCGGCGGCATGACGAAGTTCACCGTCAACGACCGCCCGGTGCACTATAGGATGGACCCGGACACGCCGCTTCTGTGGGCGCTGCGTGACGCCTCCAACCTCACCGGCACCAAATATGGCTGCGGCACCGGCGATTGCGGCGCGTGCACGGTCGATATCGACGGGGAAGCGGTGCGGTCCTGTCAGGTCACGATCGGCAAGACCGAAGGCCGGTTCGTCACCACCATAGAGGCGCTGTCGCCCGATCGCGGCCACCCGCTGCAACAGGCGTTCGCGGCGGAGAATGTGTCGCAATGCGGCTATTGCATCCCCGGCGTCATCATGGCCGCTTCGGTGCTGCTGCGCCGGACCAGCGATCCCAGCGACGAGCAGATCGACGCCGCCATTACGAACATCTGCCGCTGCGGCATCTATCCCCGCCTGCGCGGCGCGATCCAGCGGGCGGGCCGAATCATGCGCGGCGAGGAACAGATCGCCGCCGCGCCCCCGCCGGGCATCACGCCCGAAGAAGCCGCCCGCACCGTCCCGGCGCTCGGCCATCCCGGCGCTCAGCCAAAGCGGTAGCCGGACACGGCCCAGCCCAGCACGGTGCTGCGATGTGCGAACGTTGCCGCGTCATCGCCGCCCGCGCCCAGCGCCACCATCAGCGGCAAGAGATGCTCCTCGCGCGGATGAGCGAAGCGCGCATGGGGCAGCGCCTCCCACGCGGCCACGCGGGCGGCGCGGCGATCCGGGTCGGGATCGGTCACGGCCTGCGTCAGTGCATCGTCCCACTCGACCGAAGGCGCCGTCGCCTCACCGCCGCGAACGCGCAGATTGTGGAAGCTCATGCCCGATCCGACGATCAGCACGCCCTCGTCGCGCAGAGGCGCAAGCGCCCGGCCGGCGGCGATATGGGCGGCGGGATCGAGATCGTGGCGGAGCGAAAGCTGGGCCAGCGGAATGTCGGCGCCCGGCACCGCGACCTTCATGGGGATGAAGACGCCGTGATCCCATCCCCGTTCGCTTTCGGTCGCGGTGGCGAACCCTGCCGCACCCAGCAGCGCCGCCGCGCGCGCGGCGACATTGGGCGCGCCCGGCGCGTCCCAGCGCAGCGTGTAGGTGTGGGGCGGAAAGCCGTGATAGTCGAACAGCAGGCCGGGCCGCTCGCCTGTATGGACGGTGAAGGCTTCTTCCTCCCAGTGGCCGGACACCAGCAGGATCGCGCGCGGCCTTTGCGGCAGACCGGCGACCAGGGCGGAGAGATAGTCCTGCATCGGCTGCCACATCGGCGCGCAATGGGGGTTCTGCGGGTCTGCCGGGTCCATGAAGAAGCAGGGGCCGCCGCCATGCGGAATGAAGAGGCTGGGCAAGGTCATGCTGGGGTCCGTTCGATGGCACCGCGGGCGCTTAGCTTCGCATATTTCCCGCAAGTTTTGACATTTTGTTGCGCGCTCCTGATCCTATCGAAAAGTCCGGCGCCGGGCCGTCAGCAACAGGATCATGCAGCCGGGTGCCGGAATAGGACAGGCATGGCCGATATTGGGATGGGCGCCGAACCGCAAGGATGGGACATGAAACCGATCGTTTCGCGGGCGATGTCAGCGCGCCAGCGCCTGCGCCAGAGCTTCGCCGGAATAGGGTTTCTTCACCAGCGTCACGCCGGAAAATCGGGCGGGCAGTTCCAGCCCGTCGCCATATCCCGTGGCGAACAGGAAAGGGATGCCCCGTTCCGCCAGCAGGTCGGCGATCGGCAGGCTGCTCTCATCGCCGAGGTTGAAGTCGAGCACAGCCACGTCCACCGCGTGCGTGGCGATGGTTTCGCGCGCCCGTGCGACGCTCGCGGCGGTCAGCACGTCCGCCCCCAGATCGCGCAGGGCATCCTCGCCGTCCATGGCGATAATCATATTGTCCTCGACCAGCAGCACCGTGCGCCCCTTCAGCAGGCCGGGCGGCACCGGCGGGACGGCCTTTCGCCGCTCGCCATCCTTCAGGTCCGGCAGCACCGACACGACATGGCGCGAGGGGATGCAGAAATGCGCGACGATCCCCGCCAACCGGAAATGGATCTCCGCCTGACCGCCCAGATCATAGGGGATGGAGCGCTCCACCACCGTCGATCCGAAGCCGCGCCGCGTCGGTGCAACCACCGCCGGGCCGCCGCTTTCGGTCCAGTCGATCAGCAGGCTTCCATCCTCGTCCACGCGCCACCCGATCGACACGGCTCCGCTGTCGGACAGCGCGCCATATTTGGCCGCATTGGTCAGCATCTCGTGGATCACCAGCGCCAGCACGGTGAAGCAGCCCGGCGTCAGCAGCACATTGGGACCGGACAGGCGCACCCGGTCGCGCTTTTCGCCCAGATAGGCGCCCGCCTCCACCTCGATCAGGTCGACGAGCCGCGCGGGACTCCACCGGTCCGCCGTAATCTGGTCATGCGCGCGGGCGAGCGCGTGAATGCGGCTTTCGAGCGTGCCGATAAACTCCTCGACCGAAGCCGCGCTGCCCTTCGTCTGCGACACCAGCCCCCGGATCAGCGACAGGATATTGCGCACCCGGTGGTTGAGTTCGGCGATCAGAAGTTCCTGCTTCTCCTGCGCCCGCTGCCGTTCGGCATCGGCGGAATCGGACAGGCGCAGCACCACTTCCAGCAGCGCGGTGCGCAGCGCTTCGGCGACGCGCATTTCGGCGGGCATGAAGGGGGTCGCCGTGCCCTGCACGATCTGGGACCATGCCTCGAAACTCTTGCGCGGCGTCAGGCGCGGGCCGTTGGGACCGTATTCGACGGCCTTTTCCTGATCGCCCGCCCAGCGCACCGACCGCAGTTGTTCGGCCCGGAACAGCACCACATAATCGCGCGGCCGACGCGACAGCGGGATGGCGAGCAGGCCCGCCGCCCGGTCGGCATAGGCCGCCGCTTCTGGCAGGACTTCGGACAATCGGTCGGTCGTATAGACCTGACTCGCCGCTACCCGGTTGAGCATGGCGACAATGGCGGCGAAGGCCGGTTCGTCGGGCGTCAGGCCCGAAAGGGTCATCTGCCCGTCGATATAGACGCCCACGCCGTCGGCCGGGATCGTGTCGAAGATGATGTCGCCCATCCAGCGCGCGTTGGTCAGCAGGTCATGGTCCTGCGCCACCGCCGCCAGCAGACGGTCGGCGACCTGCCGCGCGCGCCCTTCATAGGCCGCCGTTTCCGCCCGCTCGCGGCTTTCGAGCATCATCGAGAAGATCTGGCCGAACAGCTCCGCCGCGCTCCTCTGCGCGAAGGTCGGCAGGCGCGGGCCATAATGGTGGCAGGCAAAGAGACCCCACAGCCGCCCCTCCACGATGATGGAGATGGACAGCGACGCCCCCACCCCCATGTTGCGCAGATATTCGACGTGGATCGGCGACACCGCGCGCGTCAGGCACAGCGACATGTCGAGCGCCGCGCCCACCGGATCGAGCTGCGGCACCACGGGCACCGGCTGCGCATCGACATCGGCGATGATGCGGAAGATGTTGCGGAGATAGAGCGCGCGCGCCTGCACCGGAATGTCGGACGCGGGATAATGGAGACCGAAGAAGCTCTCGACGCCGGGCCGCAGCGCCTCGGCGACCACCTCGCCATCGCCATTGCCCGCAAATCGGTAGACCATCACCCGGTCGAAGCCGGTGAGCGCCCGCACCTGCCGCGCGCCGTCGCGCAGGAAAGCGGCCATGCCTTCCACCTGCCCCAGCCGCGACACCATGGAACGGACCGTGCTGCTCGCCTCCATCTCGTCATGGCTGGCCGGTTCCGCCTCGATCACGACCAGCGGTCCCGAAAAATGCACCGCCACGTCGAACAGCGCGCCGCCCTCGACCAGCGCCAGCGAGAAGATGCGCTCGACCGAATCGGGGCCGCGCAGCAGGGTGATGCGGTTGCGCAGGGTGTGGATCGCCTCCCCGCTCAGCAGCGCCGCTATGGGCTTGCCCAGCATCCGGTCGGGCGGCAGGCCGATGAAGTCCGCGCTGTTCGCGGACACGCGCGCCACCAGCCAGTCGGCGGTCAGCGCCATCAGGAACCCGAAGGGCTGCACCATGCCGAGCACATGGATCGGTTCGCGGTCGCAGTTGGTAAGGTCGACCGGTTCGTGGAGGGGCGCGCCGTTCCGGTCAGGCACGCGCGGCGGCCTGTTCGGCTTCGCCAGCCTGCGCAAACAGGGCGAAGGCGGCCCGAGCGCCCTGCACGGCGTCCTCCAGCCAGCCTTCGCCGCCCTCCGCCGCCGCGCTGTCGAGCGCGCGCTGGAAGGCTATCCATTCGCCCTTGCCATGCGCGGCGGTCAGATAGGCGCGGGGCAGCCCCTCCCCCACCTGTCGCGCGAGCATCGCGCCGCCGAGCCGCGATCCCTCCAGCGCGTAGCGCACGCCCCAGCGCGCGCCGTCGCGGCGCACATCGGGCTGCGCCAGCGGATCGGGCATGGCGACGCCCAGCGCGGCGAGATCGTCGGCCAGCAGCGGCTGGCGCGGCCGGTCGGGCGCGACGGCGGCTTCCAGCGCGCCCAGCACGCGCGCATGGGCTGTCAGGAAAGCCGCGTAAGACCGAGGCGTACCGAGGGAAAACCCGGTATAGATGCTATCGACACGGCGATGGTCGTCCATCGTGGCATCGCGCAGGGCCATGCGGACATGACCGGCATTGGAAACAGCTTTCACACAGCGTCCCTATAGACAGAACGGGCAGCATGCTTTGATCTGGATCAGCTTTTGCGCCGACCGCGCCTTTGCATCGCTGCGGCGACATAAATGTCGGGGCCGGTTTCTTTCAAATCGCTGACGATCAGGTTCAGCATCTCGACATGGCGCGCCTTCTAGAAGCGCTTTATCGGTGGGCATCATGCCCCCGCCCGAGGACGAACGACGATGTTGAGGAAGATGATCTTGGCGGGCATGATGACCGCCACCGTGATGGGCGGGATCGCGCCCGCCTATGCACAGGCCGAGCAGCAGCGCGGCGAGCGGCCCCAGTGGGGCAATCGCGGCGCGCGCGGCGACAATGGCCCGCGCGGCGACAGCGTGGGACGCGGCTGGCAGCAGCGCGGCCCGGAGCGCGCGGACCGTGCGGTCGGCCAATCCGGCCCCGGTGCGAACTGGCAGGGCCGCGAACGGCCCGAACGGCCCGTCGTGCAGCCCGGTTCGGGAGGCTGGCAGCGCGATACCCCTCGCCCCGCCGACAACGGGGTGCGCGACCGCCCGGTTGCGCCGCAACCCGGCTGGACCGACGCCCAGCGGCAACAGCGGCAGGACTGGCGCAACGATCGTCGCGATGACCGGCAGGACTGGCGGCGGGATCGCCGCGACGACCGCCGCGACTGGCGCAACGACAGGCGTGACGACGACCGGCGCGGCTGGAACGGCGGCGCGAACTGGAACAATGAAGGCTGGAACGGCCGTGACCGTGCCGACAACCGCGACTGGGGCCGCCGCCTCGACGACCGCGCGCGCTGGAACGACCAGCGGCGGTGGGACAATGGCTGGCGGCAGGACCGGCGCTATGACTGGCAGGGTTATCGCGCCCGCTACGGAGACCGTTACCGCATCGGCCGCTATTATGCGCCGCGCGGGTGGGGCTATGGCTATCAGCGCTTTTCGATCGGCATTTACCTGAACAGCCTGCTCTACGGGAACAGCTACTGGCTGGACGATCCCTACAGCTACCGCCTGCCGCCCGCTTACGGCACGCTGCGCTGGGTCCGTTATTATGACGACGCGCTGCTGGTCGACATCCGCGACGGCTATGTCGTCGATGTGATCCACAACTTCTTCTGGTAATCGCCCTTCCTGGACTGGCCTTCAGGAACCCCTGGCCCCGGCGCGGCGACGTGCCGGGGTCTTTTCATGACCGCATCCCCTGTGGCAGGACGCGCGCATGACCGATCCGACCGACGATGGCGGCACCGCCTCCCCCACGCGCGCGGCCTTTGGCGAAAGCGTGCGGCGCAAGCTCGACCGCAATCCCATGGTCAGCCGCATCGACGCCCCCGCTCTCGAAATCTACGGCCGCCAGAATTTCATGAGCGTCGAGGAATGCGCGGAGATGCGCGCGATGATTGACGCCAGCGCCAGACCGTCCACGCTCTTTTCCGGCAGCGCCAATGCCGATTATCGCACCAGCCACAGCGGCAACCTGTCGCCGTCGCATCCGCTGGTGGAGGCTGTCACCGGGCGAATCTGCGCGCTCACCGGCCTGCCCGCCGACCATGGCGAGACGCTACAGGGGCAGCGCTACACCGCAGGGCAGGAATATCGCGCCCATTGCGATTATTTCCCGCCCGAGGCCGATTACTGGCAGGCGATGCGTAAGAGCGGCGGCCAGCGCACCTGGACGGCGATGATCTACCTTTCCCCCGTCGAAGCGGGCGGTGAGACGCATTTCCCCCTGTGCGAATTCATGGTGCCTCCGGTCGAGGGCATGATCCTGATCTGGAACAATCTGGACCGCGACGGCGCGCCCAACCGCGCCAGCCTACACGCCGCGCGCCCAGTGGAGCGCGGCACCAAATATGTCGTCACCAAATGGTTTCGCGAAAGGCCGTGGGGATAAGGGCGGGCTCTGCTCGAAGTTCCGGGAGTCCGGCGCAGCAGATTCCAGTGTGAATGGCGGCGATTCCACGGTTCTGCCCCGCACATAATCATTCAAAAACAAATTTTTGCCAATTCGGCAAAAATAGGTCATTTATGAAAATTATGGGGAGAATATAGCGTCTGCGGTCGATCGGCTTTTTCATCGGCAGATCATTCTGAATCCATCGACGCGCGGCTAATGAGAGGAGGAGCTTTGATGCGAACGACGATCTTTACGACAGGCGCGCTGCTGACGATGGCAGCATGGGGCAATGGCACCGCCGTCGCGCAGCCGTCCGCCCTTACCGAAGCACCCGCCAAATCGCCTGTATTCATCGAAACGCGCGGCCAGAAAGTAGCGATGCGCGACGGCGTGGAACTGTCCGTCGACATCTACCGCCCCGATGTGCAAGAACCCCTGCCCGTCATTTTCGTCCTGACGCCCTACAGCAATGACGGCCGCCTGAGCGCGGGCGGCTGGGACGAAGCCCGCTGGTTCGCGGAGCGGGGCTATGCGGTCGCGATCGCCGACATGCGCGGGCGTTTCGATTCTGATGGCAAGTGGGAACCGTTCGATCCGAAGCACAAGACCGACGGCTACGACCTTGTCGAATGGCTCGCCAGACAAAGCTGGAGCAACGGACGCGTCGGCATGAAGGGGACGTCGTTCGACGGATGGACCCAATGGTTTACGGCGAGCATGGCGCCGCCGTCGCTGAAGGCGATCGTTCCCAACATGGCGCCGCCCGATCCGATGTGGAATATCCCCTATCAGCAGGGGCTGATGATGCCCTGGTTTCTCGACTGGGCCGCATGGATGTCCGGCCGGACATTTCAGGTGCGCAGCAAGGCGGGCTATGGCGGCTTTTCCGAAACCCGCTTCAAGGACGCCTGGAAAGGCCCATATGTCGACATCAACAAGCGGCGGGGAATGCTCGATTCACCGTGGTTCGAAAAACTCATCGTCAACAACATATCGACGTCGAAATATTTCGCCGACGTCAGTTATCAGGGTCCGGAGGGCTATTCAAAGATAACGGTTCCGTCTCTGAATTTCACCGGGTGGTTCGACGTGGACCAGCCCGGATCGCCGATGAATTACATGGGCATGAAACGGTATGGAGCGACAGCGGAAGCCAGATCGCCCCGGCTGATCATCGGCCCCTGGCCGCACGGCTGGCCGGTTCGGAAGGTCGGGAATGTCGATTACGGTCCGGAGGCGCTGGCAGTCGACTTCCGTGAAGAAACGCTGCGGTGGTTCGATCACTATCTGAAAAAGATCGACAATGGCGTGGAAAAAGATCCGCCCGTGCGGGTCTTTGTAATGGGTCCGAATATATGGCGGAATGCGTCGGACTGGCCGCTGCCGGAAACGCGCTGGACCAAATATTATCTCGCCAGTGGGGGGAACGCCAATTCCCTTTCGGGCGACGGGGTTCTGACAACGCAGGCGCCCCGCGCCAACGGATCGGACAGCTATATCTACGATCCGGGCAAGCCGACGCTGTCGCCCTGGACCGGAGGGGAGATCGAGGACGGAGCGGTCGACGCGCGAAAGCCCGAGTCAGGGCGCGAAGTGCTGGTCTACACCACCCCGCCGCTCACCGAAGACACCGAAGTGATCGGCCCCATCCAGATCAAGCTCTTCGCCGCGACATCGGCCCGCGACACCGACTGGATCGTTCATCTGGTGGACGTTCACCCGGACGGCTATGCCGCGCTCCTGACCGAAGGCGTGATGCGCGCCCGATACCGCGATCCCGCCAGGGCCGGGGCGTTCAATCCGGCGGCGCTGAGCACTATCGAGCCGGGCAAGGTCTACGAATATACGATCGACTTCTGGAGAGCGACGGGCAATCTCTTCCGGAAAGGCCACCGTATCCGCATTGACGTCCAGAGCAGCTATTACCCCTATTATCTTCGCAACCTGAACACCGGGGCGGACAATAACGGGCTGGTCGACGACAAGGACGCGGTCGTCGCGCGGCAGAAGATCTACCACGGTTCGCGCTATCCTTCGCATATCGTGCTGCCCGTTATCCCTTCGGGCGATGCGGAACCCCGCTGAGATCGGACAGGCGGGGCCGCCGCTGCCGAAAGTCCCCTTTCTGCAGCGGCGGTCGGCTTGACCGTGCTCCGGACGGGACCGTTCAGAACCTCGCTCTGATGCCGGCGCGGTAGGCGCGGCCCAGCGTGTCATACAGACCCGGACTCGTGCCGGAGTTCAGGAACGGATTGGCCGCAAGCGGTGCGACGACGGGCGGCGCCCGATCGAATATATTGTCGACTGCCACGTAAAATTCCGGCTGTCCCGGAAGGCTCCGCAATTTCCACGCGAATGATCCGTCCAGATAGAAAACCGGCGAGACGCGATTGCGGGAGATTGATGCTGCGGTGAAACTGTTATCGACCACGCCGGAACCGATGTAGCGGCCGGTCAGATTGACGGTCGCAGGACCCTGCACATAATTTGCGGACAGTGTCGCCTGAAGATCCGGAAAAAAGGCCGACAGGGCGCCGAAGGGCGAGGTCTGGTTGGCGACTTCGCCCGCATAGTCCTTTTTTGTGATGCCGGTGTCCACGGTCAGCTTGTCCACGCGATTGATCAAGGCGCGCAAGGTCAGGTTGCCAAGTCCATCGTGCCACTCGGACAGATCCTTGCGATAGGATAGTTCGATGTCGAAGCCGGTGTTCAGGATGCGGCCCGCATTGATCCCCGCAAGGCGAAGAGCCGTGATATGCCCGCTATTGTCCCGCGTGATATAGGAGCAGACGACCGCGATCCCCTGATAGCAGAGGTCGACCGCCTGCTGGGCGCTGGACGCCAGCGTCGTGATGCCGCCCTTTATGTCGATGCGGTAATAATCGAAGGACGCCTGGAAACCGGGCAGCCAGGAAGGCGAATAGACGACACCCAGGCCAAGGTTCGACGCAATTTCCGGCACCAGATTCGGGTTGCCGCTGGTAAGGTAGGCAGCAACGGTATCGGCGCGGCCCCCGTTGAATGGATCGGTAACGGTCGAGGTAATCGGCGCGTTCGCAAAAAGGTCGGCGATGTTGGGCGCCCGGATGTCGCGGGAGCGCACCGCGCGGAACAGCAGATCGTTGACCGGCCGCCAGGTGGCGCCCAGTTTCCAGGTCGTGACATATCCCGATGTGCTGTAGTCGGTGGCACGCAGTGCGCCGTTCAGTTCGAGCGATTGCGCGAAGGGAAGATCCTTGGCCAGCGGTATGACCGTTTCGAGGAACGCTTCCTTCACATTATAGGCGCCGTTCGTCGGCTTGAAATTGCCTGAGAAATAGCCGTTCACCAGCGACAGGGCGTCGGAGGTTTCGTGAGTGGATTCCTTGCGATATTCTGCGCCGAACGCCATCGAAACCGGGCCTGCCCATGTCGAGAAAGGCTCACCCTGGATGCTCGCGGCCGCAACCTGCTGCTCTATTTTCGAATGCCGGATCGCCGTGCCCAACACCCAGTCTTTCGCGGCCTGCGAAGCAACGCCCGTCCCGATGATGTTGAGCGGAACGCAGCCGTTTGAAGGGTTTCGGCAGACGATCGCGCCCTGCGCGTTGAAGACGGCGTCGATGGCCTGATTATAGCGTGCGGTGATGGACTCGTTGTCGACGCGATTGACGAGGTTCGTCCGGCCATATTGATAATAGGCGTTCCACGTCCAGCCGCTGCCGAACATCCCGTCAAGACCCGCGACAGCGCGATAGGTTTCAAGGGAGTTGCGAACGTCCAGCTTCCCCAGATCCTGATTCCATGTGCCGAATTTGACCTGCGACAAACCGGCATTCGCCATGGCCGTGCTGACACTTGCGGGCAGGAAGGCGTTATCCGCCTTTATGATGAGGTTACCGAGCTTGAACTGATAGACCGAGGGGTTGAACACCCGCGAACTGCCGAAGGAGCCTTCGCCGTAGACGGTGATGTCGTCCGACAATTTATAACTCAGCCGACCGAACAGATTGCGGTTATGCACCTGCAGCGCGAGCGGAACAGACGCCGCGATGTCATTTTTTTCACCGCCGATCATCAGATTCGATGTGCCGGTGGCGGCGCCGAACTGGAACTGCGTCGGGACGCCGCCCGCGCCGAACTGAATCCCCTGGAGCGGCCCATTTGCCGGGTCCCTGATGATCAGGCCGCCGGCGGTCGCGGTCGAAAGATTGACATCGGAGGCGAAAATGCGTGCCGGGCCGCCGGCGACCGTGTTGCCCACCAGCTTCGTGCTGTTGAACCATGATCGGGAATCGGTGCTGAAAACGCCTGCCTGGTTGGACGCCGATCCGCTGATTTCGAAATGGCCCCGATCGTCCGCGAAACCGGTGCCGAAGGTGGCTTCGATCTTGCCGCTTTCGCCGTCGCCCCTTTCGGTAATTCCGCCCTGAATATCAATTGCTAATCCGTTGAATTTCTTGTTCAAAATGAAGTTTACGACGCCCGTGACGGCATCCGAGCCATAGGCCGCCGATGCGCCCCCGGTCACGATGTCCACGCGTTCGACGAGCTGTTGGGGGATGGTATTGATATTGACATTGCCGCTGGGGTTCGAGCCAACGACGCGGCGGCTGTCTAGCAACACCAGCGTCCTTGTAGCGCCCAGCGCACGGAGGTTGAGAACGTTGAGGCCGCCGGTCCCGTTGCTGCTGCCGATATTGGCGGCACGGGGTGAAAAGCCGGTCGAGAGGGCGGGCAATTGATTGACGACATCCGCGATGTTGTTGGGAGAACTGGCCGCGATCTGCGCCACGCCCAATACGGTGGTCGGCGTCGGCGCCTTGAAACCGTCGCGCTGCACGCGGGAGCCGGTGACGACGATGTCGGTATCGCCCGACGGGGCGCCCTGCTTCGCCTGCTCAGCCGATGGTGCAGATTGCGGATCAGCAGTTTGCGCGAAAGCATGAGCCGATAGCATCTGCGCGCACAGGGCGACGCCAAGCGCCGTCGCATTCCGCAGTCGCGTTACCGGTTTCCGACGCTGCCACTTACGATCCTGGAACCCTGCCACAATAGTCTCCCTGTTTAAGTGCCGCGACGGGCCGCCAGATAATCTCAAGATTATATTCGCAGTTTCAATCTCAACAAAAACTGCATTATTAAATCGCGCTGTCTTAAATAATCAAAATAACTTATTATTATTTCTTCGAAACAAATATCGTCAACTTTTGAAATTCTATATTTAATTACGCAATTTTCGGAGATTTTTTGTTATAGGAACAATCGCATGATTCCCGCCTGCGGATGCAGACTTGCCCATAGCGGTATGTTCCGAATCAGAAATTATGTTCTGTATCGGAACGTTTGCACTATTGCAGAAATATGGCAATAGGGTGCTGAAGTTTGAGCCAGATCATGAAGCCCCGGTTATCCCTTGCCGAATCCCTGCGCACGGTCCGCAAAGAATGCGGGCTGACGCTTGCCGAACTCGCGTCGCGCACAGGACTGCCTCGAACCACGCTTTCGAAGGTGGAGAACGGCAAAGCGTCGCTGACCTACGAAAAGCTCGTGCAGGTGGGTGAGGGACTGGGGGTGGACATCGCCCGCCTCTTCGACGCGAAGGGCCATAATCCGGAGGCATCCCGCTCCGCCCATGCCCGACGGCTCGCCGTCACACGGATCGTTGACGCCGTAGCGGTCGAATCCGACAACTATGTCAATTCCTACCTGTCGATGGATCTCTTGAGAAAAAGAGCCAATCCGATCGTTTCCACCGTCAAGACAAAAACGATTGAAGAGTTTGGCGAATGGATTCGCCACGAGGGCGAAGAGTTTGCGTTCGTCATCGAGGGAGAGATAGAATTTTGCTGCGAGGATTATGCACCGGTGCGTCTGAAACAGGGGGATTCGGTGTATTTCGATAGCGGCATGGGGCATGCCTATCTCGCAGCGTCAGAGGCGCCTTGCCGCATCCTGTCCGTTTGCATTCGTGAATAGTTCTGATGGGGCAAGGCATTGCTCCCCCCTCTCTCTCCTCATGGGGAAAGGAACGGGTTGGCCGGCTTGCGGAGACGAAGCAGAGATTAACCTCTAGCGCCCATCTCCTGACCGCCGGCGCATTTGCCTTAATCTCCCGCTGCTACAAAATCTTCCACGAGGGTTTCGTTCGAGGTCCAGAGCGGCACCGTGCGTATCTGCCCCAGCTTCGCGAAGACGCCCGCCAGTCGATCGTCCGGCGAACCTTGCTCGAAGACCGAACTGAACAACGGGCCGAAGCCGTCGAAATGATCGGCATCCACCTCGCACAAATGTATCTGGTTCCAGTCGATTTTCAGCTCAGGGTTCCGATACAGGACCGCCGCCGTTTCCATCGACCTGAAGGTTCCGATTCTATTCGTTTGGACGAGAGTCGCGGCGGCAGGCCCGAAATATTCCGCCATATAGTCCCGATATTCGCCGAGATGGGCGGGTAGCACATCAATATATTCCAGCGACGCCTGCCATTCGGTCCGACCGGCCGAGCCTTGCCAATCATGCGGCAGGACAAAGCTGGAAGGACTGGTCAAAAGTATCTCCGCGCGGAGCAGTTCCACTCCCTTCGCCTGTGGCTTCAGGACCAGTTCGGATATGACATCAGCGGGCACTATTTTACGGAAATAGCTCAGTTCAAGGTGACTCCACTCCGACACATCGGCTGCATTCCCGAAGACCGAGCGTTGGCGGTAAAGAGAATATCCCAGACATGCGTCCCCAAGCCGCGCCCAGTTGGCGGCCTGCGCCTCGAGCAGGGTCGCGGCGTCACGATCCCGCACCTGTATCGCCCGCGCGAGTATCACGAGGCGATCGCCAGGCTCTACCGACGCCACATGCGGATGATGAGCGCGCCGCTCATTTTCGGTCATATATTGTTTGCCCCTGATGTGCCTGAAACGGATGGGGCAGGAAAATATTGCATTTCGCTGACCCGAGCCTGACATGGGGTGCGCAGCAAGAGCCGCGGGCTATCTAGCGGCTCTGACGATGCTCTCGCCATCCGACCAACCGACGTGTTAGAGTCGCTACGAAAGACAAGCTCTTGCCAAGTCTTACGGCAATTTGGGGGTAGTTTTGCTGCGGATTATCATGGGTCTGACCGTTGCGGCTGTTGCAGCAGCAAATACGGCATTCGCCGCCGACAAAGTTCAATATGGCAAGCCTGCCACCTGGGTATTGCCACCACCTGCGCCGACGGATGGGATTGCGCAGATTGGGGCGGCGGCGCGCACCATTTACTCTGATACGCAGACACGGATAGGCGACGACGGTGAAGATATTTACACGGCATGGCGCGTCAGGCTGCTCACCGCCGACGCTTTGCCCATCGGCAATATTGCCACCAGTTGGAATCCTGCAAGCGGCTCTGTAACCGTCCATCAACTGCGCATCTGGCGCGATGGCAAGCCGCTAGATGTACTGAAGAAGACGCGCTTCGCTGTCGTACGGCAAGAGGTAGACCTCGAAGCCTCCACGCTGACCGGAATCCTGACGGCAAATTTGCAAACGCCCGGACTTCAGGTCGGCGACGAACTCGAGTTCGCAGCCACCATACACGGACGAGACCCGACCTTGGGCGACCATCATTTCGGCCTCAGTGCATTGCCGCCGCAAGGAAATCCGGGCGCTTATCGCATGCGACTGAGCTGGCCTGCGGGCCAAAAGCTGCGTTGGCAGGGAACGCCCGACATGGGGGAACTCACGCCCAAGGCTGAGTATAAATACGAGGCGGTCGACTATATGTTGCGTGATCCCAAAGCCGCCACGCCGACCGATGGAGCGCCAGCGCGTTATAACGTCCGCCGGTTGCTGGAATATTCTGATTTCGCCGATTGGACAGATGTTTCCAAGCGCATGTGGAGACTTTTCGACGAAGCGTCGGCATTGAAACCGGGATCGCAGCTCAGGCAGGAGATCGCAAAGATCGCCGCAGCCGACGAGAACCCGGCGGCGCGTGCCGAAGCCGCTTTGGCACTGGTGCAGAACCATATCCGCTACGTCTATGTGGGGCTGAACGGCGGAAATTATCGCCCTGCCACTACAGACGAAAGCTGGACGCGCCGGTTTGGGGACTGCAAGGCCAAAACCGCATTGTTGCTTGCCATCCTGCGTGAACTGGACGTTTCAGCAGAAGCGGTGCTGGTTCAGGCCGCTGGCGGCGACGGGATGGATCAGCGGTTGCCAAGTCCCGTCCTGTTCGACCATGTTCTGGTTCGCGCAACGATAGGCGGCAAACCTTATTGGCTGGACGGCACGAGGCTCGGCGATCAGCATCTTGCGCTAATCCCGCCACCGCCCTTCCGCTGGGTGCTCCCGCTGCGCAAGGAAGGCGGGACACTGGAGTCCGTTGCGCCTGCCGTTCCAAAGGAGCCTCAACTGATCGGCTTCGAGGAAGTCGATATGCGCGAAGGAATAGCAAAGCCCGCCAAGGTGACGCTTCGTAATATTCTGCGCGGAGACGGAATCTATTCCATGCGAACAATGTTGGCCAGTCTGTCACCTGAGGAAACCGACCGCCAGTTGCAGAGCTATTGGCAACAACAGGCTGACTGGGTCGATGCGGATAAGGTTGAGTGGCGCTATGCCGACGATCAGGCCGCGTTGATCCTCACCCTGACCGGACGGGGAAAGCTCGAATGGAAAGGCAGCGATGAAGACGGCTGGTACAGCTACATGCACGGTGCGGGTCTTTACGCCCCTAACAAACGGAAGCGTCCCAAGGAACAGGATCAGTCAGCTCCCTTTGCCATTGAATTTCCTCGCTTCCGCTGCTGGGCGACGGTGTTGCGCCTGCCCAAGCCCAACGGCAGCTGGCACTGGAACGTGGCGGGCAAGCGCATGCGCCGCACTCTCGGTGGTGTCGCCTATTGGCGGGGCATTTCAATCAATGACAATGTCGTGCGATCCGTTCAATCCACCCGAAGTCTAACCCCGGAGATCAGCGCGGAAGATGTCCGGACCGCAAATGATCTCATTCCGGGCTTTGACAATGATATGACAAGAGTGGAACAGGATTTTGCTTTGAAGGCCGACGTCGGCCGGAGCGAGCCCCTGCTCGACAAGGGCGATCAAATTGATTGGACCGCCGCCGATACGCCGTGCCAGGGGCCGGGCAAATGAAGTGGTGGTGAAGCAAGCCCTAGGGCGCGTGGACAAATTGGCTACTGCGCCAACTTCCAGATCAGGTGGCCTATGATGAAGTAGGTTGCGATGATGCCAATAGCTGCAAGAAAGCCTGTAAAGCCGGAAACGACTGTGCTGCGGAACCATCCACGTCCTGAAGCGAGCAGGCGCCTTTGCACGATTGCGTTTGTCGTGGCTGCCGAGAGCACCGCGACGATCACAACGAGGATTGTCAGCACTTCCATGTAACCATGCTCGCACGGAACCGGGCTTTCGCCAAACGATTGCCGCATGGGTTAGCGATTGACGTGGCACACTTGCCTTGATTCAAGGCTGCTTTTTGGAGGCAGGCTTGAGCCGGGGCGATTTAACCGAAGCAGAGTGGCGCGTTTTAAAGGACTTGCTGCCGATCGAGCCGGAGAACCGTGGCCGAGGCAGGCCACCTGAGCAGAACCGTTCGATCATCAACGGCATTCTCTGGCGGCTCCGGTGTGGCGCTCCGTGGCGAGACGTGCCGCCCAAATATGGTAGCTGGAACACAATCTATCGGCGGTTCCGACGATGGAGCGAGGCTGGCGTCTGGGAAACGGTTGCGGTCACCCTGGCTGAGATCATGGCGGACAGCGGCCACTATAGCATCGACAGCACCACAGTCCGCGCCCACGTCTCGGCAGCGGGCGGAAAAGGGGGACTCATCGACGCGCTCTTGGCCGCTCGCGGGGCGGGTTCACCAGTAAGCTTCACTGCCTGGCTGATGCCCTCGGACGACCGCTCGCCTTCATTCTGACTGGCGGTGAAGCAGCGGACTGCAAGGCGTATGATGCGCTGATCGATTTGCCCGAGCGCGCACCCGATGCCTTCCTTGCAGACAAGGGTTATGACGCCGACGCCATCCGCGCGGACCTCGCCGAAAGGACGATCAAGGCCGTCATTCCGGGCCGATCAAACCGCCGTGTGAAAATCCATTATGATCGGGTGCTCTACCGACAGCGCAATCGCATCGAGCGCATGTTCGGCCATCTCAAGATCAATCGCGCCATTGCCACCCGCTACGACCAACTGGCCAACAGCTTCCTCGGAATGGTCCACCTCGCCACCGCCAGATACTGGCTCAAATTTGTCCACGCCGCCTAGCTGCGATTAATCGGAAGCCTTTTCGATGCCCATCACCATTCGCAATTTCTGCCGCACTGGCTTACCCGACGCATCTGTTTGTATGGGGAAATGCCTGCCCAAGACCTGGGCGGCGCATATTTCAGAAGGACCAGGCTCAACATCATTTAATGTCGCACTGCAGTCAGAGGTGGTTCCATCGGGATTCACATAGAAAGTCACCTTCATGATGTGAGGAATGGAAGGCAGTTGCGCGGGCGCGTCTGCATCTGGAAGCCGCCAGGTTATCCTGCCGTTGTATATGTCGGAAACAGACCTGCCTCTGGCATCTTTCGGGATTGTAAAGCGGGCGCGGACCATAAGCTTGTCGCAGGTGGCGTTGTCGAGACTGGCAGACCCGCTACTTATGGTGACGATGCAGCGCTGGGGCATCCCTGCCCTGTCGATCTCCAGCCGGAATGCGGTGGTCCCTTCGATTTCGGCGCGCGCGGCCTCCATGGGATAATCGTCATCCGTGAACCATGTGCCCGGACTTGTTAGTGGGGTCGCCCTATGTTTGGGCTCAGCAGGGGCGGGCGCCGCGGCGACCGACAGAAGCGACAGAAACAATAAGTAAATGCGAGCATCTTTCATCTGTCTATAGTGCAATAATGTCGCCAGATTTTCCAGCGATCAATCACGGTTTCGCAAACCGAACCCATCTGTCCAGATACGATAACACTGTCGTCCCCTTGCGAGGCTGCGTCTAACACTCGATAGCCCGAAAACCAGTGGCGATGATCCGGATAATGCTCATTTTGGCAACGGGGTTTGGATGCGCCTGGCGACGAAGAACCAGGTCAATGGATCTGCCCAAGCAATTCACTATGAGGGGACAGATGGAAATATTTGCTCACTCTGTTGATGGGCGACCGGAGGCCCATTGGGAGCCTCTGTCTCACCACTTGTCGCAAGTTGGTCATCGCGCGGCAGCATTTGCATCGCTGTTCGGCGCGGCCGACATATCGTGCGCCATGGGTCTGCTGCACGACATTGGTAAAATGTCAGAGTCCTACCAGAATTATATCCGAAGCGCGCCCAAGGCTGGCGGTCCCAAGGGGCCGGATCACAGCAGCGCCGGGGCGAAAGAGGCCGCGCGCCTCTATCAGCCATATCTTGGCCGCATCATGGCATTTGGCCTGGCGGGCCATCATGCCGGGCTGATGGATGGCGGCGGCCATGAAGGCGGCAACCTGTCGATGCGGCTGACCAAATCGGTTGAAGATTATACCGGCTGGGAGGATCATGTCCTTGGGCTGCCCGGCGCCGAGGTGCTGACGACAGGACTGCCGCGCTTCGATCGCAATCGCATCGACGCCACTTTTTCCCCGTCCTTTTTCGTACGGATGCTATTTTCCTGCCTGGTCGATGCCGATTTTCTTGCCACCGAAGCCTTTCTTACGCAGGCCAGCGGCGAACCGCTGCCTGCCCGGGGCGGGGTCATCACTGCCGATCATCTTGCCAAAGTTCGCACTTATATGGCGGGGCACAGGCGTTGCGACACCCCGCTCAACCGGCTGCGCTCGCAAATACTCGATCATGCCAATGGAAAGGCGGGGCTGCCGACGGGCCTTTTCACCATGACGGTGCCGACTGGCGGAGGCAAGACGCTGACATCGCTTAGCTTTGCGATGGAACATGCGGCGGCCCATGATCTGCGCCGCATCATCTACGTCATCCCCTTCACCTCGATCATCGAACAGACGGCGGAGATTTTCCGCAAGATCCTGGGCGACGAAGATGTGTTGGAACATCATTCCAGCTTCGATTGGGATCGGCGCGAACCCGCGCGAGAGAATGATGAAGATGACGAAGGGCCGGCCGGGCTGGCCAAATTGCGGCGCGACGCACAGAATTGGGATGCGCCGCTGATCGTCACGACCGCGGTGCAATTTTTCGAAAGTCTGTTTGCAGCCCGGACCAGCAAGGCGCGCAAGCTCCATAATCTCGCCAAAAGCGTCATCATTCTGGACGAGGCGCAATCCATCCCGATCCACCTGTTGCGCCCTTGCATGGCCGCGATCGACGAACTGGCGCGCAATTATGGCGCGACCGTCATCCTGTGCACCGCTACCCAGCCGGCACTGCGGGTCCAGGACGGTGCGCTGCCCAGAAAAACGAGGGATGGCCACGCCGAGGGACTGGAGATCGGCGACGACCGCGAACTCGCGCCCGATCCGCAGGGTCTCTATAAACAGCTTCGCCGTGTGCGCGTGGAATGGCGTCACGATCCGGTCAGCGACGCGGAGATCGCAGCGCGCTTTGCTGCGCAGCCGCAGATGCTTTGCATCGTCAACAGCCGCGCCCACGCGCGCGACCTGTTCGAGGCGATAGAGAAGCAGGATGGCGCCGCGCATCTGACGACCCTGATGTGCGCGCGCCATCGCCGCGCCGTGCTGGCGGACTTGCGCCAGCGCCTAGCTGCACGCCTGCCCGTGCGGCTGGTGGCGACCAGCCTGATCGAGGCCGGCGTCGACGTCGACTTTCCCGAGGTGTGGCGCGCGGTGGCGGGCCTGTCCAATATCGCGCAGGCGGCCGGGCGGTGCAATCGCGAAGGCCGGATTGAAGGGCTGGGACGAACGGTGGTGTTCGAACCGGCCGAGGTGGAAGGTCGCAAGCCCGTGCCGCGGGCGATGATCCCCTTTTACCAGGCGGCGAAGAACGCGGAGCGTAAGATCATGCGTGATCCCGACGCGGACATTCTGGGTCTGGAGGCGGTGCGGGAATATTATCGCTGGCTTTACTGGGAGCAGGGCTATGCCGCGCTGGACAAGGCGCGCCTGCCGGATGGATCCCCGATCGAGATCATCGCGGCCATCCGCGATAGCTGCCGCAGGCTTGAGTTCCCCTTTGCGCGCATCGCGCAGGCTTTCCGCATGATCGACGATGTGATGGACCCGGTGATCGTGCCGTGGGGCGCAACGACCGAAGAGAAAGCGTCGATCGACGCACTGATCGCCGAAATGAAGGATGAAAGCCGACCTTTCCTGCCGTCCGGCGCGCAACGCAGGCTTCAGCAATATATCGTGCCTGTGCCGTCCGGAGCGCGCCAAACCCTGCTGGCCAGCGGCGCGGCGCAGGCTATTCGCGCAAAAGACTATGGCGACAGCTTCGTCCTGCTCGAAAACCCGTCGCTTTATGATGAGCGGTTCGGCCTGCGGCTGGACGATCCCACATGGCGGACCAGCGAGAGTAATATCATGTAATAACACCGAAATGGAGTATACAAATAGCTTGATTGATTCAGAACAATAACAGAACATGAGATCGCGCTGGGGGATTCACCAAATGGGTATTCGACTGCATGTCTGGGGCGAACGCGCCTGTTTCACGAGACCGGAGATGAAGGTCGAGCGCGTCAGCTATGATGTGATTACGCCGTCGGCGGCGCGCGGCATTTTGGAGGCGATCCACTGGAAGCCGGCGATCCGCTGGCATGTCGACCGCATCCACGTGCTGAGGCCGGTCCGCTTCCGGTCGATCCGCCGCAACGAGGTGGGCGCGAAGGCGAGCGCCGCCAATGTAGTCAGTGCCATGAAGCGCGGCACGACCGAAGGGTTGGGCATCGCCGTGGATGAAAATCGCCAGCAACGCGCGGCGCTGGTGCTGGTCGATGTTGCTTATGTGATCGAGGCGCATTTCACCCTGACCGGCAAGGCCGGGCCGGAGGACAGCGCCGCCAAACATGTGAGCATGTTCAACCGCCGCGCCGCGCAGGGCCAATGTTTTCACCGCCCCTGCCTGGGGACGCGGGAATTTGACGCCGAATTTGCCCTGATCGCCGACGGCGAACCCCTGCCGCCCTGCGAACTGCCGGCCGATCGGCGCGACGCCGATCTCGGCTGGATGCTGCACGACATAGACTTCGCGAATGGAAATGAATCCCGCTTCTTCCGCGCAAAGATGAAAGACGGCGTTATCGAAGTGCCGCCCTTCAGTGCGGACGAGGTGGTGGCATGACGATCCTCCAGGCGCTCGACCGTTATTATCATCGGCTTGAGGGCGTCGCGGAGCCGGGGTGCAGTCCGGAAAAATTCGGCTGGTGCATCATACTCGATCCTGACGGCAGGGTTGTCGATGTCGAGGATCGGCATGACCTTTCGGGCAAGAAGCCGCGCCCTAAAATCCATATGGTGCCCGCCGCGGTCAAGCGGACGGTCGGCATCGCCCCGAATTTCCTGTGGGACAAGAGCGCCTATGTGCTTGGCCGCACCGCCGGTGAAGGCAAACGCACCGCGCAGGAACATGCGGCCTTCGTAACCACGCATCTGGAACGGCTGGCGGGGCAGGAGGATGAAGGGCTTGTTGCGCTCAGGCGGTTTCTTGAACAATGGCGGCCCGAGCATTTCGATCAGTCGGACAAGTTCAGACCGGAAATGCTCGACGCCAATTTCATGTTCCGTCTCGACGGCGACATGGCTTATCTGCACGACCGCCCCGCGGCGCGGGCGCTGGCCAGCGCGCGGGCGGGCGATGAAGAGGGCGACGGCGTTTTCTGCCTGATATCGGGGGAGCGAGGACCGATAGCGCGGCTGCATCCCACCATCAAGGGCGTGGAAGGCGCACAAACTGCCGGAGCGGCGCTCGTTTCCTTCAATCTCGACGCCTTTACGTCTTTGGGCAAGGATCAGGGCGCCAATGCGCCCACCAGCCAGGCCGCCGCCTTTCGCTACGGGGCCGCACTCAATCATTTGCTGACCCGCGACGGTCCCAACCGCGTCCGCCGCCCCATCGGCGACGCGACGGTCGTTTTCTGGGCGGACGCCAGCGATGCCAAAGCGGCGGAGGCGGCGGATGCGCTGTTCGGCAACTGGATGGCAGGTGACATCACCGACGCGGAAGAGGCCCGCAAGATCGGCGAGGAGATGGACGCCGTCAGCAAGGGTAGGCCAATCGCGGAACTGCGTGCCGACATTGAGCCGGGCACGCGCTTCCACATCCTCGGCCTGTCGCCTAACGCCGCGCGCTTGTCCGTGCGCTACTGGCTGACGGGCACGCTGGACGAGTTCGCCCGGCGTCTGGCCGATCACCATGCCGACTTGCGTATCGAACCTGTGCCGATGGGCTGGGGCCGGGCGCCTTCGGTCAACCGCCTGCTGGCGCGCACCACCGCTTTGCAGGAAAAGTTCGAGAATATCCCGCCGCTGCTTGCCGGCGAGGTGATGCGCGCGGTCCTGTCGGGCGGCCGCTATCCGCAAAGCCTGCTGGCGGCCGCGATCATCCGGCTGCGCGCGGGCGACGACCCGCTGAGCGGCTGGCATGCCGCCGTGATCCGCGCGGTGCTGCACCGAGACCATCGTATCGACCCGAAAAAGGAGGATGTGCCTGTGAGCCTTGCGCCTGACGAACCCAACCGGGCCTATCAACTGGGCCGCCTGTTCGCGGTGCTGGAAACGGCGCAGCGCATGGCGCTGGGCCGGGTCAACGCCACCATCCGCGACCGCTACTTCGGCGCGGCGTCCGCAACGCCCGCCAGTGTCTTTCCGCTGCTGTTGCGCGGCGCGCAGAACCATCTGGGCAAGCTCCGCAAGTCCGGCAAGGGCGGATGGGTCGAACGCGAGATCGAGGATATCCTCGAAAAGCTGTCGCTCGACCTGCCCCGCGCCCTGCCGCTGGCCGAACAGGGGCGTTTTGCCGTGGGCTATTATCATCAGCGGAAGGATCAGTTCAAAGGCCGGCCCGAGGTGGCTGCCGAACTGGAAGCAGCCGAAAGCGCAACTGAACAGGGGGACGAAGAATGAGCAATCCGGTAACGAACCGCCACGAATTCATCCTCTATTTCGATGTCACGAACGGCAATCCCAATGGCGATCCCGATGCCGGCAACATGCCGCGGCTGGACCCGGAAACCAATCTGGGGCTGGTGTCGGACGTGGCCTTGAAGCGCAAGGTTCGCAACTATGTGGCGATGGCGTCGGACAACCGCATCTACATGTCCGAAGGATCGACACTCAATCTGCTGCACAAGGAAGCCTGGGCGGCTGTCATGCCGGATGTGACCAAGACGGAAGATTTCAAGAAACTGCCGAAGGAGGAGGCCAAGGCGCGTGAATTGACGGCGTGGATGTGTTCCAATTTCTGGGACGTTCGCACATTCGGCGCGGTGATGTCCACGGGCGTCAACGCAGGGCAGGTGCGCGGGCCGGTCCAGTTCAGCTTCGCCAGGTCGGTCGAGCCGATCCTGCCGCTGGAAATCTCCATCACCCGCATGGCCGCAACGACCGAAAAGGATGCTGAGGAAAAGGGTGCGCGCACCATGGGCCGCAAGCATATCGTGCCCTATGGCCTGTATCGCGCGCATGGCTATGTCTCCGCGCCGCTTGCGTCCCACCCGGTCAAGGGCACGGGCTTTTCCGAGGATGATCTGGAACTGTTGTGGCAGGCGCTGGGCAATATGTTCGACCATGACCGCTCCGCCGCGCGGGGCGAGATGGCCAGCCGCAAGCTCATCCTGTTCCGGCATCAAAGCGCGCTAGGCAATGCGCAGGCGCAGTCTTTGTTCGACCGGGTCAGGACACTGCGCGTGCATCAGGGCGCGGCGCATGAAATCGGCAGCGATGGCTATTACAAGAATACCGACAACTGGCCGCCCGCGCGCCGCTGGGAGGATTATCGCGTGACCATTGATCGCGAGAATCTCCCGTCCGGGGTCGAGATCATCGAACGGTGAGGGTGCGGGCCTTGTCAGTGCAAGGCCCGCTATTTCTCATGCGTATTGAATGGAATTTCAATCCACGCCTCCATGCGGAGACGACATACTATGGTGGCCACCATTCGATCTCGATCACGCTGATTCCAAGGATTTTGATCTTGATATGTCTCGATCTTCTCATTGCGCGCTCTCACTCCCGGTCGGCAAGAGGGCAGTAATCGAAGCACATGAATTGGTCAATTTTTTGATGCATATTGTATGGAGAACGATTATTGATGCAACCGCCCCCACCGGACCCTGCCGTCGAGGACGCACTGGTGCCGGTGTCGGCCTTGCAGCATTATCTTTTCTGCCCGCGCCAATGCGCGCTGATCCATGTCGAGCGGATATGGGCCGAGGACGGCGCCACCGCAGAAGGGCGCATTCTCCACGAACGCGTCGATGGCGGACGCCCCGACCGGCGGCAGGGCGTCCGCACGGTGCGGGGCATCGCGCTACGGTCCTTGGCCCATGGGCTGACGGGCAAGGCTGATGCGGTCGAGTTCCGCGAACGGGGTGCGGCGCCCTATCCCGTCGAATATAAAAGAGGCCGCCCCAAGTCCCACCGCGCGGACGAGGTGCAACTCTGCGCCCAGGCCATCTGCCTGGAGGAAATGTTCGGCCAGGCGGTGCCGGAAGGCGCGCTCTTTTACGCACAAACGAAAAAGCGCCTGATTGTGACATTCGACGAAGCCCTGCGCGCGTTGACCCTGCAAGTCGCCGCCGATGTCCGCACGATGATCGCGGAAACCCACACACCGCCGCCGCGCTTCGGCCCGGGATGCAAACATTGTTCGCTCGCCGATCAATGTCGGCCCACAAGGCTGGAGAAGCCGCCGTGCGTGCAGCGCTGGCTGACCGCTCAGTTAGATGACTGAGGAGAGAAAATGCGTCGTCATCTCAACACCATCTATGTGACCAGCGAGAATGCCTGGTTACGCAAGGACGGCGCCAACATCGTAGTGGAAGTGGATGGACAGGAACGCGGCCGCGCACCCTTGCACATGATCGGCGGCGTTGTGTGCTTTGGCCGTCCGGGCGCTTCCCCGGCGCTGATGGCGGCCTGCGCCGATGCGGGGATCGCCCTGTCCTTCCTGACACCCAATGGCAAATTCCTGGCCCGGATGGAGGGGCTGCGCACCGGCAACGTCCTGCTGCGGCGGACCCAGTACAGGATGGCGGACGATCCGGCGCGCGCCGTGCCGATTGTGCGGGGCATCGTCACAGCCAAGGCCGCCAACCAGCGGACCGTGCTGCGCCGAGCGTTGCGCGACCATGGCGACAGGATGGAAGCGGCAGCCCGCGCCACGATCGAAACCGCCGAAGCGCGCCTCGTCCATATCGCACGTCGCGCCGCAGCAGCACAGGATGTCGCGACTTTGCGAGGCCATGAAGGGGAAGCGGCGCTCGTATATTTCGGCGCCTTTGATGCCATGATACAGGGTGATCGCACCGCCTTTTCCTTTCGCGGCCGCTCCCGTCGGCCTCCGCTCGATCGGGTCAACGCGCTTCTGTCTTTCCTTTATGCCATGCTGGGGCATGATTGCCGGTCCGCGCTGGAAAGTGTCGGGTTCGATCCGCAGGTCGGCTTTCTGCACGCCGATCGACCGGGACGGGCCAGCCTGTCGCTGGATTTGATGGAAGAGTTGCGCCCGGTGCTGGCAGACCGGCAAGCGCTGACATTGATAAACCGCGGACAACTAAAGGCTCGTGACTTCGCGATCGACGAAGGTGGCGCCGTATCGCTCACAGAGGATGGGCGCAAAGCGGTGCTGGTCGCCTGGCAGGATCGCAAGAAGCGCGACCTGCGCCATCCTTTCCTGGGCGAGACCATGCCGATGGGGCTGGTGCCGCATGTCCAGGCGCTGCTTCTGTCGCGCCATGTCCGCGGCGACCTGGACGGCTATCCGCCATTCATCTGGAAATGATCCATGCTGATGCTTGTAACCTATGACGTGAACACGCAGGATGCGGAGGGGCGCCGCCGATTGCGCCGGGTCGCGCGCGCTTGCCTGGATTACGGCCAGCGGGTTCAGAATTCGGTGTTCGAATGCGAGGTGGACCCAGCGCAATGGACGCGCTTGCGGGCACATTTGCTTGCTGAGATCAATCAGTCGAAGGACAGTTTGCGATTCTACAGACTGGGCGCGGACGGCAAGCGTCGGATCGAACATGTTGGCGCAAGCCCGGTCATTGATCTGGACGGCCCGCTGCTTTTTTGACGACGCGCGAACCTATATCTGTGGGTGAAAGTCCGGCATGTTCGCAATCCGCCGTAACCTCCGGAAAAGCTGAGGTTTGGGCAATGCCGCCATATCCGGGGTCTCATCGGCGGGCCAATTCCGTGGAGTTCGCGCAAAGTTCCAGATTTACGGTTCTTTCTCATTGTCATAAGCAATAGGGCGTCGCCTCCCACACGGAGGCGTGGATCGAAACAAGAGCTGGCGCGTCGATCCGTCCGAGGAGAAAGTCGCCTCCCACACGGAGGCGTGGATCGAAACAAGCTGGAGACGACGGAAGGCGTCGACGCGGGGCGTCGCCTCCCACACGGAGGCGTGGATCGAAACATGAATGCGTCGAACGGCTCCACATCGCTTTCGCGTCGCCTCCCACACGGAGGCGTGGATCGAAACATCATGAGGGCCAGCGTTTTGGCCCGGCGCTCTGGTCGCCTCCCACACGGAGGCGTGGATCGAAACCAGCGCCTTGCCAGCGAGCCATCGCGCTCCAGCAGTCGCCTCCCACACGGAGGCGTGGATCGAAACATGGTCGATCCGATCAGAAATAGGCGCTCGAACGTCGCCTCCCACACGGAGGCGTGGATCGAAACGTCGTAACGTCGATCGGCATCAACGACGCCAATAGTCGCCTCCCACACGGAGGCGTGGATCGAAACGTCGACGATACCCAGATCATCGGACGGGCTACCCGTCGCCTCCCACACGGAGGCGTGGATCGAAACGCGCTTTCGACGCCTCTTGTCAACGGAGACACCGGTCGCCTCCCACACGGAGGCGTGGATCGAAACCGTGCCGCCGCGCCGCCGACGTCCAGCGGCCCCCGTCGCCTCCCACACGGAGGCGTGGATCGAAACAGATGCTCATAAACGGCCTCGCCTTCGTCTCCCGGTCGCCTCCCACACGGAGGCGTGGATCGAAACCCGGATGCGACTGACGATCGGGTCAAGCAGATGGTCGCCTCCCACACGGAGGCGTGGATCGAAACACGAAGGGAATGCTGCACGGGCTTAACGCCACCCGTCGCCTCCCACACGGAGGCGTGGATCGAAACATGTCCGCTGATCGGCGTGATCCCGCGCGGCACGCGTCGCCTCCCACACGGAGGCGTGGATCGAAACCGCTGCAGCACTACGCCGGCCGCGTAGAGACCTTGTCGCCTCCCACACGGAGGCGTGGATCGAAACATCAAGATCATCATCGGCCCGGTGGGGTCGGGCAGTCGCCTCCCACACGGAGGCGTGGATCGAAACTCGCGCAGGCGTGGCCCAAGGATGCTGTTACGGGCGTCGCCTCCCACACGGAGGCGTGGATCGAAACCTTGATTGTGACGCAGGCCAGGTCGCCTCCCACACGGAGGCGTGGATCGAAACTGCTGGGCGCGAAGGACGGGGCGATGACGACGCGTCGCCTCCCACACGGAGGCGTGGATCGAAACGGTCGCGAGGGTGCGCTCGGAGGTGACCGTCGGGTCGCCTCCCACACGGAGGCGTGGATCGAAACACCTCGACGCTTGGCGTGTGCCCCTTTCCGGCGCGTCGCCTCCCACACGGAGGCGTGGATCGAAACTTCATCATGAAAAGTATTACCGCTGATACTGACGGTCGCCTCCCACACGGAGGCGTGGATCGAAACTCTCACGCGCAGCCAGCGGCGCAATCTACTCGCGAGTCGCCTCCCACACGGAGGCGTGGATCGAAACATTACCACGCCACGCGGTCGCAATCACGCCTACCGGTCGCCTCCCACACGGAGGCGTGGATCGAAACACGATTGGGCGTCCGATTATGCCGACGCCTTCCGGTCGCCTCCCACACGGAGGCGTGGATCGAAACACCACGGCGCGGCTCGAAGTGCAGTTGCAGATTGTCGCCTCCCACACGGAGGCGTGGATCGAAACATCGAACTGCTGCGCAACGCCATGGCTCTGACCGTCGCCTCCCACACGGAGGCGTGGATCGAAACCGTATGGAACGCCTGAAGGCCGCGCAGGCGGAACGTCGCCTCCCACACGGAGGCGTGGATCGAAACGCGTCAGGGGCAGGGCGGTGGGGTAAAGGCCGCTCCGGTCGCCTCCCACACGGAGGCGTGGATCGAAACTCTATGAAATTCAGCGCCGCGCCG
Organism: Sphingobium amiense; assembly: GCF_003967075.1. Lineage (NCBI taxonomy): Bacteria > Pseudomonadati > Pseudomonadota > Alphaproteobacteria > Sphingomonadales > Sphingobiaceae > Sphingobium > Sphingobium amiense. The sequence goes on from NZ_AP018664.1 coordinate 2,657,837, forward strand.
GGCGGCACGTGTCGCCTCCCACACGGAGGCGTGGATCGAAACCGCGCCATGATGCTTTTCGCTGCCTCGGCATCTTGTCGCCTCCCACACGGAGGCGTGGATCGAAACGGGTCCTTCTTGCGCATGTCGTTGCGATACCGGCGTCGCCTCCCACACGGAGGCGTGGATCGAAACATTCGATCCCCTCGCCTTCGCCCGCATGGAACCCGTCGCCTCCCACACGGAGGCGTGGATCGAAACGACGTGTCTATGTCGCCAATTTCGAATTTGGTGCCGTCGCCTCCCACACGGAGGCGTGGATCGAAACGCCAATCGCCTTGCCGCATTGGCGGGTGTCGGCCAGGTCGCCTCCCACACGGAGGCGTGGATCGAAACGTAGGCGGCCTGGATGTCGAAGCAGCGGCCGCGCGTCGCCTCCCACACGGAGGCGTGGATCGAAACTCATATTCCGGCGTGATCCCGTGAACCGCTGGCCGTCGCCTCCCACACGGAGGCGTGGATCGAAACCTCCACCCGCACCACCCAATCCTCAAGATTGGCGGGTCGCCTCCCACACGGAGGCGTGGATCGAAACGACCTTCGCCGCCGCCTCACTTCCGAAAACGGAGTGTCGCCTCCCACACGGAGGCGTGGATCGAAACGCGATGTTCGTCACGCCATGGGCGGCGCACGCCAGTCGCCTCCCACACGGAGGCGTGGATCGAAACATCAAGATCATCATCGGCCCGGTGGGGTCGGGCAGTCGCCTCCCACACGGAGGCGTGGATCGAAACTGCTGGGCGCGAAGGACGGGGCGATGACGACGCGTCGCCTCCCACACGGAGGCGTGGATCGAAACGACAACGGCTATATCGGCCATGCCACCTACAGCGGGTCGCCTCCCACACGGAGGCGTGGGTCGAAACGTCATGGCCGTCTCCGGTGGCGGTCCAACCTCGCCATGCTGACGCGTTGTGACGAATGTCCGGTGGGCGCCAAGCCATGCGGGGCCGCGTCCTAGGAAATCGGGTGGATTATTTCCAATGGCAATAGTCGGAGTAATTCCTTACAGTCCGGCTGCACGACTAAGGGCTAACCGGCGGAGCGGAATCGGCGGCGCGCCAACAACGCGGCGGATCTGCCACGTCGATTGCCGTCACCATGGAGCCTTCAGGAGAAGTGTCTCATGAAGGCGCCTGGGTCGGGGAATGTTTACGTAAACGTCGGCGCAAACCGGAGCGACGCTGAAAAATGGAGAGGCGCGATGGGTGTAAAATGCCGTTTCTGGCTGTCAGCGGCCGTGCTGGCTGTCGGTTCTGTGCCAACCATAGCAGCGGCAAAGGAGCCGCGGGTGAGCGCCTCCTCGACCGGCCTCGATGCGCGCGGTCACATGAAAAACGTCATGCCGGCCGCTGCGAGTGGCTTTGCCTTCACCCGCCTCGCCCAAGGCGTGCAGATCCGCGTCGACAGCGTCACCAAGAACCTCATCTTCTACGGCCCAGCGACCCTTCGCGTGAACGCGACGCTCGGCGAAAATTACTGGACCGCGCCCAGTCTGGCGGTGATCGCCAAGCCTCAGCCCATTCATTTCACCGTATCGGAGACCGCCGCCGCGTTGACGATCAGAAGCGCGAAGCTGCGGGTCGAAATTAGCAAGGCGAATGGCGCGCTGCGCTTCTTCGATACTTCGGGAGAGCTCTACACTGAAGAGAATGCCGCCGCGCCGCAGACGCTGACCAAGCGCACCATCTCCGGCGCGCCGACGCTGGAGGCGACCAACAGCTTCACCCTGCACCCTGACGAGGCGATTTATGGCCTGGGGTTCAACGGCACCGACACGAGCAATCGCCGGGGCAAGGAACTGCTCCTGGTCCAGACCAATGTCGGCATCGTCATCCCGGTGCTGATGTCCTCCCGTCGCTATGGCGTGATGTGGGACAGCTATTCCCAGATGAAGTTCAAGGACGATGCCGGTGGCGCGTCGATGTGGGCCGAAAGCGCGCCGGGGGGTGTGGACTATTATTTCATGGCAGGCGAGACCCCGGACGCGGTGGTAGGAGCCTATCGCGCCCTGACCGGCCAGGCGCCGATGTATCCCAAACAGGCATTCGGCCTGTTCATGAGCAAGGAACGATACAAGACGCAGGCCCAGTTGCTCGATGTTGCCCGCAGCTTCCGGAAGGACGGCTTCCCGCTCGATTATATCGTGCAGGACTGGCAATATTGGGGTTCGGACAAGGACGGTAGCTGGAGCGGCATGACCTGGGACGCGGCGCGCTATCCCGATCCCGCCGGCATGGCGCGCGATGTGCATGACATGCACATGAAGCTGATGGTGTCGATCTGGCCGTCTATCGGCAACGATACGGCGCTGGCCAGGGAACTGGACAGCCACGGCCTGCGCTTCGAGCCGCTGCACTGGATATCGAAACATGCGCGGGTTTACGACGCATATAGTCCGCTGGGACGACAAATCTATTTCAGGCACATCAAGTCCGGCCTGCTCGACAAGGGCGTCGATGCGCTCTGGATGGACGGCACCGAAATCGAGGTGTCGAGCGCGATGTGGAACGCGCAGGACAATATCCGCGACACCAAGGCGCTGGGCCGCAACGCGCTGGGCGATTTCACGCGCTATCTCAATCCCTATTCCCTGCTGACGACGCAGGGCACCTATGACGGGCAGCGGGCGACCAGCGACAGGCGCGTCTTCACGCTCACCCGGTCGGGCTGGGCGGGCGCTCAGCGGACGGCTGCGGCATCGTGGAGCGGGGACATCTATGCAAGCTGGAAGACGCTGAAGCAGCAGGTGGCCGACGGCGTCAACGTGACCGTCACCGGCAACCCTTACTGGACGCAGGACACGGGCGGCTTCTTCGTCGCGGACTTTCCCGGCGGCGAGAAGAACCCGGCGTGGCGCGAACTCTACGCCCGCTGGCTGCAATTTTCGGCCTTCAATCCGATCATGCGGATTCACGGCACCAACGTCGAGCGCGAACCCTATCTGTTCAGGGAGACCGACCCGGCCGTCTATGCCTCGCTGCTCAGGTCCACGCGGCTGCGCTACCGAATGCTGCCTTATATCTACAGCCTTAGCGCGAAGGTGACGTCGGACAGCTATACGCTGATGCGGCCGTTGATGATGGACTTCCCCGACGATCGCACGACCGACAGGATCGACGACAGCTTCATGTTCGGACCGTCCATCCTCGTCCATCCGGTAACGCGCGCGATGTACAACATCGTGCAGCCTCCAGCCGCGACGATTCCGACCGAATATCTGCGCACCCCGGACGGCCAGCCGGGGCTTGCGGGGCAATATTTCGAAGGGCAGAATTTCGAGGCGCCCAAGGGCAAGTTCGTCGATCTCAAGGTCGACCATAACTGGCCCGACCCTCCCCTTGCCGAAATTCCTGGCGGGCTCGCCGATCTCCAGCATTTTTCCGCGAGATGGGAAGGCACGATCACGGCGCCTGAAGATGGCGAATATGAAATCGGGCTGGAAGGCAATGACGGCTTTCGCCTGAAGCTGAACGGCAGGACCGTCGTGGAAGACTGGGCGGCGGGCGCCGCGCGCTACAAGGGCGCTCTCGTCACGTTGCGCAAAGGGCAGGCCGTCAAGGTCGGGATCGACTATTATCAGGTCGACGGCAATCGCGCGCTGCGCCTCGCCTGGCGTCGACCGAGCGAGCGGCAGGCGAGTGACGGAACGTCGACGGCCCTGGACGAGCGGATGGAAACCTATCTGCCCCAAGGCGCTGGCTGGTATGATTTCTGGACAAACGAGCGTTTCGACGGCGGCCGACGGGTGATGCGCCAAACGCCACTCGATCTGATTCCGCTCTATGTGCGGGCGGGGTCGATTTTGCCCATGGGGCCGAATATCCAATATGCGACACAAGACCCCGGCGCGGCATACGAGATTCGCATCTATCCCGGCGCCGACGCGCACTTCACCCTCTACGAGGATGACAACGAAACCTACGCTTACGAAAAGGGCGCCCGCGCCACTTATGATCTGGTCTGGAACGACGCAGCGAAGACGCTGAGCGTAGGCGCTCGCCGGGGCCGCTTCCCGGGCATGACAGCGCGCCGCGACCTCAAGCTCGTCCTCATGAGCGGCACTGGCAAAGGCGGGTTGGACATGCTGCCCGCGACGAAGCTCATCTCCTATACCGGCAAAGCTGCAAAGGTGCGGTTCTGATGAAAGGATCGCTTCGCTGGTTGCAGGTGGGCCTTCCCGCGCTTTCCGCTTTCGCCGCAACGCTGCCAGCTATCGCCCAGCCGGGTCCGCCCATCATTCAGACCCGCTTCACCGCCGATCCGGCTCCCCTGGTGCATGACGGCGTCGTCTATCTCTACACCAGCCATGACGAGGACGACGCCACCGGTTTCGAGATGCGCGACTGGCTGCTCTACAGTTCGACTGACATGGTCAACTGGACGGATCGCGGAACGGTCGCATCGCTCAAAACCTTCCCGTGGGCGGTGCAGACCAACGATGCCTGGGCACCGCAGGTGGTGGCGCGGAACGGGAAATTTTACCTCTATGCCCCGGTCAGCGTCACTGGATCGCCGAAGAACGTCATCGCCGTAGCGGTCGCCGACAAACCGGAAGGGCCGTTCGTCGACGTGCTTGGCAAACCACTGATCGCTGCTCAAGATGGCTTCATTGATCCTACAGTCTGGGTCGATGATGACGGGCAGGCCTATCTTTACTGGGGCAATCCCGATCTCTGGTATGTCAGACTCGACGAGGACATGACCTCCTATTCAGGACCAATCACCAAGGTCGACCGGATTCTCGATTATCAGGAGGGGCCGTGGTTCTATAAGCACAATGATCGCTACTATATGGCCTTTGCCTCGACCTGCTGTTCCGAAGGGATCGGCTATGCGATGAGTGACAGGCCAACCGGACCCTGGACCTATAAAGGTCCGATCATGGATCATGATGCACGCGCCACGGGCAATCATCCCGGCATCATCGACTATAAGGGCGGGTCTTATCTGTTCGGCTTCCACTATGAACTGAACTTCGCGGTGACGCCGATCCATCATGAACGGCGCTCGGTAAGCGTGGCAAAGTTCAGCTATAATGCGGATGGCACCATCCCCAACCTGCACTGGTGGGATGTCACCGGTGCGCCGCAACTGGAAGCTCTCAATCCCTATAAACGGGTGGAAGCGGAAACGATCGCCTGGACCTCCCGGATCAGGCGCAATCGCGATCGGCCCTATGACTGGGCGCCGGGCGTCACGACTGCCGGCAACCCCCTGGACGGCGTGTACGTGACCCGAACGCTCGACCGCACCTATATCAGGGTTGCAGGTGTCGACTTCGGGGCGGCCGGGGCAAAGCGCTTCATCGCATCGGTCGCGAACGGCGCGCGAGGATCGGCCATCGAACTGCGCCTGGATCGCGTCGACGGTCCGGTGATCGGAACGCTTCAGGTCGGCGAGACCGACCCGATCGGGAAGTGGCAGGAACGCACCACCTCCATCAAGGACGCAATCGGCACCCGCGATCTCTACCTCGTTTTTAAGGGGCCGGGCGACCGCACGCTATTCGATCTCGATCACTGGCGCTTTGCACGATGAGGCAGCAAGCGGCTGACGCTCGTGCTTCGACAGCGCCCATCTTATAATCCGCCCCAGAATCCTCCTGGAACGACACAGGTTCCGGCCCGATACATGCTGGAGGCAACGGCGTCGTCGGCCAGGAACCACGCTCCGTCAAGATCGACGATTTCACAGACTTGCCCGACGACGAATGCAGGCGCCATTGCGAGGCTGGACCCTGCCATGTTGCCGACCATAAGCCTGACGCCCAGCTTTCGGGCCAGTTCGACCATGCGCAGCGCCTCGGTCAGGCCGCCGCATTTGTCGAGTTTTATGTTAACCACATCGAAGCGACTGGCGTGCCGTTCCAGTTCCTGACTGTCGAGGATGCTTTCGTCCGCAGCCAGGGGGACCGGGCAGCGCCAGCCGTCCAGACCGGCCTCCTCCCCGCGCCGGTTCGGCTGCTCCAGCAGCGCGACATTATTTTCCACCAGTGCGGCTGCAAGCGCGTCGAAGGACTCTGGCCCATAGCCCTGATTGGCGTCGACACTCAGCCAGATGTCGGGACGCGCGACCCGCACGGCGCGCATGCGCGCTACGTCCGCATCCAGGTCTCCATCCAGCTTCAGTTTGAGAGCATGAGCGGCAGGGAAGCTGGCAAGGCGATCGAGAATTGCGGCGGGCGTGTCGGCTGGAAGCGTGAAGGTGGTGACAAGCGGCTTGGCGACGCCCAGTCCGGCCATGTCACACACCGACCGGCCGCTCAGACCTGCTTCCAGATCCCAGAGCGCACAGTCGATCGCGTTGCGGGCACCACCGTGGGGAAGCAGTTGCAGCAGGTCCGCCCGCCCTGCGCCAGCCTCTATCGCAGGGCGAACGCGCTCAATCTCTGCCGCCATATGGCCGGGATCGTCATCGAGATAATAGACCCCCGCCGCTTCCCCTCGCCCACACACACCGTCCTGCCGGAGCGATACGACGACCGACGGCATCGAATGAAACTGATAACCCGCGATCCGAAACGGCTCGCGCATGCGATTTTCGATCCGCCGATGCGTCAGGAGCCGCCGGCTCATCGACCGGCACCGGCGGTTAGCTGGAAGAGCGCCGGGGCGGCTGGGAGCACGACGCTCCACCGGTTGAAAGACATGTCCATGGCCGGCTCATCGCATAATGCGAAACATGTTTCAATATATGAAACATCGCCAAACTTCAGTCGTCGCTATTGGATGATTCCGCCTGCGGCCGTTCCTCAGGCATGTCGCTCCAGCGATGATTGGCCGTTTCCGCAAAACGCTGAATGCCAGGCCCGGCGCAGATCGACAGAAGCTGGCAAGGCTCATCGCTCACGCGGACATAGGCATGCGCCATGCCGCTGTCGAAATAGATGGAATCCCCCTGATCGAGCCGCAATGGCGCGTAAAGATCGGAATGGAGTTCCATCGCGCCGCTGAGCACATACAGATATTCTTCGCCCTCATGTCTCGCGATGCCGCGATACTCTTCCAGCGAGCGGGCCTGCACGTCGATGATCATGGGGACCATCATCTTATCGAGCAGCTCGGCCGCCAGATAATGATGGCGGTAGCGCTCGGAGCTGGATTCGGGCCATTTTCCCGCCCGCGTGACGCTGCGACGGCCCACCGCCTGCCTTGGCGGAGGGGCGAGAGGCGCGGACGAGAAGAGCTTGCCGATTTCAACACCCAAAGCCTGAGCCAACAGGACCAGCTTGTCATAGCTCATCCCCATCTTGCCGTTTTCCAGCTTCGACAGGGTGGAGAAGGGAAGTCCGGTCCGGACCGCAAGGTCGCGAAGGCTGAGACCCTGATCGAGACGTGCCGCGCGAATCGCTGGGCCGGGATGTGAGGTGTTGCGGGGTATCTTAGCCATGATCGAAGTTTCGAATTTAGCGGAAAGCGGTGGCTTTGTGAACTACGGCGATGCTATGAAAGAAATATGTTGCCAAAAATGAAACATAGGGCATCCTAAGGGCGCATCCAAGGGAGTTTCACATGGCGGTAAGGCGAAAAGCGGTCTGTCTGGCAGGCGCGGCACTGATCGCAATTCCATCAGCGGCGGCTCGGCAGGCTGGACCGGACGTGCCGCCGGCAGCGGACACCTATCAACCCGACGAGATCGTTGTCACGGCCCAGAAACGGGAAGAGCGGCTGCTCGACGTGCCCCAGTCGATTTCGGTGGTATCGTCGGCCACTCTGGAACGGCAGCAGGTCCGCAATATTGCGGATTATACGGCGCTGGTGCCCGGCCTCAGCATCCAGCAATCAACGCCCGGCCAGACGCGTGTCGTTTTGCGCGGCATCAACACCGGTGGCGCCAGTCCGACCGTCGCGGTCTATGTCGACGATACGCCGTTCGGTTCGAGCACCGGGCAGAGCAACGCGGCAGGACTGGCGGGCGACATTGACCCTTTCGATGTCGAGCGGATTGAAGTGCTGCGCGGACCTCAGGGCACTCTCTATGGCGCCAACTCGCTGGGCGGTGTCGTCAAATATGTGACGGCTGCGCCGAAGATCGGCGAGTGGGAGAGCAAGGCGCAAGCGGGAATTGAAACGGTCAAGGGCGGCGATATGGGGTGGTCCGCCAACGGCGTCCTGAATATGCCCGTGTCCGACGGCATCGCGGTGCGCGCCAGCGGCTTTTACCGGAGAACGGGTGGCTTCATCGACACGCTTGGGGCGGCGCGGCGGGACGCCAATGACGTGGACAGCTACGGCGGAAGAGTCTCGATCCTGGTGAAACCTTCCGATCAACTGACTGTACGTCTGTCAGCGCTGTTGCAGAATCTGCGCGGGGATTCGCGCGCGTCCTTCGATGCCGATCCGGTAAGTCTCGCGCCGCAACCGACCGATCCCGCCACAGGCGCCCCGGTTTCCGGCCTCACCCGGACGGAGTTTTCCCCCGGCAGAACCAGCGTCGATTATCGGCTCTACAATGGCACGCTGGATTGGGACTGGGGCTTTGCGACGCTGACGTCCGTGACGAGCTACGGCAAGCTGTTCTCCAAAGATCGGAACGATGCGACATACCAGCTTCCGGGCGTTGCCGATGCGATTTTCGGGACCGAGCCGGATACGCGCGGGCTGCTCTTCCCCTCTGAAGTGACGCAGAAGAAGTTCACGCAGGAACTACGGCTCGCTTCGCCCGATAATGACCGGCTCGAATGGCTGGTCGGCGGTTACTACACGCGCGAGAAGGGGCGGATTTTCCAGCAATATGTGCCCTTCGATCTGGCCACCGGAGAGACGGTCGATCCTACTCTCGTGCTGCCGGTCGGGCCGGGCGGGGCCGACATTTCCTTTCCCGATTTCCTGGTAGCTCGCCTCGACTCGATCTATAAGGAATATGCGGGTTTCGGCAGCGCAACGCTGCATCTGGGGTCCCGGTTCGACCTGACCGGGGGTGTCCGTTACAGCCATAACACCCAATCGACGGCACAGCTTCTGGACGGGTCCTTCCTGCCTCTGTCGGGCGGAGCGGTCGGGCCGGAAATCGAGCGTGGCAGGTCGTCCGAAAATGTCCTTACCTGGTCCATGTCTCCGCGCCTCGAATTGAGCGATCATGCGTCGGTCTATGCGCGGGTAGCGAAAGGTTATCGCCCCGGCGGGCCGAATGTCGTGCCCCCCGGCGCTCCATCCGATTTCCCGCGTCAGTTCGACGCTGACACGCTGGTCAGCTATGAGGCGGGCCTGCGCGCGGAGACCGCCGACCGATCGCTCGCCGTCGATGCGTCCGTTTACTATCTCGACTGGCGGAACATCCAGACCGTTGTGACCTACCAGACCAGCATCGGTCCGGTGAGCGCCGATGGCAATGGCGACAAGGCTCGAAGCAAGGGAGCCGAAATCACCGTTGCCCTGCGCCCGATCAGGGGCTTCGATTTTACCGCCAGCATCGCCTATAACGATGCGAAGTTGAAAGACGACTTGCCCGGCATCGACATCGGCGCGCCGGATCTGGTGGCTCCGGGGGTGAAAGGCGATCGCCTGCCCTATGCGCCGAAGTGGAGCGGCAATATCTCCGCCGATTATCGCTGGCCGATGAGCAGAAGCGTCAACGCTTTTGCCGGAGGCAGCATCCGTATCGTCAGCGATCAGACGACCGATTTCGACCTGGCCTACCTGCTGACCTATGGACGCCGCCTGACAATTGACGGTTATGCCACGGTCGATGTGCGGGCGGGCTTCGAGGTTGGCCGCTTCAACGTCCAGTTCTACGCTCGCAACCTCAACAATTCGCATGGCCTCATCAACGCGGGCCAGTTCCAGACGCGGCCGGGCACCTTGCTGAACGCGTCGCCGATCCGGCCGAGGAGCTTTGGCATGACGGTAGGAGCAAGTTTCTGATGGCAAGCCTGTTCACTCGCTGGATTGCCCTCCTCTCGATGCTGACCATGTCGGCGACGGCCGCGACCGCGCAATCGTCCGCCGACCTCAATCCCGCGCGCGCGGCGGTTTCCGCTTCCGGAACGCAAACGTCGACAAATGGGCACGCACCGGCCTCGCTGACGGCGGCAGACATCAACGCCTGGCTCGATGGCCTGCTGCCCTATTCGCTCGATGCGGGCGGCATCGCAGGCGCGGTCGTTGTTGTCGTGAAGGATGGGCAGGTGCTGACGGCGCGCGGATATGGATATTCGGACATGCGTTCGCGCGTGCCGGTCGATCCGGCGCGGACGATGTTCCGGCCCGGCTCGATCTCAAAGCTGTTCACATGGACGGCGGTGATGCAGCAGGTCGAGGCGGGCAAGATCGACCTCAACCGCGACATCAATGCCTATCTCGATTTCCGCATTCCGCCGTCGCACGGCAAGCCGATCACCATGCGGCACCTGATGACGCATACGGGCGGTTTCGAGGAAACGGCGAAATATCTGATTGTCGAGAAGGCCGGGCAGAAACACCCGCTGGGCGATGTGCTCAAGCGCTGGGTGCCGGCGCGCATCTATGCGCCGGGTGAAATGCCGGCCTATTCCAACTATGGCGCGTCGCTTGCCGGTTATGTCGTGGAGCGGGTGTCCGGCGAGAGGTTCGAGGATTATGTTCAGCGGCACATCTTCGCACCGCTGAACATGCGCCATTCGAGCTTCGAGCAGCCCCTTCCCGCATCGCTCGCGCCGCTCCTGTCGAAAGGCTATAACGTCGCGTCCGAAGAACCCAAGCCTTACGAGATTATCGAACTGTCGCCCGCCGGTGCATTGTCGTCCACGGGCCAGGACATGGCCCGCTTCATGCTCGCGTTTCTCGACAATCGCGGTGCGCTGATGAAGCCGGAGACGCGCGCGCGGATGTTTGCGGATGTCAACCGGCCCATCCCGGCGCTCCCCGCGATGGCGCTGGGCTTCTATCATGAGGATCGCAACGGACAGGTGATCGTGGGCCATGGCGGCGATACCAACTGGTTCCATTCGGACCTGCATCTGCTGGTGAACAGCAATGTCGGCATCTACATGTCGTTCAACAGCGCGGGAAAAGAAGCGGCTGCGCACGTTATCCGCCAGAGGCTGTTCGATCAGTTCATGGCGCGCTACTTCCCGGAATCGGGTTCTGAACGCCGCACCGCGTCCACCGCGCGGGACCATGGGCGGCTTATGGTCGGTCATTATGTCAGCAGCCGGGCGTCCACATCCAACTGGCTGCGCTTCATCGGTCTTCTGGGGGAGGTCGAGGTAAGCCAGAACAGCGACGACACGATCACCGTCTCTGCGCTGCTCGATCCTGCCGGCGTGCCAAAGCGCTGGCGCGAAGTGGCGCCGTTCCAGTGGCGTGAGGTCGGCGGCAGCGGACGGCTGGCCGCGAGGGTGGAACATGGCCGGGTAGCTGCCTTTTCCATCGCCGAGTTCGCCCCGATCATACTTTTCCTGCCCGCGCCCGCTGATCTCGATGCCGGATGGATCATGCCCGCGCTGTTGGCGGCGCTGGGCATCATGCTGCTCACGGCGCTGGCATGGCCGGTCGTGGCGGGGATGCGGAAGGTCTACGGTTACCGCTCACCCGTGTCGGGACGTGCGCTTCTGTTTGATCGCGTCATGCGGTTTACTGCGGTTGTCGCGCTATTGGTGGCGGCCGGGTGGATGGGCATGATCGCGGCGATCAACACCGATGTCGGGCTGCTCGATGGGCGCCTCGACATCTGGATGCGCCTGATTCAGCTTATGGAAGTCGCCGCCATTCTTGGCACGCTGGTTTCGGTCTACAACGCCTATGTGGTGCTTCGCAGCCCTGATCGGCGCTGGTTTGCGAAAATCTGGTCGATACTGGTCCCGGTGGCGGGCCTGTTTCTCACCTGGGTCGTGCTCAGCATGGGCCTGCTGACCATCGGGCTTGATTATTGACGTGAGGAACACACCGCTGACCTCATCTGCGGCACGGGCAGCGCCCCCCGGACGCGGTGCCCCCCGCTCGCTTTTCGGTCATCCGCCGGGACTCACCAGCCTGTTCCTGACACAGATGTGGGCCGAATTCTCCTATTTCGGCCTTCAGGCATTGCTGGTCTACTATATGACGCGGCACCTGCACTTCCCACAGGCGCAGTCGTCGCTGATCTACGGTCTTTATGGCGCGGCCGCCTTCTTCAGTCCCTTCTTCGGCGGCATCATCGCGGATCGCTGGCTGGGCCGGACGCGCAGCGTCGTGATCGGCGGCGTATTGATGATGGCGGGGCATTTCCTGATGGCGTTCGAGGATATGCTTTTTCCTGCGCTGGGGCTGGTCGCCATCGGCAACGGACTGTTCATCCCGCCGCTCGCGGTGCAGGTCGGGAGCCTCTATGACGAGGGCGACCTACGCCGACCTCAGGCGTTCAGCGCCTACTATATGGGCATCAACCTGGGTGGCCTGCTGGCGCCCTTTGTCTGCGGGACGCTGGGCGAGCTATATGGCTGGCACTGGGGCTTTTCTGCCGCCGGGATCGGCATGGCGGTGGGACTGGCAATCTATCTGGCATCGCTGCGATTCCTGCCACCGGAACCGGGCATCCACCATCGAAATCGCATACAAAGTCCGTCGTTGAGTGGGGACGACTGGCGCAATCTTCGCCTGATACTGGCGATCGTTCTGGTGGTCGTCCTGTTCCGCATCGGCTATGAGCAAAGCGGCAATGTCATTGCGTTGTGGGTGGCCGACCAGACCGACCGTCATGTCGTCATCGGCGGATGGCAGTTCGAGATACCCGCGACCTGGTTTCAGGCGATCAATCCGCTCCTCATCATTCTGCTCACGCCACCGCTGATCCGCTTCTGGCGGCGGCACGACCGTGATGGATCGCCCGCCGCGCTGCTGCGCCGGATGAGCATCGGCTGCGCAGTTGCCGCGATGGCGATGTTGGTCATGATGGGGGCAGCAGCGCTCCATGCATCAACCGGCCAGCCGGTAAGCGCTGGCTGGGTGCTGGCCTATTTTCTGTTTCTCACCGTTGGGGAGTTGCTGACCCTGCCGGTTGGCCTGAGCCTGATCGGCACGCTTTCACCGGTTCGGATCGCCGCCATGCTTATGGGCGCATGGTACATCGCCAAGTTTCTTGGCAGCCTGCTCGCGGGAATCATGGGCAGTTACTGGGGACAGATCCCCGCAACAATCTTTTTCGCAGTGGGTATGGTTTCTTCGCTGACGGCCTTCACCATTCTGCTCGCGATGAGCCGCTCTGGACGATCACGTTTCGCTGCGTAGGAGATTGGCGTGGGCAAGGCATCGCATCGCCTGCTTTCCGCTTCCTGACGACCTGTGTGCCTCTCCTTATAGGTTTTCCAATCGGCTGGCGGCGCTCGCGTGAGAAGAAACCTTGCAGCCTCCTATGAGCGGGGGCGCAGGCATCACCTCCAGAATATCTCCGTGTCTGCCATGGTGAGGAATGGCCAGCCTGTAGTCCATCCGAAAGGGATGGAAACAATCTTGCTGTCGTATTGACTTGTCGATGCAGAAAATTGACCCTCTTCTTCAGGGTAGCAAGTCCATTTCCTGGCCTTGGGGGGTTCTTTGCTGGCACGTCATTTCCATCCATTCGCCGTGGCGCTCATCTTTGCCCTGTCCGGCTGCGCAGGCTCCGGCGCCGGACCGCTGGGCCTTGGCGCTGTTATCGGAGACCGCAACCTCGCATCGGCGGAGCCTCTTTTTTCCGAACGGGAGGAAAAATGCTTCGACAGCGGGGATCAGTTCCTGACAGCCATTTTCGGACCGGTGGATGAAGACCAGATGGCAAAGCCGGTCCAGGCGGGGGGCCGGCATTCCGACTGCGGGGCGATTGCGGCATCGTTCCAGCATGTCATCGGAAGCAGTTCGGAAGGCGGGCTGTCCAGCAGTCGCTACACCACCCAGCAGCGGAACGAGATCATCGACATCCTGATGGCCACGTCCAACCGCAAATGCACGCGCTACGTTGCCATGCTCAAAAATGCGGACGCCGCCGTCAATTCCTCTCTCAGCATCAGCGCCATCATCACCAGCGGCCTCGGTTCCTTCGTCGGCGGCGTCAATACCGCAAAGGCGCTGTCCGGGTCCGCCGCGATCCTGAGCGGATCGCGCGAAGCGATCAACCAGACCTACCTCAGCAATCTCACCATTCACGTTCTGGCCGCTGCGATGGAAAAGGCGCGCGACCGGCTGCGTCGCGACATCACCAATCGCGAGGCCTGTTCCACCAGCAGTTACACGCTCAGTCGCGGGCTGGAGGATATTTTCCAGTATCATGGAGCCTGTTCGATCAGCGTGGGCCTCGCAGAGGCCGCGATCGCGGTGGAGCGCAGCCAGAATCCGGGCCTTGACGCGATGCGCAACAGCCTCGCCCAATATGCGGCGCTCGTGCGGCAGGCGGAGGAAGTCGGGAAGGCAGGAACCCCGACCCCGGTTGCAGGTCCGATGGCGACCCCCGATCTGTCGTCCGTGACGGCGACCAATGCAAAACTCGCTTCTGCACAGGCGAACGTCGCGACATTGACGCAGGAGCTGGACGCCTTCGCGAAGAAGGCAAAGCAGGATGCCGAGGCCGCGAAGGCCAGCCCCGCCGATGCCGCACTGGCCGCGACTGCCGCCGCAAGCGCCAAAGCGCGTGACGGGAAGCAGGAAGAACTAAACGGCGCAGGGTTTCAGCGCGATGCGCTGGTCCAGCAATATGCAGGGGAGTTGCAGAGGCTCGCCAGTTCGGTCACCTTCGCGACACCGGCGATCGTCGCGCCCGAGACACGCGCCTGTCCCTTCGGCATGGGCCAGTGATATCCGAGCGGCCGGCCATATCATTGCCGATCCTCCGTCGCCGCTTACCGCTGCTTCCTCCAAGGTCGCGTGCGGACGTTTCCCCAACGCCGGGCATCCACCGGGCCAACTGCCACCCCCGGACTGGAACTGACCGCCTGCCGTCCGGTCGCTGCCCCTTATTCATATGATGCAATGAAAAGACGGATGTTTGTTCAGCGTAGTCCCATCCGATCCATCTTTTTTAGCAGTCCCGCTCGCGAGAGGCCAAGTTCACGCGCTGCATGGGTGTGATTGCGCCCGGTGCGATCCAGTGCTTCGCTGATCCTGCGGCGTTCCAGCGCAGCCACCTCATCTTCCAAAGTCTGGTTACCCAGAATCTTCAGTTTACCGCCTCATTCAAGGAACGCGGCGCGCTCATTGGCCCCCGCAATGGCGAGGAGTCAGGCTGCCTTAGATTTTCGTGCCCTCTGCCGATGTGAGTGCCCCCTCCACATCTACCCGAGGTATCTGACCGTGCTTTCGATCTTCGTATGCCCCATTTGATCCCGACCCCGTGATCCAGGAAGAAGCGGATGGCTCAAATCCGACGGGGTTTGAGCGCTCGCCTTGCACCTGCCTTGCGTCCTGCATTCCGCTTTCAATCTGAGACGCTGGGATCGCCATCGCGCGCGCGTTTCGCCAGTCACGCTGCCGCCAGTTGCCCCATGGTGACATAGTCGAGCTTGCCCGTGCCCAGCACGGGCAGAGCGTCCACTTCGCGAATGTCGCGCGGGATGGCGAGTTCCGTGACGCCATTGGCGCGGCCCCATGCCTGAAGATCGCCTGCCTTCGCGCCCCTGCGGGTGGTGAAGAGCACAAGTTGCTCACCCTTGCGCGCGTCCGGACGGGTGACGACGGCATGTTCGGCGTCGGGCCAGAGCGCTGCGGCATAGCCCTCCACCGCCGGCAAAGACACGATCTCTCCGCCGATCTTGGCAAAGCGCTTGGCGCGGCCGCGAATGGTGACGAAGCCTTCGCCGTCGATGGTGACGATGTCGCCGCTATCATGCCAGCCTTCCTCCGGCGGTTGAAGCACGCCCGGTGCATCGGCCTTCATATAGCCGGCCATGATATTGGGACCACGGATCGACAGGCGGCCACCTTCGGTGATGCCGGGCACATCGTCCAGCTTCGCCTCGATGCCCGGCAGCAGGCGGCCGACGGTGCCGGCGCGGAAATGCATCGGCGTATTGACCGCGATCACCGGCCCCGCCTCGGTTGCGCCATAGCCTTCCAGGATGCGCAGGCCGAACTTGTCGGCATAGACCTTGCGCGTTTCATCGCGCACTCGCTCCGCCCCCGCAAAGATGTAGCGAACGGAGTAGAAGTCGTAGCCGTGCGCCATGCGGGCATAGCCGGACAGGAAAGTGTCGGTGCCGAACAGGATCGTCGCATTGCTGTCATAGGCCAGCGCCGGCACGATGCGGTAATGAAGCGGGCTGGGATAGAGCAGCGTCTTCACCCCGTGCAGGATCGGCAGCAGCGTGCCCCCGGTCAGGCCGAAGCTGTGGAACACCGGCAGCGCGTTCAGCACCATGTCCGCCGTGTTGAAATCAATCCGCGCGGCCAACTGGCGACAGTTGGACAGCAGGTTGCGGTGGCTCAGCACCACGCCCTTGGGCAGCCCTTCCGATCCGCTGGTGAACAGGATCACCGCCGGGGCATCGGGCGCGATGCGCAACCTCCTGTGCGCCCGCCCGGCAAAGCGGCTGGCGATCAGCGCGCGCAGCTTCGCCCCGGTGCCGATGGTCGCGCCGATATCCTCCAGCCAGAGGATGTTCAGGCCTTCGCCCGCAAGCGCAGCGACGATCTCGCCGAGCTTCGCCTGATCCACGAAGGCTCGGGCGGTGACGATGGTGCGGATCTGCGCAGCTGTGCAGGCGGCCTTCAAACTGGCAAGGCCCGCCGTATAGTTCAGCATCGCCGGCACCCGGCCGTGCGCCTGCAATGCGAAGAAGGTCGCGACCACCGCCGCCACATTGGGCAGCAGCACGCCGACCGCCTCGCCCCGGCGGCTGGCAGCCGCCAGCGGACGGCCGAGCGCAAGACTGCCGGTGACAAGCCGGTCATATGACATGGGCTCGCGCTTGATGTCCTCCACCACTGGCGCCTTGCGCCCATGGATATACCGTGCCTCCAGCAGCGCCTGAAACAGCGTCTCTTCCGTGCGTGAGGTGGCGAAGATCATCGCGCTCATCTCGTCATACAGGCGACGTCCGGCGATGGCGCGGCGCGCCCGCGCAGTCATTTCCCCCTCTATGCTGAAGCGGCGCGGCGGCAGAACGGTCAGTTTAACCCTGGGGAAGCTGCGCAACCGCACCTTGCCGCGCAGGCGCGAAAAAGGCGTATATTGCGCGCCGTCGATGCGCACCGGGATGATCGGCGCGTCGGCCTTGTCGGCAACCATACCGGGGCCGTCGAACACCTTCATCAGTGCGCCGGTCACGGTGATACGCCCTTCCGGGAAGATCACCAGCGTCCGTCCTTCGCGCACCGCTTTCACCATCGCCTTGGCCGCCATCGGATTGGTCGGATCGACCGGGAAAGCGTCGAACAGCGGCAGGAAGGGCTTGATCCACCAGGCTCTCGCAATGCGGGTATGCACCGCAAAGGTCGGCTTGCCCGGCAGGAAGGCGGCGAGCAGCAACCCGTCGAGAAAGGACACATGGTTGACCACGACCACGGCAGGCGTCCCCGCCTGCGGCATGTTCTCGACGCCCGTCACCTCGACGCGATAGAGCAGCCGCAACAGCCCCCGGAACAGCGACTTGATTACCGTTTCAGGCAGAAGCCAGCAGGAAATCAGCGCGATCGTCAGCGTCGCAAAGCCCATCGCGCCGATCACGCCGGGCACGCTTTCCCCGCGCGCCAGCATCAGCGTCACCGCCAGCACCACGGCCACGCTGACGGCGGCATTGACGATATTGTTCGCCGCGATGGTGCGCGATCGCTCCTCGCGCGGGGCGTGGGTCTGAAGGATCGCATAGAGCGGCACGATGAACATGCCCCCGGCAAAGGCGATGCCGAACAGGTCGATCAGGATGCGCCAGCTCCCCGCCGACGCGACGAAGGCGGCAATGCCCGCTTCGCCACCCTGCGGAACATAGGCGCCGGTCGACAGCCACAGGTCGATCATGCAGCCAGCCAGCGCCAGCGCTGACACCGGCACGAAACGGGCCGAAACCTCGCCGCGCAGCAGGCGATTGACCAGCAGCGACCCCAGCGCCACGCTCAGCGAGAAGACCAGCAGGAACAGGGTGGCGACTTCCTGCCGCGCATGCAGCACGCCGCTGACCAGCGGCGCGAACTGCGCCAGCAGGACGGCTCCCACGGCGAAGAACCAGCTTATCCCCAGGATGGACAGCCACACGCCGCGCCCATGGCGCGCCGCCTTCAGTATCTGCCAGGTGCTGCGAAAGATATTGGCGTCGATCCGCAGCCCCTTCGCCACCGGCGGCGCGGACGGGACGGCAAGGCTGGCGATAAAACCCAGCAGCGCGACGCCGACCGCGACAAGGCCCGCCGTCTGCGCCGAAATCACCCCGGCCAGCAACTGCCCGCTCAGGATCGCGAGAAATGTACCCGCCTCGATCAGGCCCGTGCCGCCCATCATTTCCCGATGATGCAGATGCTGCGGCAGGATCGAGAATTTGACCGGGCCGAAAATGGTGGAATGCAGACCCATCAGGAACAGGCAGGTCAGCAGCAACGGCACGGACTGCAGCCAGAAACCGATGAGTGCCAGCGTCATGATGGCAATTTCCGCCGCCTTGACCGCCCGCACCAGCTTCGCCTTGTCCCAGGCGTCGGCAATCTGCCCGGCCAGCGCGGAGAAGAGGAAATAGGGCAGGATGAACAGGCCCGTCGCGATCGTCGCCAGCAGTTCCGCCTTGCCAGGCGCCGTCCGGAACAGGACGAAATTGGCCAGAAACAGCAGAGCGAACTTCAGCAGATTGTCGTTGAACGCCCCCAGAAACTGGACAACGAACAAAGGCGCGAACCGACGTTTGGCAAGCAGTGACAGATCAGGTGCGGACATGAACAATACCCCTTATGATCAAGGCCATAAGCGCGAGATGATGACGACACGTTAATGGGTGTCGGCGCGCAGATGCCTGCTGTAGAGCCAGCCGATGCCAATCAGGCTGAAGCCCAGCGCCAGGAAGGATGCGATGCGCAGCAGGCCGGTCAGGCCCGATGCATCGAGCAGGAACACCTTTGCCACGGCACCCAGCATCAGCAGCAGCGATGCGATCCGCCAGTCGCGTCCACCCCGGCGAATGCCCCACAGCAGGAAGCCGGTGGCCAATATGATCGCCAGCACGGAGCGGCCAATATCCTCGCCCGCCGACAGGTGTCGCAGGTTCAGCATCGGCCCGGTGAACAACTGGCGCAGCGTGGCGAAGGCGAAAAGCAGGATCAGGACCATGAAGCCACCGTCGCGAAAGCGCGCGCAACGCTCGGCCGGTTCGGGCATTATCCGTCCGGCCAGCCATAGCCCGGCCAATGGAATGGCAAAGGCAGGCGCCAGCAGGTTGAACAGCGGCACGCTACCAACCGCCTGCGCCGCCCAGAGCGGGTTATGGAGCAACAGCGTGTAGAGCAGGTTATGGGCGATACCGGCCGCCAGCAGCGTCAGGGCGACCCCCCGCCTGTTGAACCGGCGCCATGCGGCCCAGCCCGCCATGATCAGCAGGCCTTCCCAGATCGTACGCTCGGCAAGCCCGGCCCGCACGAAGGCGGCGTGGTCGGCGATGGCGAAGGCCTGCCTGTAGAGGATATGCAGGGCAATCGTGCCAAACAGGCCGATCACGATCGCCGCCAGTTGCCGTCCGATCGGCCCGATCGCGGCTTTCCCCCGGACCAGCGCCAGCGCAATCAGCGCGGCCGGCAGGGCAAGGTGAAGCAGCATGTCGGTCATATCGGGCAACAGGTTCACCAGCAGCGGCCGCCCTAGCAGCGACATCACCGCCGGTTCAACCCAGGCCAGCAGCGGTTCCGCCGCCCACAGCAGCGTCAGCAGGAACAGGGTCGCCAGCGCAGGCAGCAGGCGCAGCGGCGGCAGGCGGCGCGCCCCTTCGGCCAGTAACGGAAGGCCAAGCGCAGCGATGGGGCCAAGCCAGAGGACCGGCGCGACCTGCGCAATGGCGCCATAGGCGCAGAGCGCACCGACGATCTGCGCCACCAGCCGCCCTTCGGCCAGTCTCGCCCGCCACGCAAAGAGAGTCAGGGCCAGCGCCACGCCGCTCCAGCGCAGCAGGGCTATGCCCGGCGCGGCGTCCGCGCCCATCCCGGCCAACCGGCCCAGCTCGTCCAGACCCCGACCGCCGGACACGAGCGAGGCGACGGCCGTGAAAGCAAAGGCCCAGCCGCTCCATTCGATCCGCGCATTCCCGGCCTGCGCCGCCAGCAGCAACAGGGCGACTGCGACGATTCCGACCACCAGCGGCAGGGTCCATCCGGCCAAGCCAAAAATGCCGGCAAGGACGAGCAGGATCGCCGCGCCGGTTGCCAACAGGGCAGCGCGCGCATCACTCCGCTGCGCCGGATTGCTCCACCCCATCGCCATAGCGAGGGCAGGCAAGGCGCTGGCGACAAGCGCCATCAGGGCGAAGCGCAGATCGTCGGCCGCCGACCCGCGGTAGAAGTGCAGTGCGCTCACCGCCAGACTGCCCAGCGCTGCGCCGGCAACCTGTCCCGCTTCGATCAGGCCACCCGCCGGGCGCCAGAGCCGCCACAGCGCGCCGCCGCCATAGATCAGGACCAGCCCCAGAATGACCGGCGCGAAGCTGGAAGCAGCAGGTGCAGGCCAGGCTCCGGACAGCAGCAGCCCCACTGCCAGCCCGACAGGCATCAGGCGGCGCAGCGCCGGCTCCCGACCGCTCAGCCAGAGGAAGGCGGCCGAAAGCAGGCCAAACAGCGCCCAGTGCAGCAGCGTAAAACCGCCGGTCGCGATCAGCGCCGCCATCTGCGCCGATGCCGCGACAGCCGACACCATGCGGATCAGCGTGGCCCGGCTGCCCGAGAAAGCGAACAGCGGAAAGGCAATGCCGAGCGCCAGAATGAACAGGCCCACCGACAGGGAAGACGCCAGATCCAGCGCGCCCGACAGCAGCAGCAAGCCGCCCCAGCCCGCACCCCCGATCAACGCGCCCACGCCCAGCCACATCCAGCGCTGGGTCCGCGACAGGGCGCAAAGGCCACCGACGGTGAGTGCAAGATAGCAGGACAACAGAGGGATATTTGGCTCATCCGCCCCCGCCAGTGCCGGCGCGGCCAGACCACCCACCAGCCCCAGCATCGCGCTGGGCGGACCGAAGCGCAGCGACAGGCCCATGGCCAGCGCGGTCACTCCGGCCAGACCGGCAAATGCCATACCCGGCCCCATCAGATGATAAAGATTGGCCGCCGCCAGTATGACGGCATAGAGGGTGGCAAGCCCAGCCCCCGCCAGCGCCTGCCGCACGCGGACATCGCGCACCCGCGCCTCCTGCCGCAATGCGACTTCCGCCCCGCCAATCAGCCCGGCACCGAAGATCAGGCCCAGCAGAACGCGGATGATAGGCGACAGCAGCCCGGAATCGATCGAATATTTGACCAGCAGTGCGCCCGCAACCGCCAGCGTGACACCTCCCGCCCAGATCGGAAGACGCCGTCCAAACAGGTCTTCAAACCCAGAGGCGGGCTGAACATAAGCGGCCTCACCGATCTGCTCGTCACCGATGACCTCAGGCTCAGCCGCAACTTCCGGCTCGGCGAAGGTCTCAGTCCATGGTGAACGACGCGCCGCTGCAGTCGGCGTGAAAGGCGGCTGTTCTTCTGCCGGTGCGTGCTCGGCCCGGACTGGCTCCGGCGCACCCGGTGCTGCCGCTGGTTGGGCCTCCGTCTCGATCATGATGATACGGTCTTCCAGCTCCATGACGCGGCGCCGCGTATCAAAGAGCACGATCCCGCCCACGATCAAAAGCAACGCAACCAGCATGACTCACCTTCCATTCGACGTGGAGATTGCTCGATACAGGTAAATTGAACGGTGTTCAATTAAAATATTGGACAGTGTTCAATTAAAATCCTAGACGATCCTATGGGCAGACGATCCGACCATAGCCGCGCGGAGCTGGAAGCACTGATCCTCGATGAAGGCCATAAATTGCTGGCCGAGGTGGGCTTTGCACGCTTTTCCGGTCGCGAGGTCGCCAAACGGATCGGCTACACGGTGGGCACGCTCTATAATATTTTCGGCAGTTATGACGTGCTGCTGGCCACGATCAATACGCGGACATTTGAGCAATGGGCAGCGCATCTCGAACGCCAACTCGCCCAGGATAACGGGGACCGGATTGCATCGCTCGTCGAAGGCTATTTCAGTTTTGCGACGCAGCACCCCAACCTCTGGATGGCGATTTATGACCATCGACTGCCCGCAGACGGTGTCATTCCGGAAATTCTCGCCGAGCGCCGCGGCGTGCTGACCGATATAGTCGTGCGCGAAGTCGAAGCGATATTACCCGCGGACGCACGGGAAAAGGCTCCACGCCTCGCACGTTCGCTGGTTGCGACGGTGCACGGCCATTGCACGTTCGCCTTGAATGGCAGTTTCGCGCTCCTCGGCGAAACCGACCCTCCTGAAATGGCAACGGCGCGGGTGAAAGAGTCATTGGCTGCCGCCGGTGCTCATATGTGAGGCAGGCGAAAGCGCCATTTTATCGCTGCTCGGTCCCGCGCTCCGGTGCGCCAGAAACGGGCGTTTCTTGATGGCCTCTGTCAATGAACAGACTTGGGCCGGCAGGAGACAGTCCGGCTTGCGATGATCGGCGACGAACCGCTGTCGACCGGCCACCGACCCATATTGGTCTGTCATCGTCATTTCTGATTCTCACGTGCCGATCGTGGACTTCTCTGTCGAGCGTCGATCAAAGTCGGTCGCTTAAATCAACCGCTGTGAACGATAGCTCCAGATGAACACTGCCGATACGGGCACTGTCAGTCTAATGCGAACTCGTCTCCACCGGATGTATTTCGGACTTGGGATGCCTGCCCTCAGCTCGCGATGGACCACCACTCTGCCAGGGCGGCAGAGCGTCTCTCCCTGTAGGTCTTTCGGTTAACGAGGTGGCGCTCCAGTGAGAAGTGGTTGTGGAGATTGGCGTGGACTGAGGCGAACTTCTGTAACGCCTTCATCTGCCTGAAGCGCAGCATCGCCCGCTCTCGTCGCCGAAAAGGCAGGTGGCTGTTTTCCGTCCTGTTGTTGGCCCAGCGTCCGACTTCCTGCCTGTCGCGATTACCAAGCTCATTCATTGCGGCACCGTAGGAGCGCAGTCCGTCCGTGGTGATCGCCTCGGGTGATCCATGGCGCTTGAGCGCCTTCTTCATGAAGGCAAGAGCTGCCCGTTTATCGCGCGTCCTGGTGACGTAGCTCTCGAGAACCTCGCCTTCGTGATCGACGGCACGCCAGATATAGACCATCTCTCCATTGATCTTCACGTACATCTCATCGAGGTGCCAGCGCCAGTGGCGGAAGCCCCTCATCCGGCTGGCCCTCTGTCGGCGGAATGGCGGCTTAGCTCGGCATTGGCGGAACATCGCTTGCCGTTAGCCGCTCTCGCGCAGATCTGACGGCATCCGGGCGCGGTAGCGTCCGTCTCAACCGTTGAGGGCTTCACGAATAGCGGGGATGGCGAGCATGTCGTCGAGTGTCGATTTCACCCGCGCGACCATCTCGTCGATCTCGTCGATCGTGCTGATAAGCGGCGGCGCAAGCCCGATCATCGCATCGCCGAATGCGCGAAACAGGACGCGCCGTTCAAAGCCGCAGCGGGCAAGTGCGTCGGGCAGGCCGAGCGCAGGATCAGGCCGTGTTTTTGCAACCTTGTCGGTTACAAGCTCTATGCAGGCAAGCAGCCCACGGGAGCGGACATCGCCCACCAGCGGATGGTCGCTTAGCGCCGTCAACGCGCTGGCGAGGTGAGCGCCGCTGGCCTGACCGTTGGCGATGATCCCGCCTTCCTCGTAAAGGCGGAGCACCTCGAGGCCGACGGCCGCGCTTACCGGATGCCCAGAATAGGTCTGGCCATGGCCGATCACTGCCTTGCCGCTTGCGTCAACGATCGCGCGATAAAGCCGGTCGGACAGAAGCGTAGCCCCCATCGGGACGTACCCCGAGGTCAGGCCTTTGGCGAGGGTCATGACATCAGGGGCGACGCCGTCATACGCTGATCCGAACATTGGCCCGGTGCGTCCGAAGCCGGTGATCACTTCGTCTGCCACAAATACTATGTCCAGTTCGGCGCAGGTATCCCGCATCGCCCTGAACCAGCCATCGGGCGGCACGATCACGCCGCCGGAGCCGACGACCGGCTCGGCAAAGAAAGCCGCGACCCTGTCGGGACCGATCTCAGCCACTTTCGCGCGCAGATGGCGGACGGACGCGGCGATTAGATCGGCGTCGCTGCCATCGAAGCGATAGGGCCAGGCGGTGGGTATATGATGTTGCGTCGCAACTGGCGCGTCGAAATGGGTGTGGAACACAGCCAGGCCCGTGATCCCTGAGCCAGCCGCACTCGACCCGTGATAGCCCCGATCGACCGCGATCATGTGCTTCTTTTCCGGTCGCCCGGTAACGTTGAAATAGTAGCGGATCAGCCTGATGGCGGTATCGACCGCGTCCGACCCGCCCTGAGTGAAGAACACATGATCGAGATCGCCCGGCGCACGTTCGGCGAGCCGCGCGGCCAACTCGACCGCGGACTCACTCGCGAAATGAAAATAGTTTGTGGCATAGGGCAGGCGCGCCATCTGTTCGGCTGCTGCAGCCACCACGCTCTGCTGACCATAGCCGATGTTGACGCACCACAATCCCGAGAAAGCGTCAAGCAGACGATTGCCGTCGCCATCGGTAAGCCAGACGCCATCGCCCGAAGTGAGAATGGTCGCACCTCGCCGTTCATGCTCCCCCCAGGACAGCACGGAATGGATGAGATGGCGGCGATCTTTCTGGATCAACCCGTTATCGGACATGCATTGGCCCCGTCGCAGATACCCGTTTTCGGGCGTATGACAGGCATATGTGCAGTCGGAACCCGGTGCCATTGAAGTCGCCTAGATTGACAATGTGGTGCTCTGGCAGCACCGTCGGCGCGTTCGCTGGGCAATTCCTGCCACAGTCGGCGCATCATCGACGGGATCATGACCAAAGAGCCGGACGCTGCCCCTCGTTCCTCAAGCGCAGATACCCTCGCAGAATCGTCAGGCGAGATTGCGCTGCCCCCATTTGCCTCGTTGCGCGCGTTCGAAGCGGTGTTCCGGCTCGGCGGCATTCGGAAGGCGGCAGCGCACCTCAGGCTCAACCACGCTGTCGTAAGCCGCCATGTCAAGCAGCTGGAAGAATGGCTGGGCGGGCCGTTGATCTCACGGTCCGGCAACCGACTGGCGCTTACCCCCGAGGGCGAGCGCTTCCATAGCCGGGTCTCTGCCGCCTTTGCCGAACTGCTGTTCGCCACCCAGGAATTCGAAGGTCGCCGTCGCAACGGTCCCTTGCGCCTGTGGTGCGTGCCCGGCCTTTCGATCCAATGGCTTTCCGCTCAGCTTGCCGCGTTCGAGCGCGCCAATGCCGATTTCCGCGTGGAACTGAAGCCAACCGATATCCCGCCGAATCTCTCGATACATGAGGCCGATGCCGACATACGCTATTATCGCGACGATGGGCCGACCGTGCCCGGCGGTCGTGGGTTGCGTTGCTTCGAGCTGGCCCGGCCGGAGGTGATGGCGGTCGCCAGCGCTGCGGTTGCGTCCGCGCTTGGCCCGATCGATGCTCGCCGCCTGCCTTTTCTTCACGAGGAAGATGATAGCGAATGGCGGGCATGGCTGCGGCTCAACGGCATAGAGCCTCCTGCCAGCCTCGAAGGTCCGGTCTGCTGGCACGCGCATCTCGCCATCGCCGCCGCCAAGCAGGGTCGCGGCGTCGCGCTCGCCAGCCGCTTCCTGGTTGAAGCGGATCTGGCAGAAGGTTCGCTCGTGCAGGTCAATATCCCGGATACTCGTCCAGCCGTGCTCGGCGGCTATATCCTCGTCGCGCGAGAGGATCGCTGGTCTACGCCAGTGCTGGCCTCGCTTCGGCATTTTCTGCGTCAGCGCGCCCAGGATTTCGTCGCGGCTAATATCTAACAATATGGTGCCTTCAAAGCACCATATTTATATCCTTCGCACCTTCCGTGAAGCAGGATCTGCCCTGATCATGAGGCCTAATTGGGAGCCTGCACCAACGCCGGCCCGGTCATCGGGGGTAAGAGAAATGGGAACCAGTTTTTCGCGCCGCATGAAAATTTCGCTTGGCCTAGCGGGCCTGATAATGCCCACCATGGCTACGGCGCAGGTCAGTGCCGCAGGCGAGGCATCAACCGCCGAGATCATCGTGACGGCCCAGAAGCGGGACGAATTGCTGAAAGACGTGGCGGTGCCTGTGACCGTATTGAAGGTCAACACGCTTGTTGGCAGCAACAAGACGTCGATCAAGGACTATTTCTCCGCCGTTCCGGGGCTGGCGCTCGTGCCGTTTGAAACGAATGGCGCAGCGTCGATCGCCATTCGCGGCGTCACGACAGGCGGCTTTACCAATCCCACGGTCGGCGTCACGATCGACGATGTGCCATTCGGTTCATCCACCAGCCTTGGCGGCGGCACCCCGGCTCTCGATCTCGACCCGAGCGATCTCTCCAGCATAGAGGTGCTTCGCGGACCGCAAGGCACGCTTTACGGCGCCAGCAGTATTGGCGGGCTTCTCAAATATGTAACGACGGCCCCATCGCTGACGGAGTTCAAAGGCCGTGTCGAGGCGGGTCTCAACAGCGTTTCGCATTCTGGTGACATTGGTTATGTCGTCCGCGGCGCAGTGAACGTCCCCGTCAGCGAAACCTTTGCGTTTCGGGCAACCGGGTTCAGCCGGTTTGACCCTGGCTATATCGACAATGTTCTGACCGGCCAGAAGGATGTGAACCATAGCAAGGCTTTTGGGGGAAGACTTTCGGCGCTGCTGAACCTGTCCGAGAGTTTTTCAGTTCGTGCGAGCGCCCTTTATCAGAAGACCAAGACTGGGGCCCTTGATGAAGAGCACACTGGCCCAGGCTATAATCTGGCGGCCCGCGAACAAAGTGTCGTGCGAGGCGTAGGGGTCGGCGAACACGAGGTGCAAGCCTATAGCGTCGTGATGAACCTCGATCTGGGCAAGGTGGATCTGACGTCGCTCACGGGCTACAGCGTCAATGATCTCCGGGACTCGTTCGATTACAGTTTCTATCTCGGCCAGGCGCCGGGATCGTTCAGCGACGCCACCTTCGGCGTTGCCGGCGCTCCGCTGAAAGAGCGTTATCTCACCAAGAAATTTTCGCAGGAATTGCGAGCATCCGCGCAGATCAAGGATTGGATCGACTGGCGCGTGGGTGCATTCTTCACGGATGAACAATCCCCCGACTGGCAGCGTATCGACGCGGCGGACCCCCTGACCGGGGCGGTCGCCGGCGAGCTTGCGTTATTCGACTGGAAAGTCACGTACCGCGAATATGCGGCTTTTTCGGACGTGACGGTGAAACTCTCGCCGATGTTCGACATCCAGTTTGGCGGCCGCAAAAGCTGGATCAGGCAAAGCTATGGCGAGGTCGATACCGGCCCCTATGCGGATGCGTTCGAAGGTGGATCGCCGGCTATTTTCCCCAAGACGATGACACGCGATTCAAAATTCACCTATCTGATCACACCCCGGCTGAAGCTCGCGTCGAGCTGGATGATCTATGCCAGACTTGCGACAGGCTATCGCCCCGGCGGTCCAAATTCGACAGCAGCTCTGTTTGGCTTGCCCTTGAGCTACAAGCCGGACACGACGACCAACTATGAAATCGGGATGAAAGGCAGCATCTTCGACAACAAATTGTTCGTCGACGCATCGCTTTACCATATCGACTGGCGCGACATTCAGATCTCGCTCGTGGATGCGGCGACCAGTCTGACCTACAACGCAAATGGCGCCAAGGCGAAGAGCCAGGGCATTGAACTCTCGCTGACGGCCAAGCCCTGGCAGGGCATGACGGCAACAGCTTGGGGAGCATTCAACGTCGCGGAGCTTTCAGAGCCGTTCCCGGCTGCGTCCACGGTCTACGGCGTCAAAGGTGATCGCCTGCCCTTCACCAGCCGCTATTCCGCTAGCCTGTCGCTCCAGCAGGACTTTCCACTATCCGACAACTGGTCGGGATTTGTTGGCGGTCAGCTTGATTATGTCGGTCGACGCATCGGCGCGTTCACCGGGCCACCGCCGGCCGAGCGTCAGGTCTATCCGAGCTATGTGAAGGTAGACCTCAAGGCGGGCGTTGAAAACGGTCCCTGGGCCATCAATCTATTTGCTAACAACCTGACCAATCGCCGTGGCGTCCTTACCGGCGGTGCGGCCTCCCTTTTCCCCTATTCCTTCCGTTACCTGCCGCCGCGCAGAGTTGGTCTTTCGATCGCGCGAACTTTCTGAGGATGACGAAGAGCGTCTCCTTCCATGGCGCCACGCCTCCTTCGGGTTCACACATATATTGGCGGGCGCCAGCTCCGCATCTGAACAACGACAAGGCTGAGGATCGGCAATGAAATATGCAAGAATGGCGATCGAAGTCGAATCGCCCGAAGAATATGGCTACGACCTCATCCGCAACAATCTTTCCGAAAGCTCGATCCGCGATCGGACGATCGCCGATTTCGGCCTTACCATTCCCAACCTGACATTGCTCTATGGCGAGCATAGGGGGGACAAGCGCCTTCGGGAGCTGGTCGCGGCGCAGGGTTCCGGTCTGTCGGCGGACGACGTTCTCGTCACTACCGGCGCCGCAGGGGCGCTCTTCATCATATCGACCACGCTGCTTCGGCCAGCCGACCATCTGGTCGTCATTCGGCCGAATTACGCGACCAATATCGAAACGCCGAGGGCGATCGGTTGCCAGATCAGCCTGATCGATCTCAAGTTCGAAGACGGCTTCGCGATCAATCTCGACGCAGTGAGGCAGGCGATCCAGGCCAACACGCGGCTAGTGAGTGTCACCTGCCCGCACAATCCAACGGGAACGATGCTTACGCGTGAGCAGCTTGATGGCCTTGTTTCGCTCACCGGGGATTTGGGCATCCATCTGCTGGTCGATGAGACCTACCGCGATCTCTCATACGATGTGCAGCTTCCTATCAGCTCAAGCCTTGCGGATCATGTGATCAGCGTTTCGTCGCTGTCTAAGGCCTATGGCATTCCGGGCGTACGGACGGGGTGGCTCATCACCAAGGATCCCGAGCTGTATGTCAAATTTCTGGCTGCGAAGGAGCAGATCAACATCTGTGGCAGCATCGTCGACGAGTGGATAAGTGGGGCTGTGCTGGAGCAGCGAGACGATTTCCTGGCCCTGCTGCGGGTGGAGATGCGCAAGCGCTTGTCCATCGTGCGCGATTGGGTTGCCAGCGAGCCGATGATCGACTGGATCGAACCCAGCGGGGGCGTCGTCTGCTTCCCGAAAATCGTGGCAGACGCGGCATTCGATACCAAAGCATTCTATG
Source organism: Sphingobium amiense (assembly GCF_003967075.1). Lineage (NCBI taxonomy): Bacteria > Pseudomonadati > Pseudomonadota > Alphaproteobacteria > Sphingomonadales > Sphingobiaceae > Sphingobium > Sphingobium amiense. The sequence continues at coordinate 2,687,191 of NZ_AP018664.1, forward strand.
CACGTCTGCTGGAGAAACATGGGACATATGTGGGGCCGGGGCACTGGTTCGAGATGCCGACCAATTTCTTCCGCATCGGCTATCTGTGGCCCACCCAAGATGAGCTTCACGCAGGTCTGGAGGGCATTTCGAAGGCGCTTCGTGATTAGACGCAAACACGGCAAGGTGCGGCCTGCAATCTCTGGAGTTGGTATTGTCGACGTCTTCCCCCATCGAGTTCGGCGGAAAAAAGCCATCAACCGCTTTGGAAATGGGGCTGATGGTGGGATCGCCTCCGCCTTCCGAACGGATCGTTACGCACAGGAACTGGGAATATCCGCCATTCAACCGCTGGGCATTCCAGAACATGCCTGCGATCTTTGCCACTGGCGAGGTCGAGCGGAACCCGGCGTTCGAGCGCGACCTCAGCACGCCGCGATACACGATTGATACGCTTCAGGTCGGAGCTGGGCGATCCGTTCGCGAAGTTCTTGATGCGACCTACACTGATGCGTTCGTTGTAGTGCATCGCCGCAAGTTGCTGGTCGAACATTACGACAATGGCATGAAACCATCGACGCTGCACATGGCGGCGTCCATTACCAAGTCCCTCTTGGGGACGATCGCCGGGATCATGGCGCACAGAGGGCAGCTGAACGTCCGCGCTCCCGTGAAGGACTATCTTCCGGAACTGGCGAACTCATCGTTCGGAGACGCCGCCGTGCAACAGGTGCTCGACATGACCACGGGCACGAAATTCAGCGAGGATTACGAAGACCCGGATGCTGAGATCCGGATCAAGGGTCAGGCAGACGGGTGGGATTTCAAGCGCGATCCGTCAGTCCCGGACACGATCTACGATTTCCTGCTCACCACAGTGAATGATCGACCCCATGGCGAGCGATGGGCTTATCGCAGTTGCATCACGGATGTCCTCGGCTGGATATTGGAACGGCTGTCGGGTCTTCGGCTGCCCCAGCTCATATCCCAGGAACTGTGGGTCAAGATCGGCGCAGCGCATGACGCCCGCTGTATGCTCGGGCCAACGGGCAACGCACTCTATGACGGATGCTTCTTATCGACGGCCAGGGATCTCGCAAGGTTCGGATTGGCATTCTCGGATCGCGCGCTGGTGCCGCCCGCTTTCGTTGAAGATACGTTGGCAGGCGATGCCGAAAGCCGCGCCGCGTGGCTGGCGTCGGAGGTAGGACAGCGACGCTTCCCCGATGGACATTACCGGAACCAGCTGTGGGTACCGGATCGGTCGCAACGGATACTCCTGGGGGTCGGGGTTTATGGTCAATATCTCTGGGTCGATCTGGACCGGGATGTGGTCATCGTGAAATTCTCTTCTTTGCCGGAAGCCTCCAGAGACCATTGGCGCGAAGCACATCTCGACCTTTTCCAGCGTATCGCGGCGCAATGCGCGGCCTGAGCGCCGAACGGCGTCAATGTACGGCGATGGAAGGCCGCAAGACATGGGGAATGGCATGGCCATCAGTGAAACAGTCGATATGGTAGACGGCAACGCTGCGGATGCACAGCGTCCGGTCGCAGGTAAGCTCCACAAGCAGCTCACCACTTGGGGATGCCTGTTCCTGGCCATGTCCGGCCTGTCGCCGGCGCTTTCGGTATTCGGCATAGGATCGGACGTGCTGTTGCAGACCGGCTCCGCCGCTGCCCCCCTGTTCCTTTTGAGCATCGGCGTCGCGGTGATCTGGGGCACGGTCTATGCCGAACTCGGATCGGCCTATCCCTATGCAGGCGGCGACTATGTGGGGGTCGGCACGATATTGGGCGCCTGGGCCGCCGCAGTCACGCTGGCCATCTGGGCAACGACATTGGCACCACTGATCGCCTTTGAAGCCAAAGCCTTCGCGACTTATATCAACTACGTCCTACCGGACGTCTCGGCCAGCCTCCTAACTGGGATCGCATTGGCTGCTTCGGTGGGTATAGCCTTGCTGGCCGTGCGTGCCGGTGCCTGGGTCACGGGCGTGTTCCTCCTGATTGAGATGCTGGCCATCGTCGCCCTCGGTGCAGCCGGCCTGCTCCATTCCTCGGGCGATCCGCTGACGATCATCGCCAATCCCGTGGTGGCCGGACCCGAGGGGCTGCTCGTAGCGCCAACTTTGGCCGCTTTGGCACTTGGCGGTGTCAACGCGGCCTATGCCACGATCGGCGGCAATCAAGCGCTCTATTTCGGTGAGGAGCTGATCGACCCTCACAAGGCCATGGGGCGCGTGGTGCTGATTGCGTGTTTCGTCGGCGCGTTCGCCATCGCCGTGCCGATGGTCCTGGTGGTCCTTGGAGCTCCCGATCTCGGCGCTATCCTGCGCAGTCCCGCACCTCTGGCGACATTTCTGACCCAAACTCTTGGTTCGGGAGCCGGCAAGCTAATCAGCGTCTGCATCGCTCTCGCCATTTTCAACGCCATGATCGTCCAAATCATGCTGGGTGCGCGGCTATATTTCAGCCTCGGGCGCGATGGGGTGTTTTCCGGCCCAGTTAACCGGTTCCTGAACCATGTGAGCCATAAATCCGGCGTGCCGCGCCGCGCGACGCTTGTGTTGGCCGTCTTTTCGGCCCTGTGCTGCCTGGCCAGCGCGCATGCCTTGCTGGTGTTTATGAGCGGCTTGCTGGTCTACGCTTGGGGCCTCGTCTGCCTTGCCGTGTTGATCGGCCGCCTGAAAGGGAAAACGGGGCAAGATGGCTATTGGCGGGCGCCTTTTGGAATTTTTGCTCCTGTGCTCGGCCTTGCTCTGGCCTTGGTATTTGCGATCGCCAAGGTGACTGATGAGGAATATGGAAGGCCAAGCCTGATTATCATGGGCGGTATCACGATTGCGGCGGTGTTCTGGAGTCGGCTCATCCTTGAGAAGCGGCCGGGCGGCTGGACGCCGACACTGGTGGATCATTCCTAGGCACAGTTCGTCCCACGCGAATGTCCATATTCCTTTGCATCTAATCCGGGAGGAAGAACAGAATTGACCCAAACGCGCTGGCAGACATTGAGGGTCGATCCGGTTGCTTCGTCTGACCATGTGCTGGCTGGACTGGTGCTTCTAACCGGATCGGGCGAGATCATTAGCGATGTCGCGAATGTCGACGATCTGGCCGCGATCGTGGGATCGCTCGCGCCGATCGAGCCCGGACGTGCGATCGAACTCTTCGGCGCAGATCAGAAGCGACGACTGCTGGTCCTCGGCGTCGACACCGGCACAAAGGATTGTTGGCTTCTGGCGGGTGGCCACCTGTTCGACGCGATGGTGGCGCACCGGTTTGAAGAAATTTCCCTTCCTGCGGTTTCCCTCATCGGCATCGATGCTTTCCATGCCATGTTGAAGGGAGCCTTGCTGCATGGTTTTCAGCTTGAAAATGGAAGGAAGACAGCGCGTAGGGGATTTCGGCCTCAGCGGCTGATCGTGCAGGAGGCGGACAGGGCATCTGCCGACGTGATCTCAACGATTGTCGAGGCAGTCAACCGTAGCCGCGCCTGGGTCGAGTCGCCTTCCAATTTGCTCAATCCGGTAACGTGGGCTGCGGAAAGTCAGACGGTCTTTGAAGCATTGGGTTGCAAAGTGAGTGTGCTTGGCCCGGCCGAACTCGAAGCCGCCGGGGCGGGCGCCCTTCTCGCGGTTGCAAGAGGCGGCGAGTTTGGCGCCCGTCTGGTTTCCGTGGAATGGTGCGGCGACCCGGGGCGCAGTAGTTGGGATGCCATCCTGGTCGGCAAAGGCCTGACCTTCGATGCGGGCGGACTCAACGTGAAGTCCGCTAGCGAAATGCACAAGATGCGTTCGGACATGGGCGGCGGTGCGGCTGTCTTTGGAGCTCTGGAACTTGCCGCGAAACGTGCATCGCGAGTGAACGTTGTCGCGATCGTGCCAATGTCCGAGAATCAGATTGACGCACTGTCATATCGGCCAGGTGATATACTCACCTCAATGTCAGGGCTGACAATTGAAGTGGGAAATACCGACGCAGAAGGCCGGCTGGTGCTGGCCGACGCCATGACGTGGGGAATTCGCAAATATCGGCCGACATGGACGATCGATGTCGCGACGCTGACAGGCATGGCCGGTGCAATACTTTCAGAAGAATATGCAGCATTTTATGCCTCGGATGATCAACTGGCCGAAGATCTCGTTCGGGCTGGCCGTGCGTCTGGAGAGTGGCTCTGGCGCTTCCCTTACCATTCTTCACAAGAATACGTGGTTGAATCCGAAGTTGCCGATGTCTCCAATGTCGGGGTGCCCGGCTATCTCGGTATGGGCTGGGGCTCCCCGCTTGCCGGCGCTCTTTTCTTGGAAAAGTTTCGCGAACATACGAAATGGGCGCACCTTGATATTGAGGGGGTCGTATGGGCCACCCGCCGCCGCTCGCTAGGCGGCAAAGGCGGCACCGGCTTTGGCGCGCTGTTATTGGATCAATGGCTGCAAATAATAGAAACAGACATTGATTTGTAAGCCGATACACCCAAGGACTTCACTGAAAGTATCGTGTCCCACATGCGACCAATGGGCAACGGCGGCGGAAATAATCCACTGACAAATCAACCGGCTTACTCGGCGGGGGCAGATCACCCACGGTCACCATTCAGGTGCCAAACATGGAGGTTGGTATGGATGCATATGCCGAACTTATCGTGCACGGAAAAGCGGGTGCTGACGTGATCCCTGGTGGGGTAGCTGATCCACGCAAGCGATAGCGTGAGATTCGTTTTAGCGGAATGCCTCATCAAGCTAGCGCCAGGGAGGGGTTCGATTCCCCTCCGTCACTCCGACAACCATTTAAATGTTCGCGAGTTCGGCCCATATAGCCATCTCAGCCACAAACGTTTGTTTCGTATGGCATCTTGCTGTTCAGCGGCCGCAAGTCACCTCTACACGCTTGACGAAACCCGGTCGCCAGCACGCCGCGCGCAAATTTCTTCTTCTTTCTTGTTCTATATCAATATTTTACATTCGAATAATGCGGCACTGTCAGTCTAATGCGAACTCGTCTCTACCGGATGCATTTCGGGCTTTCGACGCCTGCCCTCAGCCCGCAATGGACCACCACCCTGCCAGGGCGGCAGAGCGTCTCTCCTTGTAGGTCTTTCTGTCGACGAGATGGCGTTCCAGTGAAAAGTGATTGTGGAGATTGGCGTGGACGGAGGCGAACTTCTGTAATGCCTTCATCTGCCTGAAGCGCAGCATCGCACGCTCTCGTCGCCGGAAGGGTAGGTGGCTGTTCTCCACCCTGTTGTTGGCCCAGCGTCCGACCAACTGCCTGTCGCGATTACCAAGTTCATTCAATTGCGGCGCTGTAGGAGCGCAGGCCATCTGTGGTGATCACCTCGGGTGTTGCGTGGCGCTTGAGCGAGCGCCTTCTTCATGAAGGTAAGAGCAGCCCGTTTATCGCGCGTCTTGGTGACGTAGCTCTCGAGGATCTCGCCTTCGTGGTCGACGGCACGCCAGAGATAGACCATCTCTCCATTGATCCTGACGTACATCTCATCAAGGTGCCAGCGCCAGTAGCGGAAGCCTCTCATCCGGCTGATCCGCTGCCGGCGGATGTCTCCTGCGAACAGAGGGCCGAACCTGTTCCACCAGAGCCGTACCGTCTCGTGACAGATGTCGATCCCACGCTCGAACAGCAGATCCTCTACATTCCGCAGCGACAACGGATAGCGGACATACATCAGCGCCACGAGGCGGATCACCTAGGGCGACGAGTTGAAGTAGCGGAATGGATTGGCTGGTTTTCGTGGACGAGACATGGAGCCTCGCCTAACTCCGACATCCTAACGGCTGGTGCATTTGCTTTGACAGTGCCCTCTGGTCGGCTGCGAAGTCGAGCAGGATTTTACGGGACACGGCGCGTGGGCGGACGAACGCGGTTTGGTGGCGATTTGATTGTGTGGGTTCCAATTGCCAAAGCGCCTCCACGATCCGATTGAAAATGCCTCCGGGAAGCCGGAGCGGTTGAGAGTGGCGATCCATCTTGAGCTCAGGACGTGCCTCCAAAGCCCAAATTATATCCGGCAGAGACGAGTTCGCATTAGACTACTACCACCATTCAAACTGTTGCAACCGTGGCGAGAGGCATGCCTTCATCCCAATAGGGCGGATCGCCGATGCTAAGTTTTAAATGATCGATCAGCGCGCGCATCTTCGCGGATGGGCCAAGGCCGTTATGATAGGCGATCGTGATCGGCGTCACATCAGGATCGACGCCGATATCTAATATTTCGAGCGTGCCATCCCTGACCGCCTGATAGCTGTGGAAAGTCGGTAGCCACGCGATGCCGATCCCCGCGATGGCGGCGTCGCGCATGGCATAGCAGGACGTGACCCGGAGCCTCGGCGTCACCCGCGCGACGACGCGCTCGATCTCCGCCTTGAACGTCCAGTCGTCGGGGCCGCGCTCCATATAGTGGATGGCCTTGTGCTGCTCCAGTTGATCGACCGTCTCCGGCCTGCCATGCCGGTCGAGATAGGACGGGGCGGCCACCAGTGTCCGGCGGCTGATTGTGAGGCGCTCGCTCGCCATCTTGGGCAGGTCCGCAGGCGCGATGCGCACCAGCGCGTCGAAGCTGCTGCCCAGATCGCTGATCCGGTCGTCGAAGTCCGCCGTGACGCTGACATCCGGATAGCGATGCATGAAGTCGTAGAGGATCGGCCCCAGATGCAGATCTCCAAAGGCGCGCGGCACGGCGATGCGCAGCGGTCCCGATATTTCACCGCGCCTCCGCGCCAGATCCTCCTTCGCCTCACGCGTTTCTGCGACGATCCGCCGCGCGCGGTCGAGCAGCGCCAGGCCGTCTTCCGTCAGGGCAAGCTGGCGGCTGTTGCGGCTCAGTAGCCGGGCGCCCACAGCATGTTCCAGTTCGGTCAGCCGCTCGCTCACGGCGGATTTCGACAGGCGAAGCTGCCGCGCCGCCTCGTTTATCGATCCGCAGTCCGCGACTGTCACAAAAGCGATGATGCCGTCGAGCTTCATGGTTCGCCTTTTCCGAGATATCGGTTCGCCTTTTCCGACCTACCCTGATCGTTTCGTTCCGAGCATAATGTCAAAGGAGAGCGAATGCCAATCGAGCGATTACAGGCATCTACCGGACTTATCCTGAGATCTGATGGGGGACATCATGAAGCCGTTTGCCTTGTCTTTGATGCTGTTTGGCATGGCGCTGGCGCCCTTGCCGGCCTCGGCCCAGGATTTCGTCTTTCCGCCCGGTTTCCAGATGAAGGAGATTGCGACCGACGGGACGACACTGCATGTGCGGATCGGCGGCAAGGGGCCGGCGGTGCTGATGCTGCACGGCTATGGCGAGACGGGCGACATGTGGGCACCGCTCGCGCGCGACCTCATGCGCGACCATACCGTGATCGTGCCTGACCTGCGGGGCATGGGCCTCTCGGCCAGGCCTGCGTCGGGCTACGACAAGAAAACGCAGGGCGCCGACATGGCGGGTCTGCTCGACGCGCTGAAGATCGGTCAGGTCGATCTCATCACCCATGATATCGGTAATATGGTCGGCTATGCCTTTGCGGCGCAGAACCGCGACCGGGTCAAGCGCTTCGTCCTCATGGATGCGCCGCTGCCCGGCGTCGGGCCGTGGGAGGAGATATTGAAGAATCCGCTGCTCTGGCACTTCCGCTTTGGCGGGCCGGACATAGAGCGACTGGTCGCCGGGCGCGAACGCATCTACCTCGACCGCTTCTGGAACGAGTTCTCGGCCACGCCGGCCCGGTTCAGCGAAGCCTCGCGCGAACATTATGCCAGCCTCTATGCGCAGCCGGGCGCGATGCATGCGGGTTTCTCCCAGTTCGCGGCCTTCGATCAGGATGCGATCGACGACAAAGCCTTCCTCGCCCAGGGCAAGCTGACAATGCCGGTTCTGGCGATCGGCGGGGAGAAGTCCTTTGGCCCGATGATGGCGACCGTCATGCGCTATGCCGCGACCGATGTGACCGAAGGCGTGATACCCGACGCCGGCCACTGGCTGATGGAGGAACAGCCCAAGGCAACCATCGCCATGGTCTCCGCCTTCGTGCGGGGCGGAAAGTGAGCAGCCGGCTGGCGCCCATGCTGGGATTGGCATCGCTGCTCTTCTCCTACGGTGTCGCCTTCGCGCGGGAGACGCAGATCAGGCTCACCCCCGCGGAAATCGACGCTCTAGGGCGCGTGGACAAATTGGCTACTGCGCCAACTTCCAGATCAGGTGGCCTATGATGAAGTAGGTTGCGATGATGCCAATAGCTGCAAGAAAGCCTGTAAAGCCGGAAACGACTGTGCTGCGGAACCATCCACGTCCTGAAGCGAGCAGGCGCCTTTGCACGATTGCGTTTGTCGTGGCTGCCGAGAGCACCGCGACGATCACAACGAGGATTGTCAGCACTTCCATGTAACCATGCTCGCACGGAACCGGGCTTTCGCCAAACGATTGCCGCATGGGTTAGCGATTGACGTGGCACACTTGCCTTGATTCAAGGCTGCTTTTTGGAGGCAGGCTTGAGCCGGGGCGATTTAACCGAAGCAGAGTGGCGCGTTTTAAAGGACTTGCTGCCGATCGAGCCGGAGAACCGTGGCCGAGGCAGGCCACCTGAGCAGAACCGTTCGATCATCAACGGCATTCTCTGGCGGCTCCGGTGTGGCGCTCCGTGGCGAGACGTGCCGCCCAAATATGGTAGCTGGAACACAATCTATCGGCGGTTCCGACGATGGAGCGAGGCTGGCGTCTGGGAAACGGTTGCGGTCACCCTGGCTGAGATCATGGCGGACAGCGGCCACTATAGCATCGACAGCACCACAGTCCGCGCCCACGTCTCGGCAGCGGGCGGAAAAGGGGGACTCATCGACGCGCTCTTGGCCGCTCGCGGGGCGGGTTCACCAGTAAGCTTCACTGCCTGGCTGATGCCCTCGGACGACCGCTCGCCTTCATTCTGACTGGCGGTGAAGCAGCGGACTGCAAGGCGTATGATGCGCTGATCGATTTGCCCGAGCGCGCACCCGATGCCTTCCTTGCAGACAAGGGTTATGACGCCGACGCCATCCGCGCGGACCTCGCCGAAAGGACGATCAAGGCCGTCATTCCGGGCCGATCAAACCGCCGTGTGAAAATCCATTATGATCGGGTGCTCTACCGACAGCGCAATCGCATCGAGCGCATGTTCGGCCATCTCAAGATCAATCGCGCCATTGCCACCCGCTACGACCAACTGGCCAACAGCTTCCTCGGAATGGTCCACCTCGCCACCGCCAGATACTGGCTCAAATTTGTCCACGCCGCCTAGTCAAGGCCGGCCCGGGCGCTGGAACCTCCGGCGTCGCGGGCATTCAAAGCATCATATTGTCGGGCGATCCCACAAAGGAAGGCCCCTACACGATCCAGATCCGCGTTCCGGCACATACCCGGATCGCCGCGCATAGCCACCGGGAGGTGCTGTCAGTCTAATGCGAACTCGTCTCCACCGGATGTATTTCGGACTTGGGATGCCTGCCCTCAGCTCGCGATGGACCACCACTCTGCCAGGGCGGCAGAGCGTCTCTCCCTGTAGGTCTTTCGGTTAACGAGGTGGCGCTCCAGTGAGAAGTGGTTGTGGAGATTGGCGTGGACTGAGGCGAACTTCTGTAACGCCTTCATCTGCCTGAAGCGCAGCATCGCCCGCTCTCGTCGCCGAAAAGGCAGGTGGCTGTTTTCCGTCCTGTTGTTGGCCCAGCGTCCGACTTCCTGCCTGTCGCGATTACCAAGCTCATTCATTGCGGCACCGTAGGAGCGCAGTCCGTCCGTGGTGATCGCCTCGGGTGATCCATGGCGCTTGAGCGCCTTCTTCATGAAGGCAAGAGCTGCCCGTTTATCGCGCGTCCTGGTGACGTAGCTCTCGAGAACCTCGCCTTCGTGATCGACGGCACGCCAGATATAGACCATCTCTCCATTGATCTTCACGTACATCTCATCGAGGTGCCAGCGCCAGTGGCGGAAGCCTCGCATGCGGCTGATCCGCTGCCGGCGGATGTCCCCCGCAAACAGCGGACCGAACCTGTTCCACCAGAGCCGCACCGTCTCATGGCAGATGTCGATCCCACGCTCGAACAGCAGATCCTCCACATTCCGCAGCGACAGCGGATAGCGGACATACATCAGCACCACGAGCCGGATCACCTCGGGCGACGAGTTGAAGTAGCGGAATGGATTGGCTGGTTTGCGGAGGCGGGGCATGAACCAGCGCCTAACTCCGACATCCTAACGGCCGGTGCATTTGCTTTGACAGTGCCCCAACAGGGCTTTGCCCCCAGCCGCCGAACTACCGCTTCCGTTCAGATCTACCACGCAGTCCGCACTACCGATACGGCCGCTTGCCCCACGATGCGGCGTTCCGTTTTCGACCCAAATCGGACGGTCAGCGCGCGATTTTCGACTACCAACAGCGGTCGTTCCTCTAACCGGCAGGTCGCGACCACTTCAAGCCGTTCCGATGCCGCGGACGGAATGTCGACTTACGCCGGAACCGGTCATTCAAGGTTTCATCAGCCGGCAAGCGCATCCGCGTGACTCCACGCAGTTCAGCGACTAATCTTTCATTTTTTTGGAAGCGCTCACCTTCTTAGATCGAGCGGATCGCCGAAACCTCTCCGCCTCTCGCGATCGGCGTTGCACAGCAGAACATGGCAGGCACTGCCCTGCGCGGGTTGTCTTGGCGTATGGCGACGGTCGATCGGAACCCAGCCAGGCGGCGGCGCGCCGCAAAATGGGATGGAGCGCGCAACCGCCGGTGCCGGCAGAGCTCCCGCCGCCAGATTGAGGCAAGCAGCAGCCGTTAGCCATGCCGCGCTAGACCGCATGGCTGAAACGCCTTTCCTCGGCCGCCAGATAGGCGTCGAATCGTGCTGCAATGGCCCGCGCATAGGGACGAGCGGCCGGCGTCAGAAGCATGCGTCCCTCGCTGCGCCGGACCAGCCCCAGCGCCTCTAAATCCGACAGATCGGGCATGGGTGTCTCACCCGGATGGGCCTCGCCCCGGCAGAGCAGTGCCTCTATGATGCGCCCCCGCCGCCGGTCTTCCCCATCGCGGATGAGCCCGCGGGTGGCAGTAAGCCGGCCGGCAGCGATCCGCTCGCGCCAGGCCCCGGCGCGCTTCTCATTCTGGACTAGCAGATCGGGAAAGGCGCTGATCGCGCTCGCGCCCATTCCGATGAGTATGTCGGCGTCATCGTCGGTGAAGCCTTGGAAATTGCGCCGCAGCCTCCCCTCGCGCGTGGCGTGCGCCAGCCCGTCCCCAGGGAGGGCGAAATGGTCGAAACCGACCGCTTCATACCCCGTGTCGATCAGCCGATCGTGCCCCTGCGCCGCCATGGCGAAGCGGGTTGCCAAATCCGGCAGGTCGTTGGCGTCGATCCGCTGCTGGCGCGGCAGCAGGCGTGGCATATGGGCATAGCCAAACAGCGCGATCCGTGCGGGCGCAAGCACGATGCTGGCGTCCAGCGTAGCGATGAGGTCTTCAATTGTCTGTCCCGGCAGGCCGTACATCAGGTCGAAACCGGTCGCCACGCCGGCGCGGGCGAAGCCCTCCACCGCGCGCTTCACCAGGTCGTGCGGCTGAATGCGACCGATCCGCGCCTGCACCGCCGGTGCGAAGGTCTGCACGCCCAGATTGACGCGACTCACCCCCATGGCCGCCATCGTCGTGATCCATTGGTTGTCCAGTCGGCGGGGGTCCAGCTCCACCGAGATCTGCGCATCATGCGCATCGAAACAGCGGCTCAGCTGTTGCGACAACCGGACGAAATCGACCAGCGGCAGGGAATTGGGACTGCCCCCGCCAAAGGCGATGCGCCGCACCCGGCCGCGGCCGGACAAACGCGTGGCAATCATTGCTATTTCGCGCTCCAGCGCCTCGATATAGGCAGTCAGGCGTTGGATGCGATTAGCCGCTCCGGTGTTGCAGCCGCAATACCAGCAGATATCATGACAATAGGGAATATGGACATAGAGGGAGAGCGACGTGTCCGTCTCCAGTGCGTCCAGCCGTGCCATCAATTCAGCCTCTCCCACAGCATCGCTGAACTGGGCTGCGGTGGGATAGCTGGTGTAGCGCGGCACCGGACGCGCGAGCAGATCGTGATAATAGGTCCACATCCACACGTGATCGCACGGGCGCGGTCAGTGCACATTGCGCCATGTCAAATAACGCGTTGCGCCGGATCAATGTCCAATCGGCCGGTGGGGCGCAAAGGGCAGTCACCAACCAGAAGGGAAGGAGACCCCTATGAACAGGACAGTCCTATTGCTGGGTGCCGCAGCCATTGCCGGCGCGCTCGCCACGCCGGCGCAGGCGAAACAGGGCGATGTGCTGATCCGCCTGCGCGGCATCATCGTCGCGCCCAACGAAAAAAGTGGTAGTGTGCTGCCTGGGTTCCCCGGCGAAAAGGTGAGCATCGATAATGCAATCGCGCCGGAGATCGACTTCACCTGGATGGCAGCCGACCATATCGGCTTCGAACTGATCGCAGCGACCACCAAGCATAGCGCCAGTGGTCGTACCGGCACGACGGGCAGCATCGGCAAGCTCGCTTCCACTTGGGTGCTGCCACCGACGCTCACGGCGCAATATCATATCCTGCCCCAGGGCAAGGTACGTCCATATGTAGGTGCCGGCATCAACTACACGCTGTTCTACAATGAGGACGCTTCCACGGCTCTGGAGGGCGCTGTCGGCAAGACCAAGGTGCACATGTCCGACAGCTTCGGCTGGGCGGCGCAGGCCGGCGTGGACATCGACCTGACCGATAAGGTCTTCCTGAACTTCGACATCAAATATATCGACATCGACACCAACGCGCGGCTTAGCACGAGCGCTGCGGGCGTGCAGAAGGTCCATGTGGAGCTAGACCCACTGGTCTTCGGCGTTGGCTTGGGTATGCGCTTCTGACCTCCGAGAGGGGTGCCGCCGCTGAAACGGTGCCCTTCTCTGTTTGCGGGTATCCGAACCATTGACCGCCCAACTGGTCCTGCCACTATGCGGCCATGCGCATCGCGATCTTCGGCACCAAAGACTATGATCGGCAGTTCCTGAGCGGGGCCAATATTGTGCACGGGCATGAGCTCCATTTCCTGGAACCCCGGCTGGATGAGAGCACGGCGCCTCTGGCGCAGGGGTTTCCGGCTGTTTGCATCTTCGTCAACGACCGGGCCGACGCTGCCGTGCTGGAACGGCTGGCGGCGCAAGGCACGCGGCTGGTGGCGTTGCGCTGTGCGGGGTACAACAATACCGACCTCCGGGCTGCGGCGAGGCTGGGTGTCGCTGTCGTACGGGTGCCAGCCTATTCGCCGCATGCCGTCGCCGAGTTCACTATTGCGCTGCTGCTGGCACTCGACCGCAAGGTGCATCGCGCTTGGGCGCGGGTGCGGGAGAATAATTTTTCCTTAGACGGCCTGATTGGCCGCAACCTGCACGGTCGTACCGCAGGTGTCATCGGCACCGGCCGGATCGGCGCGCTGGTGGCGCGCACGCTGCAACTAGGCTTCGGCTGCCAAGTGTTGGCGAGCGACGTCGTCGAGGATCCGGAGCTGGCGGCGATAGGCGTTTCCTATGTGCCGTCCGCCGAGTTGTTGGAGCGGGCCGAGATCGTCTCGCTGCATTGCCCGCTGACACCCAAGACGCGCCATATCATTGACGCCGATGCAATTGCGAAGGCGCGCGAGGGACTGGTAATCGTCAACACGAGCCGTGGTGCGCTCATCGACACGCGGGCGCTGATCGCCGGACTCAAGGCCCGCAGGATCGGCGGCGTCGCGCTCGACGTCTATGAGCAGGAGGCCGATCTCTTCTTCGAGGACCTGTCGAACGAGATCATCGAAGACGACGATTTCCAGCGCCTTCTGACCTTCCCCAACGTCCTCGTCACCGGGCACCAGGCCTTCCTGACGCAGGAGGCGCTGGAGGGCATCGCCGAAACGACGCTGGGGAACATTAGCGATTTCGAGGCGGGACGGCCTCTCGCGAACAGCATCGATCCGGCGCTGGCACGGTAGCGCCTCTCGGTGCCAGCGCTGTTCAGAAACAGCGCTCCAGCATCACTAGGGTAGCATCACCATCCACGGCTCGCGCGGAGAAACCCTTCTCCCGCTCCAGCGAGATCGCGGAGTGATTTTCGCGACTTTCGATCGAACGCAGTCGGCGGATGCCCCATTGCCGGGCCTCGACAGCTGCGTGATCGAGCAGAGTCCAGCCGATGCCGCGTCCCTTATAGTCAGCGTCGATGGAGATCGCGACTTCGGCGCTCTCCCCGGTCCGGTCGGCTGCGAGCGTGGCGGCAGCGATAATCTCGTCCGTGCCGGGCAGGAAGGCGAGGAAGGTCTCGCGCCGGTGATAGTCGAAGTCGATGATGTCCTTTGCTTGCGCCGCCGTCAGGTGGCGGATCGAGGACAGGAAGCGGAACCGGCGATCCTCGTCCGACACCCGGTCGAAGAAGTCGATCACTGCGGCGGCATCGGCGGGCGTGGCAGGGCGGACCGCGAGGCTGAAGCCGGCGCGGGTTTCGAGATGGATCATAGCCATGTCCTTTCGTTCAGGCGGGCGCGAGGCCCTTGACCAGGAAGGGGAGCTGCGCGCCGTCGGGCTCCGTCAGCGTCAGATAGCTGCCCGGTCGGACGCTGTGCGCTTCCAGCCGGAATATCCTTTCGTCATCCTCTTCCCCGCGGGCATAGGACAGCACCCACCCCTCCGGCGTCCGTAGCAGATAGCCGCGCCGATCCGGCTCGTTCGGCCAGAAACGGCGGGCGGTCGCCAGTTCAGGGTGGGTCCGATATTCCTGCTCGTCGATCAGCCCGTCGGATTGCAGCGGCAGGCGCAGCACATAGCTGCGCGCCGCCGAACCATTGGGGAAACCCTCCGTGCGGGCCAGTTCCAGGCGTATCGTCGTCCATGTCATGGCCTCTCTTTCCGGTTTCCGGGCGTCCGAGGAAATAAGGACTATCCCTGATGGTGCGATCTCGGACCTCCGGCCTAGGGAAAGGCGATCGGAAGCATCCGCTCGGAAAGGCCGGGGCCATGAAATCGATATTGCTTCATATCCATGACGATCTGGGTCAGGAAAGCCGACTTCAGGCCGCCTTCGACATCGCGCGGGCGACCAGTGCCCATATTCGTTGCGTGCAGGTGACGATGCTGCCGGATTTGGTGGCGGCCGATCTCTATGGCGGTGCGGGCTTCGCGCCGACGATCATGGCGGAACTGCGGGACATCGACCGCAAAGCGCAGACGGAGGTCGAGGCGCGGCTGGCGCGGGAAGGCGTGCAATGGGACTGGATTCAGTGCGAGGGCGAGGCCGTAAGCGGTATCCTGTCCGCCGCACGCCTGGCCGACCTGGTCGTGGCAACCCTGCCGCGAGGGCCGCGCAGCGGCATGCTCGACCCGCTTTCCATCGTCCCGGACCTGGCGCTGAGCCGCTGCGGACCGGTACTGGGCGTACCGCAGGCGGCGACGCGCTTCGCCGTTGCCGGGCGGGCTCTGGTGGCCTGGGACGGGTCGCAGGAAGCCGGCACTGCGCTCCGCTCCGCCGTTCCGCTCCTCAAACTGGCGGATGCGGTGCTGGTCGTGACGATTGAGGAGGGCGGGAAGCATGTCTTGCCGGCCACCGACGCGCTGGAATATCTGTCCCGCCATCGCATCGAGGCCGAATTGCGTAGCTGGCCGCGGCAGGAGGAAACTGTTGACGAGGCGCTGCTGCGCGTCGTGGGCGACCTAGCGATCGATTGGATCGTCATGGGCGCATACGGCCATAGCCGGTTGCGCGAAACGGTGTTTGGCGGCGTAACCCGCCGCCTGCTGCGCGATGCGCCCGTCCCGCTCTTGCTGGCGCACTGAAAGGGCGGCATGGTCGCGGCATGGCGGTGGCGGATGACGAGACGGACGGGCTGAGCGAGCGCGCGCACAGCCTGGAGCAGGCGTTGCTGGGATCTATCTTGGCGACGGTGCCCGATGCGCTGATCGTCATCGACATGGCGGGGCACATCGTCTCCTTCGGCGCGGCGGCGCAGCGCATGTTCCAATATGCCGAAAGCGATGTGCTGGGCGAGAACATCTCGATCCTTATGCCGTCCCCCGACCGCGAGCGGCATGACGGCTATATCGGCCATTATCTTGCCACGGGCGAAAAGCGGATCATCGGCATTGGGCGGCTCACCAGCGCGCGGCGGCGGGACGGGTCCACTTTCCCCATCGAACTGTCGGTGGGTGAGGTGAACGACGGGACGCGGCGGCTGTTCACCGGCTTCATCCGCGACCTCACGGAACGGCAGCAGGCCGAGCGGCGCGTCGCCGACCTCCAGGCCGAACTGGCCCATGCCAGCCGCGTCACGGCGATGGGCACACTGGCCTCCGCCCTCGCGCACGAGCTGAACCAGCCGCTGACCGCGATCGCCAACTATATGGAGGCAGGGCGCGACCTTCTCGACGTGGACGGCCCGGTTGATCGGGACATGCTGCGCGAGGCGATGGCCGAAAGTGCCAACCAGGCTCTGCGCGCGGGGGAGATCATCCGGTCGCTTCGCGAATTCATCCGTCAGGGCGAAACTCTGCGCCAGCCAGAGCCGCTGCGCGTCGCTCTGGCCGAGGGCGTCGCTCTGGCGTTCATCGGCGTGGACAGCCGCGGGATCGACATGGACATCGCCGTCGACCGACAGGTGGACAAGGTGCTGGTCAACCGGGTCCAACTCCAGCAGGTGATCATCAACCTGGTGAAGAATGCAGTGGAGGCGATGCAGAACCGCCCGGCGCGCATCCTGCGCCTGACCGCCACCCCGGCGGAGGACGGCCGGGTGGAGGTCGTGGTGGCCGACAGCGGGCCGGGACTGGATGTTGAAATGTCGCGCACGCTCTTTACCCCTTTCACAACCACCAAGGCGCACGGGATGGGCCTCGGCCTCTCGATCAGCCAGACCATCCTGGAGGGGCATGGCGGCCGCATCTGGGCCACGCCGTCGCAATGGGGCGGCACCGCCTTCCATTTCACCCTGGACGCCGCGGACTAGCAACGGAAGACCGGCATGAGCGAACCCTACATCATCTATGTCGTGGACGATGACGAGGCGATCCGCCGCTCGCTGTCCTTCATGCTCCGGACCAGCGGCTATGCCGTGCGCCTGTTCGCGGGCGGTCTGGAGTTCCTGAAGGAGGCGGGCGCGCTGCCTCGCGGCTGCGTGCTGCTTGACGTGCGCATGCCCGACATCGACGGGCTGGAGGTACAGCGGGAACTGCGCGCGCGCGGCATCACCCTGCCGGTCGTGATCATGACTGGCCATGGCGATGTTGACATGGCGGTCGCGGCGATGAAGACGGGCGCCAGCGACTTCATCGAAAAGCCCTTTGAGAAGGCAGCCCTGCTTGCCTCTATCGAGGCCGCCAAGGCGCTGTCCCTGGCGGAGCGCGGCGCCATCGCGCGCGCTGAGGAGGCGCGGGCGCGGCTCAACGTGCTGACGGATCGCGAACGCGACGTGCTGCACGGGCTCGTGCAGGGCCTGCCCAATAAGAGCATCGCCTACGATCTGGGGATCAGTCCCAGGACCGTGGAAATCCACCGTGCCAACCTGATGCAGAAGCTAAGGGTGAAGAGTCTGGCGGAGGCGCTGCGTATCGCCTTTCACGCCGGGTAGAGGAGACGAAGAATTCATCAGTATGATGAGTGAAGCCTGACACGCAATTTCCGGCTTCATTCCTTCGACCCCGCGCACCGATAGGGACATTTACGGATAGGTCGCGGCATGCGCTCTCGTCATCCAGCGGCATGGATATGCGATTTGACATGGCGCAAAATGGCGCCTTCCCGATCCCGGCACGATCCTGCGGTAGCCAGTGCTGCAACGCTTGCATCGTGCGCCACCGTGCCATCTGCGCAGACCTCAGCGAAGGCGATCGCCACGCGCTGAGCCGCCTGGGGCGGCGGGTCACATTGCAGGCGGGACAGACGGTGATGTGGGAAGGAGACGATAGCATGGTCGTCGCCAATGTGATCGAGGGCACGCTGAAGCTCGCCACGTCCACAGGCGACGGGCGCGAGCAGATTGTCGGCGTC
The DNA here is from genome assembly GCF_003967075.1 of Sphingobium amiense. Lineage (NCBI taxonomy): Bacteria > Pseudomonadati > Pseudomonadota > Alphaproteobacteria > Sphingomonadales > Sphingobiaceae > Sphingobium > Sphingobium amiense. The sequence continues at coordinate 2,705,227 of NZ_AP018664.1, forward strand.
GTCTATGCCTCCGACTTCATCGGCCGCCCTTTCGGCGCACGAACGCCGCATAGTGTTACGGCGTTGACCGACGCGCGGCTGTGTCTTTTCCCGCGTGGCGGTTTCGATGGTTTCGCCATGCGGCACGGGGAATTGCAGCATCGCTTGTTGCAACGAACGCTGGATGATCTCGACCGCACCCGCGCCTGGATGCTCCTGTTGGGGCGCAAGTCTGCGCGGGAGAAAGTCGCCACTTTCCTCCTCGACATAAGCCGGCGGCTGCACGCGGACAGGGACGGCGTGATCGCGCTCCCGCTGTCGCGGCAGCAGATCGCCGACATTCTGGGCATTACCATTGAAACGGTCTCCCGGCAGATGACCGAGATGAAACGTGACGGCTTCATCGACTTGGTCGGGCGACGCGGCGTGCGGCTGGTGAACATGGCTGCACTGAAGACGCTGTCCGAGGCGGCCTGACGCTTGCCCGTCCGGCTCATTCACCGCGAACCTCACGGCCTACGCATTTTCCCGTAAAGACCCGCCGCATCGCTTTTGACAGAGGTCGGGGCATAGCGGCGGGCACTTTCCAACAGGGCGCCGCAAAGCCTTTGCGGGGTAGATCCATGGACAGACTGGTAATGCGGACGGGCGGCTGGTTCGCGCTGGCGCTGCTCGCCTTCGCGGCGATGCTGGCGGCGCGCGACAGCGGCTTTTCCGTTCATATGGGGATCGTGAGCGCGGTGGCGCTCGGCCTGGCCATCTACGGCATGCGCACCGCCGATTATGCAGCCTTCGCGCGAGGACTGGTCAGGAGGCAGCATGATCGAGGGCGCTATTATGACGATGTGATCCGCTGGGGCGTGATCGCCACCGTCTTCTGGGGCCTCGCGGGGTTCCTGGCGGGCCTCTACATCGCTTTGCAGCTCGCCTTCCCGGCGCTCAACCTGGGCCTTGAATATACCAGCTTCGGGCGGCTGCGGCCGCTGCACACCTCCGCGGTCATCTTCGCCTTCGGCGGCAATGCGCTTATCGCCACCAGCTTCTACGTCGTCCAGCGCACCTGCCGCGCCCGACTCTTCTCGCCCGCGCTCGCGAACTTCGTCTTCTGGGGATACCAGCTTTTCATCGTGCTGGCCGCTACCGGCTACCTGATGGGCGTGACCGAGGGCCGCGAATATGCCGAACCCGAATGGTATGTCGACCTGTGGCTGACCATCGTATGGGTCGCCTATCTCGTGGTCTTCGGCGGCACGATCCTGAAGCGCAGCGAGCCGCACATCTATGTGGCGAACTGGTTCTACCTGTCGTTCATCCTGACGATCGCGATGCTGCACATCGTCAACAACCTGACGGTGCCGGTCAGCTTTCTGGGCTCCAAGAGCTACAGCGCCTTCGCGGGCGTGCAGGATGCGCTGACCCAGTGGTGGTACGGCCATAATGCGGTGGGCTTCTTCCTGACCGCCGGCTTCCTCGCCATGATGTATTATTTCGTGCCGAAGCAGGCGGAACGGCCGGTCTACAGCTACCGCCTGTCGATCATCCACTTCTGGTCGCTGATCTTCCTCTACATCTGGGCGGGGCCGCATCACCTGCACTACACCGCGCTGCCCGACTGGGCGCAGACGCTGGGCATGGTCTTCTCGATCATGCTGTGGATGCCGAGCTGGGGCGGCATGATCAACGGGCTGATGACGCTGAACGGCGCCTGGGACAAGATCCGCACCGATCCGATCATCCGCATGATGGTGATGGCGCTCGCTTTCTACGGCATGTCGACCTTCGAAGGCCCGATGATGTCGGTGAAGGCGGTGAACAGCCTGTCGCACTATACCGACTGGACCATCGGCCACGTCCATTCGGGCGCGCTCGGCTGGAACGGCATGATCACCTTCGCCTCGCTCTACTATCTCGCCCCCCGCCTGTGGAAGCGGACAAGGCTCTATTCGCTGCGTCTCGTCAACTGGCACTTCTGGCTCGCGACGGTGGGGATCGTCCTCTACGCCGCGTCGATGTGGGTCGCGGGCATCATGCAGGGGCTGATGTGGCGCGAATATGGGTCGGACGGCTATCTGGTCTATTCGTTCTCGGAGGTCGTGAGCGCCATGCTGCCCATGTACCTGAGCCGCGCGGCCGGCGGCCTGCTCTACCTTTCCGGCGCGATCATCATGGCCTGGAACATCGGCCGGACCATTGCCGGCAGCCCGCTGCGCGTTGAAAAGCCGATGCACGACGCGGCCTTATGACCCGGCGGCCGACAAGCCGCTGATCGCCCAGCCCGCTTAAGGAGACGCCCTCATGGCATCCCGATTTTTCGACCATGGCAAGCTCGAGCGGAACGTATCGCTGCTGGGCATCGCCGCTCTGATCGTCGTGGCCATCGGCGGCATCGTGGAGATCGCGCCCCTCTTCTGGATCGACAACACGATCGAGAAGGTGGAGGGGGTGCGCCCCTACACGCCGCTGGAGCTGGCGGGGCGCAACATCTACATCCGCGAAGGCTGCTACAACTGCCATAGCCAGATGATCCGCCCCTTCCGGGACGAGACCGAGCGGTACGGCCATTACAGCCTCGCCGCCGAGAGCATGTACGACCACCCGTTCCAATGGGGGTCGAAGCGCACCGGGCCGGACCTTGCCCGCGTGGGCGGTCGCTATTCGGACGAATGGCATGTCCAGCACCTCAAGGACCCGCGCGCGGTGGTGCCGGAATCGATCATGCCGACCTATCCCTTCCTCGCCGAGCGCGACCTGAAGGTGGGCGACATGGCCGCGCATCTGACGGCGCTGTCCGATGTCGGCGTGCCCTATAGCAAGGATGACGTGGCCAAGGCGAATGCCGACCTCGCGGCCCAGGCGGACCCAACCGCCGACACTGTCGACCTGCTGAAGCGCTATCCCAAGGCGCAGGTGCGCGATTTCGACGGCGATCCGAACAGGCTGACGGAGATGGACGCGCTGGTGGCCTATCTCCAGATGCTGGGGACGCTGGTCGACGTGAACGCCGCCGAGCCGCAGGAGGTGGAGCGATGAGCAGCTATGACACGCTGCGGCATTTCGCCGACAGCTGGGGGCTGGTGTTCATGGGGGTAAGCTACCTCGTTCTGGTGGGTTGGCATTTCCTGCCGCGCGGCCGGGCGCACAGCCGCGCCGCATCCACGATGATCTTCAAGGATCGCGAAGATACGGAGGCCGATCATGGCTGACGACAAGCATGTCGACACCGCGACGGGCACGGAGCTCAAGGGCCATGAATGGGATGGCATCCGGGAGCTGGATACGCCGCTGCCGCGCTGGTGGCTGTGGACCTTCTACGCCACCATTCTCTTCGCGGTCGCCTACACCATCGCCTATCCCGCCTGGCCGATGATCCACAGCGCCACGCAGGGCATACTCGGCTGGTCGAGCCGGGGCGCGCTGGACAAGGAGCTGGCTGCGCGGGAGGCGCAGGTCGCGCCGATCCGCAAGGCGATCGCCGAAACGCCGATCGAGGCGCTACCCGGAAAGCCGCAGCTGATGCAGGCGGCGGTCGAGGGCGGGCGGGCCGCGTTCCGCGTGCATTGCGTGCAGTGCCATGGTTCAGGTGCGGCGGGGTCGAAGGGCTATCCCAACCTCAATGACGACGACTGGCTGTGGGGTGGCGACCTGGCGACGATCGAGCAGACGATCTTCGATGGCGTGCGCAATCCCGACCATACGGCTACCCGCATGTCGCAGATGCCCGCCTTCGGCCGCGACCAGCTGCTGACCGCAGCGCAGGTGGATGATGTCGTCGCCTATGTCCGCGCCATCAGCCGGCAGGATCGTCCCGGCGCGACGGCGCAGCGCGGCGCAAGGCTCTTCGCTGACAATTGCGCCGTCTGCCACGGCCCCACTGGGCACGGCAGTCGCGAACTCGGCGCGCCCAACCTCACAGACGGCATCTGGCTCTATGGCGGCGACCCCGACACGATCCGGGAGACCGTGTGGAACAGCCGCCAGGGCGTGATGCCTCGTTGGGGCGATAAGCTCGACAGCGCGACCGTGCGGATGCTCGCCGCCTATGTCCACAGCCTGGGGGGCGGCGAAGCGGCGCCGGTCGTTGCGACTGCCGAAGGGGCGCGCGATGTCGGCAAATAAGCTCGCTCGGGGGCAGGCAGCATGCTGATGCCTGCGGGCTCCTCCGACCTCTACGAAAAGCGCAACGGCGTCTATCCCAAGGCGGTGGACGGCTTCTATCGCCGCCTGAAATGGGCGGTGATGGTGGCGACGCTCGCCATCTACTGGGTGACGCCGTGGCTGCGCTGGGATCGCGGGCCCTATGCGCCCGATCAGGCGGTGCTGATCGACCTCGCCCACCGGCGCTTCTACATGTTCGCGATCGAGATCTGGCCGCATGAATTCTATTATGTCGCCGGCCTGCTGATCATGGCGGGGGTGGGGCTGTTCCTGGTCACCTCGGCAGTCGGGCGGGCCTGGTGCGGCTATGCCTGCCCGCAGACGGTGTGGACCGACCTCTACCAGCATGTCGAACGCTTTATCGACGGCGACCGCAACGCGCAGATCCGGCTGGCGAAGGCGCCCTGGACCCCGGCGAAGCTGGCGAGGCGCCTGCTCAAATGGACCGCATGGCTGGCCATCGCCTTCCTGACGGGCGGCGCCTGGATCTTCTACTTTGCCGACGCGCCGACGCTCCAGCAGCAATTCTGGGACGGCACCGCCGCGCCCGTGGCCTATGCGACGGTCGGCGTGCTGACCGCCACCACCTTCGTCCTGGGCGGTTTCATGCGCGAGCAGGTGTGCATCTACATGTGTCCCTGGCCGCGCATCCAGACCGCGATGCTGGACGAGAAGTCGCTGGTCGTCACCTACAAGGACTGGCGCGGGGAAAAGCGCGGCAGCCTAAAGAAGGCGGAGGCGCATCCGGGCGATTATGGCGACTGCATCGACTGCAACCAGTGCGTTGCGGTGTGCCCGACCGGCATCGACATCCGTGAAGGGCCGCAGATCGGCTGCATCACCTGCGCGCTGTGCATCGACGCCTGCGACAAGGTGATGGCACAGGTCGGCCGCCCGCGCGGCCTGATCGATTATTGCACCGAGGACGATGCGGAAGCGGAGAAGAAGGGCGCAGCGCCCCAACCGGTGTTGAGGACGCTGCTGCGTCCCCGCACCATCGCCTATTTCACGCTGTGGTGCGGGATCGGCCTTGCTATGCTGTTCACGCTCGGCGCGCGCACCCGCATCGACGTCAGCGCGCAGCAGGACCGCAATCCGATCGCCGTGCGCCTGTCCGACGGCATGGTCCGCAACGCCTATACGGTGAAGCTCCGCAACATGGAGGCTCGGCCACGCCCGATCGTGGTGACGGTCGAAGGGCTGCCGGGGGCGCGCCTCTGGACCGACGGCATGACTCGTGACGAGGCCCAAGCCGACGTCGGCACAACCGTGCCCGCCGACAGCGTCGCCAGGCTGCGCCTGTTCGTCGCCCTCCCAGGCGCCGGGCCGCAGCGCCAGGACTTCCGTTTCACCGTTCGCGCTACTGACCGCGAGGGCGGCGGCGACAGCGAGCCCGCCCGTTTCGAAAGGTCCCGATAATGTCCAACAGCCTTCCCGCGCGCCGCTTCACCGGCTGGCACATGACTGCGATCCTGGTCGCCTTCTTCGCGGTGGTGATCGCCGTCAACTTTCTGATGGCGACCGTCGCCGTCCGGTCCTTCGGCGGCACGGTGGTCGAGAACAGCTATGTCGCGAGCCAGCGCTTCAATGGCTGGCTGGCCGCTGCCCGCGCTCAGGATGGGTTGCGCTGGAAGGACGGGGTGGCGACGGATGGTGCGCGCCACGTCGTGCTGACGCTGGGCAGCGGGACCGGCGCGCCGGTCCGGGGCGGGACTGTGAAGGCGCTCGCGCAGCATCCGCTCGGCCGGGCCGCCGATATTCCGCTCGCTTTTCGTGAGGCCGCGCCCGGCCGCTATGTCAGCGAAGCTGCGCTGCCACCCGGTCGCTGGCGCGTTCGCCTCGACGTCTGGCATGGTGGCAGCGAGCAGCATCTGCTGCGGGAGATCGACTGATGGCGACACGGGCGCTCCTCCCTGAACCCGCACCGCTGGCCGAAACACGCGAAAGCCTCCTAGCCGTCCCTGGCATCCACTGCGCGGGCTGCATCTCGAAAATCGAGAACGGCCTGCCGAAGGTGAACGGTATCGAATCGGCCCGCGTCAACATGGGGGCCAGGCGCGTCGCAATCCGGCATGATCCGGCTTTGAGCCCGCCAGACCTGAAGGCGGCGCTCGCCCGGCTCGGTTTCGAGGCCGAGGCGCTGGCCGACCCTAGCCTTGACGTTGCGGCGGCGGAGAACCGGGCCATGCTCCGAGCCCTCGCCGTTGCCGGCTTCGCCGCGATGAACATCATGCTGCTGTCGGTATCCATCTGGTCCGGTGCGGAAGGCGCCACTCGGCAGATGTTCCACTGGCTCTCCGCCCTGATCGCGCTGCCGACCGTCGCCTACGCCGGCCAACCCTTCTTCCGTTCCGCCTGGGCGGCGCTGCGGCAAGGACGCACCAACATGGACGTTCCGATCAGCATTGGCGTGCTGCTGACCACGAGTATGAGCCTGTTCGAGACCATAAGCGGCGGCGCGCATGCCTGGTTCGACGGGGCGGTAATGCTGCTCTTCTTCCTGCTCGCGGGACGCTGCCTCGATGGCATGATGCGCGGTCGGGCGCGGGCCGGGGTCGCGGCGCTGCTGAAGCAGACAGCGCCTGGCGCGCTGGTGCTGGACGAGGCGGGACAAAGCCGCTGGACGAAGGGCGACGCGCTTCGTCCCGGCATGCGTATGCTGGTCGCGGCGGGAGAACGGCTGGCGGCGGACGGGCGCGTTCTGGCGGGAGACAGCAGCCTCGACATTTCGTTCCTTACTGGAGAAAGCACGCCCGTTCGCGTCCATGCGGGCGATGTCGTGCGGGCCGGGGCGCTTAACGTCGCCGGCCCGTTGACGGTCGAGGTGACGGCGGCGGGCGCCGACACGGTGATCGCAGACATCGCAAGGCTGATGGAGGAGGCGGGGCAAAGCAAATCGCGTCATGTCCGCCTCGCCGATCGGGCGGCGCGCTGGTACGCGCCCTGCGTCCATCTGCTCGCCGCCCTGTCTTTCATCGGCTGGATGGTCGGTGGTGCGGGCGTGCACCAGTCGCTGCTGATCGCGGTCGCGGTGCTGCTCATCACTTGTCCCTGTGCGCTCGGCCTCGCTGTCCCTGCCGCGCAAATCGTGGCTTGCAGCGCGCTGATGCGGCAGGGCGTGTTGGTCAAAGAGGGTTCGGCGCTGGAACGTCTGGCCGAAATCACTGAGGCCGTGTTCGACAAGACCGGCACGCTGACCTTGGGCCGTCCAGTGCCGCGCGCCCTTGACTGTCTGAATGGGGAAGACCGCTCCATCCTGCTCGCGTTGGCGCAGGCGAGCCGCCACCCTCTGAGCATCGCGCTGCGACAGGCGCTGGAGGCTGAGGGCGTCCGACCCGCCACGCTGGACTCCATCCGTGAGGTGCCAGGCGAGGGGTTGTTCGCCGACCATCGCGGCGTGCCGGTATCGCTCGCCCGGCCGCACAGCCTGATCACCCTGTTTGAGTTGGCGAGCGAATATCGCCACGGCGCGGATGTTCACCTGCTCCCGTTCAACGATGTTCTGCGGCCCGATGCGGCCGAGACGCTGGCCGCGTTGCGCGCTGCAGGTCTTGGGACACTCATCGCCAGTGGGGACCGGCCCGAGGCGCTGGAGGAAATCGCGCGCTCGACTGGCACGACCGCTATCGGCCGACTTCGACCTGCGGACAAGTTGGCGCTGCTCGACCGTCTCAAGGCGCAGGGGCAGAAGGTGCTGATGGTCGGTGACGGGCTAAATGACGGCCCTGCGCTTGCCGCAGGGCACGCCAGCATGGCGCCGGCGTCGGCTAGCGATGCCAGCCAGCTTACAGCCGATATCGTCTTCTTGGGCGACAGGCTGGCGCCAGTCGCGATTGCGCTGCGCGCCGCACGGCGCACAGTGCGGGTGGTAAAGCAGAATTTTGCGCTCGCCATTGGCTATAATGTGCTGGCGGTGCCGCTCGCCATCGCGGGCAAGGTGACCCCGCTGGTGGCCGCTATCGCCATGTCGCTGTCCTCGCTGGTGGTGATCGCCAATGCTCTGCGGCTGAAGGGGGCGGCGCGATGACTGGCCTCGCCTTGCTCATCCCGCTGGCACTGGGCTGCGGCATGATGGGCCTTGCGGCCTTTTTCTGGGCGATGCGCAGCGGCCAGTATGACGATCTGGACGGTGCGGCGATGCGGTTGCTGGCGGACGGCGAGGAGGACTGAATCCGACCAACTCAAGCCCTTCACGGACCAGCCCCCGAACGGCTGCATCTGCCAAGACGCGCCATTCCCGCCTCATTTTGATGGGCAGCAGTGCACGGCCATTACCGCCGTTCCCGGGCTCATAGCCGCTTCCCCTCTTAACGAGAGGTCGACATGAGAGGTGCTTGACACGTTGTTAGTCTCCTGACAATAATTCCAAACAAGGTCTCCCGTCGATCGCCATGTGGGCGAAGCGATGCTATTTCGCGGGAAGAGCGGTGATGGAGGACACGCTTCGTGTCCATGGGCTGGGTGCCACGCAATGGTACGTCCTGCATGAACTCGCCACAGTCGGCCCCTCGAAGCAGCGCGACCTTGTAACGAAGCTCCAGGTCGAACGGGCGACCCTGAGCGCCGTGGTCGGGACGCTCGTGGCCAAAAATTTGGTCGAGCAGGTGCAGGATAGCGTCGATCTGCGGCAGAAATCGCTTCGCCTCACGCCCGCCGGCGAGCAGCTCTGGGCAGAACTGCCTGACCTCAGTTTCATTCACGAAGCGGCGTTCGGCGGCGTCAGCGAGGCCGATGCTGAGATCGTGGCGCGGGTTCTTCGGACTGCCACCGAGCGCCTCGTTCAAAGATCCGAAGGAGGAATGGGATGACAATCCTTTTGACCGGCGCAACCGGGCTCGTCGGAGAACGCCTGCTGACCCGACTCGTCCAAGCCGGCGTCAGCTGCCGCGCCCTGGTCCGGGCGGGCAAGACCGTTAGTGTCGGTGCCAACGTCTGTGAGGCGACCTTTTCGACCGCGACGCGCTTGAAAGGGCGGTCGATGGCATCTCGGCAATCGTGCATCTTGCCGCCGTGTTTCGCACCGCCGATACGGATCTGATCTGGAAGAGCAATCTTGAGGGGACGCAAAACCTGATCGCCGCAGCAAAGGCGCGCGCTCCCGACGCACGCTTCGTCATGGCCAGCACCGCCCATGTTTCCGGTCGGAGCGGCCCCCATCCAGGTCGGGAAAGCGATATCGTCGATCCGCAGCAGGCCTATCCCGCGAGCAAAGTGGCTGCCGAGCGGGTACTCCGGGGAAGCGGCCTCACCTGGTCCGTCCTGCGCTTCCCATTTGTGTATGGCGACGGTGACGGTCATCTTGAGGCGCTGCCGTCCCACCTGCGTGCGTTCGCCTTCCACCCGGCGCAGCGGATGAGCACCGTCCACCACATCGATATTGCAGCGGCCATCCGACTGGCGTTGACTGGTACGTTCGACGGGCAGATCGTCAATATCGCGGACGACGCGGCGACGACACTCTACGAACTGGTGCGCTTCGTCGGCAAGGATATGGACGCATCGTCAGAACCGATGCCGGACCCATGGTATCTGCATGTGGATGGATCCCTAGCCCGCAGGCTCGGTTTTCGGCCCAGCGTGCGCACAGTCCGCGAAGCGGTCGAAGGCGGCCTGATGTAGACGACGTCGCCTGCAGCGCTCCCGAGCTCACCGGCGCGTGAGCAACTCTGTCTCCAGAGCGCCGAAGGTTTCTCGCAACAGGGTGGGCATCGTGCGCGCGCCGTCTTCCTGATTGAACGCTTCGGTGGACAGGCGAATGGCGCCCATCGCGATCATCGCGACGAGCTTGAGCGCGGATTCCCGTTCCGGTTCGGGCCAGCGCTCGCGCAAGGCCGCGAGCAAGGTTCGTTCCTGGTCGACATAGCTGGCCTGCTTGCGGGCCTGCACGGTGTTGCTCGATCGCATTAATCGGTCGATCGCGAGCATGTCGTCGGGGGGGACCGCGGCGCATACATCGAGGACGGCATCACGCACGGCCTCGATCGGGCGCTTGTCCGGGGGCGCATTGCGGATCGCCTCGGCGATCGTGGTCCCCATCCCGCTCTGCAGGGAGATGAGGATGTCGTCTTTGGACTTGAAGTAATGGAAGAAGCTTCGCCGCGAGATCGCGGCCGCGGCGGCAATATCGTCCAGCGTGGTCGCTTCGTAACCGCGATCGAGAAAGAGGCGTATCCCGGCCTCGGTGATGCGCTCCATGGTCTCGCGGTGTTTGCGAGCCCTGGCACCTTCCTCTGATTTCCCCCCGTGGGACCCCGCCGGCATGCTGACCTTCTTGAAATATGCACTGAGTGCAAATATTATCCTGCACTCGGTGCATATATATGAACGGATGAAACATGCGTAAATGGACGGTGGCAGATATTCCCTCTCAGGAAGGCCGCGTCGCGGTGGTCACCGGGACGGGAGGCCTCGGGTACGAGACCGCACTCGCCTTGGCGCGCGCGGGCGCGAACACGATCATCGCTGGCCGGAGTTCGCAGAAGGGGGCGGCCGCGTTGGCCCGGATCTTCGCCGAGCTTCCATCCGCGCGCGTGCGGTTCGAGTTGCTCGACCTCGCATGCCTGGCTTCCGTCGCGACGTTCGCGGCCCGACTGGCAGGCCAGGAGGAGAAGCTCGACCTACTGATAAACAATGCCGGCGTGATGGTTCCTCCCAGGCGCGAGGAGACGAGGGACGGTTTCGAGCTTCAGTTCGGAACCAATTACCTCGGGCACTTCGCGCTTACGAACTATCTGCTCCCGCTGCTTCGCAAGGCAGGCAACGCAAGGGTCGTCTCTCTTTCGAGCGTCGCCGCGCGCAGCGGCGCGATCAACCTTGACAATCTCAACAGCGAGAAGGGCTACAAGCCAATGCCGGCGTACAGCCAATCCAAGCTCGCCTGCCTGATGTTCGGCTTCGAGTTGCAGCGCCGCAGCATTACCGGCGGTTGGGGCGTGACAAGCATCATCGCGCATCCCGGCGTCGCGCGTACCGACCTCTTGCACAATGCTCCGGGTCGCTGGAGCGGAATGGGCCTGGCACGGACACTGTTATGGTTTCTTTTCCAGCCGGCCCCGCAAGGCGCTCTCCCGACGCTGTTCGCCGCAACATCTGCCGACGTCAAGCCGGGCGGCTATTACGGCCCGGACGCGCTCGGCGAAACGCGCGGATATCCCTCACCGGCGCGGATTCCGTTGGCTGCACTGGACGAGATTATCGCAAGGCGTCTTTGGGAAGCCTCCGAGGAACTTATCCAGAGCTTCTGCGACCGCGGCTCAGCGACCGACCGACCTTAAAAATTCGACCGCGGAGTTAGGTTCAGGCCCATTGATGTGATGGTCTCGATGTGATTCAGGCTCCGGTTTTGATTGAATCATTCAGGAACCGGACAATCGGCAGCGTCATTGCAATGAGCGCATTTGTCGACAATACCGCGCCTTCCCTTTGGAAACGATGGAAGCTGCGACATTAGAGTCGAGCATCGAAACATGATAAAGACTTCTTATAAGGGAGCCATCAATTGCTGGAGGATTTTCTATTCCGATGAAGACCATAGGCTTGGTGGAACTGGCGAAGATAGCTGGCGTCCATGTGTCGACGGTCTCGCGCGCGCTTGATGACAATCCACGGGTTTCGGCAAAGACTAAGGCACGCATCAGGGCCCTTGCGGAAGAACATGGTTTCAGGCTGAACCAGACCGCGAGCTTCTTCCGCAAGCGCCGCACCGGCGCGGTGGGCGTGGTTTTCCCCTTGGGTCATGAGGTACAGCAAAGCCTGTCCGACCCGTTCTTCATGGGTCTGCTCGGCCCTCTTGCCGATGCCCTGGCGGAACAAGGCTACGACCTGCTGCTGTCCAGGGTCGTCCCGGGCGACGCAAGCTGGCTGGAGAATATGGTCCTGTCCGGGCGGGTCGATGGCATCATCCTGATCGGACAATCGGACCAGACCGATGTCATAGAAGGCGTGGCGAAGCAGTTTGCGCCGCTGGTCGTGTGGGGCGCAAATCGCCCGGACCTGGTTCAGATCACCGTCGGCACCGACAATCTGACGGGAGGCGAAATCGCAGCGAGGCACCTTATCACCATTGGCCGCCGCAGGCTGGCGTTTCTGGGTGACCCGGCCGTTCCCGAATTCGCCGATCGCTATGCGGGCTTCCATCGCGCCATTGACCAAGCCGCGGAGGTCGAGGAAATCCTGTTGCCGCTGCACCTGACGGACCAGGACGCCTATGAAGACATGGCGCGTTACCTTGAAAGTCATCCGTCGCCCGACGGTATCTTCGCCGCGTCCGACGTGATCGCCATGAGCGCCATGCGGGCGGTTGCCGACCAAGGGCTGCGGGTGCCGCAGGATGTGTCGATCGTGGGCTATGACGACATCAGCATTTCGGCGCATACGGTCCCGCCCCTCACCACCGTTCGGCAGGATATGCGCAATGGCGCGAGACTGCTGGTCGACCTGCTCATGCGGCGCATGGCGGGAGAGACGGTCACGTCCGTCGCGATGAAGCCGGAACTGATCCTGCGCGGGTCGGCATAGGTCAGTTCGCGCTAGCCGCTTCGGTCCTGCCTTCCTTCACGCGCAGGGTCGCCGCAGCCGCGATCAGCATCATGGCGCCCGACAGGAGCAGGACATTGCGCGGATCCCCGGCCAGCAGGGGCCGATAGATGAGCGGCATAACCAGCGTTTCGATCATCATCGGGACGACGATGAACATGTTGAAGATACCCATATAGACGCCGGTTCTGGCGGGGGGAATGGCGCCGGCCAGCATGACATAGGGGTTGCCCATCAGGCTGGCCCAGCCAATGCCGATGCCGATCATCGCAGGAATAAGGCCCATCCTGGTCGTGACCAGACCGAGCGACAGCATGGCGAGGCCCGAGAGCAGCATCGCCCCGGCGTGGACCGGTTTTGCACCCGCGCGCTGCACGATCGGCATCATCGCGAACGCGGCGAAGAAGGCGACGAAATTATAAAGCGCGCCTGCCTGGCCGGTGAGTAGAACGGCCTGCCGAAAGGCCGCGCTGCCCGCGTCCGCCGTGCCGAACAGCGATCGGCCGAGGGCAAAGGCGATATATTGCCAGTAAGCGAACATCGCGAACCATTGAAAAAGCATCGCGACAGCCAGTTGCCGCATGGGGCGCGGCATATCCTTGAACGCCGCGACGAAATCGCCGAGCGCGGCGCTCGCGGCCAGCCCTTCGCCCGTCATGCGCTGGCGCTCGTCTGCCTCCAGAGGCAATTCCGGCACGCGCAGGACCGAATAGACAATGGTGGTGATCGACAGGACCGCGCCGATGAGAAAGGCGATCCGCGTAATCTCCGGAATGCCGTTGGCGTCGATCAGGTCGGCGCTGACGCCCGCCTGGACGAGCAGGGTGGGAGCCAAATAGGCGAGTGTCTGCGCAAGACCCGTAAAAGCGGATTGCGTAAGAAAGCCCAAGCTCTGCTGGCTGGGGTCGAGGCGGTCGCTCACATAGGCACGATAGGGTTCCATGGCGACGTTGTTGGCAGCGTCGAGTATCCACAGAAGCGACGCGGCGACCCACAGGACGGGACTATAGGGCATGGCGAACAGGCAGATGCTGCATAGGGCGGCCCCGATCAGGAAATAGGGCGTACGCCTTCCCAGGCGGCTGTTCGTGCGGTCGCTCAGCGCGCCGACCAGCGGCTGCACGAGGAGGCCGGTTATGGGTCCGGCCAGCCACAACAACGGCATCGACGCTTCGTCCGCGCCCAGAAAGCTGTAGATGGGACTCATGTTCGCCTGTTGCAGGCCGAACGAGAATTGCAGGCCGAAAAAGCCCAGATTCATTTCGGCGATCCGGATAGCGCTCAGACGTGGCTTGGGTCGAAACAACACGGCCTTCCCTCTCCCAAAACTTGCCGGATTCGCTGCGATTTCCGGTCTGTCGATCATTGTCATAACCGATTGCGCAAACGTTTGCCAAATAATTCTTGGCAAACGTTTGCGCACATCCTATGCAATAGGTGCATCGAGTCGGCGCAACCGACCATTTGGGGAGTGATGACATGAAAGCATTTGGAATTTTGCTGGCAACGACCGCGTTGATGATGCCTGCTTCGGCCCTGGCTCAAAGCGACGCGGCGGATGCCCAGCCTGCTGGAACCGACTCTTCCGATATCATCGTTACCGCTGTCGCGCGCGGCCAGAACAAGCTGGACAGTTCCGTCTCGGTCAGCTCGCTCAGCGCCGACGCCATTCAGCAGGCCGCGCCGCGCTCGGTCGCGGAGATTTTCCGCAACATTCCGGGCATCAGGTCCGAATCCTCGGGCGGCGAAGGCAATGCCAACATCGCAGTCCGTGGGCTGCCCGTCGCGTCCGGCGGCGCCAAATTCCTGCAGTTGCAGGAAGACGGCCTGCCCGCTCTGGAATATGGCGACATCACCTTCGGCAACGCCGACATCTTCCTGCGGTCGGACTTCAACGTGCAGCGGGTCGAAGCCATACGCGGCGGTTCGGCGTCCACCTTCGCGTCCAATTCGCCCGGCGGCGTCATCAACCTCATCTCGAAGACCGGCGAGACCGAGGGCGGCGCGATCCAGGCTTCGACCGGGCTCGACTATAGCGACTACCGGCTCGACGTCGATTATGGCGGCAAGCTGTCGGACGACCTGCGCTTCCATATCGGCGGCTTCTACCGGCAGGGCACCGGCCCGCGCCAGGCCGGCTATGACGGCAACAAGGGCGGGCAGCTCAAGTTCAACATCACCAAGGAATTTGCCGGCGGCTATATCCGGCTCTACGGCAAATATCTGAACGACCGGGCCATCGGCTATCTGCCCAACCCGGTGCGGGTGACGGGCACGAACAAAGACCCGAAATATAGCAACATTCCCGGCTTCAGCATCAACCAGGACACGCTGCATTCGCGCTACATCACGCGCAACGTGACGCTGGACGGCAACAACAACCCGGTCGTCGACGATATCCGTGACGGGCAGCATCCCGTCGTCAAGGCGTTCGGGCTGGAGAGCCGGTTCGAGATCGCCGATGGCTGGGAAGTGACCGAGCGTTTCCGCTACTCGGACGTGTCCGGGCGCTTCATCTCGAACTTCCCCGCCAATATCGATTCCGCGACGAGCATCGCCACAGCCATGGGCGGCGCCGGCGCGACCCTCAGCTATGCGAACGGTCCCAACGCCGGGCAGGCGATCGCCAATCCCTCGTCGCTGAACGGCAACGGGCTCCTCGCCCAGATCGTCGTGTTCGACACTAAGCTCAACAGCCTCAACAACATCACCAACGATATCCGCGTGACGCGCGATTTCGAAATGGGCAGCGGCAAGCTCAGCTTCACGGCGGGCTTCTACAAATCGCGTCAGACGATCGACACCGAATGGCTCTGGACGTCGTTGCTGTCCGACGTGGTCGGCGGCGGCAGGGCGGCGCTCGTCAATGTGCAGTCCGCGATGGGTGTGCCCGTGACGCAGGACGGCATCTTCGGCTATGGCGCCAGCTATTTTGGCGGCTGCTGCCGGCGCAGCTATAATATCGACTATAATACGAACGCGCCCTTCGCCTCGCTCAGCTGGGCGTCGGACAAGCTGACGCTGGACGGCAGCATCCGCTATGATTTCGGGGACGCCAACGGATCGATCGCGGGCGCCGACCTGGGCGGTGGCCGCACCGGCACGGTGTCGCGCGACGTGAATGGCGACGGCGTAATCTCCGACGCGGAAACGCGCGTCTCGGTCATTCCGCTCAGCAGCCCGGCGCCGGTGAACTATAATTTCCACTACTGGTCCTATTCGCTGGGCGCGAACTATCGCCTCGCTGACGATCTGGCGGTCTTCGCCCGCTACAGCCAGGGCGGCCGCGCCAATGCCGATCGCCTGCTGTTCGGCCCGGCCGTCAGCACCGTGGACGGGCATCTGGTCGATTCGAACGCGGCGGTCGACATGGTCAAGCAGGCCGAAGGCGGCGTCAAATATCGCACGGGCGACCTTGCCCTCTACGCAACCGCCTTCTGGGCGCGCACGGAAGAGCAGAATTTCGAAGCCACCACACAGCGGTTCGTCGATCGCAAATATCGCGCCTATGGCCTGGAACTGGAGGGCAATTACCGCGCCGGTATCTTCAGCCTGACCGCTGGCGGCACCTGGACCAAGTCCAAGATCTGCAGCGATGCATTGAATCCGGGGGTCGTTGGCAAGGTGCCGCGTCGTCAGGCTGAGTTCGTGTTCCAGGCGACGCCACAGGTCGATCTCGGTCCGGTCACGGTGGGTGCAAACGTTATCGGGACGACGTCCAGCTACGCGCAGGACAGCGATCAGTTGAAGCTGCCGGGCTACACCACCGTCAATGCTTTCCTGCAATACCGGCCCATCGAGCGGGTGCAGCTGTCGCTGAACGCCAACAACCTCTTCAACGTCAAGGGCTTCACCGAGGCGGAAGAAGGCGCGATCCCGGAGAACGGCATCGTTCGGGCGCGGTCGATCAACGGGCGCACCATTTCCGCCGCAGTCAAGGTGGGCTTCTGAGCGATGACGTCAGCGGTGACATCAGGGAACGGGGTTGCGACTGAAGTGGACATATCCACCTTCCACTGGACTGCGACCCATGTTGCCGCCATCGGCGATGACCATCGAGCGCCCGTGATCGAGAAGTCCGCTCCGGTGCTGCCCGGGACAGACCTTTGGGATCATTGGCCGATCATCGACAGGCAAGGGCGGACGGTTAAGTTCTCCGGCGGCCCGCTGGTCATCGCCCTGACGGCGCCCGTCATGCCGGACCCGGAGGCACGCCACGCCGTAGCCCGCCTCCGGCTGATGCAGAAAAGGCAGGAAGGCTGGCTGGACTTGGGCCACCTTCTGCCTGACGACCTCAATCCGGGAAGCAGGGAATGGGCGGGAACGGCCGTGCTGGAAGAGGACGGCAAGACGCTCTCGCTCTACTATACTTCGGCAGGGGTTCGCGGGGAGGCAGTGCCTACTTTCCTCCAGCGAATGCTCCTCATCCGCGGCACGCTTCGGCTGTCCGAGGCCGGGGCCGGGGTGAATGACTGGACGACGCCCGAAGAGCTGTTCGTTCCGGACGACCGCCTGTACCGGTCGGATATGACGGGGGGTGGCGCCGTCGGCACCATCAAGGCATTCCGAGACCCATTCCCTGTCATCCATCCGGAAACCGGCGAAGAGTTCATCCTGTTCAGCGCGTCCAAGCCGGGCTCACCATCCGACTGGAACGGGCTGATCGGGGTCGCCCGGCGGGAGGGAGGAGTCTGCACGTTTCTCCCCCCGCTGGTCGATGCCGACCGATTGAACAACGAGCTTGAGCGGCCCCATATGGTTCGCCATGGCGGGCGCTTCTATCTCTTCTGGTCGACGCAGGCGAAGGTCTTCGCCGCTGGCGGTCCAAGAGGACCGAACGGGCTTTATGGCGTAGTGAGCGACAATCTGCTGGGGCCATGGCGGCTGCTCAACGGAACCGGTCTGGTCGTCGGCAACCCCGAAGACGCCCCGTTCCAAGCCTATAGCTGGCTCGTGCTCGACGACCTGAGCGTCTGGAGCTTTGCGGATCTGGTCGGCCTTGCTACGCCTGCCCGCGATCCGGCGGAGGCGCGGTCCGCCTTCGCCGGATCGCCTGCGCCGGTGCTGCAAATCGCGCTCGACGGCGACAGCAGCAGCATCGTCGCATGACCGAGACTCCCGTCGTCGCGTCGCTCGAACTGGGCGGCACCAAATCCATCGCTTCGCTGACGCAGGGGACGCGCATCCTCCGGCAGGAGCGCATGGCCACGGGCGACC
Organism: Sphingobium amiense; assembly: GCF_003967075.1. Classification (NCBI taxonomy): domain Bacteria; kingdom Pseudomonadati; phylum Pseudomonadota; class Alphaproteobacteria; order Sphingomonadales; family Sphingobiaceae; genus Sphingobium; species Sphingobium amiense. Next base: position 2,723,113 of record NZ_AP018664.1, read on the forward strand.
GTCCAGAGGCGGTATTGGCCTTCATGATCGAGACGCTTCAACGGTGGATGAGCGAGACGCCGTTCGCGGCGATCGGCGTCGCGAGTTTCGGACCTGTCGGCCTCGACACCAGCCGTGAGGACTTTGGATATATATTGACCACGCCGAAGCCCGGCTGGTCCAACTTCAACCTGCTGCGGCGCATCAGGGACAGCTTCGATCTGCCGATCGGTTTCGACACCGATGTCGGCGGCGCTGCCCTGGCCGAAGGGCTGTGGGGGGCTTCGACAGGCTGCCGCACCCATGCCTATCTGACGATCGGAACGGGCGTGGGATTGGGGCTGGTCGTCGATGGAAAGGTCCATCATGGCGCACTGCATCCCGAAGCCGGCCATGTGCGGCTCCGCCGATCGCCGGGCGACACCTTTCGAGGCATCTGCTCTTTCCATCGCGATTGTCTCGAAGGCTTGATAAGCGGCCCCGCCCTTATCAGCAGAGCGGGTGGGCCGGTTGATCAACTTTCCGCGAGAGATCCCATCTGGGCGCATGTTGCGCATGACCTCGCCGAATTTCTGACGATACTTCTGTTGGTCACGTCCGCCGAGCGCATCCTCCTGGGCGGCGGAGTCGCGCTGGGACGACCGATGTTGCTGCCGACGATCCATGCGGAAGTCGCGCAGCGCCTCAGCGGTTATCTCCACAAATGCGCGTCGGCCGATTTACAGAAGCGCATACGCTTTGCAGGACTGGGTGCGAATGCCGGGCCTTTGGGCGGGTCGGCAGTCGCGATGCAGGCGTTACAATCTCAATGTACAAATTCGACGTTGAACGTCTGATCAAGCCATTGGTCTTCAAGATTATTCGGCGGATCGATTAGCGCATACTGCGAAAATTCCTCTTCGGAGCGATCGGAAATACGGGTTTGCTCCGCACTGTCAATGTCTTCAGCCAGCTTGGGAAACCAAGTACCTTCCTCGGAATAGACATGGTGAGCGACCGCACCACGAACATGCTCGAGTTTGTCGAGATAATCCTTGCTCATCGGGTCGAGCCGTTTGAGCAGCTCCATTTCCATCTAAGGGCTCCCGTGATCCGCTAGCTGGTCTGCATCATCATCCTTTCCTGCTCGCACCATCGCACGGGCACAGCGCCGGTGGCGAGGAGCGCTGCGCTGTTGAGCCCTGCAGGCTGCCGCCCTGTGAGGATGGCGCCGGTGATGGCGGGCGAGGGGAAGGCGAGCCGCAGCACCCGGCTCATCCATGCGTCGGAGACCTTCTCGCGCTCGCACAGCATGGTGATGTTGACCTCGCCCTTCCGGAGCTCATCCCACCAGCGGTGCGCCTGCACGATGAGGCGGACGAGCGAGGCATCGGGCTGCGCCATGACCGTGCGCCCGTCCTGCTGTACAAGCTTCATGGCGCGGCCAGAGCGGCGCAGCCGCGCCCCGTCGACGAGCGTAACCCGCGCAGGCGCGTGATCGGCCTGCTCTGCCTGCAGCAGCGCGGCAATGGCCTCGCTGCTGCAGTGGATCATGGTCCTCCCCTCCTCCACCTCGACGCGCAGGAGGACGGTGTCGAGCAGTTCCCTGTTCCTGCCCCGGAGCTGGGCCGCGATCTCCCTGCCCCTTATTTCGAGCGCCGGGAGCCGCCTGGGGTCCACCTCGAGCGCAGTCCTCTCGATGAGATCCAGCATGTCCTCGAACAGCGTGGCGATGCGGTGCAGGACCATCGCGTCGATCTCGCGCGCGGGAATACGCACGGTCGATCCCTGCCCGCCAGACTGCCGCGGCGCGCTGGCATAGTAGCGCCAGCGCTTCTGCGCCCCTGTCGCGCTCCCCTTCGACGCATGGCTGGCGATGAACGGGACGCCGGTCCGATCGACGATCCTGCCGGCCAGAAGGCTGGGCGCTGCCGCGCGGATCCTCTGGCGATGCCCATGGGTATTGGCGGCAAGCTGCGCCTGTACCGCATCGTAGAGTTCGTCCGGGACGATGGCGTCATGGAGGCCGGGATAGACCTGGTCCCCATGCTGCACCCTGCCGGTGTAGGTCCGGCATTTGAGCATCAGATAGAGCTGGCCCCGGCTGAGCGGGCGTCCGCCGATGCGCCGGCCGGTGCCGGTGGTGCGCATCGGCGCCAGCAGCCCGTCCCGCTCGAGCCTTTGCGCCAGACAGCGGACATTGCCGGTTTCGAGATAGAGCCCGAAGATCGTGCGCACGAGCGCGGCATGCTCTTCGACGACAGCGAGGCTGCGCCCGTCGGGCCGATAGCCGAGCGGCGGGATGCCGCCCATCCACATGCCCTTCGCTTTCGAGGCCGCGATCTTGTCGCGGATGCGCTCGGCGGTCACCTCACGCTCGAACTGGGCAAAGGAGAGCAGCATGTTGAGCGTCAGGCGTCCCATGCTGGTGGTGGTGTTGAACGACTGGGTGATCGAGACGAACGACGCGCTGGCGGCATCGAACGCCTCGACCAGTTTCGAGAAGTCGAGGAGCGAGCGGGTAAGGCGGTCGACCTTGTAGACGACGACGATGTCGATCCGCCCCTGCGCCACATCCTCCAGCAGCCGTCTCAGGGCCGGCCTCTCGAGCGTGCCGCCCGAGAGGCCGCCATCGTCATAGCGGTCCGGAACCTGGCTCCAGCCCTCGCTCGCCTGACTGAGGATATAGGCGGAACAGGCCTCGCGCTTTGCGTCGAGCGAGTTGAAGTCCTGTGCCAGTCCCTCCTCGCTCGACTTGCGCGTGTAGATGGCGCAGCGCACGCTCTTCATGCCGCCATCCTCTTCCTGAGGCCGAAGAAGGCAGGCCCGGACCAGCGCGTGCCGGTGATGGCGCGGGCAACGTCGGAGAGGGAGCGATACACCCCTCCCCTCCCAGCGCACCGCGCCATCCTCGCCGACGGTCACGACATGGGCCCTGCCCTGCCATTCGCGCACCAGCCGCGTGCCGGGCGATACCGCCACGGTGCCGCTTCCCGCCGCCATCGCCTGCGCCAGTCTCTGGCCCGTCTGGCGGTCAAAGCCCCCCAGCGCCCGTGCCTGTATCTCCCGGCCCAGTGCCAGCCGCAGCATGGCCGGACTGATGCGGGGCACGGGACTTGAGGTCATCGTTACCCAGCGCTCCTTCAGCGCCGCCGACGACAGGCCTTCAAGGGCTGCAAGTTCCGCCTCGATGCGGGCGTCCATCGGGCTCATCGTCAGGCGCCCGTGACGAGGCGATAGACCGCAACCTCGCCCCGTTTCTCCCGGCCGATGGCATGGCCCTTCCGGCGCAGGCCGCTCAGGGCGGCGCGCATCGTATGGGGCAGCCAGCCGGTCGCATCGATGAGCTCGGCCGGCGATGCGCCACCCTCACGTCCGAGCATGGCGAGCACCGTCGCGCTCTTCGAGCCGGAACGCGGCGCGGCAACCGGCGTGGCCTCATCCGTCACGCAGGACGCTTCTGCCTCCCCGTCGATGAGTGCACGGGCCTTTGGCGTCAGGACAAGGCCGATGCGTTCCCCGCCCTCCTCCTTCCATATCGCCGACCGGTCCGTGACCGCCCCCTTCTCCACCAGCCTGCGCCGCAGCAGACCGGCAATGGCTGCCTCCACCGCGTCGCTCCTGTGGCGGATGCTTTCGCGCAGCGGATGCAGCAGCCCGCTCTCTCGTGCCGATGCGGTCGAGAGCAGGATGAGGTCGAGATCGTCCAGTTTGACGGGACGTGCCATGGATGGTCCTTTCGCAGCGGAAGGCGGCCCGATGCCGCTTCCACTGCCCAGAGCCCCGTCCATAATCATGGCGGGGCAGCGCGCGCCCAACGCAGCGCGCCCGTCCGATTCAGCGGTGTCGCTGTCGCTCCGACCGCCCGGCAAGTCGAGCAGATTGTGCAGTGCGCGGATCTGCGCGTTGCGGCCCACCACTACCGGCGGCACGGAACGGACGATGCACGGAACGATCGGTCAGCGTGACGGGCATCCGAACCCCGGCCGCCTTTTGCTCTGGCGAATGGAAACAGGCTCCCAGCTGAATCTTCAATCCCGTCCGACACCGGCCACTCCGCTCAAAGAGCGGCAATCATCCCGGCAGATGCATGGCGCGCAAGGCGACCGTCAGACCCCGCTTACATATGTTCGGCCGCCGTCTCGCGCTATGTCGACGTCCGGACTGGCACGGGTTTCCGTGCGAGAGTATCTGTCGATCGATCGGCAAATACCGATGCCTGGGATCGTCAGTCGGCAATAGCGGCCGACGCCTGCAGCGGCGCGGAGGGGATCGCGACGACCGAGGGTGGAGCTGCCGGTGGCGGCGTCACATCCACATAGCCGGTAAAGCTGTCCCCCGCTTTCAACCTGGCGCTGTCGCCTCCGGTAAGGAGGCCCAAGATGCCGAAACCTACAACCGCCAGCACCACGCCGGCACCGTTGCCGTCGCCTTTGTCAGCGTAACCGCCGCGCAAGGGCACACGGCCGGAGGGAAGATCGAGGTAGAGGAGCTTGGCGCCCAGTCGCCCGCCCTTACCCACAGCGCCGTTCTTTTCGACGCTCGCTATCTCGCCCCAAGCGGTCGATCCAACAGGCACCGCCGACGCGCCGTCGATGTAGATCGGTTCGTCTACTCGCAGTTTAAACCTGTCGCCCAGACGCGCCGTGCGGCTGTTGATCTCTTTGAGGACCATCAGGCGCACGGGCGTGCCAGCGGGAAGCAGCGGCGTTGCGACTGGCGGCGTTGTCGTCGCAATCATCCCGCCTGCAGCCTGAGGACTAGAGGGCAAAACCGCTGGCTGAGCCTGCGACCCGGCCGCGCCGAAGGCGGCAATTGTCAGCATCGCCGCTAAGGCGAGCATCAGTTGCTCGCGGGCGCTGCGGGATCGAGGAACTTGATCGCTACCCCGGTAGCGCTGCTGGAGCCCCAGCTCAAGGCAGTCACGTGAGCGTCGCCATACTGCGCCTTGATCACCGCGTCGGCGCCCAGCTTTTCGCCGCGCTCCCATAACTCGCGGTAAATCTTCTCTTGGCTGGGCGCCTTGCTGAAGATGGTGGCCTTGCGCACACCCGCTTTTACCTCGCCGATAACCGTATAAGGACGGTCAGTTATGTCATATGGGAAGACGGGAAGGCCTATTTCCTCGTTGACCACTACATAGTGCTTGGCTTCTGGCGCTGCAGCCAGGATCTGGGCCGGCGTAACAACGGCCGTCGCCAATGCCGCGACGAATAAGGCTTTAACTTTCATAGCGTTCCCCCAATTTACTTCCGATTGATTGCAGGGGCCGGAGCGTGCGTCAAGCAGGTTCTAGCATATGGCGGCCTCCCCAATGGGCGATGCGCGTCAGCTCGCCTCAAGCCGCACGCCTGGCACCTGACTGGACGCGCCGCGCCGTCTCACCGCGCCGTCGCTCAATATGCCCGATATCTCCACTACCGCGTTATTGAATCCGATGACTGACACGACGCCTGGCGCAGGGCAGTGCTGCGTTACGCGACCTGCATGATCAACAGGTCGGCGGCAGGACCATGGGCAGCCCCAGACAAACGGCCCCTAGTCGACGGAGCATGTGAGCGGCATCGATGTAGCGAACAGCGACACCGGTGCGCATTGCTAGCCTATTGCGGTGCGCTCCCTATGGGAATCACACCACGACGCCGCGCCGCCCGTATTTCTGTGAGGCGCGCGATATCTTCATATTGCCAGCGCTCGCGGATCACCTGTTCGCTGTAGCTGCCAACCTTGGCCATACGGCAATACCAGCGGAGCGGATCTCCTGCCGCCCTCACGAGGCCGCGCAGAATTTCCGGTTCGACGAGAAGTTTGAGCTTGCCTATGACAAGATCCCTGTCTTCATGCCCTCTGCGGCACCGGCCCAGAAGCCACAGATGGCTGCCTAAGGCGTCCCGATAGGTTGCCTTATATTTTGCAAGGAGGATGCCGTTGTCAGGTTCATAGGGGCTCATCAGATAGATGGCCGCTTTGCGATAGGCGTTGGCTGGAACGAGCCCGAGGCGATTCTCCTGATCCTTGGCCAAGTCGCTCAATAAAATGAAGTGGCGTTTGCGCTCACGAATGACAGCGATCCGGCTCTGCGCAAATACATCGCCATAATGCTTGTCCAAATAGTGGAAGATCCGATCCGCGTCATCAAATTTATAAGCCTTAATATAGCTTTCAGCGAGATTGACATGACGATATTTGAAATCCATCTGCGCCGAACGAGTTAGATATTTGATCTCGTTCTTCACAATGAAGATGGATGAAATCAGAAAGATCGGCATAAAAACGACGAGTAGTAGAGAGGCCAACGACAGGATCGTATAGGATCCGATCTTGGCCCGCCTGTCATTCCCCCTTACGATATGATAATGGCTGAAACGTAAGAATTTCAGTTCGCGCAAAAGAAATTTGCCGATGATGTCGGCGTAAAAGAGCAGCGCCAGGGCTGTTACGGCCATGGCCATGTCTGGCCACAGCATCTCGAAGGCGATCTGAATATTTTCGCCGATCGTCACTCCATCGCTTGATGAAAGATAACCGAAGGCGGCTGGCAGAAGGCCTGCCATCCCCGTAATGATCGCCAGCAGCCAGACCCTGAACTCTCTGAATGTCTTCACTATCTTACCACTCATTTGAGCGGCTCTTTAGCCAGTCCACGGTCCGTCCGAAGCCCTCGCTCTTTATGAGAGGCCTGGACCGGCCATAGGTGGCATTAAAGGCGCTGCGTGCGCTCGTGCAGCGCCCTTGGTCCCCGATCGGCTTCGGTACGCACAGTCCCCAAGCGCGCCAGAACGCGCCGCGTATGACGAGCAGGTTGATAAGGTCGCTTTCCAGTTGGTTGCGCGACTGAAGAGCAGAGATGAATGCGCCGCTGGCGGACGGCTCAAGGTGCATATCTGTATCTTCGCCGCGGGTCGAGATGGAGAGCTCGACCAGAGCCTTGAAGAAAGGCGGACCTGCCATATGGGGCAACGTTACATGGGAGGCTTCGGCATCCATCGCTTCAATCAGCTTATCCAGCGATTCCTGGGCGGCGATCGGATTGGCCATGACTTCGTCGGGACGACCGAATAGCACTCCGATAAAATAAAGCACGCTCATCCACTTTGTCGTCCATCGATCGACCTGATCGTCGTCCACCCTGAACAGCCTCAACGTATCAAGGGTTGTATTTATAAGCCTCTCGGCAGGATGTATCTGCCTAGATGCCAGCAGGCGCCTGAGCTTCGGCATGACGATGGTCCGGCAGTACCAGAGATAGGCAACAAGATTGACACGAGCCTCGGAGGAGACTTCCCCATCTCCGGACTCTGCATAGATCTCGAATGCCCATTTGCGTTCTGACCGGTAATCGCTCAGCGAACGATAGATTGCAACCTCACGATCCTGAAAAGAGAGATAAGGCAGAAGATCCCATAATGTACTGATTGTCTGGCCTTTGAAGATTCTCCTATAGTCTGGATAATAAGAGACGATCCTCCCGACCGGGGCCGTGGTGACCATTGAGAACTCTTCCTGGATCGCGGAACTTGGCGGCGTCGACAAGGCTTGGCTGTCTTTAACCTGTGCATATATCATTTCGCTCAGCATGCGCGACTTCCCTGTATCGCGAGTATCAAATCCGATCCTGCTGATATCGCTGACACTGTGACCATCAATCTCGTCCAAACGAAATACAACGGCTGCGCAAAGAAAGAGCAGCAGCATCGAGAACAGGACGAAAGTGAAAAGATAGAGCGAGAATTTCAGGAAATAGGATCGGGGATCGATCAGGAACGCCTGCATTTGCGGAAGGTCCCCCACACAAGTAAGGGGTTTTCACCCGATTCCGCTACCGTAATGAGTTAATATCTGTATTGCCAGTGGCAGATGGTGCGCGGATAGAAAAATCAGCAAACCCGATGAAAGAATATATCGAGTTTGTTTTACAACTTTATCCTCGGGCCGTTAGTTCGGCAACGCTTCTCGTGATGGCGAAGGGCGACCCTTTCGGGAGGCCCAGAACCAGAGTTCAGCTCCTTAGGTGCAGATCTTATGCTTTTCCGGCCGCTCGCGGCCCACTTGCGCCGTTCTGGAGCTATGCTGGCCATGCCGGATTACTTCGAAACAGGCCATTTTCTCGAATGACGACTGGCGAGCAGCGAAGCGCGAGGATGGAGCCGTCCAGGAAAGTTGTCACCACGCCGGTCAGAACTGCGCGGACCACCTTCCCTGACGCCGGGCGCTCATTTCTAGCGTGATGGTCCCTTGGATAGGGTAACGCGCACCGTGATCACGTCGCCTTCGGCCAACTTTTCTGCTTTTCTCACGCTCGCCTTGATGGGCAGCATGTAGCCCTGGCGGGCCTTGCTCGGGAAGACCGATGTACGCCAACATGTTTTGCCGATGCCAGCCTCTACGTAGACCGACCCCCAAGCCGCCGATTGGCCAGAGGATGCTACACGGATGGCTTCGGCGACCTCGCCGTCGATCGTCAGAAAATGCCACGACATCGATGAGGGCTGGCCATCCTTGCCTTCCCCGCGCCACAACCAGATAGGCCCGACATGCTCCCAAGCTGTCTCGGCAGGTGAGACGTCTCCGCCCAGTTCCTCGCGCAGGAAGCGGATCAGCTCGGGGTCTGTTGGGCCATCGTTCGTTTGCATCACGGGATCATTGGCTGCGCGCTCCTTTGATGCAACCCGATCTTGCACTATCGTTTGCGTCTACGTTCTCTTTCGTTGGGGGCCGCAGTCGACCAAAGATCCAGGTTTCAGTATGTCGGCTTACATCCGAAGCCGTCATTCGCAAGTGCGATAGCTGCAGCAGCTTGATAAGTTCCGCGGCTTCATCTGTATTCCTGCAAGCTAGGCGGCGTGGACAAATTTGAGCCAGTATCTGGCGGTGGCGAGGTGGACCATTCCGAGGAAGCTGTTGGCCAGTTGGTCGTAGCGGGTGGCAATGGCGCGATTGATCTTGAGATGGCCGAACATGCGCTCGATGCGATTGCGCTGTCGGTAGAGCACCCGATCATAATGGATTTTCACACGGCGGTTTGATCGGCCCGGAATGACGGCCTTGATCGTCCTTTCGGCGAGGTCCGCGCGGATGGCGTCGGCGTCATAACCCTTGTCTGCAAGGAAGGCATCGGGTGCGCGCTCGGGCAAATCGATCAGCGCATCATACGCCTTGCAGTCCGCTGCTTCACCGCCAGTCAGAATGAAGGCGAGCGGTCGTCCGAGGGCATCAGCCAGGCAGTGAAGCTTACTGGTGAACCCGCCCCGCGAGCGGCCAAGAGCGCGTCGATGAGTCCCCCTTTTCCGCCCGCTGCCGAGACGTGGGCGCGGACTGTGGTGCTGTCGATGCTATAGTGGCCGCTGTCCGCCATGATCTCAGCCAGGGTGACCGCAACCGTTTCCCAGACGCCAGCCTCGCTCCATCGTCGGAACCGCCGATAGATTGTGTTCCAGCTACCATATTTGGGCGGCACGTCTCGCCACGGAGCGCCACACCGGAGCCGCCAGAGAATGCCGTTGATGATCGAACGGTTCTGCTCAGGTGGCCTGCCTCGGCCACGGTTCTCCGGCTCGATCGGCAGCAAGTCCTTTAAAACGCGCCACTCTGCTTCGGTTAAATCGCCCCGGCTCAAGCCTGCCTCCAAAAAGCAGCCTTGAATCAAGGCAAGTGTGCCACGTCAATCGCTAACCCATGCGGCAATCGTTTGGCGAAAGCCCGGTTCCGTGCGAGCATGGTTACATGGAAGTGCTGACAATCCTCGTTGTGATCGTCGCGGTGCTCTCGGCAGCCACGACAAACGCAATCGTGCAAAGGCGCCTGCTCGCTTCAGGACGTGGATGGTTCCGCAGCACAGTCGTTTCCGGCTTTACAGGCTTTCTTGCAGCTATTGGCATCATCGCAACCTACTTCATCATAGGCCACCTGATCTGGAAGTTGGCGCAGTAGCCAATTTGTCCACGCGCCCTAGACTGGGCAATTTGAACCGATGAGGCAGCGAGCGGCTTCCAATAACCGACCATAGCGCCGTCATTTGACTTTTATATTTCGATACGCCATAGGTAATTTGCTATCGTCGCCTGCGACGGATTTTGCCCCCAAGGGCGCTTCTTCCTTTTCTTGCGCTACCAGCTCCGCCTGCGATCTTTGCGGGTGGATATCTCATATTGAAAAGGACATCCTCATGCCCATCGGCACAGTAAAATTCTTCAATGCAGACAAAGGCTATGGTTTTCTAGCTCCTGAAACGGGTGGCGATGATAGCTTCGTCCATATCAGCGCCGTAGAACGCGCTGGCATGGTGACGCTGCAGAAAGATCAGCGTCTTCAATATGAAGTCGAGACCGATCAACGCGGCAAACAGTCTGCGGTGAATCTCGAATCTGCCTGACCGCGCGGCCGGCTTTCTGTCGGCCCATTGACAAGGCCTTCTGGGTCTCAATCGTGCTGGACAGTTCTCTGGACGGCTGCCGCGTGCGCTAATTGGCGGCGTTAAACCACTGTCGCCACCATGCACGTACAACAGTCCGAACGCGCTAACCCGATCCCCCCGGATCGAACGTTATCGCCCCTCGCCGATCATCTCGGCCTTGCGACCAATTTATAGACTCTGCGTCAAAGGCGCACAGGACCATAATGAAATTCAAATTCGTACCCGTTTGCTGCCCCTCGGCCGTATCGATGCATCGGCATAAAACGCAGATGCCATCGGGCCACTATCCCGTCGGCGTTCTTCCGCCCCGCGAACTACGCCGCGTGGTCGCGGAGATGCTCGGTTGAAATAAACATTCTGACTTATCGAGGAGACAGTCATGTCGGTCACCAAGGATTTTTACCTGGCACGCGTCGCCCAGTGTGATCGCGAAGCCGGCAGGGCCGCTCCCAAAGATATACGTGCGCGTTGCTCGGGGCCGGGCAAGGCTTGGCGGCTTTTGGCCGAGCGCTTCTCTAGCACCGTAACATACCCTCCACGTAAGGCCGCTTACGGGATTGCAGTGGGGATTTCCCATGTCTAGGGGCTTCCGCAAAGCTGACAGCACGCCGCGCCTTTCGCCCGAACAGGCTGCCCGGCAAGGCCGCATCTCTCGAGCGGCGATCGCCAGATTAGGCGCGCCGGGCGCGATTGCTTTCCTTAACCGCCATGATGATGGGCTTGGTGGGAGACCGCTTGACCGTGCCATCGAAAGTATGGAGGGGTTGCAGGAGGCTGAGGCGCTGCTGGGGAGCCTGCCGCCGGTTTGCGGCAGCTAGCAGATACAGCATCAGGACCACGCGAACCTTGCGCCTTTACTTGGCTCTGTCAATGATGCCATTGGCATCGCATTTACCCCTGAGCGGCGATGGGGCGGGCAATTTCAAGATAGCACTTGTCTTCATTGCATCGATGTGAGCAGGGACATGATCTCGCTGCCTGATGAATGCCGAACCCGGCCGACGCCGCGCGCGATATCAACCTGACAGGATGAATATGGGCCAATTGCGTACAGCAAATAACCGGCGCAACTACGCGGTTCGCAATGCGATCGGACGCCGACGCGCTGCCGCAGAAATCTTGGCGGGCGATGATACGGCTGCGCGACCGGCCAGCGAGACCAAATCAGAACGAAGCGTCTCCTGAGCGGCGTCATCGACACCCGCGATCTGCCGATTGAATTGATCGACACGGCGGATATTCCTGGCGGCGGTCAATTGCTTCTGCGCCAGCGGGGCAGCGATTTCGCGATCGAATATGGTGAAATCCAGTTGATGGTAAGCTGGGTCAGCCGGTCGGAGCAGGCTCTGGCAACGCTTGCCTGCCAGCGCGTTCGCAGAGACGATGCACAATTGCTGATCGGCGGGCTCGGCATGGGCTTTACCCTGACCGCGGCGCTGGCCGTCTTGCCCGCAAATGCCGGCGTGGTCGTTGCCGAACTCGTCCCCAAGGTTCTGGATTGGGCCAAGGGACCGCTGGCCCATCTGTTCGGCGATGCGCTGGCCGATCCGCGGCTCGCGGTGGAAATTTGCGATGTACACGACCTTATCGCCGGATCGCCCGAAAGATTTGACGCGATCCTGCTGGATGTCGACAACGGACCCGATGGGTTGATCAGTCTCGCCAATGACCGTCTTTATTCGGTTGGAGGTTTGCAATTGGCGCATGCAGCACTGCGTCCCGGCGGTGTTCTCGCAATCTGGTCCGGCTATCCGGCTTATGGCTTTGCCGACCAACTCGAAAATGCGGGCTTCATCGTCGAAGAGGTGCACATGCGTACCGGCGAGCACGGCCGGGGTGACCGCCATGTGATTTGGCTGGCGACCAGGCCGTTACCTCAGAATTGAGGTTCGATGCCGGGTCAGCTCGCCGGCACCGGGTCGCCCAGGCCGCTTGAGATCCGTGGAATTGACGCCCCCTCCGGACGACGCACCGATCGTTCAAGGGATTGAAGTTCGCAGCCGCCAGCGACGCGAGATGGCGCTCCAGCAGATCGAAAATCTCGCTATCCGCGTTCATGTCGAACTTGCGGGCGAAGTCTGTTGCCGGGAAACGGGATGAATGCACGGTCGCTTCAGGAGCGATCATCGGCGTCGAAGGCTGCCTGCAACTCCTTTGGATCGATCGTGAAGGTTTGGACCATATTATGGGTCCGCACATGAATGAGCGTTGCCACCCGCAGGTAGACCGTGCGCTCATTCCCCTCGATGATTTCCTCTTCGGTATCGATGTCGTAGGTGCCCGCGGGCAGGGTCTCGTCCAAAGCGGTCAGATGAAATGGCGCCTTGAAGGTGATCGACGTTCGGGTGGTCCGCAGCGCCATCAGATTGCGAGACTGCGGTCGGGATTTTCGCTGAAGGCCGCATCCTCTGCCTCTTCGGATAGCGAAGCCGCGGCCGGCAGGCGGTCTTCGCCGCCAAGCTTACCTTCGCGGCGAAGGGCAAGAACGGCTTCGCGCGCCCAGGCTGCGGCCGCAGATTCCGCGATGATCCGGACATTAGCGAGATTGGTCCCCGCCGCCCGGTCGCGATGCAAGGCCTCCTGAGCCAGGCAGAATGCGGATGTATGGGCCATGAGGCAACTCCTTTGCGACGACGGTTCGGGCAGGTGACAAGCGGTCGACGCTAGGCCGGAGGCTGATCCCTCATGGCCTGTCGCAGGGCATCCTCCAGCCGTGAGTAGCGGAAGGACCTGTAGTGAAAGCGGTCGGTGGGGACGCGCTGGATCCCGTATTTAAGCATCAATTCTTCGTCGGTCAGATCGATGTCGGGTGTCGGTTGGGAGGTCATGAAGCTGCTCCTGATGACGAGAAGACGAGATGGGGCAACCGCAGGGGCAAGCGTTGCCGCCCGACCCCGTCGCCGTTTGTCAGAAGCCCCTGCCGCCGATGCCGCCGGTCATGGACGAATGGCTGCTTTCTTCGGTGAAATCCGCAACAGCCGCTTCGGTGGTGATCAGCAGGCCCGCAACCGAGGCCGCGTCCTGCAAGGCAATCCGCACCACCTTCGTCGGATCGATCACGCCGGACTGGAACAGGTTCTCAAATTGCTCGGTCTGGGCATTGAAGCCCAAATTCTCGTCACGCTCATCGAGCAGGCGGCCGGCGATCACGCCACCATCATGTCCGGCATTTTCGGCGATCTGCCGCAACGGAGCCTGAAGCGCCTTGCGGACGATGTCGATACCGCGCCGCTGATCGTCATTGACTGGATTGAGGCCATCCAGCGCCTTGGAGGCATAGAGCAAGGCGGTGCCACCACCGGGCACGACGCCTTCTTCCACCGCCGCGCGCGTTGCGTGCAACGCGTCGTCGACGCGATCCTTCCGCTCCTTCACTTCCGTCTCGGACACACCGCCCACTTTCATGACGGCCACGCCGCCGGCGAGCTTGGCAAGCCGCTCCTGCAGCTTCTCGCGATCATAATCGCTGCCGCTGTTCTCGACCTGCGACCGGAGCGATTCGACGCGCCCCTTGATGGCGCCGGCATCGCCGGCGCCATCTACAATGGTCGTTGTGTCCTTGTCGATCGTGACACGCTTGGCCTGTCCCAGCATGTCCAGCGTCACCGTTTCGAGCTTGATGCCGAGATCCTCGGCGATGAGATTGCCTCCGGTCAGGACCGCTATGTCTTCGAGCATCGCCTTGCGCCGGTCACCGAAGCCTGGCGCCTTGACGGCGGCGACGTTCAGGCTGCCGCGCAGCTTGTTGACGACAAGCGTGGAGAGAGACTCTCCCTCAATGTCTTCGGCGATGATGAGCAGGGGGCGACCCGCCTGAACGACCGCCTCCAGGATCGGGAGCAGCCCCTGGAGAGCGCCGAGCTTCTTCTCGTGGATCAGAATATAGGGATCCTGAAACTCGACCAGGCTCCTCTCAGCGTTGGTAATGAAGTGGGGCGAAAGATAGCCACGGTCGAACTGCATGCCTTCGACCACGTCCAGCTCGAACTCGACACCGGTCGCTTCCTCGATCGTGATGACGCCTTCCTTGCCGACCTTTTCCATCGCCTCGGCGATCTTGCGACCGACGACTTCGTCGCCATTGGCCGAGACGATGCCGACCTGGGCGATCTCCTGATTGTTGGAAACCGGCTTCGAGCGGGCCTTGAGTTCGGCCACAACAGCCCCGACGGCAATGTCGATGCCGCGCTTCAAGTCCATCGGATCAATGCCCGCGGAGACGGATTTCATGCCTTCCCGCACGATCGCCTGAGCGAGCACGGTCGCGGTCGTCGTGCCGTCGCCGGCATGGTCCTGCGCCCTGGACGCGACCGCCCGGATCATCTGCGCGCCCATATTCTCGAACTTGTCGCTAAGCTCTATTTCCCTGGCGACGGTCACGCCGTCCTTGGTGATACGTGGCGCGCCATAGCTCTTGTTGATGAGGACGTTGCGGCCTTTGGGGCCAAGCGTTACGCGGACGGCGTTGGCGAGAATATCGACACCGCGCGCAATGCCTTCGCGGGCGTCGCGCGAGAATTTAACGTCTTTGGCAGGCATTTTATCTCATCCTTTTATGGAGGGTCGGCTGCTGCCGGGGCGAGCATCGACGTAAGGCGGGAAAACTTAGGTCAGCCAACGACCCCGAGGACATCGCTTTCCTTCACGATGAGGAGATCCTCGCCGTCCAGCCTGATTTCCGAACCGGACCACTTGCCGAACAGGATGCGGTCACCCGCCTTGAGGTCGAGCGGCGTGAGCACGCCGTTCTCCGCTTTGACGCCCGTGCCCGCGGCAACGATCTCGCCCTCCTGTGGCTTTTCCTTGGCGATATCGGGGACGATGATGCCGCCGGCGCTTTTGTCGGCAGCCTCGATACGGCGGACCAGCACGCGATCGTGAAGAGGTCGAAATGTCATGAATAGCATCCTCCCGCTGGACCGCGACGAGATGTCGTCGCTTCACAAGCGGGGAGCCAGCGCTGCCGATTTGCGATTGAATATCGCGGAGACGCGAATGCCAACGGCCTTAATGTGGGGACCGGCAATCCAGAAAACAAGGTGGCGCTTGTGTCGGCCGGTCCGCGCAGGAAAACGGGCATTGGCGGCGCAAACCAACCCAGTTTGGACTGTTAGCTGCCAAGCCGGCCGCGATCTATGCGGAGCGTCACCACGAGACCGCTCTCGGCCCAGTCGTATTGGATCGTGCCGCCGAGCTGACCGGTCACGCTGCGCTGGACAAGCTTGCTCCCGAAACCAGCACGTCCCACCGGATCGAGGACCTTGGGCCCACCATGTTCCAGCCATGTGAACACCAGGTCTTCGCCGTCAGCAATGCTGGAGAGGTCGAGCGTGCCAACGGGGGCCGAAAGCGCCCCATATTTCATCGAGTTGGTGGCCAGCTCGTGGATCACAAGGGCAAGGCCGGTCGCCGTGCTCTCGCCTACGCCCATGCGTTCAACCGCCACGCGAATTCGGCCCTTGAAGGCGCCAAGGCCATCATAGGGAGCCAACAGCACGGCCAGCAGGTCTCCGAGCAGTGCGGCGTTCCCTTGGCCATTGGGGAGCGGCCGCACCAGATCATGCGCGCGACCGAGTGCCGAGAGCCGACCGGTCAATTCGCGCGCCAGATCCTCGACGCTGCCGGCCGAGCGGGATGAGATAGCCGTCAGACCCGAAGCGATCGCCAACAGGTTCTTGACGCGATGGCTCATTTCGCCGGCCAGCAGTTCGTGGCCTTCTTCGGCCTGCTTGCGCCCCGTTACATCGAGGAAGATGCCGTACATCGTCCGGCCGACGATGCCGACATCCTCTCCCTGGCCACGCGCCGCCACCCAGCGGACCGTGTCGCCAACGATGATCCGAAAGTCAGTCTCGTAGGGTCCAAGGATTGCGCGGGTGGCACTGAAGGCAGACTGAACGCGATCACGGTCCGCCGAGTGAATCCGCGCGGACAACTCGCCGAAGGTCACTTGGTCGCTGGCGGGCAGATCCCAGAGTTCGAACCCCAATTCGTCCATCGCGAAGGCATCTGTATCGACATTCCACGACCATAACGCGACCCCAGCCGCCCTGATCGCATGACGCAGTTGATCGGGGCGCCAGTCATGCATATCGGGCGTCCGGGCGGCCAACATCGTTCGTCCAATCGTAAGAGAGACCTTCGCTCTACACGCTTGCCGCAAGGCTGTCCGGGAAAAGATGGAACCCAGCTTCGAACGCGTTCTCAGGCCGCGGTGAGACACCTCATTGTTTCGATCAAGGCGGGCCACATCGGTGGCTTTGCGACGAACGGACAGCCGGCTGGCAATGTGCTCACGTCAACTGGTTCTCGTCCTGAGGTCACGATGACATGCATGGAAGGCCATCGATCACGAATGAGTGCTGCAAGCTGAATGCCGTCCATCGACCCCGGCATTTCGATATCGGTGAAAACCAACTGAACGTCCGCGCTTAGCTTCAAGGAAGCAATAGCCGCATCGGCATCTTCGGCCTCCAAGGCGATGAAGCCGGCGTTCTCGATCATGTCGACTGCGTGCCAACGAAGCAAAGCTTGGTCTTCGACGACAAGAATTCTAGATTTGCTCATATCTACCCTCGGCTGACGAGGGATGATCGCAAGCTATCCTCTAACCGGCGGCAACACCTTTCGTTCCGAGTCGGGGTATGGTCCACCCCGGAGCCGCTGCCACCGGTCGAGCAATCGTAACGCCGGCGTTACGGTGACGCCGTGCAACAGAATCGAAGCGAGCACGACACCGCCGATGATCGCCCAGAGCCGGTGTGGGTCGACGAAAGACCCATGATTGAGCGCGTAGGCGAGATAGTAGATCGAACCCATCCCACGGATGCCGAAAAAGGAAATCACTAGCTGCTCGCGCCAAGGCAGCTTCGATCCAACTAGGCTGAGCAGGCCTGCAGCCGGGCGGGCCACCAGCAGGACACCCGCGACGAACAGCAGCATTGACCAGTCGAAGCCAACGAGCAGGCGGCCGAAGGCAAGGATGCCGCCGAACAGTACGAGCAGCAGCATCATCAGCAACCGTTCCGCCTCTTCGGCGAACCCATGCAGCCGGTCGTGATAGTCGTCGTCGCGGCTGGCGTTGCGCAGTGCCAGCGCCGAGACGAAGACGGCCAGGAAGCCGAACCCGCCCAGCATTTCGACCACACCGTAGGCGATCAGCGTAACCGCCAGCGCGACGAAGCCGTCCCCTGTGCGCGAGAGACTCGCGCGCATCGGCAGGTGAAAGGTCAGATAACCGAGGCCGCGTCCAATGGCATAGCCTGCGGCCGCCCCAAGCAAGGTCTTCCAAAGAAGATTGTGCCCGAACCATTCGAGCAGGTCGGCGCTTCCGAAGAAGCTGCGCTGAGCGCAATCGCAAGATGGATGAAGGGGAAAGCGAGACCGTCATTGAGCCCGGCCTCGGAGGTCAAGGCGAAACGTGCTTCGTCCTCTTTCCCCTCCCCGGGACCGCCCACCTGAATATCGCTGGCAAGCACCGGATCCGTTGGCGCGAGTACGGCGGCGATCAGCAGCGCCGACGCCGGCCCGGCTAACCCAAGCCCCCATGCTAAGCCAGCGACAACCAGCATGGTGATCGGCATTGCGATGCCCAGCAGCCGCCACGTGAGCGACCAACTCCGCAGCCCGATCATCCGATCAATCTTGAGGCCCGCACCCATCAGCGAGACGATGACGACAAGCTCGCTCAGTCGCTCCGCCACGACCGGAAATCGCAGCGGATGGATCGCGAAGGGCCGGAGCGGCGGCAGCGCGAACAGCGCTGCGCCTGCGGCGACGCACAGGATCGGAAGAGACAAGGGAGCCTTACGAAGCAGCATTGGCAGCCAGGCCGTCATCAGCACCAGCACACCCAGCCCGGCAAGCAGCAGGACGTAAAACTGTTGCGAGAGCTCCATCGGAGTCCTTTCGCGCGCTGCTTAGCGCATCAGGCCGGCAGCGCGCAGAGCATCTTCAATCACGCGTCCAACGCTGCCGGAAGCGACCTGCGAACGGGCGGCGCGGTGAGACCCGGTGGCAACGGTCATGCCTGCGCCCGGCGGCGCGGCGGAGGGCTGCGATCGTGCAAGCTGGGCTCCGTCTTCGGCCCGCGCCTCAGCCAGTCCCCAGAAGCTCGCGATCCGCCGTGTCGAAGAAATCCCGGCCTCGAGCATGTACGGCCCCGCCGTTCCGCAGGCGTCCGCGCCGGAGGTACTGAGTGGAGTGCCATGGCCAAGGCCAGAGATGCAATATTCCTCGATCAGGTCGCGCCCGTTGGCATCGCGCCACACTCGGCGAAGATAGCCTTCGCCTTTCTCGATGGAGCCCAACGCGTGATCGAGGCCGTGGACGGCGCGCCATTGCTCGACGATAAGTGCCGAATTTCGGTGACTGACGGTCGCGTCGCTATCGCCGTGCCACACCGAGATCGTCGGCCAAGGACCCTTGTGCGACGAGGCAGCGGTGACGAGTTTGCCCAGCGCGACCGCCGGAGGGCCGCCATGCGCCCGCATGCGATCGAACGCCTCGGGGATGGAGGTGGCTGTACCATAGGGCAGACCGGCGATAATCGCGCCGCCCGCAAAAACATCCGGATAGGTGGCGAGCATCACCGACGCCATCGCGCCGCCCGCCGAAAGCCCGGTCACGAAAATGCGGGATGGATCGATTCCATGCTCCTTGACCATTGCCGTGACCATCTGGCGGATCGACAGCGCCTCCCCAGCATCGCGCTTCGTGTCGCCCGGGTTGAACCAGTTGAAGCAAAGATTGGCGTTGTTGCCGCGTTGCTGTTCCGGGTAAAGCAACGCGAACCCCTGTTCGTCGGCCAGCCGCGACCAGCCCGAGCCATGGTCATATCCGGCCGCATTTTGGGTGCAGCCGTGTAGCACGACCACCAGCGCTGTCGATGCATCCCGAATGTGGGGAATGTAGAAGCGGCCCCGGAGTGCACCTGGATTGGACCCGAATGCCGCGAGATCCGACAGCCGGTCTTCAGCGAACCTGCCCGGTAAGCCGGGCAAGGCGTGGTCCCGCAATCGGGACAGACGGCTGAGCGTGTCGTTCAAGCTTCGCATGCGGCGTTCTCCTGGCCACGGCGGAAGCCCTGACATGCAGACCAGTCCAATCGAATTGCTGCGCTGCACAATGTCGGGCTGGACGGAGCAAATATCAAGGATGCAGATGAATTATCTGCGGATCCGCCAAGTGGGACTGGCGTGCGGGGACCCGCGTCCCCATATAACCATTATCGCGCCGTCCGTATCGAGCCTGGTCGCGACTGAGAGTCGTTCATGCTCCCGCTCTGACGCGGAGCTTCTTATGCCGTCTATCTCACATTCAAGCTTTGCGCGGCCCAGGGCACGCATCGCCCTCCTTCGCAACCCGACCGCCGACACCGAGAAGGCGGCGCATGCACAGTTTCGCACCCCACCACCCGCAGGCGGAGCACATCAACACGAGCCGCTGTCGGAGCGCTGAACATCCGCACCAAGGGCCAGCCGGGCCCTAAATCAAGGAAACAACAACATGGCCAAGGGACAACAACGCGGCAACCGCGAAGCGCGAAAACCGAAGAAGCCGGAGCCGCCCAAGCAGAATGCCTCCAATCCATCTCTCAAGGGAACGCCTCCGGCGCAACAGTCCAAAAAGGACTGATTATCTTTTTCAAGAGAAGGCCATCCTCATGCAGCTATCCTCAATCCTCTGCCGCGCTCAGGAAGCGCATCACCATGCCGTCGCTCGCGCTGCCACGCTCGACAATGTCAGGCTGGTCGCAAACGTCGCCGCTGCCGCCTGGGCCAAGGAAGGCGCGGCGGCAGTGCGGCGCGAAAATCCCGATCGCGGGCATGCCGATCGGAGTTGAGAAGGCTTCCGGACCCAATGTCCCGAGTCAGGAGGCGACGGAATGCGGCTGCATATCTTGCATGTCACCACTTATAGGTATCGCGAGCCCGTCGAGATTCTCGCGCATCGGGTGATGCTCACACCGCGCAGTTCGCACGCACTACGCCTCATCTCCGCCGACCTCAGTTTCGAACCCGCGGCGGAACTGGAGTGGACGCAAGACGTCTTCGGCAACCTTATCGCCACAGCCTCCTTTCCGAACCCTTCGGAACGCCTGAAGATCACCAATTGCGTGATTGTTGACCAGACCGCGGCTGCTTGGCCCATCCTCAAGATCGCGCCACATGCACACCGCTATCCTTTCGACTATTCGCACGAGGAGCGGGCAGACCTCGGCGCACTCCTCGTTCCGGAGCATGCGGATCCGGATGGATCTGTCGCGGCCTGGGCGCATGCGCAGGTGCTTGGCGCCGGCACCGACACGCTGTCGCTCCTGCAAGACATGAACGCGGCCGCCCGCGCTGGTATGACCTATGTCACGCGAGAAGAGGTCGGGACGCAGTCCCCGCAGGAGACACTCGATCTCGCCTCGGGCTCGTGCCGCGATCTCGCCACGCTGTTCATTGAAGCCGTCCGACATCTCGGTTTCGGAGCCCGCGCGGTGTCCGGCTATCTCTTCGATCCACCCATCTTGGGCAATCCCGCCGAGGTCGCCAGCCCGCACGGGACGACGCATGCGTGGGCGGAGGTATATTTGCCCTGCGCGGACTGGGTCGCGTTCGACCCGACCAATGGCCGCATGGGAGAAGCGCATCTGGTCCCCGTCGCGGTCGGCCGGAGCATCGCGCAGTTGAGCCCTGTCGATGGCCGCTATGTCGGCGGCGCCGACGCCTTTCTCGGAATGACAGTGGAGGTCACAGTCTCGGCGATAGGCCGCACCGATTTCGATTAGCATGACATATCATCCCCTCCCGAATGACCATGCCTACAGCCCGACGCGCGCCTAATCGGCCGCGAGCTTCGTCACGTTTGGCTTTACAGTCAGAATAAGCGATCCTGCCGCCGACGTGCGCAAAAGGGACAAGATCATCTACGTCGCTGCCCGACTGGCAGGTCGGGCGCCGTAAGCTGCCATACGACCGATCTCCAACGAACGGCAGCTTTGTCCCACGACGCGGCATCGGCGGGGGCAACCATCGACCCTATGTCGCCATTCAGCCACCAATTTTGGTTCCTCAAATGCCGCCGGTCCGCTTTCCTGCTGGACCAGGTTCGCCATCGTTATTGTGGCAGAGCACTGCTCGAGAAGGTGGCGGATAACGGGCTGCGCATACCGGCGCGGAATGCTTATAATAGCGACAGCGCCAGTACCAATCGCGATAACAAATCCGACACCCAAAGCGTGATAGCGACTGCCAGCTTCCGCTTCTGATCTCTCGCTTCGAACTTGAACGCGATGGGTGGAAGCCTCCGCATAAAGCGCTGATCAGCCTTGCAGCCAACGAGGAACCCGACGCGACAGGTGACATTTTCGAATAGTTGAGCAGTTGGCGCTTTCGGCGCTAGACGAAAGCGGTGGTGATATCACGCGCTTCGTGGCGGCTGAAGAGCCGGACAAGCTCGTCGCCAATGGTGACATAGGTCATGTTGCCACTCCCCGGTCGTGAAAACTTCGCGTGGCCTATTCCCGGGGCCGTCCACCGACAGCCCCGGGGAGCGCAGCGTTCAGGGCATCAGCACCGTGTCGATGACATGGATGACGCCATTGGACTGCATGACATTGGCGATCGTGATCTTGGCCTTGCCACCATGAACGTCGGAGATCCACCAACCACCCATCTTGCCCTTCCACAGCGTCAACTGCTCGCCCTGGACAGTGGTGAGCATCGCCTTGCCGCCATGCGCCTTGGCGTTGGCCGCGATGTCCATCGCGGTCATGCGACCGGGCACGACATGATAGGTCAGGATACCGGTCAGCTTCTCCTTGTTCTCGGGCTTGACGAGCATGTCGACGGTTCCGGCCGGCAGCTTGGCGAAGGCTTCGTTGGTGGGCGCGAACACGGTGAAGGGTCCGGGGCCGGACAGCGTGTCGACGAGGCCTGCCGCCTTCACGGCGGCGACCAGCGTTGTGTGATCTTTCGAGTTCACAGCGTTTTCGACGATGGTCTTGGTCGGATACATGGCCGCGCCACCCACCATCGGGTTCTTGGCCTGGACCGAGACGGGCCCGATCAGGAGGAGCGCGCCGGCAAAGGCGAAGGCGATTTTACGATTTTGGGCTTTCATGGGAGCATCCTTCTTCTGGCACGCCCGGGAGGCGGGGCGCGAGACAAGATACGGAGCCAACGGCCCAGCAGATGCAGCGTGGTCAGATGATTGATATTTTGCCGGTCAGGACCGGTGCCGCGCTCGGCGCCCGATGCGGCGCGGTCGCGGAATCTTCCATCGTGATGGCGAGGGTCACGCCGTCGCGCAGAAAGGCCCGCAGGCCCGGGTCGACAGGCAGGGATCCGCCCTGGGCGCCGATCAGCCCAAGCGAGCGCGGCACGCCATCCTCGGGGATCACCCACAGTTCGGGGCTCTTGCCCTCTCCGCCCAATCCGCTGGCGCTCAGCCGGAGCGAGCCCGTTCGCGGATCGTAGCTGACCGCCATCAGGGTCGCGCGCTGGGCGTCCGCCAGTTGCGAGACGCCCACCGGGTCAACAACGGGTCGGGTCACGGGCAGGATCATGACCAGGGCCAGGGACGCTGCGATGGCGCCGGCGACGATCGCGCCGCCGCGCCACAGCCGCAGTTCGCGCCTGAGCGATCCCATATCCGCCGTGCGTGCCTCGATCGCGGACCATACGCGCTCGGACGGCGCCTTGGCGCGCGTCATGTCGAGCAAGGGCGAGAGTCGATGGCCCCATGCCTCGACCTCCGCCGCGAAAGCAGGGTCGGAAAGGCACCGGCGCAGCGCCTCGGCGCGATCCGCCCCCTCCAGAAGGCCCAGCGCCAGTTCGGCCGCGAGTTCTTGCCGGTCGGGCGGCGTCGGATCGTCAACCATCGCCAAGGCACTCCTTCAAGCCCTGCATGCCCCGCCTGATCCAGCTTTTCACCGTCCCGAGCGGCGCGCCCAGTTGCGCGGCGAGTTCGGGATAGCTGAGGCCACCCAAAAAGGTTCGCCGGATCGCGTCGGACTGCTTCTCGTCCAATCCATCAAGGCAGGCGAGCAGCCGGCGTCGCGCCTCGTCCTGTTGCATCACATAATCGGCCAAAGGGGCGTCGTCCGCCATCGCCTCGAGCCGGTCATCTCCGTCGGCGAAATACCGCTTTTCCGCGCGGCGCCAGTCGATGGCGGCGTTGCGCGCGATCATCGCGAGCCAGCTGATCGGGCTCGCGCAGCGCTCGTCGAACGCTGACGCCCGCCGCCATACCTTCACATAGACATCCTGCAAAATATCCTCCGCCGCCTCCCTGTCGCCGGAGATACGCAGGCAAATGCCGAACAGCTTCATTGAGGTGAGATCATAGACCCGCCTCAAGGCCTTGGGATCGCCCGAAGCCGTCAGGCGTAGCGCGGCGCTTAACCGTTCACGCGCCAGGCGCGCCTCGCCATCCTCCGTTCGCGCCATCGGATTCGCCTTGTTCGCTGGAATACAGCTTATGAGGCAGTAGCGACCGCGGCGATAGAACGTTTCGTGGCTGGACCGTTCTGTCCCGACATTTGTTTGAACGGCCTGCCTATCAGGTTACCGACATCGTCGTCCGGAGACGCGCGCGGATCAAGGCGTCGAGCGACCAGCGTCCACCGCCGCGCGCGATGAGCGGCAGCAGGATCGCCGCCCAGCTCAGGTGCGTCGGCCATGCGTCGGGATAGACGAAGATCTCGATAACGGCGGTCATGCCGAGCAGGGCCACCGCAGCGGGGCGGGTAAAGAGGCCCAGCACCAGCAGGATGGGAAAGAGATGCTCTGAATAAGTCGCGGCATGTGCTGCAACTTCTGGCGGAACGAGCGGTAGCGCATATTCGGCGCGGAACAGTTCATAGGTAGCGGGCGTGATCGTGAGCAACCCGTCCACTTTGGTTCGCCCCGACAGGAAGAAGATGGCAGCAATGCCAAGACGCGCGATCAGCAGCAGCAGCGCCACGGGCACCAATCGGGCGAGGATCGCGGTCATGCGATCATAAGTAGTCACGATCAGCGACATGGCGATATGCTCCACAGAAGGGAATGGGAAGCCCGCATCCTATAGAGGATGCGGGCGGGCATTGGGGTGCGCATCAGGCCTTGGGCGTCAGCGAGCCGAGGCCCTTGGGCGTCTTCGTCCTGACGCAGGTGCCGGCCTTCACCAGCTTCCAGGCATTACCCTGATAGTCGATCTTCGAGGTGCCCGCGCAGCTGGTGCCGGCCCCCGCCTTGCAGTCATTCTTGCCGGCGAGCGACACGCCGTAGCATTTCTCCATCGGCTTGGCGGCGGGCGCGGCGGCGGCACCGCCAGCGATGGAAAGAGCGAGCGCGGCGGCGAGGGTGGCATGGGTCTTGTTCATTTCGGGTCTCCGTCCCGGACCCGTGAATCGGGCCGGTGATGCAGGGCCATTCGACGTCGCTCTCGCAAAGGTTACGGTGCGGGCCACGGAAATTTATTCTATGCATCCTGTAACCTTTGCGACGTCCTCCCCGAACGAGGGTCAGGAGCATCGATGCGGGCAAGCGAAGACCAGTTGCGGGGGATGATGATCGGCGGCCTGAACGGCGACGCCGTGGTCCATGCCGCGCTATTGCGCGCGATCGTGCCCCTGCTCCACGCCTTCTACCGTCGCCGGATGCGCGAGGGCGCGGACGATATCGAGGATCTTGTGCAGGAAACGCTTATCGCCGTGCATACACGCCGCGCCACTTATGATCTGGACCGCCCGTTCACCGCTTGGCTGTTCGCCATCGCGCGCTACAAGATGATCGATCATTTCCGCGCGCGCCGCCAGACTTGCGCGGTCGAAGGGCTGGAAGAGATTTTGGCCACGGAAGGGTTCGAAGGCGCGAGTAACGCGCGCATGGACATGGACCGGCTGCTGGACGGCCTGCCGCCGAAGCAGGCCGATGTCATCCGCGCGACGAAGATCGATGGCCTGTCTGTTTCGGAAGCGGCGGATCGCGCCGGGATAGGCGAGTCCGACGTCAAGGTCTCCATCCATCGCGGCCTCAAGGCGCTGGCCGCCCGCATCACGGGAGAGCGGCGATGAACACCGACTCCCTGATCGAATCCCTCTCGGCGAACCTGCGACCCGTGCGCCGTTTTGCGGTCGGACGGCGGATCGCGCTCGGCATCGCGGTCGGCGCGGTCGTGACGGTGATCCTCATTGCCTGGGGCCTCGGTATCCGTCCCGACCTTGGTCTCGCGATGCGCGGCTATTCCTTCTGGGTGAAGTGGACCTACACTCTCTCGCTCAGCTTGTGCGCGCTGTTTATGGTCGCGCGGCTGGCGCGGCCCGACAGGACGGATCTGCGCTGGCTGTGGCTGATGGCGATCCCTGTCTGCCTGCTGGCGACAATCGGCGGACTGGAACTGGCCCATGCGCCGCCGCGAGACTGGCTGGCGATGTGGCTTGGCCACAGCTGGAAGATATGCCCCTGGCTGGTGCTCTCCCTGTCGGCACCGATCTTTATTGGCCTGCTCTGGTCGTTCCGTCGACTCGCACCGACCCGATTGCGGGCGGCGGGCGCGGCGGCGGGCCTCGCGGCGGGATCCTGCGCCGCGACGCTCTATTGCCTGCACTGCCCGGAGGTTTCGGCCATCTTCGTGCTGACATGGTATACGCTGGGGATCGCTCTGGCGGCGGCCATGGGTGCGCTGCTCGGGCCGCGGCTGCTGCGCTGGTGAAAAATAATATGGCCGAGATGTAACCGTCGGCATTCTCGGCACGTATCTCCAGGGCCAACGAGGCACATCCTATTGGAGAGCATCCCATGACCCCCACCAAGACCGGCATCAGCTTCGCCGCCACCGCCGCCCTGATCGCGCTCGCCGCCGCCGCTACCTCCGTTCCCGCCAACGCCAAGGGTGAGAAGGCCGACTCCGTCCATTGTTATGGCGTCAACAGCTGCAAGGGTACGTCTGACTGCAAGACCGCGCAGAATGACTGCAAGGGCATGAATGTGTGCAAGGGTCATGGCTTCAAGGAAATGTCGGCCAAGGCCTGCGCCGCCGCCGGCGGCACCACTACCGAACCCAAAGCCAACTGACCGCTCCTGCCCGGCCGTCTCTTCCCCCGGGCCGGGCAGACCCTTTCGCGCGAGAGTTTCGCCATGACCACGTCAGTTCCCGGCTTTGGCTTGGGCCTACGCAAGGACCATTATCGCGACTTCCTGGAAACGGATGTCGCGGTGGATTTCGTCGAGGTCATCTCGGAGAATTTCATGGTGCCCGGCGGGCGGCCGCGCGATATGTTGCGCCGGGTGCGCGAGCGTCATCCAGTCGCGCTGCATGGCGTCTCCATGTCGATCGGGTCGGCGGATGGTCTCGACCGTGCCTATCTGGATCGGCTGAAGGCCCTGGTCGACGAGATCGAACCGCTGTTCGTTTCCGATCACCTCAGCTGGTCACGCTTCCAGGGCTTTAATTCCCACGATCTGCTGCCGCTTCCCTATACGCAGGAGGCGCTGGATACGGTGTGCGCCAATATCGAAATGGCGCAGGATGTGCTGGGCCGGACGATGCTGATCGAAAATCCGTCCAGCTATGTCGCCTTCGACGGATCGACGATGACCGAATGGCAATTCATCGACGCGATGTGCGCCCGTACCGGCTGCCATCTGCTACTCGACGTCAACAATATCTTCGTGAGCGCCAGCAATCACGGCTTCGATCCCCTTGCCTATCTGGACGGCGTCCCCACGAACCGCGTGCGCCAGATCCATCTCGCCGGGCACAGCCAGGGCGCCGACATGCTGATCGATACCCATGACCAGCCCGTCCCGCCGCCGGTATGGGCGCTCTACGAACAGGCCATTGCCCGCGTCGGCCCGGTGGCGACGATGATCGAGCGGGACGACGCCATCCCGCCGCTCGGTGACTTGCTGGACGAGCTTGTAACGGCACGTGCCATCGGCACATCAATGAAACGGAAAGCGGCATGAGCCTGGCCACGCTTCAGGGCGATTTCCGCGCATGGCTAATGGACGGATCGCTGGATGCCGCGCGCCGCATCGGTCGCGCCGCTGCCCCCGGCCTGTCGGTCTACCAGAATAATTACCGAGCGCAGTTGATGGCCTGCCTCGCCGAAACCTATGAGCAGACGCAGGCATGGCTGGGCGACGAAGCCTTTCTCGCCGCCGCAGCCACCCACATCGACGCAAACCCTCCAAGCGCCTGGACGCTCGACGCCTATCCGGCCGGCTTTGCCGATACATTGGATTCGATCTATCCCGACGACCCGGAAGTCGCCGAACTGGCGGCGCTAGAATGGGGACTGTCCCGTGCCTTCACCGCCGCCGATGCGACAGCCATGACGCCCGAGGCGCTGGCCAGTGTCGATTGGGACAGCGCCGCACTTCACTTCACGCCCAGCCTCGCGGTCCTTCCGGCAACCTGCAATGCCGCCGCGATCTGGGCGGCGCTCTCCAAGAGCGAAATGCCACCCAAGGCTGTCGCATTGCCTGAACCTGCAGCGCTGCTGGTGTGGCGACAGGATTTCACGCCCTGCTTCCGGACGATCGATGGCGTGGAAGAAGGGGCGATATCGCTGTGCGCAAGCGGCGCGGATTTCGGCGCCATGTGCGGGTCTCTGGTCGAAACGCTTGGCGAGGCCGACGGCATTGCCCGCGCCGCCGCTTTGCTCGGTCAGTGGATCGGCGACGGCTTAATCGTCGGCACATCAGAATGACACGAAGGAACGGGCCATGCCCTATCACGGTGCTGTCAGTCTAATGCGAACTCGTCTCCACCGGATGCATTTCGGGCCTGGGGCGCCTGCCCTCAGCTCGCGATGGACCACCACTCTGCCAGGGCGGCAGAGCGTCTTTCCTTGTAGGTTTTCCGATCGACGAGATGGCGCTCCAGTGAAAAGTGGTTGTGGAGATTGGCATGAACCGAGGCGAACTTCTGCAGCGCCTTCATCTGCCTGAAACGCAGCATCGCCCGCTCCCTTCGTCGGAACGGAAGGTGGCTGTTCTCCACCCTGTTGTTGTGTTGATTGCTGCTGAGAAGTGACCCGGGGTTTTCATCGAGAAGTGACCCACCTTGCGATTATGTTTCGGATGTCAGGGGTGGGTCAAGATGGGGTTTTCTCCTTCCGGGTTTTGGGCTGCTGAGCGGAGCTGTTCTTGAACCTGAAGCTGTCGTTGCCGGTCTCGAGGATGTGGCAGTGATGGGTGAGCCGATCGAGGAGCGCGGTGGTCATCTTGGCATCTCCGAACACGGTGGCCCATTCGCTGAAGCTGAGGTTGGTGGTGATGATGACGCTGGTGCGCTCGTAAAGCTTGCTCAGCAGATGGAACAGCAGGGCGCCGCCTGAGGCGCTGAACGGCAGATAACCAAGCTCGTCGAGGATCACGAGATCGGAGTGGGCAAGCCTTCCGGCGATCTGCCCTGCCTTGCCCTGCGCCTTCTCCTGTTCCAGCGCGTTGACCAGCTCGACCGTGGAGAAGAACCGCACGCGCTTGCGATGATGCTCGATGGCCTGGACGCCTAGGGCGGTGGCGATGTGGGTCTTGCCGGTTCCGGGTCCGCCGACCAGCACGATATTGTCGGCCACGTCCATAAACTCGCAGCGGTGAAGCTGGCGGACCAGCGCCTCGTTGACCTCGCTGCTGGCAAAGTCGAAGCTCGCCAGATCGCGATAGGCCGGGAACCGTGCGATCTTGAGCTGATAGGATACCGACCGCACTTCCCGTTCGGCAGTCTCCGCCTTCAAAAGCTGGGACAGGATCGGGACGGCCGCGTCGAACGCGGGCGCGCCTTGCTCCATGAGATCGGTGACGGCCTGCGCCATGCCATGCATCTTGAGGCTGCGCAGCATGACGATGATGGCGCCGCTGGCGGGATCATGACGCATGGCGGTTCTCCCCGCGCAGCGCATCATAGCGTTCCACATTGGCAAGGGGCTCGCTGACCAGCCTCAGCGCCTGGGGCGCCGTGATCGGCGGTGTCGTCAGCGGCTTGCCGTCGATCAGCCGGTGCAGCAAGTTGAGGATATGGGTTTTGGTCGGAACACCGGACTCCAGCGCCATGGTAACCGCGCGCAGTACGACCTGCTCGTCATGATGCAGCACCAGGGCAAGGATCTCGACCATCTCTCTGTCGCCGCCGGGAGCGCGCAACAGATGGCGCTGTAACCGCTGGAAGGCATCGGGCATCTCTAGGAACGGCGCGCCATTGCGCAGGGCGCCAGGCTTGCGCTGGACCACTGCCAGATAATGGCGCCAGTCATAAACAGTGCGTCCTGGCCCATCATGGGATCGTTCGATGATGCGCTGGTGTTCGCACAGCAACTGCCCCTCGGCCACCACGAGGAAGCGGTCGGGATAGAGCCGCACGCTGACAGGGCGGTTGGCAAAGGATGCCGGCACGCTGTAGCGGTTGCGCTCCAGATGGACGAGGCAGGTCGGTGAGACCCGCTTGCCATATTCGACAAAGCCGTCGAACGGCCTGCCCATCGGCATCAGGCTTGCCACCTCCTCGGCCCAGGCATCAGCGACAGAGCCCGGTTCGATCCCGTGCGGGATATCCTGCCACAGCGCCTTGCAGCGATCCTCCAGCCAGCTGTTCAGGGCGTCGAGCGTCTCGGTCTGGGGAACGGGCTGCCACAGGCGATGCCGCGCATCCTGGACGTTCTTCTCGACCTGCCCCTTCTCCCAACCCGCTGCCGGATTACAGAACTCTGCCTCGAACAGATAATGGCTCACCATCGTGAGGAAGCGGGCGTTGACGGTCCGATCCTTGCCGCGCCCGACCTTGTCGACGGCAGTGCGCATGTTGTCATAGATGCCGCGGCGCGGCACCCCGCCCAGCACGCGGAACGCGTGATTATGGGCGTCGAACAGCATCTCGTGGGTCTGGAGCAGATAGGCTCGAACGAAGAAGGCCCGGCTGTAGCTGAGCTTGAAGTGTGCAACCTGCAGCTTGGTGCGGACACCATCGATGATCGCCCAGTCCTCGCTCCAGTCAAACTGGAATGCTTCACCCGGTGCGAACGACAACGGCACGAAGGTGCCCTTGCCGCTCATCTGCTGCTGGCGGCGATAATCATCGCGCCAGGCACGAGCAAAGGCCGCGACACGGCCATAGGACCCGTCAAAGCCCAGGCTCACCAGATCGGCATGCAACTGCTTGATCGTGCGCTTCTGCTTGCGCGATCGGCCCATCTCTCGCCTGAGCCAGACCGTCAGCCGATCGACGAACGGATCCAGCTTGCTCGGCCGCTCGGGCACTTTGAACTGCGGCTCGACTGTGTCTGACCGCAGATATTTACGGACCGTGTTGCGGGATAGACCGGTACGCTTGGCTATCTCCCGGATCGACAGATGATCGAGGTAATGCCAGCGCCGGATGACGCTCAATAATGCCATGTCCAACACTCCATGGTCCCCCGCTCAAAGCCAGGGACGTGTTCAAACATGGGTCACTTCTCAGTGAAAATTACTGGCTTCCCCGGGTCACTTCTCAGCGGCAATCAACAGGGCAGCCGCATGCTTCGTGTCCGCAAGCATGTCGCGAACCGACCGGAGGAACTGGCCGAGCGACATGGCGGCGTCGCGGAAGTCCGGGCCTATCTTGAACGGATTCGCGCCTCCGCCATCGTCGAAGCCTCGATCTCTGACTTTGGCCCCGGCATTGTGGACGGCTTTTTAGCGTCGTCGGCCGGCGCCAGTCATGTCAATCGCAACCGCCGTGAGTTGCTGGATGGTCTGCTTTTCGAGCGATTGAGTTCCAAGGGGATCGACCCGGCATCCGGACTTGGCATTCAACGTGCGCTTCGGGCGGCAAACCAGATGCAGGCATTCGTGTCCCTGCGAACCGCTGAGTTCTGGCTGACGGCTTCCTTCGTAAATGCAGCGCCCGAGATCCGGATGCTGGATGTCGCAGCAGACGGCGCACGCGGACGTGTCCGGGGAACGCATTGGCAGTTCCTCTGGCCGCAGCCCTGAGCGAGCGACAAGGTGCACGTTTTCACGGCAACTGTCGGGACCGGAGAGGCGGCGCTTGGCGTGCTGGTGGTGCAGCACTCCGCCGGGCAATCGATGGAAGCGATGTTCGAGACGCTGTATACGGACCATTCCGATGCGCGACAGCAAGCCGCCTGCGTCGTCGTCAGGCCCGACGTTCGCGACCGCTTCGTGCCGGACGACCTTGCTGAGGCAGTGACTGGCGCAAGACGAGGCAGCCCCTTTCTTGATGCGTTGCGCGATGCGCTTTCGACGCCAGATTTCGCTTTTGCGCGCATGCCCGACATGCCGATCGCGGTGCTCCACACCTCCGGAGAGACCTTGCATCTCTCGGCAAATATCAACCCTGCCGGTCCCGACACGCCATTTGCATCGAGAAAGCTGGACGAAATCGCAATCCTGAGCGCACTTCGGGATCGCGAGCTCGCCTGTCTCGTCGAGCGCAGCAGGGCGCTGCTGCCGATGATTCCCGGGAGCTTCTATCGCGCCCCGTCGCAGCGTTTGGCGCGTGCTTTCCTGCGCGTCGGTAATATCCAGTTCTCGCGCCACGCAATTGACGCGGTATGCTTTTGGCTGCTGCCGTATATGCACGATTGCACCGCGATATTGGTTGATACTTGGTCGATCTCATCGATCGCATTCGATCTAGCCGGACTGGTCGGCGATTCCCGGGGGACTGCGCCGTTGCCGGTCGAAATGCTCAGCGAATATCAGGACGGATCGACCGAGCGCATGGCAGTCGCCGCCGAGGCACTGGACCGGCTATCCGCCGAACTTGATGCGAGCACCGATGGGGAAGCGGCCGCAAACCCTGCAAAGGTTGCATGTATCCTGAGTGCAACCCATTCCGGATCGCTGATCGGGGTTCTAAACGATCTGGTCGAAATGAGTGACTTTCCGCTCGTCCTTTCCTACGTCGCGATATTTCAGATGGGCGCGGATCTTGGTCTGGCTTCGCTCAGCGATATTTCCGGAATGCCCGAGTTCCAGCCGCTTGAGCAAGGCGAGGAAGGTGGGCGAACGATTGTCGAGGTTGATCCACGATCCTATTTTCCACTCACCCACAATGACGTCGAACGTGTGGTCCGCATTCGCCATTCGGAAGCGGCAAAAGCGTTCATCGAAACGTTCCCCGAGGCGGGCTTGGTTTCCTTGCACCGGGATCACCGGACGGATGGCCCGACGCGGCATAATGCCATTCACATCGATACCGAGATGTTGGCGCGGTCTGCGCCATTTCGAGCGCGGTTCGCCGAGCAGCTACGCGCGCTTGAGCCACGCCCTTCGGTGGTGGTCACCCCGCTGCACGCCGCAGCCCGGGAACTTGGCCAACTCGCTGCATCTATTCTCAGCGGCGATGGGGCGGTAGAACATTATGAGCATTCAACGCTGGCGCTGGACGAGGAAGGCCCTGATCGCGAACCGAATCTCGCACTGCGGAAGGCGATATTGGGCCTAGGTTCCGATGAAGCATTACTGGTTCTCGATGATGCGTTCATCACCGGAACGCGGATGTCGGCTTATCAGGGCCGGCTGCGCGCCATGGGTTGTAAGGCGCGGTTGCACTATCACGTCGCGATTGCCCGACCGGCCGATCTGGCCCGGTGGCGCAACGCCAAATCGATGTTGGGATGGCGCAGCCCGGAGGATGCGGTCCTCCATGCCCGCAACACGGTCGATGCGACATACGAGCTATGCTTGCCCAACTGGCAAGAACGAGGCTGCCCGTGGTGCGCCGAACTGTTGCAATATGACGATCTGGTCGATCGCGGCATCACGCTTCCGGCTTTCTTCGCCGCCCGGCGGCAACGGCTTGTCGCCGCAAAGGATAGCGGCCTGATCCACGATGCCTTGTTGCAGGACGGTTTTGCGCCACCGCTGCAACTCCAGCAGGGATCGATCTTCGCGCCACCTGACGCCAGCCAGGCCGCCGTGTTTGCATCGGTCGCGTCCGCGTGTCAGACCATGCGAACGGTCTTGGAGCCGGACCTGCCACTTCTAGGCCCGCGGCGGCATCCGCTATCGACGGTGCTCAAGGCAACCGACTATCTGCTAGACACCTATACGGACTCGATCGTGCGCGCCGCGTTTCTACGAGCCGCGGCGCCAGACGAACTCGTTTATGCGGGTCGGGACGCCGAAGAGGTGCGCCAGGGCCTGATTAGCGATATCGTAGAAAACCCGGCTGGGCATGTCTGCGACCTCGGACATGAGCTTATCCTCGCTGCGGCGTGCGGGAAAGGCGAACTTTCGGAACGCACCAAGGTTGCGCTGCGCGCCCATGCTGGGCGGCGTGAGGCGCTGGACTTGCTGCAGCAATAGGATCGCAGCTATTGATGATGATGAAGGTCCGGCTTCGATAAACCACACCCGGGGGATCCAGATACTGCCGCTAGCGGCATGGTTTTACTAGCCTAGCTTTCAGTGAGGCGCTGACGTCCGGCTATCATAATCGATCTCCGGCCGATCGGCTTCTTCAAATTTAGCCGCGATCCTCTCAATGGCCCCAATCAGGGCATCACGGATAAGGTCGCGCGTTTCTCGTGCTGACCAATCACTCTGCCACGATCAGAACGCCGTCGCCATGTTCACCCAAACTCCTTTAGTCGCAATGGTGCTCTAGCGGCGTGGTTGTCGGGTTGGGAACTGAATGACCTCCGCCCCGCTTGAACCTAGCGTATGCGTCGCATCGTCACGCGTCTTGAGCGATACAACTTCTGCGGCATCCCGCTCAAACCACCCCTGGGGAAGCGCGCATAGCCGTTCGATGTCGCTGGCCCAGACGGTGAACTCGGTAGCAAGCAGGTCAGCTTTGCTGCGAACCCCATTTTCAACAATCAGGTTTAAGCTATCGCGCAATGCCCGTGGCGCCGGCACCGGCCAGTGCTGATCGAGCGGCTCGCCCTTTGACCAGCCTTTGGCCGAATATAATTTGTAGAGTTGGCGCGCATAGTCGTCTGGGAGGATACCAAGGTCAGACAGACGTTTGATCTGCGCCTTGATCGAGACTCGCCAGCGCTCCTTCAAGCTCGTGAACATCGCAAGCGAGGGATGACGGACCTCATGCGGATAGGTAGTCGAAGGCATCAGAAGGGCACTGCCCAAGCGGAATGCCTGCTGTTCGATCATGCGCAAGTTCGCTTGGAACTCTTCCTCTGGAACCGCCTGATGCAGCACGGCATGGGCCAATTCATGGGCGGCATCCATTTGCCGCCGCGTGAAACACATCTTGTCCGTCGCGAGTAGCACATGGGGACGGCCATCCACAGGCGACCAACTGCATAGGCCGTCGAGCTTGGTTGTGTTCATGGGAATCGCCGCGACGACAATACCAATGCGCTCCATGAGCGCTACAACATCGCCGCACGGCCCTTCGCCCATATTCCAATGCTGGCGGAGACGTAGGGCAATGCGCTCTATATCATCTTCACGTAGCTGGCTGTAGCTCCCCCCCTCCAACACGTCCGGGATGTCGAGTTCGGGGAGGTCGACATAATGGCCAAGGACGAAGCTGATCTCCTGCAGCCAACGCATCTGCGCCTTCTGGTAATCGAGGTCGCGCACCAACGTACTGGCGAGCGAGCGCAGGAAGGTTGGCCGATCGCTATGGAACGGAGGGCGGAGGAAAAACTCAGGGCGGACCTGTAATTCATCCGCTAGTCGAACCAAGGTTGTATGGTCGGGGGACTGGTCCGACGACTCATCCTCCCAGCGCGACACGGTGGTGGGGCTGATGCCGAGACGGCGCGCAAGCGCGGACTTTGTCGCAATCCGGCGGGCATTGCGTGCCTCTAGAAGTCGAGTGGGCATGAACCCAGGAGTACCTATGCGCATCTGTTTGAATCCCTATGGCTCCGTACCCGGGGGCACGGAGCGTCCGCTAAATCGAAACGATCAACGCAAACTTACTGGGGCGACCCGTCGCCGACTTCCGGGTCGGGCTGCGCTTCCGGCGGTACGAACAGTTTTCTGGTTTTGCGCAGCTTTACGGTTGCCGTACCATCTTCCGGTCCCTCGGGGACGACGGGCGTCGCCGCATAGCCTGTCATAAAGGCGTCGAGAGATTCGTAAAATAAAAAGTCCTTATACGACGAACCGATCACGCCGATTGCGATCTCTTCGATCATTCCGGCCCGCTGCCGGTCACGAGCGGTAAGGAAGAGCGCGAATATATCCGTAGCCTTTGGGCTGTGTTCATCCTCGAACATGCTTGGCTGCAGATGCACGTTAAGGCACACGCCTGCCGCGCGCGACTGATTCTTTGCTGGCATCTTGCGCGGTTCTGGCATCGCCGCAAACCCTAGCACCACACCCAAGTTCGGTCCTACAAACCGCGCAAAAGGTTGGAACACCTTGAGGTCGGTGCCGAGCATTACGCCATCGATCAGCAACTGACCACCGTGGCGCTGAACCACTTCCTCATAACCCTGCTCTTGAAGACGAAATCTGATCTGTCCTTCCGCCTCGCGGCTGCGCTTAGCATTCAACGGAAGTTCGCGGCGAACGACCTCAAAAGCTGTCAGCGCTTCGGCACGCAGCCGGTCTTCAAGGTCCAACAACAGATCCTTGGGAAGCGTTTCCAAAATTGCCTGCCGAATATCAATCATAGTGAATTCCCCACGTTGAGGGAATTTATATATGAATTTTTGCGTTTTACAAGATTATTCTGAAATTCTGTGCGGATCGGCGGAGCTGGTCGAAAGCATCGTTAACCGTATCACAATCCGACCACGCGAGATTAAAACGAGGTCCAAACCGTAAAACTCAGATCCTCACCCAACCCTGCCCAATTTGATGAACGAACAGCGGCTTTTGGAATCGGCCGACAATCAACCGAACGGCTGAAACTAGGGCGCTAAGCGGACGTGGCGGCTCGCGCACTGAATGTCTGTTAGCAACTTTGTGCCGCTCCAAACCGGAGCGAGCACAAAGTCCCAGAGCTTGCCGTAAGCCCCTGTGCCGGCCGATCTCGCTGGCCTTTGCGCGCTGCTCCGCTGGTTGCTGGATAATAGTCACCATGACGGGAGATCCGGTCCCCGCCGGCCCTGTGATGGCGTCCAGCCCGCAATCTGCCTTCCAGCGCCACATTCCACTTGCCTGCGCACGCCAGTCGAGCAATGTGCAGGTGCCTCCCGTGAAAGCCGGGAGGCGGGGCGTCGAAACCTCACTATGCATACTCGGTCACGGATTATTCGGGGCCGGGTGGCATGCGCGCATGTCCAGCCGGCAACGGTAAAGGCGCATGCGCCTGTGCATAGCAGGTTTCGAACATCCGGCTTCGGCCGTCGCTCCGAGAGGACATAGGCGCGACGGGGAAGTCATCGGGATCAGGCCGTCGCCCATTCTGGGAGATGTGTCGATGATTGCCACTGCTGCTGCCCCTGACGATGGCCTGCCCGTTTCCGCGCGGGCCGGGCACCTGACCCACCAGTCGTCGCTGCGCGAGACGGTATTCCGCCACAGGCTGCTGGGCGAGCTTGGCATCGAGCTCCTGTCGCGCGGCATCGACTTCAGCTACCTGTATTCGGACGCAGATCGCGATGGCTATGATATGGTCGTCGAGGTGGGCGCACTCATGCGCCACATCCAGCTCAAAAGCTCCGTTGCAGGTGGCAGCACGAGAGAGGTGCCGGTCAACGTCCGGCTCGCCGCAAAGCCTTCAGGCTGCGTCATCTGGACACCCTTCGATCCTGCCATGCGCTGCTTTACCGAATATCGCTGGTTTGGCGCTGCCCCCGGCGAGCCGCTGCCAGACCTGGGCACCAGAGCCGTGCGGCACAGCCGCGCCAGTGCCGATGGCGTCAAGGCGATCCGGCCCGGCCTGCGGTCGCTGCCGCTGTCGCGCTTCAGCCGCCTGCCGGACGTGGCAGCGCTTGTCGATCATCTTGTCGGCGAGGTTCGGGCATGACGGGCCGTCAGGCGATCGCCCTTGCGCTTGCGTTTCTGGCCGCAGGCGGAGTTCAGGCAAAGTCAGGGCCGGTCTGGCAGGTCGAGCGCACCGCCGACCCCATTACCGGCCGCTCGAGCTGCGTGGTCGCCGTCCACGACCGTGCGGCCGGCCTGTCCTTCACCCGCTCGGGCGGGCTCTATCCGATGGTCGAGATGAACTCGCAGTTCGGCCTGCTGGTGGGCGTCGGCAGCGGCGGGCGCATCCGCCTGCCGAGCGGCGACATTCTCTGGCGGGTCGATGCCCTCCCCTATCGCGAGCTCAGGGCGGCCGACAATCCGGTCGGCGATCGGCCGGACATGCCTGCGGATACGGTTGCCGGCGTGACCGCGCAGGCCCTGCGGATGAGCCGGGCCATGACCGCAACCGCAACGCTCGCCAGCGGCGAGGCCGCCCGGGCAATGCTCGATAAGATGCGCGCCGGTCACACGCTCCAGTTCCGGCAGGCGGCTGCAGCGTCGGTATATGGCATGCCTCAGGAGAGTATGGTCCTGACCGGCCAGATCACCGCAAAAGGCCTGCACCCCTATCCGCTCGACGCCTCGTTCCGCGCAGGACTGGCTGCATGCGGTATCGACGATCGGACAGGGGCCGCACGGTAGCACGGCCCGGCATCACGGTCCGGATTCCGGAAAATCCTCGTCGCAGACCGACTGCGTACGATATCGCGCCTGCTGCTTCGCCGCAGCCACAGCCCATATTTCCAGCGTCGGCGTTTCCGGGACAACGAGATAGCCTGGCCTTCTGCCTTCCGGCATTCTGGCAGCCGCTTCGATCCGGGCGATAGCGGCCTGCGCCGCCTGATTGCCTTTCGCCGCGTGCGCCACAAACATCCGCAGCCGCAGCTCGCGCATACTGATCTGCTTTCCCTCCCGCTCTAACGCTTCTTCTTCAATATCGAGAAATATTTCGCGCTCTGACTTCAGGGCAGGCATGGCACCGGCGTCCTGCTTTGCACCGGCGCGTCGCCTGCGCCGCCTCATGTTACGCCGTTCCTGCTTCAGTCGGGCATCCTTCTGCCTCATCGCGTCTTCGGTGTTCCACTTCTCGAAATCGTCGCACGGAAGATGCAGCACGCGCCCACCGTTCGCCTCCGCCCCGGCGTCTGCGCTCAGCCGATCGATATACCGGATGGCCGAACCCTTGCCCTTGAGCGCGCTCATATACCGGGTCCGGACCGAGGCCTCCCGCCGCGTCATGACACGGCCATCGATCGATACCGGCTCGCCTGCGATGCGTTCGAGCAGCCCTGCTTCGTCCAGCCCCGGCGCAGAAATCGCTCCGGGCTTCCGGCCTGCCCGGCCGAAGGGGTTGCGTACCTCGCCAGGTCTGATCCGTCCGGATCGGGGGGGCTTGCGGTAGCCAACCTCGTAATCGCTCAATCGTGCCTCCGCGCTGTTGGAGGATGCCGCCTGGCACAGGACCGGGTTCCCTCGACATCATGGAAAATGCCGACCCTTTCCGTGATGGCGGCTGGCGATCCGGCCCGGCGCCACCGGCGCCGGGCCTTCCGCTTCCCTCAGCTCCTTTCCAGTTCGGCAAAGGTCATGCCGGTCACCTCATCGATCGCTTCCCCACCGGTCGCCTCCTGCCACCGGCGCACGGCCACATCGACGTAGCGGGGTTCTATTTCCACCGCGTAGCCACGGCGGCCGGTCTCCTGCGCCGCCACGATCGTCGTGCCCGAGCCGGAAAAGGCATCGAGAACGATCCCGTTGCGCTTCGAGCAGTCCCTGATCGCATCTGCCACCAGCGCCACAGGCTTCACTGTCGGGTGCATCGCCAGTTCCGATGCGCGGGTGGCCGAGAGCGAACTGATTCCGGGATAATCCCATACATTTGTTCTGTAGCGGCCGTGCTGTCCCAGTTCGAAGTTGTTGATGTGCGGTGCCCTGCCCTTCTTGAACGCGTAGATCAGTTCGTGCTTCGAGCGGTAGAAGCTGCCCATCCCCCCATTGTCCTTGTTCCAGACAATCAGGTTCTTGAGCTCGTCGTAAACCGCTTCACCTGCTGCCTGCAGTTCGCGCATGTGTCGCCAGTCCATGCAGACAAAGTGGATCGAACCATCCGCGCTGGCCCGCGCCAGATTGCCGAGCACCCCTCTCAGAAACGCCTCGAACTCCGCCTCGCTCATTTCTCCCGAAGCCATGGCGAACTCGGCATGCCTGACCCTGCCCAGACCGCCTATGTTGTCGACGCGGACATTGTAGGGCGGATCGGTGAAGATCATCTGCGCCTGCTCGCCGGCCATCAGCCGGTCCACCACCCCATAGTCCCGTGCATCGCCGCAGATCAGCCGATGTCTTCCCATCTGCCACAATATGCCTGGCATCGAGACTGCGGGAGCATCGGTGACAGGCTCTGGCACGGGGCTTTCCGCTGCAGCGGTCGCGGCGCTGCCGAGCAGCTTTTCGATCTCCGCCGTTGCAAAGCCTGTCAGTTCCAGATCGAACCCGAAATCGAGATCCTCGATCGCGGCAAGTTCGAGCCGAAGCAGTTCCTCGTCCCAGCCTGCAAGTTCCGCCAGCCGGTTGTCGGCAATGATATAGGCTCTGCGCTCGGCCTGCGTCATCCCGGAGATGCGTACCACCGGGACGCTCGCCATGCCGAGAGCCTCTGCAGCAGCGACACGACCGTGGCCGGCAAGGATCT
Organism: Sphingobium amiense; assembly: GCF_003967075.1. NCBI lineage: Bacteria > Pseudomonadati > Pseudomonadota > Alphaproteobacteria > Sphingomonadales > Sphingobiaceae > Sphingobium > Sphingobium amiense. Next base: position 2,763,053 of record NZ_AP018664.1, read on the forward strand.
GGTCCTCATCGTCGATCAGTACCGGGTTCACGAAGCCAAAGCGCCTTATGCTTGCCTCGAGCTTCCTGAGCTGCGCGGGAGAGTGGGTGCGGGCATTGCGCGCATGCGGCTTGAGCAGCGCGACGGCGCGCTCCTCGAGCTGCCGTGCGCCGCACCTGGCCGTTTCATTCATATCGTCACCTCCATGTCGATGGAGGGCTCACATGTCAGCACATCGGAAATGCCGACATCATTATAAATCATCCCCGTTTCTGTGCGGATATCCTGTTGAGGAGCGAACGGCCGGTCATGTGCATGCAAAGATCTGCGGATATTTTTTCGGCTGCCTCGACGCGGGGTTCCCAATCGCCTCTCAGGCGCTTGCGGCCACCGGCCCTGCGCTCTGCGCGGATTTCCTCGGCCAGGTCTTCGATGAGAATGTCGGCCATGAGCGTCCTGAACCACAGGACGGGATCGGCCGGAAGCCGTCCAGTCCGGGTCGGCAGGCGGTCTTCGAGCGCAAGGCGTATCTGCTCCTGAAAGACCGGGTCGGTAAAGACCGAAGGGTCGGCTTCTGCGATACGCTTCAGATCGGCCGCCGTTACGAAAACGCCGCTTTCCCTCCCCTGTCGCTGTAGCGCCACTTTGCGATGCAGCCAGCCGATGCTGGAAGGATCGAACTGATAATGAGGTGAATTCGGTGCCATGGCGTCCTCCGTTAACTGCGCTCTTCCGCTAGCGCGCAAAAGTTAACGCGGGATCGCCCGGATTTTGCGGTCTGGGCGCCATCTTTTCCCATCGGCAGTCCCGCAATTCCATTATTGATGGACCGCAGGATTCCCATTTAAAATCGGGAAACGTCTCGCAGGCCGGAGCCGGAAGCCGCAGAATAGAGCCATTTTCTCCCGGATGCAGCGCATCTGAAGCGCGGATGATTTCTCGCGTTCAGGATAAATGGGAACCGCAGGGCTGAAAAGGTAAACCGTACTGCGCCCATGGCCTGCGGAGAAAGGTACGGGGAAAGTACGCATTCACGGTCTGGAATCGATTCTCCACCGTGGAAATCGAAACGCAATGGCGCAAATTTGCGGGCTTCTGAGCGCAATTGGTGCGTCAGGGCGATATCTTCAGACTCAGTGGCGGACCTGCTGGGAGCAGGTTCGAACCATCTTACCGAAATCCTGAAGGAATGGAATGACGTGCTTCGTCGTTCCAGCCTCGGTCGCGGACAACCCAGCAACGAGAATGAAGGCAAGGATGGAGACGCGCCGTGCGTCAGCCGTCCGGCTGCCGTGCGGAGGCGCAAAACTGGTTGAGCGGGGGCGGGATGGCAAAACGCCCGGCCCCGTTTTCGCTTCGCCTGACATTCGAGCAGCGTGCCCGGCTGGAAGCCGAGGCGGGCAAGATGTCGCTTGCGGCCTATATCCATTCCCGTCTGTTCGGGGAGGATGATTTAGGACTGGCGGAGCGCCGCCGCCGTCCACGCAAGCCCGTGGCTGATGAAAAGGCTCTGGCCCAATTGATGGGAATGCTGGGGCAATCCCGTCTTTCCTCGAACCTAAACCAGCTCGCCAAAGCCGCCAACACGGGAAGTCTGTCTGTCACGCCCGACACGGAAGCGGCGCTGAACGAAGCCGCGACTGCCGTTCACGAGATACGCCGCCTGCTGATTGAAGCCCTCAATCTGGAGATAGAGCCATGATTATTCAGGCATCCAAGCGCGGCGGCGCGATGCAGCTTGGACGGCATCTCCTGAACGGCGAACAGAATGAGCTTATCGAGGTGCATGAAGTCAGTGGCTTCATTTCTGACAACCTCATGGGCGCTATGAAGGAATCCTATGCGCTGTCGCTCGGCACGAAATGCCGGCAACACCTCTTTTCCGTGTCGCTCAATCCGCCTGCGGGTGAGGCGGTGCATGTCGAAACATTCGAACAGGCGTGCAATCTGATCGAACAGCGCCTCGGCCTTTCCGGTCAGCCGCGCATGATCGTTTTCCATGAGAAGGAAGGTCGCCGCCATGCCCATGCGGTATGGTCGCGCATCGACAGCGAAAAAATGACCGCGATCCCGATGCCGTATTTCAAGATGCGGCTGCGCGACGTGTCCAAACAGCTTTACCTCGAACTTGGCTGGCAGATGCCGGATGGTTTCCGTGATGCGCGTCTGCGCGATCCGCGTAATTTCACGCTGGACCAGTGGCAGGAATCGAAACGCAAAGACCTCGACCCGCGCGAGGTGAAAGCCGCCATCATGGAATGCTGGAAATCAGACGTTAACGGCCCGGCCTTTGCTCGTGCGCTGGAAGAGCGCGGCATGTTTCTGGCACAGGGCGGGCGGAAAAACCATGTCGCCGTCACTATTGACGGGCGCGTGTTCGCCATTGCCCGTGTCACGGGCGAAAAATCAAAAGATGTGCGCGCGCGCCTTGGCGATCCGAAACAGCTTCGCGGTGTTGCCGATGCCGTGCGCGAAATCGGTGAAACCGTCGCGCCGCGCCTGTCGCGCTATATCTCGGAAGCCAAGCGCATCGCTCATAATGCGATGAAGCCGCTCAATGAGCGCAAGCAGGACATGAAACAGCAGCACAGCCAAGAACGCAAAATCCTCGCCGATAAACAGCGCGAGCGGAATATCGCGGAACAGCTGGCGCGCTCGGCGCGTGTCCGCAAAGGGGTTGCTGGCGTGTGGGACATTATGACGGGGCGGTACTTCAAAACGCGGAAGCGGAACGAGATGGAAGCCTTTTTCGGTGTGCAACGTGACAGGGCGCAGCGGCATGATCTTGTCACTGCCCAGATGAAGGACCGCCAGAACCTTCAGCAGCAAATCAGTCAGGTGCGCGGACTTCACGCCGCGCAGATTCTGGACCTTTACCGCGATGCCGCTCAATACCGCGGGATGGTGCGCGGCGATTATCAGCCGGACGGTGCGGATCGTGGACGCGCGAGAAGCCAGCAGCCGCGCGGCCCTGAGCTGGGATGAGACTGTACCCGCTGTAACGATTACGTTTTTTCCTGACGCTGCTTAATGTCTCCCAACCGTTCGGCATGAGGCTTCATGCGAGAAAGGACACGCTGTGTCGCCTCGGTGCTCAACCAGTTAGGCCCTGCTTCGGATCGAATATGGCTGACTTTAAGCAGTAGCGCCTCGCGTTGTTGGAACGTCGCATTAGGCCCATAAATTTCTGTCGCAGCTTCGTTCACAAGCTGCTCGAAAGAGCTTGAATGCCCACCCATGGAATAAATATCTTCCTGCGTGATGGCTGCTATTTCAAGAATAATTTCATTTTGCTTCCCGCCATATCGGCCCGCTCCGTCATGATAACCGACAATTGCATCTCTATTTTTCTCCATAGCATCCCGAAAATATGCGTCGCCATAGAGTTCTCGAAGATTGACAATTACGCTTCCAGAAGGTGGAGAAATGCAGAGGATTACACCTTGATAACCTTGTCCTTCAGGGGGCACTCCATTTTTAAAATTCTTTGCGACCTCGATATCGATTGTCCACGATGAAATTTTCTCGGAGAGGCGATCCTCACCGATGAGGTTCCATACGCCGCCTTTCGGCAGAGCGATTTGCCGAAAGCAGCACAACGCAGAAGTACGAAAACGTACAGGAAGGTGCGCGCAGGCTTCTTTCAGCGTTTGGCCACGACGAATATTTTGCTTGGCATCGCCGCCGCGCTGCCAATCGCTCACGGCTTGAAGTAAAGATAAGTCAAATTGGTCGCTCACGAAAACAGCACGCGCTCAAGGGCATCTACCAACTCGCGCCGTTTGGCAGCGGGAAGCTTGTCCAGATTGCGCTGTTTCCACAGCACGGCGGGCAGGTTCTGCGCTTCCGGGATTCCGAGAAGGCTCCAATCCGGCTCGCCGCGTTTGAAACCGACGAGAAAACGCCGATGCTCATCGGGCATGTCCGCAACCATCGCGTCGATGATTTCTTCTCGTGCGGCTTTAAGGTCGGCAAGTGCAACCGGCTCCTGCGTCATGCCGTCAAAGCCGCGCAGGAATTCCTCTTCAAGAGGCTTGCGCGTCGGGGCCAGAACTTCCGCCATCGGGCGGTTGTGGCTGATGAGATAGACAAGAAAGGCCCGGCGCAGCTCATCATTGATGCCCTCATGCGCCAGCAGGTCACGCACATCGAAAAGATCGCGCGGATGCTGGCGGTCGAACGCAGCCACGATCTTGCCTGCATAGAGGTCTGCAAACGACACAACCGAAATCTCGGCGAAACCAAAATCGTCTTCAACGGTGGGCACTACGGCGGTCATGACAGGATCATAGACCGTGCCGCGCAGCACGGGCGTCACCTCGATTTTGATCTGCACATCGGCTGCACGAACGACCAGTTTGGTGATGATATTTTCATCCGCCGAGCGTGAGGCATTGACCTTTGCGCCCAGTATTGCCCGTTCGATCCTGTCTTTGATCCGCAGCATGGCAGCGTCAATTGCGGCAAGCGAGGATTTGCGGTCTTCGACCGGAAGGTAGGTTAGGTCGATGTCCACCGAAAGGCGCGGCATGTCGCGCACGAACAGATTGATCGCCGTGCCGCCCTTGAGTGCGAAAACTTCCTCCTTCGCCACGAAAGGAATGACGCGGATGAGAAGTGCTACCTGCTGCCGATAAGCGTCGAGGAAAGCCATGACGGTCAATGACCTCCCAGATCGGATGGCACGGTGATGTGATAATGCGGGTCGAGCTTGCCGCCTTTGACGAGAACGCGCTTGCCTGATCCAAGATCGATGCGGGTCATATCGAGACGGCTACGCCATGCATGATTATGGCGGTCGGCAAAAAAGAGAAAGAGCCGCTTCACCTTCACGCTGGCGCACGCCTCAAGAAGCGTTTGCAGGCGGCGCGGACTCAAATCGCTCATCCCTTCCATCAGTGCATCTACCTGATGGAAACTTTCATGGTCAGGCAATTCGTCGAGCAATTCGAGAACGGCGCGTTCCTTGCTCGAATAGCGGATTGAAAATGATATCAATCCGCCGCCGCTCAGCATGACGGGGCTTGGCGCTCCTGATTGATCGTCGCCGGGAAAGAGCCGCAGGCTGTTATGCCAATGAAATTTCACGTCGAGCGGAAGGCTGTCCAGCCATGTTGGCGGACGTTTCGGCCCGTAGAGGTGAACTTCGCGCAAACTGGCGGACAGATAATGAGCATAGCCTTGCTGTTCGAGCGCGGTGCGACCGCCAACGGTCAGCGGGAGTTTTAGCAATGTCTGAAGCGATGTTACCGCCTGTTCCCATGTGAGCGGCGCGCGCGAACGGCGATAGACGCGCCGCGCCGGATTATCGAGCCAGCCGGAGCTGACATACTGGCTTCGCAGCGCCGATGAATAGCCATGCGCTTCCAGCCATGCGGCATCCACCAGAAGCCCTTCGGGGAGTTCCTGCTGAAGTCGGTTTAATTTACTGTCAGAACGCAAAGCCATACTTAGGATTTTATCAGATTATCAAACCAAAAGCAAGTTTATGTTTTTATCCATACACTAAGCGGAGCTTAGCGTTTTTCCGGTTTGGAAAACTCGCTTTCGCTCAAAAAAGCGAAAGCTGAGGGCTGGTATCAAGGTACTGCCGCCATTCTGAGGCGTCTGCTTCCTCGTTTATCCATTCGCCGTGCAGATAGCCGTTATTATAGGCGGCAAGGCACGCGACATAAATTCTTGGTGTGGTTTCTCCCATTATATCTCCCCATCGGGCTTGAGGTTTCCTGAGCCTCGGCTGGCTTATGAACCTCTGCCCTTCGGCGAGAATGGGAGTGCAAACGGAGCGAGTGGCTTCGCGGGGGACCGGCTGCACGGAACGCAGTGGAGGAAGCTGGGCGGAAGCCATTCCGAAGTGCGCCAGGGGCAAGGCCCCAAGCTCTTGCGATAGCGACCGTCACCTTCTGGCCGAGACGACAGGCTCGGTGCGCAATAAGCGCATAGGGCGCGGCCCGAATGGGAAACGCCGGATGTTTCTATCCAATCTGAGTTTTACCCGATTGCCTGCGGCAAGAAAGGCAAGCCGCTTGCGGTTTGCCAGTCGCTTGGTCTTCCAAGTTTTCCGGCCTGACGTCTGTCCGCCCCGTTGGGCCTTTCCATTGATGTCGTGTATCCGTGTCGATGAACTGGTTTGGTGCAAGGCGTTGTTCAGCCTTCTCCATGTCCATTTCGATTACGGGCAATGCACCTCATTCACCGCACAGATTCCTGCCTCGTCAACGCGGCCCATCGGGGGCGGCGCAAACAACAGGAGGAATCCATGTTCAAAATGATCAAAGACGATCTGGCGAAGAAAACCGATGCGCAGCTCGCAGCTCTTTTCCAGCAGGCCAGCCTCGGCCTCAGTGCTGCGCAATCGCACGTCGCATCGGCGCAATCGCATCTCGCGATGATCCGTGCCGAAATCGCCATTCGCGGCCCGTCTCCGCGATGACGGTGAAAGGGGCGCTATGCGCGCCCCTTTTTGTCGTCCTTGGTATCGGCAATGCGCATCACCACGCGGCCATTCAATGGCAAGGCATTCAGGCAGAGCGTGAAGCCCTTGCGGTCGCGGATTTCAAAGGCGACACCTATGTCGGTCCAGCGGGCGTTTTCGCCATCGCCGTTGACGGTGTAGAGCCTGTGGCTCGGTTGATTGCCGGGACGGTTCTGGTTGATGTCGGTCATGATATCCTCCTTCATGTCGTCCGAAGGACCATTCCCTCGGTTCGTGGGGAGAAGGACGAGCGGACGGCGAAGTCGCCGATCAAAGGCTGGCGCAGCCACCAGCGGCGCGGAGCTGCACGAAGGAAGCGAGCGGCCTTGAACGGCGGCGCGTTCGCGGAAAACCCCATGAAGAGAACCGGGAGAATGGTCTACCGAACTGATTAGGAAGATAGGCCTGCCAACGCAGAGCGCGCTCCTCGCGGTTTTGTCCCATAATTGAAGGCGGGGCGCTACATATAGAAAGCCAATTGATCGAGCGTCAGCAATGCCTGCAATGCTCTGGCCATGGTGTATTCGTTGCCTGCCACTCTGCCATGGCTGACAGCATGGCGTGACCCTGCTGTTCCAACATCGTCTTTTTTGAAATCGGCATAGGTGTAATCCTTGAGATACTTCCCAAATTCTACCGGGAAAAACAGGGTGTCCTTGCCGCCTGCTCGAAGCTCGGCCTGTTCGATCATGAAATCGGGGAGCTTATTGGAACGATAGGGTCTTTCGCCATGCACCTGATAATAGGCATCCGACATCACGCCCTCGATCTCGCTCAGGATGATTTTAATAACGGTGACGGGTTCGGAGTTTTTGAATGCGTTGATCGCTGGTCGCAGGATCGCTTCCCGTTCATTTAGGTGTGCCCGCTCCATCCAGCGCGAGAACATTCGCTCCAGCCGGGTCTCATCGAACGCGGATATGAGATTTTGCTCCGCCTCATTCAGCGCGAACTCCGCTTCGATCATGCCCAGAAGAGTCCTGATTTCGGCGATACCCAATTCAAGAAATGGGAACCAGCCAACTCCGACCATGCTTTTGAAGGTCGGCTCGTGAGCTAGAGACGCATAGAGGTCGGCGTACCGCATGCGCCGGAACAGCGTGCCAAGCGCCCGCTTGGCCTCTTCAATCACCAAGTCCCCGTCCGGATTGAAATCGAAATACAAGGCGAAGCGCCATCCTTCGCGGATGATGCAAAGAATGCGGTCTTTCGGTCCAACCTCTACAAGCGGGAACCACAACCCGGTGATGTCAGCGATATCATTCTCGAAAAGCACCGTGCCAGCCGCCATGGGACCGGGCCGCTTGAGGGCGCTGTAGGTACACATCGCCGCTTTATCGACCCACAGCTCCCCAGTGTCATCAGGGCGTAGCACGAGGAAAACGGTCTGCGCCCGACTCAAGCTTGGATATTCCCCAACGGCGTTGGCTGCATGTTCAATAGCGCCAGCGATGTTGGCGATGATCTTCTGGAAGAGGTCTTGGTCGGAGGTAAGCGCCATCCTTGTCCATATCTGGATTTTCTGGCCACCTTGCGCCGCTTCCGCGCTTACTCCAGCCATGTTCACGTTCTTGAGGAGAATTGGATTGCCAAGATTACTTACGAGGTCGCCAGCCTTTGGCGCGGGACTGTCATCGGTCTCCAAATCGTTCATTTTTCGGCTCATGGTTCATTCTGCTTAATGAGCATGAGGAACATCAAACGCCATGACCGTAATGACCATTTCGCGATTAGGATCGTCGCGGTGGGTAAAACGATATTGCCAGCTTGTTTCCGTCTTTTGTCGAATGAGCTTCTTGCAATTGGGATGATCTTCGGTAGTCTCCTTTATCTTTGCTAAGACCGCCGAAAAGTCCTTGTTGCGATTAAAGACGACGACGGCCGCTTTCGTGTCGCGCCATGATAGGTAGCCGAGAAGCTGGTCTATCGTTTCGGAATAATTCTTTTCACCGCGCCAAAATTTACATTCCGCGATAAAGATATTTCGGCCTTGGTCCTTAATGAGGATATCGGTTTTGCCCTCATAATTGAATGTCTCGCCAGTCGCCTGTCCCTGATACTGGCCATTGAGCTGCATCAGGAAGTGAGTGCGTATTGCTTCCTCGTCGGCATGAGCGAATGCGGAAGGGCTATATTCCATCACGCGGACCATGTTTGACATGATTTGCAGAATGTTCTCGTATTGCTCATCCGCCAGCGCTGGCTCCGGCTTGTAGGGGGCACTGCTGGCTGGTGGCTGCACAGGTGGCAGCTTTTTCCGGACTTGCGGGCTGGCGTATGTACTACCCGCATTGTCGCGGGGTTTCATCGCAAAACCCAGACTGGCAACAAGGTTTCGATCTCTAAGTAACTTTTCCTTTCGACCTGAAAGACGTGTCTGAACACGGCCAGCTATGCTGGCATTGAACGTGGAAGCGGAGGCTCGCAGGTTCGTAAGATTTGCTTCTATTTCGCCAATTGTGCGATCGATTTGATTCCTGACCTGTTCGCCTGCAAGATTCGTCCCTTGGATTGAAAGTATCAGATTGTTACCGCGCACCTGTCCCCGTGGCGGCGACATAGAGAACGTTGTAGGCTGGACCCGAAAAAACTGCCCATCCCCTGAAAATGGAACTTCAACTTCGATTTGGGTCCCCGCGATATGGAACGGTCGGCTTCTATCGCGGATGTATCGCCCATGATCCTGACTGACATCAATATTCACTTCCCTTTGATCGGCGGTGATATTTTCAGTGTGAAGTTCTGGGACTTCCATAGAATATTTAGAGTTAAAATACTCTATGAGAGCATCATCTGACGTATTGAGAAGCCTTTCAGCATGGTAGGCGTCAATCTCATTCTCAAGAGCGGCCTGCTGCCCACGCTCGACGCTAAACCAATCTACATTGCAAAAAAGGAGATCGGTGTTTTCCCGTGCAAGACCAAAAGACATCATGTTCCCTTTATCTGCCAATCATCCAAGTGCTGGCTTTATTTTTCCATGGCAGAAAATCACGCAATTTTTTTCTATCACGCCGCGCCCGCTATAATTGGTTGGAACGTTCGATGAAGCGCATCGCCGCGCCGTCCAATGATCGCGGTTAACTGATCAGGATTGAGCAATGCGATGGCATCTTGGTTGCGATGCCCAGCATGATAGAGCGCAAGAATTTCGCCACGTGTCAGCGGAAATGCGAGTGCAGAGATGGCAAGCGCGTCAGCCGGAAGCCCAAGGTCAAGCCTGGTCATCAGTAGGGCTGCCGCATCCTGATCCTCGGCCCGACCAAGCACGATGGCAGAAATACGTAATGCCGAATCTAAGAGAAAACGCGAGCCATCCGCATATCCTCTGATGTCGCCATGCCCCACGCGCGAGAACGCATTCGACGAATATCGGGCCTCGATGTCGGTAGTGGGTTCGCCTGCTATCCAGTCGCTCACGATAAGGGCGCGTTTGCAACGTGCATAGAATGCCACATCGCTTTCTGCACGATGGGCCAATGAGCGCCCAATGTTGAAGCCGAACCGCCCACTAGCCTCTTGTTGCCAGCGCGGCTCACCATTCTTGCCGCTCTGTGGTGTATAATCTTCGTCGCGCTCCGGCAGACACTCGACCAGTACCAAGAGGTTTTCCAGCGATGCGTCAGTCGGGTCGATGCGACCCAGCAGCTCAACTAAACGCATTGCAGATTCCAGACTTAGAGGCGATTCACCGCAGGCCCGTCCGAGCATTGTGAGCCGGAGGCTATCGCCTTCTTCGTCAACTAGCCCGTCCGCAATCATGCGGTTCAGAAGTCGCTCCAACGAGTCAGCCATATGATCGCGCCAAGCTGGATTTTGGATTGCGGCCAGATATCCGCCGTAAGTGTTTGCGATAAGATCAATGACCGCTTCACGCGGAACGTCACGAACTTGTGCAAGCAGGCGAATAACCCACGTGCCTGGCTGATTGGGGTTGAAAGACGACGTAATCGCCTCCGGCTGGCCTTGGACATATCTTCTAAAAAGTTGGTTCCGCTCCATCGGCGTTTCGGCGAGCAGGATGGATTTTCCTTCAGCCTCAAAGCCTAGTCGGCCCGCGCGCCCAGCCATGTTCTTGTACTGCGCTACTGTATAGGGGATGCGTTCGCGGCCTGGGAAATCTGTCTCGGCGATGATGACCGTTGAGGCCGGAGTGTTGACGCCAGCCGCAACAGTGCTGGTCGCGACAAGAACCTTGATATTGCCGTTCAGGCTACGAAAACCTCGCTCGACGGCAACGCGTTCGTCACGTGTCAGGTCGCCGTTATGGAAGGCTACTCCGCCCGCAAGGGCGCGGCGTAGGCTGTCCGACATTGCAGACGGATCGCCTTCTGGTAAGGCGTCCAGAACATCCAACGCGGGTTCCAAGCCAAGTTCGTTGGCAAGATATTCGGCGCAGCCGCTTGCAGGACCGCGCGCATTTCGGAACACAATGACCTTTTCGCCCGCTTCCACAAGGTGCTGGACGAGCGGAACAATCACGTCTTGTGAGGATGGCCTTGTCCTACGTTGCTGAACCCGATGGCGTTCGATCATCTGAATCGTTTCAGCACCGTTCGGCCCCATTTTGGTGAATGCTCCGGTGCGGTCCATCACTCCTTCAACCAAGGGAACAGGTCGCTCGTCGGTTTGAAGCAGGGCGCAATCAAGCCAGCGATCAAAACTGTTGGCATGGCCAATAACCGCACTCAATGTGATGAGTTGCGGACATACGCCACGCTGGCGCGCGCTAACCAAGCTGGTAAGTAGAAGCTCTACTACCATGCCACGGCCGGGTTCAGTGATGAACTGCGCCTCATCAAGAACTACAAGGCCAATCTGATTAAGAATGTGCGACGAAGAAACCGAAAGGCTCAAAAATTTCTCGTAAGTGAAGAAGGCGATGTCGTATTTACCACGCAGAACTTCGCCTACTTGATCTTGCCAATCGCCACTGCATCGCGCGATCCGTAGGCCAAGCCGCTCTCCATAGAGTGCAGAAAAATCTTCAAACTTCTCATTCACGAGCGCTTTATAGGGTAATAAGAAGACAGCTTTTCTGCCATCTGCGATGGCCTTTAACGCGGCCAGTTCGCCCACGAAGGTTTTGCCTGCGCTTGTAGGCGCAATAACCATCAGCGAGTTGCCGCCCAGCACGCCTCTTTCGTTGACTGCGGCGATTTGCAAAGCATTCAAGCCAGCGGGGAAACGTTCATGCCAAGCGTCAATTGCTTCTTGCGGAATGCCTACTTGGCTCAATTCCCGGATATCACCGGTAGTCTGAAGAGCATTGTACTCAGGGAAGGCTGCTCTATAGCGTTCACCCACACGGCCCGGCGGTAGCATAAAGTCGCCTTGGGTCTGACCGAACATGGTAGGCGATTGCTCGTATCCAAAGCGTCCGGCATTGGCTCCGACTAGACGAGTGACGCGATCAACCAACTCAAGAACGCCGAGCGGTGCATCCGCCGCGAGCAGTGTGTCAATGACGGCTTTGGTGAACAAACCGTGCCGGGTTTGCGGATCTTCGAGCGCCTCCTGCTGAGCCGACGAAGCTGCGAAAAGGATGCGGCCTTGTCCGGCAACATCAACCAAGGGAAAGGCGATCGCATTTCTTGGCACGAGTCCAACGTCGAGGACACGGGCTGGCGCGCCGCCGCTGAAACAGCAATCAAGCAACAGGATAACAGCGCGCGCCCTAGTATCGCGAAATCGTTGCGCCAATTCGTCCATACCGAACGTCGTGCCAGGAAGATTATCTACGTCAGTATCGTGGAGAACAAGCCGATGGTCGGGCGTCCCGTGACCTGCGAAGCCGAGGATCACGACGTCCGTTTCGTCGGCTGATGCTAAGGTTGCATCAAGCGCTGCGCGCATTGCCTCCAGCGTGGCATCCTCGTTGGTGATGAGTTGCGCATCGAGACCATCGATGGAATCCGACATGATCGCCCAAAGTGCGGTTGCGTCACGCGCGGCACCGGTGAGGTCTCCCACATATGGGTCGCGATGCCGGTCAATTCCGAAGAAGGCTGCGCGCAACATGCTCAAGCCCTCGAAACGCTGAAGCTACCGCCATATGACGGAGACCGCTTTTCCAAAGAGGATGGTCGGAACGTGGCCTCTTGTCTGGCTTGGCGGTTTCCGATCTTCTCAAACCAGACGCACCAAACGGTGTCCTCACCGGTCATTGCAGCCGTGCCTACCTGCTCGACAGTCATTAGAGGGCCGCCTGATTTTAGTCGAACTACATCGCCAGGCTCGAAACTCATAATTTCCTCCAGGTTCGCGCTTTGTTCAATTGTTATCCAAAACCGAATGTGCAGGCTAGTGACCTTAGGCGATAGTCCCCAATTTTTGCGACTGCCGTCCAGAGAACGGATGCTCTGACGCCATCCAATCGGCGCGGGATTGGTCGTCTCGATGGGCGAAACCATCGTGCAGGGTCCACGGGCGGCACACGCCATGGGCATGGGTCAAGGGAGCAGGAACGCTCCTTGCCGCGCCGGAGGCGGTTGGGTTCCAAGGGGCAGGCACGCCCGTTTGGTCGATGGGGCAAGAGGGGCGAAAGCATCTCTGTTTGGGGAGAGCGGAAGTCTCCCCGATGGCGTGTCATCCGGCTCAATGCCGGTGATGCGCCAATGGCCAGAGGGATGCAACGGGAGAGCGCAGCGTCTCCCTTGCCAAGATGCCTGGTAGTACCAGGACTGTTGATTTCCACTGAGAGTTGACCCGGGAGGGGCATAAGTTTCCACTGAGAAGTGACCCATGTTTTGACTTCCCTCTGGCTGATTGGTCGGAGGATTCAGGAGTGATCGACATGGCGTTATTGAGTGTAATCCGGCGCTGGCATTTCCGGCAGCAGGTTCCGATCCGGGAGATCGAGCGGCGCACTGGTTTGTCGCGCAACACGATCCGCAAGTACCTGCGGGCGGACACGGTAGAGCCGCAGTTCAAGGTTCCCGAGCGGCCGAGCAAGCTGGACCCGTATGCGGAGAAGCTGTCAGGCTGGCTGCGGATCGAGGCTGGCAAGTCGCGCAAGCAGCGGCGCACGGCGAAGCAGATGCACGCCGATCTCGTGGTCCTGGGCTATAACGGCTCATACGGGCGCGTTGCGGCCTTCGTGCGGACCTGGAAGGCCGATCGTCAGCGCGAGCAGCAGACCAGTGGTCGCGGCACGTTCGTGCCGCTGGTCTTTGCGCCGGGCGAGGCGTTCCAGTTCGACTGGAGCGAGGACTGGGCCTTGCTGGGCGGCAAGCAGACCAAGCTGCAGGTGGCGCACACCAAGCTGTCACACAGCCGCGCCTTCACCGTCCGAGCTTATCTGCTCCAGACTCACGAGATGCTGTTCGACGCTCTGACCCAGGCCTTCCGGGTGCTGGGCGGCGTGCCGCAGCGCGGGATTTTCGACAACATGAAGACCGCGGTTGATCGGATCGGCACGGGCAAGGCTCGGCAGGTCAACGCGCGCTTTGCCGCGATGGCCAGTCATTACCTGTTCGAGCCCGAGTTCTGTAACCCGGCTTCCGGTTGGGAGAAGGGACAGGTCGAGAAGAACGTGCAGGATGCACGGCGCCGGCTGTGGCAACCCATGCCCAGCTTCCCCGACATCGATGCGCTCAACGTCTGGCTCGAGGAGCAGTGCATCGCGCAATGGGGTCAGATCCAGCATGGCGTCCTGCCCGGCACCATCGCCGATGTGCATGCCGAAGAGGTCGCCAGTCTGATGCCGCTGGGCCGGCCCTTCGATGGCTTCGTCGAGCACACCAAGCGGGTATCGCCGACCTGCCTGGTCTCCTTCGAGCGCAATCGCTACAGCGTGCCAGCCTCTTTCGCCAACCGGCCGGTGAGCCTGCGGGTCTACCCTGACCGGCTCGTCATCGCCGCCGAGGGCCAGGTCCTGTGCGAGCATGGCCGGATCATCGAGCGGTCCCATGACCAGCCAGGGCGGACCATCTATGACTGGCGGCATTACCTGGCGGTGATCCAGCGCAAGCCTGGCGCCCTGCGCAACGGCGCGCCCTTTGCCGAGATGCCCGAGGCCTTCCGGCAGTTGCAGGGCTTCCTGCTCAAGCGCCCCGGCGGTGACCGGGAGATGGTGGAGATCCTCGCGCTGGTCCTGCAACATGATGAGCAGGCGGTGCTCTGTTCCGTCGAACTGGCGCTGGAAGCTGGCGTGCCGACCAAGACCCATATCCTCAACATCCTCCACCGGCTGCTCGACGGCAAGCCAACCAGCATCGCCGCCATCGATACCCCACAGGCGTTGAGCCTGCGCCGGGAGCCGAAGGCCAATGTCGCGCGCTATGATACGCTGCGCGGGAAGGATCTGCGTCATGCGTCATGATCCCGCCAGCGCCGCCGTCATGGTCATGCTGCGCTCCCTCAAGATGTACGGCATGGCCCAGGCCGTCGCTGACCTCATCGAGCAGGGGGCACCCGCCTTCGATGCGGCCATCCCCATCCTCTCCCAGTTGCTCAAGGCCGAGATGGCCGAGCGCGAGGTTCGGTCCATCGCCTACCAGATCAAGGCGGCCCGGTTCCCGGCCTACAAGGACCTGGCCGGCTTCGACTTCGCTTCCAGCGAGGTCAACGAAGCCATGGTCCGCCAGTTGCATCGCGGCGAGTTTATCGATGGCGCCCATAACGTCGTCCTGATCGGTGGCCCCGGCACCGGCAAGACGCACGTCGCCACCGCACTTGGCGTCCAGGCGGTCGAGCATCACCGCAAGAAGGTCCGCTTCTTCGCCACCGTCGACCTGGTCAACGCGCTGGAACAGGAAAAGGCCATGAACAAGGCAGGCCAACTGTCCGAACGGCTCCTGCGCCTCGACCTCGTCATCCTCGACGAGCTCGGATACTTGCCGTTCAGCCCGTCAGGCGGCGCGCTGCTGTTCCACCTGCTGAGCAAGCTTTACGAGCGCACCAGCGTCGTCATCACCACCAACCTCAGCTTCAGCGAATGGGCTGGCGTGTTCGGTGATGCCAAGATGACAACGGCTCTGCTGGACCGGCTCACCCACCACTGTCACATCCTCGAGACCGGCAATGACAGCTTTCGGTTCAGGGCCAGCGCCGCGGACCCCAAATCACGAAAGGAAAAATAACCCGCTTGACCCACCACCCGCATAGCGGGACATACCTTCCAACCGGGTCACTTCTCGATGAAAATCCCGGGTCAACTCTCAGTGGAAATCAACACCGGAAATCCGGTCCTCATAGACGGCGTGGCACCCTGCCGCCAGCAGGGCGTCATGCTGGAGAGCCGGGTTCTGGTCTTGGGTGCTGACACGGGCATAGCCTATCAGGCGACCGGGTTCGGCCCCGGCGGGCGTTAACTCTCTGGCGGTCATGGCTTACGGGGTCAGGCTTGGTCTCGGGAGCCATCGTTTATGGGATCGAATTTTCTTCTTTTCTATTTCGATACGTGGTATCTCTTTTTCCAAGGAAAAGCGGCTTTGCGGTCGTTTCATGGGGCGGAGAAGGCGGCGGTTGCCGCCAGTCCCATAAACGATGGGATTAGAGACTGGCTCAAGCCAGCAGACAAAGCCGAGAATTGACGGGCCAGATGGTGTGATTGGACGATCAATATTTCGAGGCTAAGATGAAAAGATCAACGGTTCTGCGTTCAGCATTTGGTGCAACGATGGCTGCGGCTATGGCATGTTCTGCGCCCGCGATGGCGATGGACGCAAAGCAGTGTCTGCCGATGGCGGAAATGAACGCCGCACTGAAAGCCGAAGGCCAGCGCACCATGATTATTGGCGACCGCCTTTCACTCCGTAACGACGCTCAGAGAGATGGCGGTCTAGCCGTCGATGAATATGCGAACGCCGTGACCTCAAACGCCGATGGATCAGTCGGCTACCAGCTCGAAGGCGACCGTTCCCGCTCTCAGACTTCAACAAGCATGTGCGTCGCAGCCAAACTGACGAATGTCCGCATCTTTGATGCCGCACGGTCGGAAATTCCACAACAGGCACTTCTCGGGGGCAGGATCGACGATATGCTGCGAGCGGACGCAAAGGTAGGAGCGCGCCCAATGGTCGTCGCTGATACGGTTCACCGCGCAAAGGACGGAACTGAGCGCATCGGTCTTCCAATGGTGCTTACCGGAAATGTACCTGCACGCGTCGGTGCAATCTATGCCCGCAAGGCGGATGGTGAACCGCTATTACTCGTTCGTCTGGGTACGCTGGACTATACGCCTGCCGGACTTGAACGCGCTCGCGGCACCGCTTTGGCCTCCCTCGATGTGCGCGGTATCGCTCCCGGCGGGAATTAAACGTCCAAACCACTCATGTTTGCGGCTGGCGCTGGCGGCTTAACGCTCGCCGCTGCAATTTGCTGCGGGCCGCGCTCAAGCGGCTCGGTTGCAGCTACAGCCTTTGTGTAGACCGCTGTCAAATCTGGTGCGGAGGCAAATGTACGCGTTGTGCCATCGTTGGAATTCAAAATTTTCGTTCCTGAACCTGACTGATCAATATCAGAGGCGAATGCGTCGGTCCTGTTTCGAACGGAAACATTTCTGTCAGCTTCCATAGGCGCATAACTTTCGTCTCTGGAGACCTCATTACTGCGGGCTTCAGCACCCCATTTTATCACCTGTGCGACGCCCGGCTTTTTCTCAGCCTCGGTCAAAATCTGTCGCTGCTCTGGGGTGCGCTGGGATTCCGGTACATTCATGATGTGCGAAACTTCAGCCGCCTTATCGACGGTCTCTTCGGCTTGTTTCTGGGATTGTCCCTGCGCCATCAATCTTTCGATCATCCGCTTACGCAACGGCGTGTTCCCGGAGAGCTGTTCGCTTAATTCTTCCCACTCTTCGCCGGACATCTCCACGTCGCCGAAGCGGTGAGTCTCTTCCGACCACTTGCGTTGACGCTCCATCTCGTCGGCCATTTCCTGAAGAGCCTCAGCGTCGTCGTCGTCGCTGTCGTTGATCGGCTTGCCGTTCACATACTGAATTCCGTTCACTTCCGTGATCGCGCCGCTGCCGTTGCCGATGGTTACGGCTGCTGCGAACTGGGCGTCATCGCGCTGAGCAAAATTGGACGCCATGCGCACGGCTTCATTATCGGTTCCGCCCGTGCCGTACACTTCCTTGATGGTTTCATATTCCTGGCTTTTCGCCGGATCGTTGCCCGAGAGCGCGCCACTCAAAGCGTTGAAGAGCTGACTTAACCCTTCGCGGATTTCGGGCGGAAGATTTTCCAGCGCCTTATCCATCATCTTGTGCAAATTCTCTGACGAGTACATTTCGTCGAAACGCTTTGTCATCGCATCGCCTACGCGATCCATGAATCTAAGCGCGCCGCCTTCGAACAAATTTGCAGCCGAAGCATCGCTTCTGTTATTATTCCGGCCTTGCTGTTCAGGTGTAACTGTCATGCGACACAGAATAGCGGGTTATGAATAAGGCATTATTATTTTTACCTACAATTTGCGGCAAATTTATCTAAAATTTTATCTATCCCGATGTATCCTTTCACGTGACCGTCGAAAACCTGATTGCCCTGCAAAGCTATTCTAGCGATGCGGACACCATTGACCTGACGAAGCCCATCAGAAGGGCGTTGAAAACCGAATTTCAACGCACCGGGCTATCTGCGCGCCTGCTGTTCAAGGGACTGCGCGATCTGCCATCCGGTCTTGATGCCCGAACCGTCAATGGATGGTTGCGCGCATCACCTTCGGCGCGTGTCGATCATCTGAAATTTGTCTGTGCCGTGTTGGCAGCTCTTCCATCGGCAACGGATTGCCCGGACGGAATAGCGCATAAATCCAAGAGTGGTCCGCGAGGGCGCGATGAGCATCGTATCGACGTCACATCCGACATGGTTGTGCGCTTCAGGCATGAACTGACGCGATCAGGCCAATCCGTCGAAGGTCTTGCAAGGCATGATACGGCTCCGGCAGGTTTGACGCTTGGCGTTCTGGTGGCGCTACGCCGTGGAAGCGTCCGAAAGGTGCGCGCCGATCACTGGGATTTTCTCATCGGTCATTTATCCGGCCAGCCTGACAAGTCGCCCCGTGAAGTGCGAGAGAATTACCCATCACCTCGACGCGACGGATATCGCAAGATCAGTCGAGCGGATTTCTACGCCCTTCGCCACGAGATTGAGCGGACTGGCATTCCAGCCTCGAAAATTCTCGATAAGGCAACAGTGCCGCACGACAAGCTCAATGGCTCGATGGTAAAAGCGTGGACGCTGCGCCAGACGGTAACGGCCCTTCCTGATCATATAGAATTCGTGCTGGCACTATATCGCATACAGCCGGATGCATGAAGCGTCGCAGCACGCAGGAAAATTGCATCCTGCATTTCCTTGATGTTACGATGTAACAATAAGCTGAAAGCGGAAGCGAAGGCAAAAATGATAAGGGCGTGAGGGACGCCCAATATTTAGGGGAATGGCTAGGGGGCTTTCGATTATCCCCCCGCGAGCGCCATGACGCGCTCGTAGATCAACCTGACCATGCTCAATCGAGCGCCGCTGTAGCGGCGGGGACGGGTTTGAT
Organism: Sphingobium amiense; assembly: GCF_003967075.1. Classification (NCBI taxonomy): domain Bacteria; kingdom Pseudomonadati; phylum Pseudomonadota; class Alphaproteobacteria; order Sphingomonadales; family Sphingobiaceae; genus Sphingobium; species Sphingobium amiense. The sequence goes on from NZ_AP018664.1 coordinate 2,782,005, forward strand.
GAAACCTCTGACGCCAGACGAAATGGAAGAATTGCGCTCATCAATGAGCCAGCTTCATCTGCCGGATACCGAAAAAGACGAAATAATCCGCTATCTGGATTCGATAGCAACATCTTTCGTCGATCAGGCTTTTGGATTTCATCCGCTTCAATTGTCCCTTTCTGCACGGGCAAACTATGCTTTCAAAGGGCATAGCCGCCATGCTAGTCTGACAGCGACCGCGAATGCGGAAATTGTTGACCTCCGGGAGGAGGGCGCGCTCAACATCGACGACACCCCGAAGGGGTATTTTGCGCCATGAGAAAAACCGATCAAAAAGCTGTTGTTTATTGCCGGGTTAGCACCAAAAAGCAGGCCCGGGAGGGTAATGGTCTTGCCTCACAGGAAACTCGTTGCCGGGAATATGCAGGCCATCGCAATCATGAAGTGATTGCCGTCTTCATGGACGACGTGTCGGGCAAGCTCGCCAAGCGTCCCGGCTTCGATCAGATGATTGCGTTCATGCGGAAGAACCGCAAGCTGGGCATCGTCGTCATCGTCGATGACCCCAGCCGTCTCGCGCGCGAAGTGCGTACTCATTTCGATTTGAAAGACCTGATCGTCCTTGCCGGAGGAACGATTGAATCGCCGAACCACGATTTCGACGATGACCCCGACAGCGTTTTTCTAGAAACTTTGACCGCCACGCTCGCCCAGCATCAGCGGTTGAAGAATGGTCAGCAGGCGACATCGCGGATGCGCGCGCGGATGCAGTCGGGTTTCTACGTCCACAATCCAACGCTCGGCTATGTGTACGAGAAAAGCCCGGCGGGCGGGAGCGTGCTGGTAAGGCGAGAGCCGATTGCCTCGATCATCGCCGAGGGTCTTGAGGCCTTCGCGAGCGGGCGTTTGGGTACGCAGGCGGAATTCAAACGCTTCCTTGAAGCGCATCCCGCGTTCCCCAAAACACGCCACGGGCATGTTACCAATCAACAGGCCAAGCGCATCCTGACACACCCGCTTTACTGCGGACTGATTCAGAGCAAGAAGTGGGACGTGTCACCGCGCAAGGGTCATCACCCCGCACTGATTTCTGTCGAAACCTTCGAGAAGAACCAAGAACGCTTGTTCGGGAAGCCGATGGCCCCGGCGCGGGCCGACGTCCACATCGACTTCCCCATGCGCGGGGTCGTGACCTGCGGCTGCTGCCATCACCCGATGACGAGCAACTACAGTACAGGGCGGAGCGGCAAGCGTTTCCCATACTATGTCTGCCGCCATCGCGGTTGTGAGAAATTCGGCAAGTCCGTCCGGCGTGAAATCGTCGAGGACGCTTTTGAGTCGCTGCTTGTGAAGCTCAAGCCAAGCGATGCGCTCTTCGACCTATTCTCCAAGCTGTTTCGGAAGCGTTGGGATGAGGCGAGCGGCAAAGCGAAGGAGATGAAGGCCACGCTTCGAATCCAAGCCGCTGCGGCGGACAAAAAGATTGCTGGCCTGCTCGACCGTATCATGGCTTCTGAAAGCGCAACGGTCATCAAACGCTACGAGAGCGAGATTGAGATTCTGGAGCGCGACAAACTCGTGATCGCGGAAAAAACGGCGAAGTGCGGGACCGCTCTACCAGACTACGACGCGACTTTTCGAACCGCTTTTGATTTTATCGGAAACCCTTGGAATCTTTGGAAGAATGGGACCTTTGAGGACAAGAGAATCGTTCTAAAACTGACTTTGGACACCCCAGTCGTTTATGACTGGAATGAGGGTGTTCGAACCCCTGAATTATCCTTCCCCTTCAAGGTGTTGAAGGCTGTCGGCGATCAAAATGGTGAATTGGCGGAGCGGGAGGGATTCGAACCCTCGATACGCTTTTGACGTATACTCACTTTCCAGGCGAGCGCCTTCGACCACTCGGCCACCGCTCCGCATGAACCTGATTTTCGCTGGAAGCGGGTTCAATCAGCTTCTTTTCCATCGCACTGGAAGGCGGCTCCCTATCGTGGGGAGGCGGATGAGGCAAGGGCAAAAGGCGCGCGCGTCGAGCCACCACTCTGGCGTGCCGCGTCAAGCGTCGAGCCGCCCCTCAGGAAGCGCAAACAGCACAGGAAGGCAGGCCAGCGCCACAATCGCGATCATGATGCCGGGGGCCGCCGGTGAGCCGCTTTGGCCGATGGCCCATTGGGCGAGCAACGGCGTCAGGCCGCCGAACAGGGCTGTTGCACTCGTAGCGCCCAGCGCGAGACCGCTCAGGCGTTCACGCGCGGGGAATTGCTCAGCCGTGGCGACGGCGCCCACGGCACTAACGCCTCCCGCCAGCGCGGCGAGCGCCAGCGCGCTCCCCACGACAGCGAGAGCATCCGCTCCAGCAAGCAGTCTGAACGCCGGATATGGCAGCGCCGCAGCAAGGATGGCCAGAACGACCAAGGTCGGCCTCCGCCCGAACCGGTCGGCGGCGATGCCCGCGAACGGGGTCGCCACGATCACCGCGACAGCGGCCAAGGTAGCGAGCTGTAACGCGAGTGCTTCGGAAAGGCCGCCCTGCGCCACCAGATGCACCGGCAGGTAGGTGATGCCGATATAATAGGTGATCGACCCCAAAGCGGAGATGACGAAGCCACGCATAATACCGGCGCGATGGTGCGCCAGCGCTTCGCCGACCGGTCTTCGGGAGAGGGTCCCGGCTTCACGTGCCGCTTCGAACGCGGGTGATTCCGCCATGAACGATCGCACGATCAGGATCAGCCCGGCCAGCAGCGCGCCGAAAAGGAAAGGCAGCCGCCACCCCCAACTGTCGAGCGCCGGCGCTGGCAGCAGCGAAACGGTCAGCGCGCTGATCCCGGCGGCCAGCAGACCGCCCACCTCGCTCGTCGCGGCGGCCAGCGAGGTGACGAGGCCGCGCCTGTGAACCGGCGCGCCTTCCAGCATATAGGCGACGACGCCGGTATATTCTCCGCCCACGGCGAAACCCATGATACAGCGCAGGAGGATCAGCAGCACGCCCGCCAACGGACCGATCTGCGCCGCGGTCGGAAGCAGGGCCGTCGCCAGCATCGCGGCCGTCATCAGCGTCATCGACGCCAGCAGCGTCGTGCGGCGTCCGTGCCGGTCACCGAAATGACCGAACACCATCGCACCGAGCGGTCGCATGAGATAGGCGACGGCAAAGCCGGCCAGCGCCGCGAGCACGGGATCGTGCCCGACGAAGAAGAGCCGCGCTATGACTGTCGCGAGATAGAGAAACAGGGTGAAATCATACCATTCAACAATGGTGGAAAGCGCGGCGAGGACCAGCGAGGGGCGGTCGAGGGAAGGCGGAGCGGCCATGGGCAACCCTAGCCGCGCGGACCGGCGGGGACAATGTGGCGGTTCCCGTCCCGACAGGGAAAATTATGCAGCTTATCCTTTGGACGGAGTGACAAGCTCGCGCCTTGAAGGCAGAAGGCCGCGCCATGAAACATGCGCCCTTGATTACGCTTGCGTTACTAACCCCCTGCAGCGTTCACGCGCAGGACAATGCGGGCGGCCCCGCGCCCACGATCATCGTAACCGGCACCGGCCTTGGACAGCCGCCGGGCGCTCCGGCTTATGGGTCAGTCGAGATCGACCGGGCGCGGCTGGTCGACAATGCGCCGGGGCGGATCGAGAATCTCCTTGCCGATGTGGCCGGGTTCCAGCAGTTCCGGCGGTCGGACAGCCGCTCGTCCAACCCCTCCAATCAGGGCGCAACACTGCGGGCGCTGGGCGGCAACGCGTCGAGCCGGACGCTCGTCCTCCTGGACGGCGTGCCGGTGGCCGATCCCTTCTTCGGCTATATCCCGTTCAGCGCCATCGTGCCTGACCGGCTGTCATCGGTGCGGGTGACGCGGGGCGGCGGGATCGGCCCCTTCGGAGCAGGCGCGGTCGCAGGCACGATCGAGCTTTCGAGCGCGACGCGCGACGCGTTGCCCGCCTTCTCCGCCAGCGCCTTTACCGGTAGCCGGGACGCCACCGAAGTAGCTGCGTCCATCACGCCGGATCTGGGCAACGGCTATGCCAGCCTGTCGGGACGCTGGGACCGCGGCGACGGGTTCCAGACGACGCCGCGATCCCAGCGGGTGAGCGCAACGACGCCCGCCGCCTATGAAAGCTGGTCGGCCAATCTGCGCGCCGTCGCGCCGCTGTCTGCCAGTGCGGAAGTCCAGTTCCGCGCGACGCTGTTCGAGGATCGCCGGACGCTGCGCTTTCGCGGCGCGGACAGCATGAGCCAGGGTCAGGATGCCAGCATCCGCCTTGTCAGCCGCGGGCCGTGGCAGGTCGACGCCCTTGCCTATCTTCAGGCGCGCAATTTCTCCAACATCGTCATTTCCGCCACCAGCTTCCGCAAGTCTCTGGATCAGCGCAATACGCCGTCCACGGGTATCGGCGGCAAGCTGGAACTGCGCCCCCCTGTCGGCGCGGACCATGTGCTGCGGATCGGGGCGGACACGCGCTTTGCCCAGGGCGACATGATGGAGGACGCCTATAACGCGAACCTCGCGGCCAACCCGCTGACCGCCCGGCGCCACGCAGGAGGAAAGCAGGTCACCACGGGCCTGTTCGTGGAGGATGACTGGACGCCCCCTGCCTTCGATGGGCGGCTGGTGCTGACGGCGGGCGCGCGGGCGGATCACTGGTCGATCAGCGATGCGTCGTTCAGGTCCGTGGGGCCGACCGGCGTCGTGACCAGCACGAGCAACTTCCCTGACCGGTCCGACTGGGCCTTTTCCGGGCGGGCGGGCGCGCTTTATCGGGTCAATGAGGCGTTGTCGCTTCGCGCCGCGGCCTATAGCGGCTTTCGCCTGCCGACGCTGAACGAGCTTTACCGTCCGTTCGTGGTCTTCCCGATCACGACGCAGGCCAATGCGGCGCTCAAGCCCGAAAAGCTGAAAGGCGCGGAAGCCGGGCTGGAACTTCATCCGGCGAAGGGCGTGGATCTGGCGGCGACCCTTTTCGTCAACCGGCTGGACAACGCCATCGCCAACGTGACTGTCGCACCCAACACCCGACAGCGGCAGAATGTCGACGCAGTGCTTGCGCGCGGGATCGAACTGACGGCAAGCGCGGCTCTGACCCCGCATCTCTCGCTCAGCGCATCCTACGCCTACAGCCACAGCAAGGTGGATGCGCCGGGCACTGCGCTCGACGGACTTGCCCCCGCGCAGTCGCCGCGTCATTCGGCAAGTGCGACAGCGATGTGGACAGTTGAAAACGTGTTCTCGCTGTCCGGGACCGTTCGTTATGTCGGACGTCAATATGAGGACGACCTGCAGACCGATACGCTGCCCGACGCGCTCACCGTCGATGGTTTCGCGCGCTTCCCCATCGGCCGAACTGTCAGCCTGATCGGCCGCGCCGAAAATATCTTCGACGCGCGGGTGGTGACGCGCAATGCGGGCGGGTCGATCGACCTCGGCACACCGCGCACATTATGGATCGGGGTGCGGATCGGCGGTTAGGCCGAAGACCGCCGATCCCTGAAACGGCGCGACAAGATAGCGCGTCCGGGTGCCAGCGCACGCTCCATCCCATGTGGCGTGGAGTTCAGACTGCCAGCCGGATCGCCGCTCCGGCCACAGCGCAGGCTGCTAAAACCGGCAACACACCCATCCGGAACCGGAACACGGCAACCAGCGCGGCGGCGGACAGGGCGGCGGCAATCGGGTCGATGGAGGACAGGACCGGCAGGTCGATGGTTCCCGTCGCTATCGTTACAGGTCGTACCTGCCGAAACAGGCTATGGATCGCGAACCACAGTGCGAGGTTCAGGATGACGCCGACCACCGCCGCGGTGATCGCGCCGAGTGCCGCCGAAAGCGCCCGGTTGCCGCGCAGCCGCTCGACAAAGGGGGCGCCCGCGAAAATCCAGAGGAAGCAGGGCAGGAACGTCACCCATGTCGTCAGCACCGCGCCCAGTGTCGCGGCCAGAAGCGGCGTCAGCGCACCCGCGTCGCGATAGGCGGCCAGGAAGCCCACGAACTGCGTCACCATGATGAGCGGTCCGGGCGTGGTTTCCGCCATGCCGAGACCATCGAGCATCTCGCCGGGCCGCAGCCAGCCGAAGCCCTCCACCGCCTGCTGCGCCACATAGGCGAGCACCGCATAGGCGCCGCCGAAGGTCACGACCGCCATCTGGCTGAAGAAGCTGGCGATCCGGAAGAAGGTCGCTTCATCGCCCAGTGTCAGGAACAGCGCCAGCACCGGACCGAGCCAGAGCAGCAGCAGCGTCCCGCAGATGCGCAGCGACCAGCGCAGATCGGGTCGCGCATGGTCGGGCAGGCCTTCGCCCAGCGCCGTGTCGCGGTCATGGACAATCGCTCCCTGCCCATGCCCTCCATGGCCAGCCCCGCCAAACTGCGCCAGCCCCGCCCGCCCGCCCGCATAGCCGGCGAGGCCCGCCGCCAGCACGATCAGCGGGAAGGGCGCGCCCAGAAAGAAGATCGCGACGAACGCCGCTGCCGCGATGCCGCGCATCGCGCCGTTGCGCAGGGCGCGCGATCCCACGCGCACCACTGCCTGCGCCACGACCGCCAGCACCGCCGCCTTGAGACCGAAGAACAGACCTTCGACCAGCGGCACATGGCCGAGCAGGACATAGACAAAACTCAGCGCCAGAATCGCAAGGAAGCCGGGCAGCACGAACAGGCCGCCCGCCACCAGCCCGCCCTTCGTCCTATGAAGCAGCCAGCCGATATAGATGGCCAGTTGCTGCGCTTCCGGACCGGGCAGCAGCATGCAATAGTTGAGCGCATGCAGGAAACGCCCCTCGCCGATCCACTTTTTCTCCTCGACGAGAATACGGTGCATGACCGCGATCTGGCCCGCAGGCCCGCCGAAGCTGAGCGCCGCGATCTGCGCCCATGTCTTCACCGCTTCGGCGAAGGATATGCCATGATCGGGTGTCGGGCGGGTCATGTCGCGGTCCTGCTGCTGAAATAGGCATGGAACTGGTTCAGCGCATCGCTTCCCATCGCGATGCGCTGGAGATCGTCGTCGCTCGACGCGCAGATGCCAGACAGTATCGCGCCAAGCCCCGCCGCTTCGGGCCGCGCGAACCTGCCGTCGCCGATGTCGAGGTCATGGATGATCTCGCCGATGGCGACGAGCGCCGCGTCGCCGGTCAGCTCCGCATGCAGCAGCAGCGTTTCGAAGCTGCACCGGTCTTCTTCATGCGTGATTTCGCCGTCCGCCATATCGAAACGCAGCTCGTCGGGTTGCGGCGTGTGATGCCGTGCATCGACGAAACGAAAGCGGGCCTTGCCGTCGATAAACCGCCGGATCGCCCAGGCGCAGGCGATGCGATCGACATGCACGCCGCTGCGCGTCACCCAGATACGCCTCTTGAGATTGAGCGGCTGTTCCGGTGGGTGCGCGTTTGCCCGGCCGACGTCGGGATGGGCGTAACGCTGGCGGTCGAGATCGGCGAGCGCGGCCTGTGCCGCCTGCTGGCCCGGCGCGCCGAAAAAGTCGATCGCTTCGATGTCAGCCATGCGCTTCTGCAGCCGCGCGATCTCCGCGCCGCTGACAGGCCCGGTCTCGAGAAGCTGACGTGAAGACTCGACGATCTCCCGATAGTCCGCGTCGCGGGCGGCGTCGAACAGTTGCCGCACATCATCGTCGCTCTGCCCGGCAAGAAGCCGCGCGTCGATCAGGGTCGCTTCGCCGCCGCTGGCGTTGACTTCCTCCATCAGCGCGCGGAACGCCACCTCCGCTTTGGGCGTGCGCGGCAGCACATGCGCGGCGTTCTTGAGCGGCACGGCTCCCATCGCCTGCAGCCGCCGCCAGATTTTCACGCGTGCATAGGGCGGCCGGGCGGGCAATTGATGCAGGAGTGCAAGCCAGCCATTGGCATCAGGCGTTGTCATGATGCATATGTATCAAATCAATTGATTTGGAGAAATAGCTGTATCATGAAATTGTGGCGTTGCCTGTCGCTGCTCGTGCTGGCGGTCCCGGTGTCCGCCGACGCCCGTGACGGGCTGACGCTGTCGGGCGCGACCCGGCTGCGGTTCGAGAGCATTTCGGGGCAGGCACGCGCCGGTTATGACCGTGATGACAGTCTGTTCAATATCCGCACGCAGGTCGCCGCCGATTACCGTTCGGGCGGCTGGCATATCGGCGCGGAACTCTTCGACAGCCGCGTCTATGGCGACGATCCCGGCACGCCGGTTTCGACCGGGGAAGTGAATACGCTCGAACTGGTTCAGGCCTATGTCAGCCGGGACATTCGCGCGCCGATGGGCGCGGGATCGCGCCTGACGCTGACGGCGGGGCGGATGATGCTGAATCTCGGCTCCCGGCGTCTGGTCGCGGCGGACGATTATCGCAACACCACCAACGGCTATACGGGGCTGCGGGCCGACCTCACCGCGCGGCACGGATTGAGCGCCGTCGCCATCTACACCCTGCCCCAGCAGCGCCGCCCCGATGACCGCGACGGCATCCGGAACGCGCGCGTCCGCTTCGATTATGAAGGGCTGGATCTGGTGCTGTGGGGCGGCATCGTTAGCAAGGCGGGCCTTCCGGGCGGCGTGATGGCGGAGGGAAGCTATTTCCACCTCGGCGAGCGGGACGAGCCGGGTCGCCCGACGCGCGACCGGTCGCTCGACACATGGGGCGGGCGGATCATCCGCGAACCCAAGGCGGGATTGGTGGATTTTGAAGTCGAGGCGTTCCACCAGACCGGCCATATCAGCGCCTCCGCACTTCCCGACGCTGCCCGCCAGCAGGTCAGTGCCGGTTTCTTCCATGCCGATGCCGGTTATACGTTCCCTGTCGCCTGGACGCCGCGCCTCAGCGCCGAGTTCGACTGGGCGAGCGGTGACCGGCCGGGCGGGCGCTACGGCCGGTTCGACACGCTGTTCGGAATGCGCCGCGCGGACCTCGCGCCAGCCGGGCTCTACAATGCCATGGCGCGTACCAACATCCTCGGTCCGGGGCTGCGGCTGGAAGCGACGCCGAACAAGGCGTGGGACTGGTTCGTCGGCTATCGCGCCTTCTGGCTCGCCTCCCGCACCGATGCCTTTTCAGCCACTGGAGTGCGCGATGCGAGCGGTGCGTCAGGCCGCTTTGCCGGGCATCAGATGGAGGCGCGGCTGCGATACTGGCTGATCCCCAAAAGGCTGCGCTTCGAATATGACGGCGTGGCGCTGGCCAAGGGGGCGTTCCTGCGCAATGCACCCAACGCGCCTGCGGGCGACTGGACCCTCTATCATTCGTTCAACCTGACCGCCTCCTTCTAGCCCCCGCTTGCGCCCGTCGATCCGCCCGCTATGGCGGAGTCACGAGCGGGGAACGACATGGCGCAATGCGAAATGCTGGCGGGCAAGCGGGTGCTGTTCGTCATGGCGGTCGAGATGGAATATGGGCCGCATCTGCGGGCGCGGTTCGATGCCTTGCTGACCGGCGTCGGCCCGATCGAGGCGGCGCTCGCCACCGGCATGGCGTTGCAGCGCATGGCGGCGGATAACGCGCTGCCCGACCTGATTGTCTCGCTCGGCTCGGCAGGATCGCGGCGTTGCCCGCTGGGCGAGATATTTCAGGTGCGGAGCGTGTCGTGGCGCGACATGGATGCGTCGCGGCTGGGCTTCACCAAGGGGGTGACGCCGCTGATGGATCATCCGGTGGACGTGCCGCTCCTGACGCCGCTCGACCTGCCGTCCGCGCGCCTTTCGACCGGCGCGAATGTGGTGGGGGGCGACGATTATGCCGCCATAGACGCCGATATGGTCGACATGGAAACTTTCGCCATAGCGCGTGCCTGCGCGCGGTTCGGGATACCGATGACGGGATTGCGCGGCATTTCCGATGGCCCCGGCGAACTCGACCATATTGATAGCTGGACGCAGCTTCTGGACCTGATCGACGAGCGGCTGGCGGTGGCGGTGGACGGGATCGAACCGGCGCTGCTCGCAGGAAGGCTCGATCCGGCGGCCTGACGGCGGCGCGTCAATGCCCCTCGAAAGTGAGTATCGCTTCCGCCGGAATCCCTTGCGCCTTCAATGCCGCCATTCCGCCCAGATCGGGAAGGTCGATGGCGAAGAGCGCCATCAGCACGCTCGCGCCCTGCTCCTGCAGCAGTTGCGCGGCGGCGATGGCGGTGCCGCCCGTCGCGATGAGGTCGTCAATCAGGATGACGCGGCTGCCCACCGGAGCCTGCCCTTCATGCAGTTCCAGACGGTCGGTGCCATATTCCAGCACATAGTCGATGCCCACTGTCGGACCGGGGAGCTTGCCCGCCTTGCGCACCGGCACGAAGCCCTTGCCCAACGCCGTGGCGAGCGCCGCCCCCAGAATGAAGCCCCGCGCCTCGATCCCGACGATGAGGTCGGCGTCGAGCGGACGCGCGATTGCGACCAGCCGCTCGACCAGTTCGCGCAGGCCTTCGCCATCCGCCAGCAGCGTCGTGATGTCGCGAAACTGGATGCCGGGCTTGGGGAAATCTGGGATTGTCCGCACGAGAGCGGTCAGCGTGTCGCGGCTCATGCCCGCCTCCATAAAGAAAGGGCGCGGCTCCCTCAAGGAAGCCGCGCCCTCTATCTTCGCGCCTGATCCGATCAGACGGCCTTTTTCTTTTCCGCCCAGATATTCTGGTAGGCCATGTAGGCCAGAGCCGTCGCGATCAGGAGGAACAGGACCGTCGCCACACCCGCGCGGTGGCGGTTTTCCAGCTTCGGTTCCGCCGTCCACGTCAGGAAGGCCGCGACATCCTGCGCCATCTGGTCGACGGTCGGCTTGGTGCCGTCGCCGTAAGTGACCTGACCGTCCGCCGTCAGCGGCGGCGCCATGGCGAGGTTCAGGTTGGCGAAATAGGGGTTATAGTGCAGCCCTTCCGGCGTCTTGGCGTCCGGAAATTCCTTCAGCAGTTCGGCGGGCTGCGGCTGGAAGCCGGTCAGCAGCGAATAGACATAGGCGCTGCCATGATGGCGGGCCTTGGTCATCAGCGACAGGTCTGGCGGGATGGCGTTATTGTTCGCCGCCGCCGCCGCGACATTGTTCGCGAACGGCTTGGGGAAGTGATCGGCCGGAACGGGATCGCGCGTGGACGCTTCGCCGGTCTTGGGATCGACGTCAGGCGTCTTGATCGCCCACTGCTTCGCGATCGCCTTCACTTCCGCTTCGCTATAGCCAAGCTGCTGCAGGTCGCGGAACGCGACGAACTTCAGGCTGTGGCAGGCCGAGCAGACTTCCTTGAACACCTGAAAGCCGCGCTGCAACTGACGGCGGTCATATTTGCCGAACGGCCCTTCGAACGAGAAGGACACATGCTTGGGGTCGCGATGGAACTCATGTTCCACCGTCGCCTGCGGCGGATCGGACACGAAGGCAGCCGCGCCGAACAGGAAGGAAATCAGCAGCCAGCCCGAAAAGAAGAGGCCGACCAGAAATGCGCCGATGCGAACCATGGAACCTGTTCCCCCTTAACCGGCGTTCGAAGGCTGGGGATCGGCGCCCATGCCGGGCAGCGCGTCCTCTTCGCCTTTGATGTTGTGGCGATTGAGCACCGATTCCGTGATCGACCCCGGCAGCGGCAGCGGCTTTTCAAAGCGCGCGATCAGCGGCAGGATGATGAGGAAGTGCGCGAAATAATAGGCCGCCGCGACCTGTGAGATCATCACATAGGGTTCCGCCGCCGGCGCCCCGCCGCAATAGCCCAGGATCAGCACGTCGAGGATGAGAATCCAGAAGAACTTCTTGAACGTCGGACGATAATTGCCCGACCGCACCGGCGAGGTATCGAGCCAGGGCAGGAAGAAGAGCAGCAGGATCGACGCGAACATCGCCAGCACGCCCAGCAGCTTTGCCGGCACGAAGAAGAAGTCCACCGTGAAGGCGCGCAGGATCGCGTAGAATGGCCAGAAATACCATTCGGGCACGATGTGCGCGGGCGTCGAAAGCGGGTTCGCTTCGATATAATTGTCCGGATGGCCAAGATAATTGGGTGCGAAGAACAGCATGATCGCGAAGAGGATCAGGAACACGCCGACCCCGAAACCGTCCTTGGCGGTGTAATAGGGGTGGAAGGGCACAGTGTCCTGCGGCCCCTTCACCTCCACGCCCGTCGGGTTCGACGAACCCGGAATATGCAGCGCCCAGATGTGCAGGATGATGACGCCCGCGATCACGAAGGGCAGCAGGAAGTGCAGCGAGAAGAAGCGGTTGAGCGACGCATTGCCCGGGGCGAAGCCGCCCAGCAGCCAGGTCTGGATCGGTTCGCCGACGACCGGGATCGCGCCGAACAGGCCGGTAATGACCTTCGCGCCCCAGTAGCTCATCTGCCCCCAGGGAAGCACATAGCCCATGAAGGCGGTCGCCATCATGAGCAGGAAGATGACGAGGCCCAGCAGCCACACCATTTCGCGCGGCGCCTTGTAGGAACCGTAAAAGAGGCCGCGGAAGATGTGGAGATAGACGACGATGAAGAAGAAGCTCGCGCCGTTGGCGTGCGCATAGCGCATCAGCCAGCCCGCATTGACGTCGCGCATCGTCTGTTCGACGGTGCCGAACGCCACCAGGTCGTTGGCGCCATAGTGCATCGCCATGATGACGCCGGTGACGATCTGGATCACCAGAGCAAGACCGGCGAGCACGCCGAAATTCCAGAAATAGTTGAGGTTGCGCGGCACCGGATAGCCCGCGCCGATGGCGTTGTAGACGAGGCGCGGCAGCGGCAGCTTCTCGTCCACCCACTGCATCAGCGGATGCTTGGGGGTATAATGTTCAGCCCAGGGAAAGCTCATGAAATTACCCCCTTAACCCACGAGAATGGCGGTGTCGGAAGTGAAGCTGAACTTCGGAACTTCCAGATTCTTGGGCGCCGGCCCCTTACGGATGCGGGCGGCGGTGTCGTAGGACGAACCGTGGCAGGGGCAGAAATAGCCGCCAAACTCACCCCGATTCTCGCCCTCGCCCGCGCCGAGCGGCACGCAGCCGAGGTGCGTGCACACGCCCATGGTGATGAGCCATTCCTTCTTGCCGTCGACCGTGCGCTCGTCCAGCGTCTGCGGATCGCGCAGGCTCGACACATCGACCTTGTCCGCCTCAGCGATTTCCGCCGGGGTCAGGTGACGCACGAAAAGAGGTTGCGAGCGGAAAGTCGTCTTGATCGCCTGCCCCGGCTGGATCGCCGACAGATCGACCTCGGTCGATGCGAGCGCCAGCACGTCGGCGCTGGGATTCATCTGGTCGATCAGCGGGAGAACGGTCACCACCGCCCCTACGCCCGCGAAGCTCACGGCTGCGATATTGATGAAATCGCGGCGACGCACACCTTCCTCGCCGGATAATGCCTGTCCGTCAGAATGCTCTACGCTCGCCATGCACCTCTACCCTTGCAAGACTTCCCTGCACACCGCATTGCCGTCGCCGACACTGTTAATCAAGGAATTTGGGATGTCAGCCATGGCTGGCCCCGCCTTCCCCCCGGCGTGGTTCGTGGGCCTGATAACCAGACTGCAAGCGCTTTGCCAACAGCAAACTCGCGCACCCTATGACAATTTGCCGCAGTGCATTATGGCGGCGGCCATGCGTATCGCTCTCTACCAACCGGAGATCGCGGGCAATGTCGGCGCGGTGCTGCGCCTTGCCGCCTGCTTTTCCGTCCCCGTCGACATCATCATGCCGACCGGATTCGCCTTTTCGGACGCGCGGCTGAAACGCGCGGCCATGGATTATGGGGAGGCCGCGGACGTGACGCGCCACGCCAATTTCGCCGCCTTCGACGCGGAACGCCGCGCGCAGGGCCGCCGCCTGCTGCTGCTGAGCGCGCATGCGTCGCAGCGCCTGCCCGATGTCCGGTTCGAGGAGAGCGACGTGCTGATGATGGGATCGGAAAGCGCCGGTGTGCCGCCGGAGGTGCGTGACATCGCGGACATCCGCGTGCGCATCCCCATGGCGCCGGGCTTCCGGTCGCTCAACCTTGCCGTATCGACCGGCATCGCGGTCGCCGAAGCGCTGCGCCAGACAGAGGCCTTTCCCGCATGACCAATCCCGTGCCCGCCGTCCCCTTCCCGCTCGACGCCCGGCAGCAGGCGGCGCGCGGCTGGTTCGAATCGCTGCGGGACCGCATCTGCGCCGAGTTCGAAACCATCGAACGCGAGGCAGGAAGCGATGCGTCTTTTACCTACACGGCATGGGACCGGGAGGCGGAGGGACAGGCGCCGGGCGAAGGCGGCGGCGGCGTGCGCGGCGTCATGAAGGGCAGGATATTCGAGAAGGTCGGCGTCAACATATCGACCGTGGGCGGCGAGTTCGCCCCGGCCTTTGCCCAGACGATCCATGGCGCGGCGGACAATCCCGCCTTCTTCGCGACCGGCATCAGCCTGGTTGCGCATATGGCCAACCCCCATGTCCCGGCCGTGCATATGAATACGCGCTACCTCGTCACCACCAAAAGCTGGTTCGGCGGGGGCGCTGATCTTAATCCGCCTCTGCCCCGCGAAGACGATACAGCGCATTTTCACGCCGTGCTGAAAGAGGCGTGCGACGCGCACGATCCGGATCATTATCCCCGGTTCAAGGCATGGGCGGACGACTATTTCTTCATCCCCCATCGCGGCGTGCATCGGGGCGTCGGCGGCATTTTCTACGATCATCTCGAATGCCCGGACGATGCGGCGTTCGATGCGAACTTCGCCTTCACCCGCGCGGTGGGGGACGCATTCCTCGCCGCTTTCCCGCCGATCGTGCGGCGGCGGATGGGAGAGGACTGGACCGATGCGGACTATGCGACGATGCTGGAATGGCGCGGGCGCTATGCGGAATTCAACCTCGTCCACGATCGCGGCACGCTGTTCGGCCTCAAGACCGGCGGCAATATCGACGCCATCCTGATGAGCCTGCCGCCGATGGCGAGTTGGAGCTAGCCCCGTGGGCCTGACGCCGGTGGAGCCAGGGATGGTGGCGACCATCGTCACTCATCTGGAAATGCGGGACCGGCCCAGGCCCGCGCCGGTTCCGCCCGCGCCGCTGCGGTTGGTGCGCTGGAAAAGCCCGGACCTCGACGCCTACCGCACGCTTTTCCGCCGCGTGGGCGAGGAGTGGTTGTGGTTTTCCCGGCTCGTCATGGCGGATGACGCGCTGCGCGCCATCATCCATGACCCGGCGGTGGAGGTCTATGCCGTCACCGATCCGCGCGGGACCGAAGTGGGCCTGCTGGAACTGGATTTCCGCGCGCTTCCCGATTGCGAACTGAGCTTTTTCGGCCTCGCGCCCGGCTATACCGGCAAGGGGCTGGGCCGCTGGCTGATGGCACAGGCGGTGTCGCTCGCCTGGCGCAAGGGGGTGGAGCGCTTCTGGGTGCACACCTGCACGCTGGACAGCCCGGCGGCGATGGGTTTCTACATCAAATCGGGCTTCGTGCCGTTCGCGCGCGAAGTCGAGACGTTCGCCGATCCGCGCCTTGCCGGCATCCTGCCGCGTGAAGCGGCGCGCCATGTGCCCGTGCTGGATCAGTCCGCCGCCTGACGATAGAGCCGCGCCAGCATCACAAGCATATAGACCTGCACCACGCCCGACACACCCGCAGCGGCGATGCCGCCTGCGAGGCGCGCGCCGTCCACGCCCGCGACCAGACCGCCGATGACGCCGAACACGGCCTGCGCCGCCGAACCCGCTATGGTCGAGACGACAAGCACGATGGCGATGAAGCCCAGAAGCCGCCAGAAACCGCCTTTGGTCAGCGCCCATGCGCGCCTGAGCGACGCCAGCACGCCCAGATGATCGTCGATCACCACCGGGTTGAGCAGCGCCAGCCGCGTTCCCACGAACAGGCCGACGCCCACCATGGCGATCACCGCCCCGGTATTGCCACCCAGCAGAATGAGCGGCGCGGATACCAGGATGACGATGACGAACAGCAGCAGCCCCGCCAGCACGCTCGTCCCGATGAGCACCGGGAGGCGATGCAACGCAAGCCGGAGCGCTTCGGCCACGCTGATCCCCGGCCGCAGCGCCAGCGCGAACAGCGTCAGCGACCCGAACCAGATGAGCAGGATGGCGAGCGTCAGGCTCAGCCAGTAGCTCGGCGGCACTGCCGGCATCGTCCCCTTCATGGTCGCTGACCATTGCACCAGTTCGGGCGGCGTCATCTCCTGAAGCAGCACGATGGGCAGCGCCACGAACAGCAGGGCGACAGGCAGCAGCAACGCCGCTTCGCGCGCGACGAAGGCCACCGCTTCCTCCCACGCCTTGCCGATCGACAGTGTCGCCATATCTTTATGCCTGCCCTTATGGAGCGAAAATGAGCGCGAGACTTGATCGCTCGCCGCGTCCAAGTCAAGGAACGCCCATGTCTGCCGAAACGCCATCGCAACAGCAGAGCGAAGCGCCCCTGCCCTTCCAGCCATCGGTGGAATGGCGCGTCGATGCGTCGCCTGTCGATTACCCCGCCGCGCTCGCCGACATGGAAGCGCGCGCCGCCGCCATCTACGCGGGCGAAGCGAACGAGCGGGTCTGGCTGCTGGAGCATCCGCCGCTCTACACCGCCGGGACCAGCGCCGATCCGGCGGAACTGCTCGACCCGCGCTTTCCGGTGCACGATGCCGGGCGCGGCGGGCGATACACCTATCATGGGCCGGGGCAGCGGATCGGCTATCTCAGCATAGATCTGGGGCAGCGCGGCAGGGACGTGCGCAACTTCGTCCATCATCTCGAAGGGTGGATGATCGCGGCGCTCGCCGACCTCGGCATCGCGGCGCGACGGGCGGAGGGACGGATCGGCATCTGGACCGACGACCGGGAGGGCCGGGAAGCGAAGATCGGCGCGCTCGGCATCCGCGTGCGGCGCTGGGTTACGCTGCACGGCTTTTCGATCAACGTCGATCCCGACCTGTCCCATTTCGGCGGCATCGTGCCGTGCGGCATCAGCGAATATCCCGTGACCAGCATCGCGGCGCTGGGCGGCGATGCCTCCATGGCGGCGCTCGATCTGGCGCTGCATGCGCATTTCCCGGCCTTTCTCAGCCGGCTGCGGCGATGTGGCGGGGGACTTGAGCAATGCGAATCCGCTCGCTAGGGTCGGCGCTCTTCGCCAGGTGGGGGGCCGCCGGGCTTGACCTTATTGCCAGGGAGACCCGGATGCGCCGGACCGCCATCACTGCCCTTTCCGCCATGCTCATCGCTCTTCCGCTCGCCTCGTGCGGCGGCAAGGACGAGAGCGAGACCAAGGTGCAGATGAAGGATATGGACGTGGTGGACGGCACGGCGACCGACGCCATGACCGACCTCGACGGCGTGCAGAGCGAAGGCGCGGCAGTGGCCATGCCCGGCGCCAACGCCGTCAGCAACATGAGCGCGGCCGCTCCGGCGAAAAAAGCGGAAGCCGCGCCGGCCGATCAGGAGGCTGAAGTGTTGTCTGATCAGTAGGCGCTCCGTTCAGCGTCCGGAAAGACAGCGCACTTCAACAGAAGCGGGCAGCACAGGCGGCGATCCGCACCGACAAAGAGGTTTGAGATGACGAAGCCCCCCTTCCTGCGCCGCGCCATGGCCGCCGCCACTCTCACCGTCGCGGCAATGGCCGCGCAGCCTGCCGCCGCCCAGTTCTTCTGGTCGCCCCCCGATCTCAGCGCCCCGCCGCTGACGGACGACGCCGCCGCCACGGCGCTGGGCCTGCCGGGCGCGACGCCTGCGGAGATCAGGGCGGGCCTCGCCTGGAACCTGCGCGCCGCGCTCAATGTGGCGGCGCTCCAGTGCGATTTCGATCCGACCCTGCTCACCACCAGCAACTACAACGCCATGATCGCCCATCATGACGCGGAACTGGACGCCGCGCAGGCCGCGCTGCTCGGCTATTTCCAACGCACCAAGGGGAAGGGCAAGCCCGGCCAGTCCGCGTCCGACATGTATAATACCCGCATCTATTCCAGCTATTCGACGGTGCAGGCGCAAAAGGGATTCTGCCAGGCGGCGGCGCGCGTCGGGCGTGAGGCGATCTTCGCCGACCGGGGAAAACTCAATGAGGTGGGGCGCAACGGCCTCGGCTCCATCCGCAAGGCGACCGTGCTGGCCGGGGAACAGGCCTATGGCACGCCGGGATACGACTATGTCATCGCCCTGCCGTCGATGGAAGCGGCCTGCTGGAAGAAGGGCGTGCTCCAGCCCGCCTGCCATCAGGCGTGGAACGACCGCACCGGCGTCGGGAAGCCCTGACCGGTCTAGATTTCTTTGTGTGCCGCATTTTCCGAGCCAGCGGACGAGCCCGTCCGATTCGAAAATGCTTTAGCGCAGACCCAGATATTTATGGGCCTGCACCGTCAGACGCCACACCGGGCGGTCCATGACCAGATCGACCGCCGCGCGCGCATTGTCCGCCGCCCGCGCGTCGTCGAGCGGCTGGATCAGGTGATGGGCAAAGGCCCAGGCCTCCATCTCCGCCACATCGGCAAGGCTGTGCCCCGCGCCCGGCTGCGGCCAGACGAGCTTGAGTTCGTCGCCCGATCTCTGCACCACATCGCTGCCCGCCTTGGGGCTGATGCAGACCCAGTCGATGCCGGGATGGACCGGGATTGTGCCGTTGCTTTCTATCGCGATGGTGAAGCCGTGCCCATGTAGCGCGTCTATCAGCGCATCGTCGATCTGGAGCATCGGCTCGCCGCCGGTCAGCACGATATAGCGTCCCTCGGTCCGTTCACCCCAGAAACGCAGCGCCGCATCCGCCAGATCCCGCGCGTCCGCGAAGCGCCCGCCGCCAAGGCCATCGGTGCCGACGAAATCGGTGTCGCAGAAGCGGCAGACCGCGCTCGCCCGATCCTGCTCGCGCCCACTCCACAGGTTGCAGCCGGCAAAGCGCAGGAAAACCGCGCGCCGTCCTGCCTGCACGCCCTCCCCCTGAAGGGTCAGGAACATTTCCTTGACCGCGTAGCTCATCGCGCCACTCCGGTGTCAGGGCCGGGTGGCATAGACGGTGGGATCGGGCAGGCCCGCTTCGTCGAAGCCCTTGGCGCGCAGGCGGCAGCTATCGCACAGGCCGCAATGCTTGCCGTCGGGCGTGGGATCGTAGCAGGACCAACTTATCCCCGCGTCCATGCCCAGCCGGTTGGCCTCCCGCACGATGTCGGCCTTGCTCATATATTGCAGCGGGGTGTTGATGCGGATGGGGTGCCCCTCCACACCCGCCTTGGTGGCGAGCGTCGCCATTTTCTGAAAGGCGTCGATAAATTCGGGGCGGCAATCCGGATAGCCCGAATAGTCGAGCGCATTGACGCCGATGAAGATGTCGCTCGCCCCCGCCACTTCGGCAAGGCCCAGCGTCAGCGACAGGAAGATGGTGTTGCGCGCGGGCACATAGGTGACGGGAATCTCCGGTCCCACCCCGCCTTTGGGCACCGCGATATCGGCGGTGAGCGCCGATCCGCCGAAGGCGGTGAGGTCGAGCGGCAGGACGATATGCCGCATCGCATTGAGCGATTCGGCGACCCGCGCGGCGGCGCGAAGTTCGACCCGGTGCCGCTGGTTATAGTCGATCGACAGGGCAAGGATGCGGTAGCCCGCTTCCCGCGCCAGACCGCCCGCGACCATGGAGTCGAGTCCGCCCGAAAGCAGCACGACAGCGAATTTTGTTTCTTTGGCAACCATGGGGCCGCGCTATCGCTCCATCGGGTGCAACGCAAGCGGCGGGCGCTCCCTCACCCCTTGCACGCACCCACGCGCCGCCCTTCGGCCGAGAAAGCGAAGGGCGCACCTTCCGCCACGCCCTGCGAGCGGATCTGCACGAGGCGCGACGTTTCGACCCTTAGGTCCGTGCGCCCATTGCCCGCCGCCGCGCAATCGTAGGTGACGGACATGTCATGCGGCGCGTCGCTGATGACGAAGCTGCGGCACTGTGCCTTCCCATGCCGGACCTGAAGCAACTGGCGCAGGTCGGTGACGCAGAGCTTGCGGACTTCCGCCCCTTCGCCGCGCCCGCGCAATTCCCACTCCCCCGTCTCCAGCGACTGAAGCGCGGAAGGCAGGGCCGGTGCGGGCGCTCCAGCCGCGTAGGCAGCGCTGGAAGCCATCAGAATGGCGAGGGCGCAAAGACCCTGTTGAAAACCTTTATTCATGCCCCTGTCCAGTTCCGTCTGACTGGCGTCGCGCTCGTTCAGACCGCGACCAGCCGTCCCCTGCACCATAATTGCGGCAATTTCATAACGTAAAAGGCACCGCCTGCCTCATTCCGGGGACAGCGGAAAAGCCCCTTCAATTCGGAACGAAACTGTCGAGCGCGATCGGGAAGATGCGCGAGCAGAAAGCACAATCGACGCCGATGATGCCCTGTTCGTCCGCCATTTCGGACCGCTCGCTCGCCGGAAAGCGGCCGATCACGTCGCGGATGTGCGTCAGGTCGCAGCGGCACCCCTTGGCAAGCTGCCCTTCCTCCGTGACGCGCACTTCCTCTTCCTCATGGAACAGCCGCCAGAGGATGTCGGAGAGCGGCAGCGCGGTGTCGGTGAGTTCATCGGCGCGCAGCGTTTCGGCCAGCGCCTGCACATGTTCCCATTCCGGCTCGTCGTGCCGCACATGCAGCCGCTCGCGCCCGACCTCTCCTTCGGGCAGGTGCTGGAGCAGCATCCCCGCCGCGATGCAGCCTTCGCCCGCGTCGTGGCGCGTCGCGATGCGGATGACGCTGGGGATCTGTTCCGACTGGAAGAAATAATGCTCCGCGGCTTCGGCCAGCGACTGCCCCTCCAGCGGCACGATGCCCTGATAGCGCTCGCCAGTTTCGGCAAGGTCGAAAGTGATCGCGAGATAGCCCTTGCCGAACAGGCCGAAGAGCGACGGATCGGTGCCCAGTTCGGCGAGGCGATCCGCATCGAACTTCACATAGCCGCGCAGGGCCGCGTCCTTATAGTCCGCGACCAGCAGGCTGACGACGCCATTCTGCGTCTGCGCCTGAAGCGTCATCTGCCCGCCTTCCTGCTTCAGCGTGCTGCCGAGCAGCGCCGCGAGCACCAGCGCGCTCGCCAGCAGCCGCTCGATCGGCGGGGGATAGGCGTGTGCGGCCAGCACCTCGTCCAGCACCGGCCCCAGGCGCACGACGCGCCCGCGCACATGGCGCGAGGGGATGGTGAAGCCAAGGGCCGTATCGAGATGGTCGGCGGTCACGTCACAGCTCCGGTGGTCCGAAGCGCGCGAGCGGCGCGACGGAACAGGTCAAGCATCCGATGATGCGGGCAGGCGCCCCAGATAGGAAGCCTGCCCGCCGATCTCAACCGAGCCGCCCCAGCGCCCAGAGCAGCACCGACTTCTGGCCATGGATGCGGTTTTCCGCCTCGTCCCAGATCAGCGATTGGGGACCGTCGATGACTTCGGGCACGACTTCCTCGCCGCGGTGTGCGGGCAGGCAGTGGAGGAACTTCGCCTGCGGCTTTGCATGCGCCATCAGGTCCGGCGTCACCTGATAGGGCATCATCGCCTTGAGCTTTTCCTCGGCATGGGCCTGCCCCATCGAAATCCAGGTATCGGTGACGACCACGTCCGCGTCCGCAACCGCCTCCACCGCATCGCGCGTCAGGGTGACGGTCGATCCGGCGGCGCGCGCGGCCTCCATGAAGGACGGATCGGGATCATAGCCCTGCGGCACGCCCACGCGCACATCGAACTTCAGCAGGCCCGCCGCTTCGATGATCGAATGAAGGACGTTGTTGCCGTCACCCAGCCATGCCCACTGGCTGCCGGGCAGCGCAAGGCCATGCTCCACCACGGTCAGAAGGTCCGCGACGATCTGGCACGGATGCGACAGGTCGGTAAGGCCGTTGATGACCGGCACGGTGGCGTAGTGCGCCATCTCCTCGATCTTGGCATGATCGTCGGTGCGGATCATGATCGCATCGACCATGCGCGACAGGACGCGCGCGGTATCGGCGATGCTTTCGCCGCGCCCGAGCTGGCTGGTCGCGCCGTCGAGGATCAGCGATGTGCCGCCGAGCTGCCGGATCGCCATGTCGAAGCTGACGCGCGTGCGGGTAGAGTTCTTCTCGAAGATCATCGCGAGCGTATGGCCCGCGAGTGGCGCATCGGCGTCGACCGCGCCTTTGGGCTTGCCCGCCCGCGCAGCCTTGCGGTCGATGGCGTCGGCGATCATCGCGGCGATGGCGTCGCCGCCCGCATCGGAGAGGTTGAGAAAATGCTTGGTCATGATGAACCCCCTCATCCGTCCGGGCACTGCGTTCAGGCCCGGACGGGGGTTGGACTAGGCCGCCTTGGCCGAGGCAAAGGTCCGCGCGCCGGCGGACATCTTTTCCATGGCTTCGGCGATATGGCTTTCCTCGATGACGAGGGGCGGCAGGATGCGCACGACATTCTGCCCCGCCGACACCGCCAGCAGGCCATGATGGTCGCGCAGATGCGCCACGAAGCCGCGCGCGTCATAGGCGTCGTTCATCCTGATGCCCAGCATCAGGCCCATGCCGCGCACATCCTCGAACATGTCGTCATGATTGGGGATGAGCTGTTCGAGCGACGAGCGCAGGCGCGCGGCCATCGCCTTCACATGATCCATGAAGCCATCGGCCAGCACTTCGTCCAGCACGGCAAGGCCCACCGCCATGGCGAGCGGGTTGCCGCCATAGGTGGACCCGTGCGTTCCGAACACCATGCCCTTGGCCGCTTCCTCGGTGGCGAGGCAGGCGCCCAGCGGGAAGCCCGCGCCGATGCCCTTGGCCACCGCCATGATGTCGGGCTTCACGCCATATTGCTCATGCGCGAAGAAGGTGCCGGTGCGCGCATAGCCGCACTGCACTTCGTCGAGGATGAGGAGCAGCCCCTTCTCGTCACAGAGCTGACGCAGCCCCTTGAGAAATTCCTGCGTCGCGGGCGTCACGCCGCCCTCGCCCTGCACCGGCTCCAGCAGGAAGCCGGCCGTATTGTCATCGACCGCAGCCGTCGCGGCTTCCAGATCGTTGAACGGCACGACCTGAAAACCGGGCAGCAGCGGTTCGAAGCCGTCGCGCATCTTGGGCTGGCTGGTGGCCGAGATCGTCCCCAGCGTCCGCCCGTGGAAGGCGTTGTCGAAGCTGACGATCCTGTGCCGGTGCGCTTCGCCGTTGGCGTAATGATAGCGGCGCGCGGTCTTGATCGCGCATTCGACCGCTTCCGCGCCCGAATTGGTGAAGAAGACAGTGTCGGCGAACGTGTTGTCGACGAGGCGTTGCGCGAATTTTTCGCCCAGCGGCATGCCGTAGAGGTTCGAGGTATGCATCAGGGTCGCGGCCTGATCCGCAATCGCCTTGACGAGCGTGGGATGGCCATGGCCCAGCAGATTGACCGCGATGCCGCTGGCAAAATCCAGATAGCGCTCGCCGCGTTCGCCGATCAGGTAGCAGCCCTCGCCTCGCACCGGACGCACGTCGCACCGGGGGTAAACGGGCATGAGCGGCGTAATCGACATGGGCCTTCCCTTTCTGGACTGTGACGTTCGATGCGCGGTCTGATTTGCGCGAAACGCAAAAAGGCGACCCCGCCGGGCCGCCCTTTGCGAGTGCCGCCTATACCGCCCGCCGCATGGGGGTGCAACCCCGTCGCGGCAGGCCAGTCGGGGCCAGGTGGATCAGCCGATCTGGTTCCACGCGTCGGCGATTTCCGCGACGATAGCGCGGGCGCGTTCCACCGGCTCCGCCGTGTGATCCTTCGCGCCTTCCAGCAGCAGCCGGCGCGCTTCGCGGTAGATCTGCGCAAGGCCCATGGCAACGTCGCCGCCCTTGTCGAAGTCGAGACTCGATTCGAGCGCATAGATGATCGACATGGCGCGCGCCTGCTTGTCGGACACCTTCATGCGGTCGCCATTGCGCTCGGCGAGCGCCGCCGCGTCCATGGCAAGCAGCAGTTCGTCGAACAGGATCTTGACGAGAGCGTGGGGCGTCGCGCCTTCGGTCCGGCTGCCCGAATGGACCGCCGCATAACGCCGCGCCGCCGCACCACCTGCATAACCCTGGCTGTAGAACATTGTGTCGTCGTCCCGTTCTTAGTCTTTGCTGTTCGTCCAGACCTTGACCTGCTGGTCAAGGTAGCTTTGCGTCGCCTTGAGCGCGGCCAGCCGCGTGTCCATCGCCGCATAGATTTTGGTGAGCTGCTCCTCATAACTGGACATCTGGGTGTCCAGCTTGGTGAGCTGATCGGTGAAGCCTTTCGCCAGATCCTGATAGCGTTTCTGCAACAGCTTGAGCGAACCATTGTCCTGCTCGATATTGTCGCGCACATCGTCCATCAGCTTGGAAAGGCCGGGATTGGCGGCAGTAGCGGTCTTGGGGTTGACCATGTTGGTCACGCCTTCTGGGTCCGCTTCCATCGCCGCGGCCAGCCGCGTGCTGTCGAGTGTGAGCGTGCCGTCGCGGTTGGTCGTGATGCCGATGTCGGCCAGCGTGCGGAAGGTTCCGGTGCTGGCGAGCGGGGTGGACGTAAGCGCCGCAAGCTGCCGCTGCATGTCACGCACCGCGGACACACCGTTGAGCACGCCCGCATTGGATGAGTCCGTGCCCTTGGACGTGGCGGTCGCCAGCGCTTTGGACAATGTATTGTAGGCGCTGACAAATTCCTTGAGCAGATCGGACAGCCCCGCCGTCGGCTGTGTCATCGACAGCGTGACGCTGGTGCCCGGCTCAGAAACCTTCGCGATGCCGATGCGCAGATAGGGGATCGCGCCGTCGATCGTGTTGCTGGCATATTCATATGCCTGACCGTCGAGCGTGATCTTCGCGTTCTGCGGCTCGGAATTGCTGGTCATGGTCGATGCCGTGACGCCATTGTCCCAGGCAAGCCCCTTGAGCACGGTGCCGTCGGCAGCGCCCGTAACCGCGACCGTGAAGTCGTTTTCAACGCCCGTTTCGCCCTTGAGGACCAGACGCGTTCCCGACTGGTCGGTGACGACGCGCGCGGTAACGCCGCTGCCGCTGGCGTTGATCGCGGCGGCGAGGCCGGAATAGCTGTTGTTGCGGTAATCGACCGTGATTTCGGTTTCTGTGCCGTCAGCGCCCTTGATCGTCAGCGTGCCGGTGCCGACGGGATCGCTGCTCTTGGCGCCTGCGACGGCGGTGGAGGACAGGGCGCGCGCGGTCGCGAGCTGCTGCACGGAAAGGCGGACGGGGAGTCCGGCGGGCGTGCCGCCGCTCAGCACGGAGATGTTCGCCGTAGCCGCGTCGCTGCTGCTGGGCGTTCCGGTATAGGCCGCGCCGGAGAGCACTTCGGTCAGCGCGTCGGCGAAGGTGTCGAGCGAACTGATCGCCGATCCGACCGCTGAAATACGGGAACTGTTGAGCGACTGCTGGCTGGTGATCGCCTGTTGCTTGGGATCGCGGCTGGCGCTGACCAGGCTTTTGACGAGGGCGGACGTGTCGATACCCGACCCTGCGCCGAGCGCCGTCACAATGCTGCTGCCTAGGGTGCTCATGCGCCGTCCTTTCAGTGAGATAGAACGGCCCTAGCAGCCAGACCTTTAGGAAAGATTGTCGCGGCCGCGCAAAAGGCGGGTCACTGGCTCGCGATATGCTCCACCGTGCCGCGCGAAATCTGCGCGTGGGCGCTGTGCGCGTAGGAGGCGCGCTCGACGATCCGCTTTGCGACGGTTTCCGCATGCTCCACCGCTTCGCGGCTGGCGGGCGGCAGGGGCACGATCACGATGGGCTTGGGGACGAGCTGGCTGGTGGCATCCTCGACGTCCAGCGACCCGGCGTCGAGATCGGACAGGATCGCGGATACGCGCGCATGCACTTCCACAAACTCGGCGACGCTGGCCAGATCGTCGTCCAGCGGCTTGGCGGCAACCTCGGATGGCGCCCGGCGCGCACGCGCAGCCGGACCGTCCGCGCCCTGGCTGGCGGTCACCGGCTTCACCGCCGGTGCGGGCGCCGCTGCCCGCACGACCGAACGGTCGACAGGCGCGATCTCTGTCCGCGATCTAAACTCGTCCATGACGCACGATCCTTACGTGTCCCCGACAACCGATAACGGATCGCCACGCAAAGGCTTTAGGGCGTCATCGCCATTTTTTTAAAGCGACACCGAAGTAGACAGCTAGAACGTTGATTCAAAAGCCGAAGAAAATGCGTTTGGCTGTCTACTTCGCTGTCTCTTTCTGTCCTTCGGCGTCGAAGCGCAGTTCGTCGGGAACCGTGATGAAGGGGCGGTCCATCTCGCTCGCCATGCGGTTCTGAACGCGGAAGACGAAGGCGATGACGGTCGCGACCGCCATATACAGCCCTTCGTTGATGATCTGCCCCGCGCGGCTGGTAAAGTAGATGGCGCGGGCGAGTTCGGGATATTGGAGGACGGTGACGCCGTTGGTGTCGGCCAGTTCGCGGATCGCCGCGGCAATGGCGTCGCACCCGCGCGCGACGACGACCGGCGCGGAGTCCTGACCGGGGCGATAGCGCAGAGCGACGGCGAAGTGGGTCGGGTTGGTGATGATGACGGTCGATTCCGCCACGGCCTTCCGCGTCGATCCGCTCAGCACCTCGAACTGGCGGCGGCGGATATGCCCCTTGAGCTCGGGCGAGCCTTCGCTCTCCTTATGCTCATCCTTGATTTCCTGCTTGCTCATGCCGAGGCGCTTGGCGCGCTGCATGATCTGCGCGGGCACGTCGATCCCGGCGATCAGGAACAGCCCGCCCGCCATGGCGAGGCAGGTGAAGATGAAGATGTCGCCGACATCCGCGATAGCCGAGCTGACATTCGTCCTGCCAAGGCCGGTGATCTGGCTCAGCCGGTCCCACAATATCCACACGCCGATGCTGCCGAGCAGCAGCACCTTGGCGATGGACTTCATCAGTTCGATCAGCCCCTGCATCCCGAAGATCCGCTTGAGGCCCGCGGCCGGGTTGAGCTTTTCGGGCTTGGGCGCGAAGGCGCCGGGGCGGAAACCCAGCGATCCCAGCAGGGCGGGCGCGGCGATGGCGGCGAGGAAAGTCGCCAGCATCACGCCTCCGACCGGCAGCAGGATGCCCGTCAGCAAAACAGCGCCGCGATCCGCCGGGGAAAAATCGACGATGTCCTCGCGCCGGAAGCGGAGCGCATCGGTCAGCATGTGCGACAGGGCGTCGATCAGCGCAGGGCCGATCACCGCCATACAGCCGATGCCCGCCATCACGACCAGCGCTGTGCCGAGTTCGCGGGACTGGAGGATGTCGCCCTTTTTGGCGGCGTCCTGCAATTTCTTGGCTGTCGGCTTTTCGGTCTTTTCGCCCGCTTCGCTCCCGCCCGCCATGTCAGCGGCCCTCCGACAGGTCGCGCGCCTGTTCGAGACCTGCCTTGAGCGCTGCGGTCATCCCCTCCGCCATGATCGGCACGCCGATCGCGAGGAGCACCAGCCCCGCCATCATCGCCATCGGCATGCCCACGGCGAAAAGGTTGAGCGAAGGTGCCGCGCGGGACAGCATCCCCATCATGATCTGCACGAGGACGAGCGCGAAGGCGACCGGCAGCGCGACGGTGACGCCCGCGCCCAGCAGCGATCCGCCGAATTCGATCATGCGCCATATCGTGTCGTTCGACAGCAGCCCCGCGCCCGGCGGGATCGCGACATAGCTTTGCACGACGAAGCTGGCGAGCAGCAGGTGTCCGTCCATCCCGAGCAGAAGGAAGGTGGCGAGGATCGACAGGAACTGCCCCACCGCCTGCGTCCCCTGCCCGGAAGACGGATCGACCATCGCCGCGAAGTTGAGACCCATGGCGTTGCCGATCACTTCGCCCGCGACGAAGGCGGCGGCATAGCCGATCTGCACGGCGAACCCCATGGCGAGGCCCGCAAGCACTTCGCCCGCGACCAGCATGATGCCCTCGATGCTGGCGACGCCGTCCTGGGGGAGCTGGATCGTGACGCTGTTGAGCGCGGCAAGGCCGAGCGCGAGCGCGAGGATGAGGCGGAGCTGAAGCGGCACGGCGGGCGCGCCGAACACCGGCGCGGCGATGAAGGCCGCTCCCGGTCGGATCATGGCGATCAGCCAGATCCAGAGCTGCGTTTCGACGCCCGCAAAGCCCGGCGCGATCATTGGAGAAGGTCCGGAATGCGCTCGAATATCTCGCGGGTGAAATCGGCGATGAGGACCATGATCGACCCGCCGAACAGCACCAGCATGCCGCCAACCACCAGCAGTTTGGGAATGAAGCTCAACGTCTGTTCGTTGATGGACGTGGCCGCCTGAACCATGCCGATGACGAGGCCCGCGATCAGCGCCGGTATCAGGATGGGCGCAGCCGCGAGCGCCGTGATCCACAGCGCCTGCTGGGCCAGACCCATGAAGAAGTCGGCGTTTTCCATCAGAGGCTACACCCCACGCCCGTTCGTTTCGAGCGAAGTCGAGAAACATCCGCGCAAACGGTTCTCGACTGCGCTCGAACCGAACGGAGAGGAGATGCAGCGGCGCGTCATATCGCGAACGACCCCGCCAGCGACCCCATGGTCAGCGCCCATCCATCGACCAGCACGAAAAGCAGCAGCTTGAAGGGCATCGAGATGATGGTGGGAGACAGCATCATCATGCCGAGCGCCATCAGCGTCGAAGCGACCACCAGGTCGATGATGAGGAAGGGGAGGAAGATCATGAACCCGATCTGGAACGCGGTCTTGAGTTCGCTGGTGACGAAAGCCGGAAGCAGGATTGTGAAGGGGATGTCGTCGGGCGTGCGGAAGGCGGGCGCCTTGGCGAGATTGGCGAAGAGCTTCAGATCGCTCTCGCGCGTCTGCTTGGCCATGAACCCGTGCAGCACCTTGCCCGACCGGCCTACCGCTTCCTCGATGCTGATCTGCCCCTTGCCATAGGGATCGAAGGCCTGCGCATTGATCGTGTCGATGGCGGGCCGCATCACGAAAAGCGAGAGGAAGAGCGCAAGGCCCACCAGCACCTGATTGGGAGGGGTCTGTTGCAGGCCCAGCGCCTGACGCAGCAGCGACAGGACAATGATGATGCGGGTGAAGCTGGTCATCATGAGGATCAGCGACGGCAGCACCGTCAGCAGGCTCATGAGGATCAGGATTTGCAGGGATAGCGAAAGCGAACGCCCGTCGCCCGACACCTGACCCAGCGCGCGGGTCAGCGCACCGCCATTGTCGACCGGCGCGGCAGGCGTTGCCGCTGCCTGCGCCAGCGCGGGTTCGGCAAGGGCGAGGCCAGCGACGAGCAGCGCGCCGCCGATCAGCCAGAGCGTCTTACCGCGCACGGGTGGCGTCGCCTTCCGCGATCTTCTCGATCCGGTTGCGGGTGACGGCGACGAGGATCTTCCTGCCCTCGAACTCGACAACGGCGAGCTTGCCGAACGCGCCCATGGGCAGCGCTTCCAGAAGTTTGAGCGAACGGTCGCCCTGCCCCGCGCCGATCATGCCGGGCTGATATTTGCGCCACAGCCACAGCGCGCCGAACGCCATGCCGCCGACCAGCGGCAGGAGGATCAGCAGTTTGACGAAATACCAGACCATTGAAGGGCCGCCCGCTTGTCGTGGTTAATGCCTGTCGATTCGCACTTTCCGCGTCCAAGGCAAGCGCAAAATCACAAGGCCTGCGGTCAGCCGCGCCGTTCGATGCCCGCGAGGCGGTTTTCGGTGGCGGCGATGTCGACGATACGGATGCCATAACGGCCGTTGACCGTGACGACCTCCCCCTTTGCGATCAGCGCGCCGTTGACCATGATGTCGAGCAGATCGTCGGCCTGCCGGTCCAGCTCCACGATGGAGCCTTCGGCCAGATCCATGACCTCGGCGAGGCGCAGCGATGTCGAGCCGACCTCCACCGACATGCGCACGGGAATGTCGGCCAGCAGCCTGAACTGCCGGTTATTCGTCATCCGGCTCACCGGATCGTCGCCCTGATCCAGGCGGGGCGCTTCGCTCATATCGCTCATTGGTCGGTTTCCTGTGCAAGCTTTTCAATCTGGAATGCGGCGCGGCCATCCTGTTCGCCGACGCTGCCATGGGCGACGATGCGGTTGCCCACGATGAGGGGCAGCGAACGGCCGATGGTGACGGGGATGACATCGCCGACCTTCAACTGCATGAGGTCGGCGATGGACAGATTGGGGCGCGCCACCACGGTGCGCGCGGGCAGGCGGATGTCGCGCATGCGGCGCGCGATGCGCGTCTGCCATACCGGATCGCGATGTTCGTCGTCGGCCGGGAGGTTCGTGCCCGTCAGCGCCTCGACCGCGCGCAGCGCCGCAAGGGGGAAGAGAATGTCGATGGGCCATTCCTGACCGCGCGTCAGCGACACCATGAAGCGCTGAAGCACCATCTGGTCGCTGGGCTGCGCCGCGGCGGCGTAGCCCACGCCGCTTTCACGCAGGATAAGGCCGGGGTCGAGCACGAGGATGTCGGTCCAGGTTTCGACCAGCCGGGCAACGATCGAATCGGCGAGCCGCACGATCAGGCGATCCTCGGTCGGCGTGAATTCGCTGCGGGCGGGAAGCGGGCGGTTGCCGATACCGCCGTAGAAGCAATCGACAAGGGTAGAGATCATGCCGGCGTCGAGGCGCAGCATCATCTGTCCCTTCAACGGCAGCAGGCGGTAGATGGACAGGCTGCAAAAGGGCGGGACATCCGCCGACCATGCGCCAAAATCGAGCACGCGGGTGTCCTGAGGCGCAATATGCGGCCGCACCCCGGCAAGCGGCTCGACAAGCGCGCGAATGCGCCGCCCGAGCTTTTCCGCCAGCCGGTCCAGCCCCGACAGCATGATCGGCGCCTGGCTTTCCCCCCGCCCGAAAGCGTAGGTCTGAACATCCGTCATCTTCGTCCCCTGCCCTGGCCAAGCGAACGGGGACGTCCCGCTCCCTTCCAGGGCAGGCCTATAAAATAACGAAAATGGTAAAATTCCGGTTAAGCCGGCCGCCCCGAACTGAGCCGGGGACGGCCCGGTCGCGCTGTTACTGGATCACGAAGTTGGTGAAATAGACATTGTCCACGCCGCCATAGCCGGTCTTCTGCTTCAGGACATCGTTCACCACGTCGCGAATCTTTTTTTGCAGCATCTGCTTGCCCTTGGGCGTGTCGAGCAGTTCCTGCGGCTGTTCCGCCAGCATCATCAGCACCTGGCTGCGGATCGGCATCTCATGCTGCTTGACGGCCGCGATGACGCGATAGTCGTAATAGGTCGACACTGCGACGCTGATCTGCGCGAAGGCGTCAGTGTCCGACATGTTTGACGTGAAGGGCTGGGGCAACTGGAAATAGGTCGCCTGATAGGCAGCGGGATTGGCGGGGGTAGGCAGGTCGATGCCCTTGCCCGGCGCATGTCCTGCGGAGGGCGCGTGCCCTTCGGGTGCAGCGCCGCCACCATGACCGCCGCCCTCACCGCCGCCGCCGCCGCCTGCCTCACCGGCCCAGCCATGCGCGGTCGCGACAGCCTGCGCATCCTCTCCCGCAAGCACCAGCACGGGCTTGTTGGGATCTTCTTTCGGACCTTCCGCCTTGGAGCTGAAGAAACCCGCGGCATAAAGGCCGCCCGCCGCCCCGGCTCCACCCACGACGATGCCGACGACCAGCAGCAGGATCATTTTCATGCTCCCACCTTTTTTCTTCTTGGCCTTCGGCTCTTCGCTCATCGTTTCGGTCCCCCGGGCTTAATCTGGCTCACGCGTAGCGCGCGCGCGGCAGGTCCGCTGCGTTTCCGCCGGCCTGTTCGCTCTTGAGAACGGCCGCTTCGCCCTGCGCTTTAGCGCCGGTAGCGAAATTTTCGCGGCCCTGTCCCCGCCCCTGCATATGCGATTGCGTGGAGGACTGACCCCACGCCGGATGCTGGCCCTGCTGCTGCGAAGCGGCGCTGTTGCCGCTATCGGAGCGCGCCGCTTCCGTGACGACATGACCGCGCTCGATCTTCACATCGGTGATGCGGACGGCAGAGAGGCTCGTGTCGGTGCGCAGGCGGTCGCTTTCCTGCCGCAGCACCTGCTCAGCTCCCTCGCTTACTACGGTAAGGCTGACCGCCGCGCCGTCCTGCGACTGGCGGATGTCCACCTGAACCGGGCCGAGCTGGCCTGCGTCGATCTGGAAACGGCCCTGCGCCCCGTCAACGGAAAAGCGCGCGATGTCGCGGGCGAGACCGTCGATCCACTGGCCCGAAACGCCCATGTCCACGAACTGCGCGCCGAGTGCGGCGGAAAGATTGACGGTCGGAAGCGCGTTGCCGCCCTGAACAACAGGCTGCGGCATCGCGGAGGGCGCCGCAATCACCGGCGGCGCGGCTGGATCGGGCGTCGCGCCGGAACGATCCGGCGGCGTATCCGCCTTGCCACCCACGACCGGCGCAGGAGCGGCGGTGTCGCGGCTGTGCAGTTGGTCGCGGGCCAGTTGCAGCAGCGACATCACTTCGCTCATCGACCGGCGCGGCGTGGCAGGCGCATCGACAGCCTTGGCCGATGCAGGAGCAGCGGCACGCGTGGGTATTTCCGGGCCGTCCGACGATGGAACCGCAACGTCCGGCACAGCCGTCAGAGCGGGTAGTTTCGAGCCAGACGCGGCGAGCTGGGCCGCTGCGACCGGCGGTGACGGAGATTCTGCGGCGGACGCGTCGAACTGCATCGCCGGAGAAGGCGTGAGCGCCGCCTGCGGTCCCTCGGCAGCCTCCTGTCGCTGCGGAGGCGCAGCAATGGCCGGGGCAGCCGGTATCGAAGCAGGCTGCGACTGTTCGACCTGCTGCGTCACGGCGGCATCGGTCGACGCCGGAACGGGGGCCACGACAATCGAGGGCGCAGACAGCGTCGGCTGCGTCGCAGACAGCAGATCCGGCCCGGTGGACGTTTCTTCGCCGGGCAGGTCGTCTGCGCCATCGTCCGGCGCGGGAATGGCCGCTTCATCCTCGAGCGGATGTGAGCCGCCGTGAATGGCAGGGGCAGTTTTCGTGTGCGCAGAAACGGACGGCAGGGGAGCGTTGGCCTGCTTCGTCAGCGGCGCCTCATCGTCCGGCGGCGAGTCCAGCCGGGGCGTCGACAGCGCTGGAGGTGGGGCGGGCTGGATCAAGGGCATCGCCATCTGATCCGCAGGCTCGGCCGCAATTTCCTCCGGCAAAGCCATGCCATCTTCCAGAGCGGGATCGGGATTGCGCATGGGCGCCGCAGGGATCGTTGCAGTGGATGGCGACGCTGGAGACAGCGGCGCGGCTGCGTCCTGCATCATCGCGGCGAAATCCACGCCCTCGCCAACGGCGGCATCGCCCGTCTTCGCGCTGGCGGGCGCAATGCCTGGCAGCAGCAGAGCCTTGAGACTGGTCAGCATATTCATTTTCTCATGCCTCCCCCGACCGCAGCATCCGGCGACAGCGCGGCAATGCGGCCAGTTTGTTTTCGCGCCATTCCTCCAGATCCGCGCGAGCGCGGTCCTTGAGGCGGGTGGCGATCTCCTTTTCGCGGTTCGCCGCGAGCGTCAGGCCTTCCTTGGTCTCGACCTTGCGATTGGCGTCATAGAGCGCGCCGTCGAGCTGCCTTCCGGCCTGCTCCAGCCGGGTCGCCAGTTCCTGCATCGCGGCGAAGGACGCGCCGGTGGCGAGACCCTGCGCGCCGAAAAGCTCGTGTCGAACGCGCGAAAGCCGTTCGATATTATGCGCGATGCCCGCCGCCTCGTCCCGCGCGCGCGCGGTTTCGGCGGCCGCCATCGCATGCTGTGCATGACGGACGCGCAAAACGCGCTGGCGGCGTCCGACAAGCCCCTTCATGCGCCAAAGCCCGCGACAAGCGCGTCGGCGCTGGTGGACAGATCGACGCGGCTCTTCTGATCCTGCCGGATGAAGTCGAGAATTTCCTGGCGACGCTGCACCGCTTCGTCGATCACCGGATCGTTACCGGGGCGATAGGCGCCCATCAGGATGAGGTCGCGATTTTCCTCATAGGCGGCCCAGAGGCGGCGATAGCCCGCCGCCGCCTGCCTATGTTCGTCATTCACCACATCGGCCATGACGCGCGAGAGCGACTTGCCGATGTCGATGGCGGGAAAGATCGCCTGTTCCGACAGGTGGCGCGACAGGACGAAATGCCCGTCCACGATGGCGCGCGCCGCATCCACGATGGGATCGTCCGTATCGTCGCCATCGGCGAGCACGGTGTAGAGCGCGGTGATCGAGCCGCCACTGCGCGCGTCCACGCCTGCCCGCTCCACAAGGCGGGGGATCAGCGCGAGGGCGGAGGGCGGATAGCCCTTCATCGCGGGCGGCTCGCCCAATGCGAGGCCGATTTCGCGCTGGGCATGGGCGCAGCGGGTAAGACTGTCGATCAGGAGCAGCACCTTCTTTCCCCGCGCGCGGAAATATTCGGCGATGGCGGTGGCGCGCGCGGCGGCGCGCAGGCGCAGCACAGGGGGATGATCGGCAGGCACGGCTACGACCACGCTCTTGCCCATCGTGTGCTTGAGTTTGGTTTCGAGGAAGTCGCTGACTTCGCGGCCACGTTCGCCGATGAGGCCGACGACCACCACATCGGCTTCGGCCCCGGCAATCATCTGGCCCATCAGAACCGATTTGCCGACGCCCGACCCGGCGATGATGGCGATGCGCTGGCCGCGGCCCGCGGTCAGCAGCGCGTTGACGGCTCGGACGCCCAGATCGAAGGGTTCGGTGACACGGCCCCGGTCGAGGACGTTGCCCTTGACGCCGTTGAGCGGCCAGACGCCGCCCGCGATGATCGGACCCTTGCGGTCGAGCGGCTGGCCCATCGCGTCGATGACGCGGCCGATGAGGCCGTCGCCCACCTGCACCATGTTCGCCTGACTGTCCGGCTCGACGCGGATGCCGTTTTCGAGCGGCGCGTCGGCATCGAGCGGCACGAGCAGCGTGCGGTCGCCGCGAAAGCCCACTACTTCGGCGCGGCAGACCGAACCGTCGCTCGCCAGCACGCGCGCGCCCGATCCGATGGGGCGGCGGAAGCCGCTCACTTCGAGCATGCCTGCGTCATGGCTGACGAGGCGGCCGACATGGCGCGGCGCGCGGTTCTGCACCTGAAGATGGTCGAACAGGCTTTCCGCCTGCGCCAGCGCCGCGCGGATCATGCCTTTCCTTCCATGTCGTCGAGCAGGGCGCGCAAGCGCGACAGGCGCACATCCGGGCCATCCTCGACCCAGCCGTCCGCCGTTTCCAGACGGACACAGCCGCGCTGCATCGCTTTGTCGGCGATCAGGGGCACGCCGATGACTTCGTCCTTGAGCAGATCGGCATCGTCGGGATGGACGTGGAGGGCGCTGCGATCCTGATTATTCTCGATAAAGGCCGCGACGGTATCGCACCGCTGGACGAGCCGTTCCATGTCGATCTCGACTTCGCCGACAATCTGTTCGACGAGGCGCACGACAGTGGCGGACAGCATGGTGGACAGCATGCCGCTGGGCGCGGGCGCGAGCATTTCGAGCGCTCCGGCCAGACGCTCCTGCGCCTCGACCTCGCTTGCCTGAGCTTCGCCGGTGATGCGGCACCCTTCCTCGAAACCCATGGTGAAGGCTTCCACACGCGCTTCTTCGAGCGCGTCGACGGGTTCTGCGGGCGACCGTTCGCCGCGCAGCGCAGCGGTCTGCTGCCCTGCGGGTGCAGTGTAGAGACTGCGGAAGCCGCCTTCGACCGGGCGGAAGCCCGCAACCGCAACCGGTGCGGCTTCGCTCGCCGCGTCTGCGCCCCAGATCCTATACAAAATCATTGCCCTTTCCGCCGAGCATGATGGTGCCCGCGTCCGCCATGCGGCGTGCGGTCGCGATGATGAGCTTCTGCGCGTCGATCACTTCGGCAAGGCGGATGGGTCCGCGTTCCTCGATCTCGTCGGCGATGGCCTGCGCGGCGCGGGCGGACATGCAACTGAATATCTTGGCCTTCAGCATGTCGTTCGCGCCCTTGAGCGCCACGACCAGCACGCTGCTGTCGATGGTGCGCATGAGGGTGCCGAGATTCTTGTCGTCCATGTCGATGAGGTTGTCGAAGACGAACATCTCCTCCTCGATGGTCTGGGCGATCATCTTGTCGCGCTTGGCGACGGCCTTCATGATCCGCTGCTCGCTGTCCTTGCGGACATTGTTCATGATCGCGGCCGCTTCGCCCGTGCCGCCGCGCTGCGACGCCGCGCCCTGCTTGTTGACGGGGCCGCGCAGGAGAAGATTCTCCAGATCCTCCAGCGCCTCGTTCGACACCGGGCCGAGCGTGGCGATGCGGTAGACGATCTCTTCCTGATATTCGACCGGCAGCAGTTGCAGCACATCGGCGGCAACAGGCGCTTCGAGATGGGCGAGGACGATCGCCATGATCTGCGGATGCTCCGCCTCGATCAGCGTGGCGATTTCCTTGGCATCCATCCACTTGAGCATCTCAAGCTGGGTGGAGCGGGTCGGCGGGGTGATGCGGGCAAGGATGGTTTCGGCACGCTCCTCACCCAGCGCCTTGGTCATCGCGCCGCGGATGTGGCGGGTTGCGCCATAGCCGATGGTGGTCCGCTTCTTGGCCTTGTTGACGAAATGGTCGAGCGCCTCGTTCACTTCCTCCGGCTCGACATCCTGCACGTCATACATGGCGTAGCCGAGCTGGCGCACTTCGTCGGGTTCGAGACGCGAGAGGATCTGCGCGGCCTCATCCTCGTCGAACAGCATCAGGAGAACGGCGGCGGCGGCGCTGCCCTTGAGCGCCTCGGGACGGCCGGGGACGATCTCAGGCATTTTCCTTTTCCTTCTTCGCTTCCTTGAGAAGGTCGCGGACGACCAGAGCGGCGCGATCCGGGTCCTGCTTCACGAAATTGCGAATGAGGTCAGCGCGCTGGGCGTAATCATAAGTGGAGGAGATCATGTCGAGCGTGACGCGAGCCTCCCCTCCGTTGGCGGAGGGTGCAGCCGCCTGGCGCATGAGTTCGCCCGAAATTTCGCGGCCGATCTTCTGACCCGCCTGCGCCTGCGCCACGCCGCCCGCTTCCTGCGCGGCAGCACGGCGCTTGAGCAGCGGCCTGCCGATCCCGAAGATGACCAGCAAGGCGACCAGCAGGGCCGAGACATTGCGGGTGAGCGGCGCGATCCAGTCGGCCTCATACCATGGCGCTTCTACGGCGGCTTCCTTGACGAAGCTGCGCGAAGACAGAGCGACCACGTCGCCGCGCGCCTGATCGAAGCCGATCGCGCCCTTCACCAGCGCTTCGAGCGCCGCGATTTCCTGCGCCGAGCGTGGTTTCCCGTCCGCGCCATTGTCGAGCGCGACGGCGACCGACAGGCGCTTGACCGTGCCGACCGCGTCCTTCGTCACCGACACCTCACGTCCCAGTTCGAACGAGCGGTTGAAGGTTTCTTCCGTCTTCATCAGCGGATTGGGCGGCGTGCCGGGCTGGCCCGCCTGCGCGGTCTGGCCCTGCGCCACCGCCTGACCGTTGGGGTTGGTCTGCGTCACGGTCGGGTTGACCGGCGCCTGATTGCTCAGTGCGCCCGGAATGCCCGACGCTTCGCCAGCGCCCTGACCGCGCGGGTCGGATGCCCAGGTGCCCTGTTCGGTCCGCAGGCGCGCTTCATCCTGAGGATAGGTTTCGCGCGTTGCCTGACGCTCGGCGAAGTTGAGTTCCGCGTGGACCTCGGTGGAGAAATTGCCCTGTCCGAGGATCGGCGTCAGCAGCGCGATCACCGACTGTTTGTAGCGATCTTCCATTCGCGACTGGATGGCGATCTGGCGGTCGTCGGCGGCGTTGCCGTCATTGTTGCTGAGCAGCCGGCCATTCTGGTCCACCACCGAAATATCGTCGGGGCTGAGTTCCGGGATCGAGGACGCGACGAGGTGAACGATGGCGCTCACCTGCTGGTCGGTCAGCGACCGGCCATTGGCAAGGCGCAGCATCACCGAAGCGGAAGGCTTCGTCCGTTCGCGCAGGAAGACGCTGGGCGGTTCGACCGCAAGGTGCACCTTGGCGCTTTCAACGCTGTCGATCGCCTCGATCGTGCGGGCGAGGTCCATTTCGCGGGCGGAGCGCAGCTTCTCGCCCTCCACCGCGCGGCTCGCGCCCATCGGCAGGCTGTCGATCATGCTGTTGCCGTCGGGCGCGCTCTTGGGCAGGCCCTGCGCGGCAAGCATCATCTTCGCCTTGAAATAATCGCCTTCGCCCACGGTCATCGCGCCGCCATTGTCGAAGTCATATTTGATGCCGTTCTGGTCCAGCACCTGCGCGACCGCCGACTTGTCGGAATCGGGAAGGCCGCGGAACAGGTCGCGCTGCGGCGGTTCGCGCAGCGCCAGCCAGGCAGCCCCGGCGATGGCGACGGTGCCGAGCAGGCCGATCAGCGGCATGCTCCTGGCCACCGCAGGCTGCCGGATGAGACCGGTGAAGCGGGCCTTGATGGCGTCGAAGCCCCCCGGCCCACCGCCAAAGGCGGCGGCCGGAGCAGCGGGGATGGCGGGGGCGGCAGTGCCGACCGTGGTGGAGAGGGCGTTCTCGCTCATGGATTATACCGGCATGCTCATGATGTCCTTGTAGGCGGACAGGAGTTTGTTGCGGACCTGAAGGGTCGCTTCGAAGCTGACCGACGCCTGCTGCTTGGCCAGCATCACGGCGGCAATGTCAGTGGTTTCGCCCCGTTCGAACGCGGCGGCGGCTTCGCCTGCCTGATTCTGGAGGCCGTTCACCTGTTGCAGCGCGCTGGAGAGCGCATCGGTGAAGGCGCCGGGCTTGCTGTCCTGAACACCGCCCAGCGGAGCGTTGCCGCCAACCGTCGGCGCGGACGATACGTCGCGCAGGGCGGCGTTCTTCTGCAGGATGGCGTTGCGGATCGCCATCACGCTGTCGGTCGGGGATAGGCCGTTGATCGCCATGGTTCAGCGCTCCCTCAGGCTGCCGCCAGCTCGCGCATTTCGGCGAGCCGGTAGCGCAGCGTGCGTTCGGAAATGCCGAGCTTCCGCGCGGCGGCGGCACGGTGGCCGTCCGTCTCGCGCAGCGCGGTGCGGATCGCCTCCAGCTTGGAATGGCGGGCGACATCGCGCAGGCGCACCGGCTCCGCGGGCGCGAAGGCGGCAGGGGCGATGATCGGCTGCGCGGGCGCGGCGGCGATCTGTGGGGCGGCGCCCATGTGAAGGTCGTCGGCTTCGATCCGGTCTCCGTCGCGCAGGACCATCGCGCGCTGGAGCACGTTGCCCAGTTCGCGGGCGTTGCCGGGCCAGTTATGGACCGAAAGCTTGTCGATAGCGTCGGTCGTTGGCCAGATGAGGTCGGCCTTGCCCATGTCGGACAGGCGCAACAGCATGGCGGCAGTGATCGCACTCACGTCGCCGCGCCGTTGGCTGAGCGGGCGCAGTTCGAGCGGCATGACGTTGAGCCGCCAGTAAAGATCTTCGCGGAAGCGGCCTGCGGCGACTTCCTCGGCAAGGTTGCGGTTGCACGCCGCGATCACGCGGACATTGACCGGCACCGGATGGGTCGCGCCGACGGGCAGCACTTCGCCTTCCTGCAGGGCACGCAGCAGCTTCGCCTGAAGCGCCAGCGGGAGTTCGGCGATTTCGTCGAGGAACAAGGTGCCGCCATCCGCCGCGAGGAACAGACCCTCGGAAGCGTTGGCCGCGCCGGTGAAGCTGCCTTTCTTGTGACCGAACAGCATCGCTTCCATCATGGTTTCGGGAAGCGCGGCGCAATTGACGGCGATGAAATCGTGGGTCGAGCGGCCCGACTGGGCATGAAGGAAGCGCGCCATGCCTTCCTTGCCGGTGCCGGTATCGCCCTGGATGAGCACGGTGGCGTCGCTGCGGGCGACGCGTCCGGCCATCGTCATCAGGCGCGCGCTACCGTTATCGCCGACCGCCGGGACATTGGCGGGGCGAGCGAGTTCGGCGATGAGGGCGAAGGCGAAGCCCATGTCCGCCATGCCGAAGGCGATCCGCGCAGGCAGGCCGTTCGCAGCGGCCAGCAGCGACGGCGCGCCTTCAACGATCGTGATGAGGATGTCCCGGTGGGTCGCATGACCGATTTCCGTCGCCAGCAGCACGCGGCGGCTGTCCCTGTCACGAGGGCTGGCGGCATCGACGACCCGCACGGCATAGAACGCATTTTCGAGCCAGTGCTGCAGGCCCGGAACGAGCGCACAGACCCCACGGCTCACGTCAAGCGATGACATGACCAAAATCCCACATAATGGCTGGCTTGTACCCCCGTACGCCCCTGCCCCTTCGATGAATGGGTTTTACCGTGAGCGTGGTTATTAGATGGTTAACGCCGGCCGGCAGCTTGCCGCCCGACCGGCAATTTTTTTCCGGTAAAAACGGCAACTTGTTCGACCTTGGTCTAACAGGCGCGCGTTGCGCGCGCGTAAGGGACCGGCCGCGGCGTTCGAATCATATCCGTTCGCAAAAAAATGACAGGCCGCGTTAAAGCCCTGACGCCCCCCGCCGTTATCCCCTTTCGAGGCCGCAAGCGCCCTGATGGCAGCGACCGAGTGATTGAACGGAAAGGGAATATCATGACTGTTATCGGAACCAACTCTTCGGCCCTGCGTGCGGCCAATGCTTCGACCATGGCCAGCAAGGCGCTGTCTTCGGCGATGGAACGCCTGTCGACCGGCAAGCGCATCAACAGCGCGAAGGACGACGCCGCCGGCCTCGCCATCGCTTCGACCATGACCGCCTCGATCAAGGGCATGACCCAGGGCATCCGCAACGCCAATGACGGCATGTCGATGGCGCAGACCGCGGAAGGCGCGCTCGGCGAAGTCAGCAACATGCTCCAGCGTATGCGTGAACTGACCGTCCAGGGTAAGAACGGCACCAACGACACCAACGCCAAGGCGAACATCAAGGCGGAGCTGGACGAACTGGGCAAGCAGATCGACAACATCCTGACCAACACCGAATTCAACGGCCAGAAACTGTTCGACGGCACCGCCGGCACGGCAGGCGTCGTGACCATCCAGGCCGGTTCGGGCGCTTCGGACACGGTCGACCTCTCCTTCGCCGCCCTCGACCTTTCGGCGGTTGCAACGAACGCCGGTGCCGTGGAAGCCGCCGATGGTTCGCTGACCGTCTATAACACCGCTCTCCAGACGGTTGCGACGACCCGCGCTACGCTTGGTGCCGCCCAGAACCGCCTCGAATCGACGGTCAACAACCTGACGGCCAACGTCACCAACCTGACCGACGCCCGCAGCCGCATCGAAGACGCCGACTTCTCGGCAGAATCGACCGCGCTCGCCAAGCAGCAGATCCTGAGCCAGGCTTCGACCGCGATGCTGGCGCAGGCCAACCAGAGCCAGCAGGGCGTGCTGAAGCTGATCAGCTAAGGCTGAATACAAGATTGGTCGGCTGAGGTCTGGTCACCGCCAGCCGCCCAAGTAACCCCGGCGCACCAACAGTCCCCACCGCGCCGTGGCGACACCTTCGATCGAACGACCAACCTCTTCGAAGCCTCCGTCCCCCCGGACGGAGGCTTCATCGCGTTCGAGGAGCCGGCGATGGATACAGGGCTTGGCGCGCGCGTTTGCCCGATCCATGATGACGCCCATGACGCAAATGAACCGCCGCGCGATGATCGCCGCTTCCAGCGCTGCCCTCCTCCTGCCCGAGCGCCTCCGCGCCCAGACGAAGGGCGGCGCATTCTCTTGGGAAGCGCTGGTCGCGCGAGCGCAGGGGCTTGCCAGTGCGCCCTATCGGGAAACCCCGCCGCATCCGGGTGCCGCGAAGGTCGATTATGACGCGCTTCACGCCGCGCGCTTCCGCGACGAGCGGACCTTGTGGGGCGGTCTGCCCGGCGACACGGGCGTGCGTTTTTTCCCTTTGTCCGCCACCGCGCCCCAGCCGGTCGAGATCGCGACCGTGGAAAAGGGCCGCGCCACCCCGCTACGTTACGACCCGTCGATGTTCGACGCGCCTGAAGGCAATGCGGTGGCCGCGCTGGGGCCGGGCGCGGGTTTTGCAGGCTTCCGCATCATGAACGCCGCGCGCGACGGAGACTGGCTGTCCTTCCTTGGCGCAAGCTATTTCCGTGCGCCCGGCCCGCAGAAGCAGTTCGGCCTGTCCGCCCGCGCCGTCGCGATCAACACCAGCATCGTCGGTCAGGAAGAATTTCCCCGCTTCACCCATTTCTGGCTGGAGCGCACGGGCACCGGCAGAGTTACCATTTATGCCCTGCTGGATGGCCCGTCGATCACCGGCGCGTTCCGCTTCGTCAGCAGCCTTGGCAGGGACGGCGTCAGGCAGGACGTGACTGCCGCGCTCTTCCCCCGCCGCGCCATCCGCGAACTTGGCCTGATGCCGATGACCAGCATGTTCTGGTACGATCAGGCGAGCCGCTCAAAAGGGACGGACTGGCGTTCGGAAATTCACGACAGCGACATGCTGTCCATCGCCAGCGGGGACGGCAGCGTGCAGGCGCGGCCGATCGTCAATCCGGCGAACCCGCATTTCAGCGCCTTTGTCGAACGCGCCCCCAGGGGCTTCGGCCTGCTCCAGCGCGACCGCGATTTCGACCATTATCAGGATGACGGCGTCTTCTACGACCGTCGCCCTTCGCTCTGGGCCACCCCCACAGCCCCGTGGGGGTCGGGACAGGTGCGGCTCTACGCCTTTCCCACCGACAGCGAATATACCGATAATGTTGCGGCATATTGGACGCCCGATGGAGCCGTGCGGCCGGGCCGCAGGATCGACGCACGCTATCGGCTGGACTGGAGTGCGGCACGGTTTCCCGCTTCGTCCGGGCTGGCCATCGTCGAAAATATCTGGCGCGGCCGTGGCGGTGCGGACGGGGTCGAACGGCTGGTTGTCGATTTTTCCGATGTGCCGCAGGATTCAAAGCCGCAGGTCTGGAGCGATGTCGCCAACGGCAATATCGTCAAGACGGCGGGCTATCCCGTGCTGGGCAAGCCCGGCCTGTTCCGGGCCGTCATCGACGTTCGGCGGAGCAGCGCCGTTCCGGCGGATGTCCGCCTGCAATTGCGGTCCGGCAATCGTGGGTTCAGCGAGATGCTGCATTACCCGCTGGGCGCATGAACGGAACCGCATCCTCACGCGATGGTTCAAAGGCGCGGGTCAGTTGCAGGTGTTTGTGATATGAGGCAGGGAGGCGGTCCGGCGGCAGGCGCCGCAGCCGGGGAGAAGCCATTGGCGCGGGCGTTCGAAGAGGTTCCGGCGGAACAGCCGCTCGACATGCCCGAGCAGGATTTCGCCGAGCGCCCCCCTGCGCTGACGGGTCGTCCCTTCAACATCGACATTTGGGCGCGCCGCCTGCTGGTGATCGCGCTCGC
Organism: Sphingobium amiense; assembly: GCF_003967075.1. NCBI lineage: Bacteria > Pseudomonadati > Pseudomonadota > Alphaproteobacteria > Sphingomonadales > Sphingobiaceae > Sphingobium > Sphingobium amiense. The sequence continues at coordinate 2,825,098 of NZ_AP018664.1, forward strand.
CCTCCTCCCCGCCGCCATGGCCGCGCATGAAATGCGCCGCTCCATCGGTCTCGACGGCATCAGCGCGATGGAGGGGGTCTATCTTGCCCTCTTCGTGTCGCTCTTCGCCTGGATCGCGTTCGGCTTTTCCACCGCGACCATCGGCTTCCTGCTGCTGACGGTGGGTCAGGGGCGCAGCGTCACCCCTCGCCCGCTGCTGGCGTCCGAGCCGCTACGGGGCCGGACCGCGATCCTGCTGCCCGTGTGCAATGAGGATTTTCTCGGCGTTCTGGGTCGGCTGTCGATCATGGAACGGAGCCTCGCGCAGGTGATGGGCGGGGAGCGGTTCGAATTTTTCATCCTGTCCGATTCCAACGCGGAAAATGGCGAGGCGGAGCGGCGCGCCTTTCAGGAAATGCGCGCGTCCTTTTCCCGCCCGGTTCATTACCGCCGCCGTGCCCTCAATGTCGGGCGCAAGCCCGGCAATATCGCCGAATGGGTGCAGCGGTTCGGCGGTGGCTATGACCATATGGTCGTGCTCGACGCCGACAGCGTGATGAGTGGGCAGACGATGGCACGGCTCGCATCCGACATGGAACGACATCCGCATGTCGGACTGATCCAGACCGTGCCCACGGTGATGGGCGCGACGACGCTTTTCGCGCGATGGCAGCAATTTGCCAGCCGCCTGTTCGGGCCGATTTCCGCCGCGGGGATGATCTGGTGGGCGGGGTCCGAAGGGATGTTCTGGGGCCATAACGCGATCGTGCGCGTGCACGCCTTCGCCGAAAGCTGCGGCCTGCCCGAACTCCCCGGTCGCGCGCCCTTCGGCGGCCACATCATGAGCCACGATATGCTGGAAGCCGCGCTGCTGCGCCGTCGCGGGTGGGATGTGCACATGGTCACAGCCGACGACAGTTTCGAGGAATTTCCCCCTTCGATGCCGGACCTGTTCACCCGCGACCGCCGCTGGTGTCAGGGCAATATCCAGCACGTCCCGCTGCTCTTCAGGATAGCCGGGCTGCATCCGGTGAGCCGCTTCCAGCTTCTGGTGGGCGCGAGCGCCTATTGCACTTCGCCCCTATGGCTCGCACTCATTCTGGTAGTGCTGGGCGGAGCGGCGAGCGGACTTTGGCCACCGGCGGCGGTGCTGCCTTCGGGCGGGCTGCTGGCGGTCACGGCGGTATTGCTGTTCGGCCCGAAAATCCTCGCGATCCTCTGGGCACTGGCCGATCCGGCGCGACGCATAGGGTTTGGCGGCGGATTGCGCATGACGCGGGGGGTGATCGCCGACATCCTGCTGTCGATCCTGATGGCCCCGGTCGCGATGCTGACGCAGACGATCAACCTGTTCGGCATCCTGATGGGCCGCAAGAGCAACTGGAACGGCCAGACCCGCGACCGCGACGGCATGGCCATGAGCGGCGCGATCTGGCTGTTCAAATGGCATCTGCTGCTGGGCGCGGGCCTCACGCTGCTGGCGATCCGGGCGGATGCGCTGGGCTGGACTCTGCCGGTGGTGGCGGGCCTATTCGCCTCGCCGATACTGGCGGCGCTGACAGCGCGAAAGGACGTTGGCCGCTGGGCCGCCGAGCACGGCCTGTTCCAAGTTGCCGACCCATGGTGGCAGGCGCAAAGCTATCGCCCGCTCCGCTTCCGCTGGCCCACGGGTGCGAGCCGCCCCGTGCTCGCCGCGAACGACGAGTGAGACGGCAACGCAGGCGCGCGGGTCAATCGTTCCAGTCGCGCAGTTTTTCGCGCAGCTTGTCGAGCGCCGCCTTCTTGATCTGGCAGACCCGCGCCGCGCCGATGTCGAGCGTCTGGCCGATTTCCTCAAGGTTCAGTTCCTCGACGAAATAGAGCTGGAGCACCATCGCCTCGCGCTGGGGCAGTTCGCCGATGCAGGCGGCCAGTGCCTTCTTGAGCGATTCGCGTTCCAGCACCTGATCGGCGCGATCCTCCACATCGGCGAACCACATCGACTGGTCGGAATAGACCTCGTCCATGCTGGTATGCTGGACCATCTCCACGCTGTCGGCGATCTCGCGGAAGTCGGAAGGGTCGAGGCCCATTTCGGCCGACATTTCCGCTTCGGTGGGGAGGCGCCCCAGTCGCTGCTCAAGGCTGTTGCGAACCTTGCCCAGTTCCTTGCGCTTGGCCATCGCGGAGCGACACAGCGTAGCCTGCCGCCGCAGATGGTCGATCATCGCGCCGCGCACGCGCAGTTGCGCATAGGCGCCAAAGCCCAGACCCCGGTCCTCGAAACTGTTGGCGGCTTCGACCAGCGCGACCATGCCGATCTGAAGCAGGTCTTCCACCTCAATCGCGGTCGAAACGCGGCCATGGACGTGCCAGGCGATCTTGCGCACCAGCGGCATATATTGGCGGGCGAGCCGTTCGGGGCTGTTATCCCCAGGCTTGGCATAAGTGTGGGCACCGGCCGCGATCTTGTTCATATACATGGCTCAGCTTTCCCTCAGGCGACCCGTTCCCGCTGCGGCAGGGGATCGTGCCGCGGCTGGATGCGTGATTCGTTTCCTACGACCGCAACCACTTCCACTCCCTTACCGTCCGGAATTTCCAGGAAGGACAGCACCGGCGTTTCGGGCAGATGCGGCTTGAACAGGCGCGCGAGGGCGCGGCGCGCGACCGGCGAGGTGACGATGGCGAAATTGCGCGCCTGCCCCATGATCGGGCGGGCGGCGTTCACCACCTGCTCGACGATGCGATTGGCGAGGCTGGGTTCGATCGGATGCTTGGCGTCGCCCGCCACGCGCATCGCCTGCGCCAGCATGGCTTCGAGTTCGCCGTCGAGCGTGATGACGGGAAGCGGCATCTTTACGGGCACCAGCCCCTGAATGATGAGCGCGCCGATGCGCTGGCGCACCGCCTCCACCAGTTGCTCGTGCGTCATGTCGGGGCGCGCGGCGTCGACCATCGCTTCGCAGATGCGGCGGAAGTCCTTGAGCGCGATGCCTTCGGACAGAAGCGCGCGGCAGACGGCGCTGATCTGCGTCAGGCTGAGCGTGCCCGGCGTCAGGCCATCGACGAGCTGGGGCGCAACGTCCTTGAGATTGTCGAGCAGCTTGCGCGCTTCGTCGAGGCCGAACATCTCGGCAGCGTTCATCGCGATGAGCTGGTTGAGGTGCGTGGCGACCACCGTCGGCGGATCGACCACGGTATAGCCGGCGATGACCGCCTCGCTGCGCGTCGCCTGGCTGATCCAGACCGCATCGAGACCGAATGTGGGGTCTTTCGCCGCGCGGCCCTGCACGGTGCCTTCCAGCGCACCGCTGTCGAGCGCGAGCAGATCCTCGGGCCAGATTTCATCCTCGCCCACGACGACTCCGGCGATTGTGATGCGATACTGGTTGGGTTCGAGCGCGAGATTATCCTTCACGCGCACCATCGGCACGACAAAGCCCAGTTCCTTCGAAAGCTGGCGGCGGATACCGGTGATCCGCGCCATGAGCGGCGCGCCCTTGCGCTCGTCGACGAGGGCGATGAGGCCATAGCCGATTTCGAGGCCCAGAATCGCGCCGTCCGATACATCGTCCCATTCGATGAGCGCGGGGTTAGGCGCGGGCGGCAAGGGAGCAGGCTCGGCAGCCTTCTTCTGGCTCGCCTTGCGCAACTGCCACGCGATGCCGCCAGCAACGGCGGCGGCGGGCAGGATGATCATGTGCGGCATACCCGGCAGAACGCCGAGGAAGCCGAGGATCGCAGCGACGGGCACCCATGCCTTGCCGCTGCCGAACTGGCCCGCGACCTGCGACGACAGATCCTGCTCGCTCTTGACGCGCGTGACGATGGAGGCGGCGGCGATGGAGAGCAGCAGCGCGGGGATCTGCGCCACCAGCGCGTCACCGATGGCGAGGACAACATAGGTCTGCGCAGCTTCGCCAATGGGCAGTTTGTGGCTGACGACGCCGAGGATGATGCCGCCGACGATATTGATGACGAGGATCAGGATGCCTGCGACCGCGTCGCCCTTCACGAACTTGCTGGCGCCGTCCATCGAGCCGTAGAAGTCGGCCTCGGTCGCGACTTCCTGCCGGCGGATCTTGGCTTCCTCTGGCGTCAGCAGGCCCGCGTTCAGGTCGGCGTCGATCGCCATCTGCTTGCCGGGCAGCGCGTCGAGGGTGAAGCGCGCCGACACTTCGGACACGCGGCCCGCGCCCTTGGTGATGACGACGAGGTTGATGATCATCAGGATCGCGAAGACGAAGATGCCCACGACATAGTCGCCGCCGATCAGGAAGTGACCGAATGCCTCGATCACCTGCCCTGCCGCATCCGATCCTTCATGCCCCGACACCAGCACGACGCGGGTCGAGGCAACGTTGAGCGCAAGCCGTAGCAGCGTCGCGAACAGGAGCACGGTCGGAAAACTGGAGAAGTCGAGCGGCTTGGCGGCATTGAGCGCCACCATCAGCACCGCGAGCGAAATCATGATGTTGGTGATGAACCCCACGTCCAGCATGATCGCCGGCACCGGCACCATCATGAACATTACGACCATCAGCGTCGCGAAGGGCAGCACCGCCCCCTTTGCGGTCGACATCCAGATTTTCGATTTGACCTGAGCAGGCGTCATATCGGGCCGTTACCTTCCGAGGGTGGCGAGCATGAGATAGGCGAGGCGCGCCGTCTGCGGCTGCGGCGCGACGGTCACGTCGGGCTGGTCGCTCAGGCGCTGGGTTTCGATCCGCACATAATCGGCGGGCTGAACCATCTTCGCGCCGTCGGGCAGCGAAGCGTCGGCATATTGGACAGGATCGCCAATGGCGTCGCTGCCCTTCTGGAGCTTGGCGGCGAAGCGGTCGCGGATTTCGGCGAAGCTGCGCGCGTTGCCCGACCTGTCGTAAAAGATCGAGCGGTTGGCGCGCGCCGCGGACGGAAACAGCGAGGCGGCGGTCGCGTCGGGATTGGCGTCATGCGCCGAAAGGAATTTGGCCGCGCCGCCCACGCCCAGAAAATGTGCGAGATAAAGGTCGACCGGCTGCGCCTCGCGGCCGAGGCGGCTTTCGAGATAGGCCTTGTTGTCGGCGGCATGTTCCGCCGCCATGACCGATGCCGTTTCGGGATGCTTGCGCAGATCGAGGATCTGCTGCCGCAGATCGGGATCGGCGACATAATAGCGCCCGCCGCTCTGCTTGATCGCATCGGCCGCCCAGCCGAGGCCATATTCCGACCCATGCTTGTTGACGACGGCGAGCCAGCTCTGGTCGATGAACTGATAGAGGCCGGTCGCGGACGATGTCGCCGCACGCGCAGTGGGGTTAAGGCTCGATTCGATCTTTGCCTGGCCCAGCAGGTAGCTGAAGTCGACACCCGTGCGGCGGCTGGCCATGGCGATCGCGTTGGTCACGCGATTGCCGGGCGAACCCTGCATTGCCGATATGCCTGAAAACAGCGCCACTGAACCCAATACCCCAATTGCTAGCAGGGATATTAGAGCAAGGCTTGTGCCAAGATTTGGTTAACGCCGCTTCAGAAAAAGAACCGGCAGAACGAAAAACGGCGCCAGATGGCGCCGCTTTAGCCCGAAATGAAAAAATATCTTCAGCGGCCGTAAGTCAGCGGCGCGGCGGTGGCGCCGTGCGCCGCGAGAGCGGAGAGCCGCTGGCCCGCATGATCGGCGAGCAGGGCCACGCGGATGCGTGCGCTTTCGATAAGGGGAGCAAGAGCGTGAAGGCGCTCCGTCAGCTCCGGATCGCTGCGCCATGCGCCGATGGCTTGCACCGAGGCGGCGGCTTCCGCAACGCGCGCGGTGGCGGCTTCGATCGCCTGCGGATCGTTCCCGCCCAGCACGCGGCGCAGATCCTCGAACGCGTGGCCGAGGCTGTCGAGCGCTGCAAGGCCCAGCGGCATGATTGTCAGGCCGGCAGGTCGAGCGCGATCATGCGCTCGGCGATGGCGTCGGCATCGACCGGGTAGTTGCCCGAAGCGATCGCGGCCTTGATCTGTGCGATGCGGTCGAGATCGACCGGAGCGCCTTCGGCAGCCATGCGGGCGGCAGGGCTGGCGGACGCGGTCGACGAAGCGGGCGCGCTTGCGCTGCCGGTCGAAGAGGCACGGGCCTTGCCGGTTTCGCGCAGGCTGTTCGCGCCGATCGCGCTGCTGATGCCCTGGCCAACGGAATTAATCATCGGGTAAATCCTTCACTCGTCCCTCATGACTATAACGGACAAGTTCAAAAATCATTAAATCCTGGTATCCGCACCACGCCCATTTCGACAACCTGCGCAAAAATGGGCGCGCTTTTCTTGTCCTCGCGCACGCGGATCGTGTCGCCCAGGGCGCCATCCTCGTCCGCCAGCATCATGCGTGACACGCTGAAGGCCGCATTGCCAGCCATCAGTTGCACGGGATCGCCCTTGCGCACGACGGCTTCCTTCAGAGCAGCGGCAACGGGGCGGGCGAAGCGGTTCGCGGGTGCCGCGGCCGCGCGGGGCAGCGGGCCGGACGCGGCAGCGGCGGCTCCGGCGACCAGCGGCACGCGGATGCGCCAGCCTAGCGCATCGCACTTCACCATCGCCGCGCCGAAGACCGGGCCTTCGACGCTCGGCGTCACGGGACAGGCGGCGAGGCGCAGGCGGCGGTCGACCGGCGCAGCGGGTCCGCCCGGTTCGCCGAGGTTCGCGCCAACGGTCATGGCGACGAGGCTGTCGATCCTGTCGAGATTTTCGAATTTCTGCGGAGCCTGCGCGGTGGCGGACTGAGCGCCTGTCAGCGCGGCTGCGACGAGAAGGACGTAAGAGAAGCGGATCACGGGCCTGGCTCCGGTAAAGGTCGGACAGTCTTTCGCCGCTTTAAGCAAATTCCGTGCCAGTCCTTCCTAGCGCCCGCCGGGAGCGATGCGGATACGCTGTCCTTCGCCCGAAACGGCGTCGGCCTGATCGAGACCGCGGATGCGCAGGCGATCCTGCGCTATGCCCCCGGCGCGAAGTGCGCGGGCGACCGCGCCCAGCCGGGCGGCGGCAAGATCCCATGCGTCGAAACGCTGGTGTGCTGCATCGACGCCACTGCTGCGCAGGTCGATCCCGCCCTTCCCTTGCCTGAAGCGCCGGGCGATGGCGGCCAGCTTCGCATGGCCAGCGGGGGTCAACAGCGCCTCGCCGGGCGCGAACAGATCGGCGGCGCGCAACTCCTCGCCCTGCGCCATGGCCCGGCCGCCGAACTGGCGGCTGACCTGCGCCAGCATCGCGTCGCGGCGCGGTCCACTCGCCTGAAGCATCACGAAAAAGCCGAGGATGAGAAGCAGCAGATCGGCGAAGCTCACCGCCCAGCGGTTGCGCCGGGCGGCTGCGTTGGCAGTCGAGGCGCTCATGCGACTTCGCGGATCGCGGCGCGGCGCGCGGGCGCGCTTTCGCGGCGGGCGATGGCGAGCATCCGCTCGGCCGCTTCGCGCTGCCAGGCAAGCTCGCGCTCCGAAAGGTCGGAAAGACGGGCTGCGACAGGCGCTGCAATCATGTTGGCGATGACGACGCCGTAAAAGGTCGTCAGCAGCGCAAGCGCCATCGAAGGGCCGAGTTTCGCAGGGTCGTCCATCGCCGCGAACATGCCGACAAGGCCGATGATCGTGCCCGCCATGCCGAGCGCGGGCGCGGCATCGGCAATGGAGAACCATAGCCTGTGCACCGCTCCGTGGCGCTGCGCGCGGTCGGCCAGCGCCTGACTGACCCAGAGTTCGAACGCATCGACGCGGTCACTGTTTGCAAGCCGGCGCGCGGCATCCGCCAAAAAGGGATTGGTCGTCCGGACCCTGTCGGTGCAGGCGAGGCCACGCAACTGCGCGACCTGATCTATCCGCAGCATCGCATTGCGCGCGGCGTCCCGGTCGGCGGCAGGATCGGCGGAGAAAAGCGGACGCAGCGAAGCGATGGCGCGGCGCCAGGCCGTCCAGCCATTCTGCATGACGGTCACGGCGACAATGCCTGCAAACATGGCCAGCAACGTCAGCGGATCGAAAAACTGCCCCAGCCACGCCATTCCGACCACCGCCTTACCTTGCGAAAATTCCCGCCGCACCGAGCGCGGCAACATCTTTCCGGCGGGCGGCAGAAAATTGCCGCCCTTGCCGCTCACACGCAGAAAGCCGCCGATTTCCAGCGATTGCCGCCTTGCCGATGCGTCACCCACGCAAACTGGCACGGCTCTTGCTGATAACCGGCTGGATCACCCGCAGGAGACGCCATCAGGCTTCAGAACGGCGGGTGAAGGTGAAACTTTAGAGCGAATATGAGCATGTCGGTCGAAGACAATCTGTTCGGGATACACGGGAAGGCGCTGGCGCTGCGGTCGCAGCGGCTGTCACTGCTCGCGTCCAACATCGCCAATGCCTCCACGCCCGGATACAAGGCGCGCGACATTGATTTCGAGGCGGCGCTCAAGGAAGCGACTGCGCGGAACGGCGGATCGGCGACCGACGTGTCCAAAGCGGTCGATGATTCGATGGGTTATCGCGTCCCGCTTCAGCCCAGCCTCGACGGCAATACGGTCGAACTCAGCACCGAACAGACGCTCTTTGCGGAAAATGCGGTCAAATATCGCACCACTCTCTCTTTTCTTGAGGGCCGCATCAACACCATCAACCGCGCGCTGAAGGGAGAATGAGCATGAGCAACCATGCGCCCATGAACGTCTTCGACATCGCCGGCCGCGCCATGAGCGCGCAGCTCGTGCGCCTCAACGCCACCGCGTCCAATATGGCGAATGCGGGCAACGTCACCGGCAGCGCGGGCGAAGCCTATCGCGCGATCAAGCCGGTGTTCGAAAGCGTTACCGACACGCCGGGCGTATCGACGGTGAAGGTCAAGAATGTCGTAACCACCAGCGCGCAGCCGACCAAGCGCCACGATCCCAACCACCCGCTCGCCGACGCGAACGGCGATGTGTGGGAAGCGGCGGTCGATGAGAATGCCGAGCTGGTCGACATGATCGAAACCGCCCGCATGTACCAGAACAACGTGCAGGTGCTGAACACCGCCAAATCGCTGATGATGGAAACCATAAGGATCGGCAAATGACGACGACCACCGCCACCGACAGCGCGGGGCTGTCCGTCTATAATCCGAACAAGAATGTCGGCACCGGCAAGTCGACGATGGATCAAGCGAGCTTTCTGACCCTCCTGACCGCGCAGATGCAGTATCAGGACCCGTTCGAGCCGGTCGACAACGCGCAGATGGTGTCGCAGATGGCGACCATCACCAACTCGTCGGGCATCGCGGAAATGAACGCGACGCTCAAGAACCTCGCGAGCCAGCTCACGGGCAGCCGACTTGGCGACGCTGCAAGCTGGATCGGCAAGTCCATGCTGGTCCAGAGCAACATCGCCGCGCCGGACGCCGCGGGCGGCTATGCCGGGCAGATCACCCTGACCAAGGCCGTCGAAGGCGCCTCCATTGATCTGGTCGATGCCGCCGGCAACACGGTCAAGACCATCGAAATGGGACCGCAGGCGGCCGGCGACGTCACCTTCTACTGGAACGGCAAGAATGACGCGGGCGAAACGCTCGCCACCTCGGCGCTTCAGGTGAAGGTCAACGGCGCCAGCCCCAGCAAGGTCGCGACCTGGGCCACCATCGCGGCGGTCCAGTCCCCCGCCGACGGTTCCTCTTCCAAACTCATCACCGCGCTCGGCAGCTACAGCCCGTCCGACGCGCTGAGCCTCATGTAACGTCTTTCAACCCATCCTTTTCACCCAAGGAGCAACGCCATGTCCTTCTACGTCTCGCTTTCCGGTCTCAAGGGCGCGCAAGCCGACCTGTCGACCATCTCCAACAACGTCGCCAACGTGAACTCGACCGCCTTCAAGAAGAGCAAGGCGCAGTTCGGCGACATCTTCGCCGCATCGCCGATGCAGACCACGCATCAGGTCGCGGGTCAGGGCGTCCGCGTTCTGGGCATCAACCAGCAATATACGCAGGGCACGATCGAAACCACGGACAAGACGCTGGACCTCGCCATCACCGGCGAAGGCTTCTTCACCGTCAAGGCGGCCGACGGCACGGTCGGCTACACCCGCAACGGCGCGTTCGCCGTCGATGACGACCGCTATGCCGTCGACACGACCGGCGCGCGCATGCAGGTTCTGGCGGTCGATCCGCAGACCGGCACATTGACCGCCGCTCCGACCAGCGCCACGACCCCGGCCGACCTGACCGATCTGCAAATTCCCACCACGCTGGACGGTGTCGCCAACGGGCCTCAGCTCACCAGCGTCGGCGTGAACAAGGCCGGTCTGGTTTCGGCGATCTATGCGGATGGCACTACCCGCTATCTGGGTCAGGTCGCGATGGCTTCGTTCAACAGCATGGAAGGTCTGCGCCAGCAGGGTAATGCCCACTGGTCCGCGACGGTCGCGAGCGGCAGCCCGATCTTCGGCACCGCCAATCAGGGCATGTATGGATCGGTCAACTCCGGCTCGCTGGAACGTTCCAACGTCGATATTACCGACGAACTGGTCGCGCTGATCGCGGCGCAGCGCAATTTCCAGGCGAACAGCAAGGCGATCGAGGCAGCGAACACGCTGACCACCACCATCGTCAACATGCGCACGTAAAAGCCGCAATAGAAGGAATCGCCTATGGATCGGCTCGTCAACACGGCTCTTACCGCCATGCGCGGCGCGATGGCGCGGCAGGCGTCGGTCGCGAACAATCTCGCGAACGTCAACACTGTCGGCTTCCGCGCCGAAGTGGCGAATGCCGAGACACGCTGGATCAAGGGCGATACCTTCGACACACGGGCACAGGCGTCCGAACAGGTGATCGCCGCCGACATGGCGCAAGGCGCGGTCACTTCTACCGGCAATCCGCTCGACGTGGCCATGGACGGGGACGCACTGCTCACTGTCCAGGCCGAGGACGGCAGCGAAGCCTATACGCGCCGCGGCGACCTCAAGGTCACGGACAGCGGCCTCCTGACCACCGGCGACGGCCTTGCCGTTCTGGGCGAAGGCGGACCCATCGTCCTGCCGCAGATGGACAGCGTCTCCATCGCGCAGGATGGCAGCATCTGGGGCGTGCCGCAGGGCGGCGATCCCGCAAACCCGCAGCAGGTCGACAAGCTCAAGCTCGTCAATGCCGCAGGTTCGGGCATCGCCAAGGGCAAGGACGGGCTGTTCCGCGAAGTCAATGGCGGCGCCCTCCCCTCAGACCCGCTCGCGACCGTGACGTCTGGATCGCTCGAAGGATCGAACGTCAATGCGACCACCGCCCTTATCCAGATGATCGAGGCCAGCCGCGCCTATGAAACGCAGATCAAGATGATCGACACCGCCAAGCAGCTTGACGATGGCGGCGCTTCGCTGATGCGCCTCGATAGCTGAACGGCAGATGGTTAATTTTGGCACGCCTCTTGCTTAGATGCGTGCATGAGCAGCCCGCCTGAGGGCCGCACCCTGGAGATGTCACGATGAGCAACGCCGCCCTTCATGTCGCCCGCACCGGCCTCGACGCGCAGAACACGAAGATGCGCGTGATCGCCAACAATCTGGCGAACGTCAACACGACCGGCTTCAAAAAGGACCGCGCCGATTTCGAGACGCTGGCCTATCAGCAGATCATTCAGGCAGGCGCGAACAGCGACAGCGAGAACAAGTTCGCCAACGGCCTCAATCTGGGGTCGGGCGTCGCGCTTCAGGGCACCAGCAAGATCAACACGCAGGGGACGCTGAACCAGACCGGCAACACGCTCGACATGGCAATCGAGGGGTCGGGCTATTTTCAGGTGCAGCGCCCGGACGGTTCCATCGCCTATACCCGCGCGGGCAATTTCAGCGTCAGCGCCGAAGGCACGGTCGTCACGTCGGAAGGGCTGCCGCTGATTCCTCAGATCACTGTGCCGCAGGGTGCGACTTCGGTGTCGGTCGGCAATGACGGCACGATCTCCGCGACGCTGCAGGGTCAGAGCGAACCGAGCCAGCTCGGCCAGATCGAAGTCGCAAGCTTCATGAACCCGGCGGGCCTTCAGTCGCTGGGCGGCAACCTGCTCGTCGAGACGGCCGCCAGCGGCACACCGCAGGTGGGCGTCGCGGGTCTCGAAGGCCGCGGCGTTATCCGCTCCGGTTTCCTCGAAACCTCGAACGTCAACATCGTCGAGGAACTGGTCGACATGATCGAGACGCAGCGCGCCTATGAGGTGAACAGCAAGATGATCAAGGCGACGGACGAAATGCTCCAGTACGCCAACCAGAATATCTGAGGGCTGACAGATGCGCCTCACTTCCCTTCTCATCGCCGCTTCGGCCCTCGCGCTGGCCGCCGCGCCAGCCGACGCGGGCCGCAAGAAGCGCGACATCGAACGCGACTATTACGCGCCGACCGTCGTCGCTCAGCCGGCCGCCGCACCGGCGAACGGCTCCATCTTTCAGGCGTCGATGGGCTACACGCCGCTGACCAGCGGCGCGCGGGCGACCAGCGTCGGCGACATCATCACCATCGTCCTCGTCGAACGGACGCAGGCGACCAAGAGCACCAGCGCCGACACGGCCCGCAACGGCTCCATCGGCCTGACGCCGCCGACCACCGGCATCTTCTCCAAGCTGTTCTCCGCCAGCGATGTAGCGGCAGGCGGCACCAACAGTTTCACTGGCAAGGGCGGGGCGAGCCAGTCCAACGCGCTGTCGGGCGAAATCACGGTGACGATCGCGGCGGTCTATCCCAACGGCACCATGATGGTGAAGGGCGAAAAGGCGCTGACGCTCAACCGGGGCGACGAATATATCCAGCTCAGCGGCCTCGTCCGCCAAGCCGACATCGCGCCCGACAACCGCATCGCTTCGACCCGCGTGGCCGACGCGAAGATCATCTACAAGGGCAAGGGCGAGATCGCGAATGCGAGCCGGCAGGGCTGGCTCCAGCGTTTCTTCTCGGCCATCAGCCCCTTCTGACGAGGATTTGGACAGCATCATGATCCGCCTCCTGCGCCTTATCCTCGCTGCCTTCGTCCTGATCGGGGCGCCTGTCGCCCATGCCGAAAGGGTCAAGGATCTTGGCACCTTTCAGGGGGTGCGGCCCAACCAGCTTACCGGCTACGGCATCGTCGTGGGTCTCGCCGGAACGGGCGACGACAGCATCCAATATGCGACCGAGGGCATGAAGGGCGTCGTCTCGCGCTTCGGCCTTACGCTGCCGCAGGGCGTCAATCCGGCGCTCAAGAATGCGGCAGCGGTGCTGGTGACGGCGGACCTCCCCGCATTCTCCAAGCCCGGTCAGCGGCTGGACGTGACCGTTTCGGCGCTGGGCAAGGCCAAGTCGCTGCGCGGCGGCACGCTCATCATGACACCGCTGCGCGGTGCCGATAACGAAATCTACGCCATGGCGCAGGGCAATCTTGCCGTCGGCGGTCTCGGCGTTTCAGGCGCGGACGGCAGTCAGGTCTCGGTGAACGTCCCGTCCGCCGGGCGCATTCCGGGCGGAGCTACGGTCGAGCGCGCGGTCGCCACCGGCTTCGACACCGCGCCCACGCTGACGTTCAACCTTTCCGAAGCCGACCTGACCACCGCGCTGCGCGTGGCGGACGGCATCAACCGCGCCTTCGGAGACAAGCGCGCGAGCGCAGTCGATGCGGTTTCGATCGCGGTCAATGCGCCGCAGGGCGCGGAAAGCCGCATCATGATGATGGGCATGATCGAGAATATCGAAGTGTCGCCCGCAGACGCGCCGGCCAAGGTCATCGTCAACGCCCGCACCGGCACCGTCGTCATCAACGGCGCGGTGAAGATCCACCCCGCCGCCATCGCGCACGGCAAGATCACGGTCAGCGTCAACGAAAGCCCCCGCGTCGTGCAGCCCGCGCCCTTCAGCCAGGGCCGCACCGCGACCGAGCAGTCGAGCAGCATCAGCATCGACGAGCAGAAGAAGCCCATGATTAATTTTAAAGGTGGGGCGTCGCTGGCCGATATAGTCAAGGCGGTGAACGCCATAGGCGCTTCCCCCGCAGACATGGTCGCGATCCTGGAAGCACTCAAGCAGGCTGGCGCACTCAAGGCTGAACTGGTGGTGCTGTGATGCAGGTTGCAAAGATTTCGCCGGGCGCGACGCCCGCTCCCGCCAACAGCGGCAAGGCTGCGCTCGAAAAAGTCGCGCAGCAGTTCGAGGCTGTGTTCCTGCGCCAGATGATCGGCGCGATGCGCTCGGCCAGCCTTGCGGAAGGCATCAGCGATTCGAGCGCGACGCAGCAGTTTCAGGACATGGCCGACGCCCGCACCGCAGACAGCATGGCGTCAAAGGGCGCGATGGGCATTGCCGAGCTGTTGATTCAGCAGTTCGGCAGCCGCGTCGCTGCCTCGCCTGCCCCACCGTCACCGGCAGCGCCGGACGCCCCGGCTGCGGCTGAAGGCGCATGAGCGACCTCTTCATCATCGGTGCGTCGGGCACCAAGGCCTACCGCACAGCGATGGCCGCGATTTCGGAAAATATCTCCAACGCGAGCACGACGGGCTATGCGCGGCGATCGGCGACGACGGGGGAATCGGGCGCATCGACGGCGACCATGGCGACCTATGTGTCGAACGCCAATTTCGGCGGCACGCAGGTGCTGAGCATCAACCGCGCGACCGATCCCTATCTCGATTCGACCGTGCGCTCGACCGGCATGGCGCTGGGCAGCGCTTCGGCGCGGCTGCGCTGGCTGACGGACGCAGAAACCGCGCTCAACGACACAGGCACCGGCATCGGCAAGCTGATGGCTGGCATGTATCAGAATATGGAGAAACTGGCCGCCAGCCCGAACGACAAGTCGCTGCGCGTCACCACCATAGACAGCATCAGCCGCGTGACGCAGGCCTTCAACCAGACGGCGGGCGATCTTCAGAACGTCTCCACGGGCATCGCGACCGAAGCGCGCAGTTCGGTCGAGAGCATCAACGCGTCGCTCTCCGCGCTCGCCGACATCAACAACAGCCTGCTGCGCGCGCGGCCGGGCACGTCTGCCTATGCGCAATTGCTCGACGGCCGCGATTCCGCACTTGCCGCGCTTTCCGAAAATCTCAACGTTACGATCAGCTTCGGTGCGCACGACAGTGCGGAAATCACCTATGGCGGCCAGGCGCTCGTCACCGGCAACACAGCGACGAGCGTTGCCGTCGACACCAACGCGAACGGCACGCTGGCGTTCAGTCTCGCCGACGGCACCGCGCTCGGCGCGCCGGGCAGCGGCAAGCTGGGCGGCTATTTCTCGGCTGCGTCGACCGTTGCGGACCGGCGGGCCGATCTCGACACGCTCGCGGCGAAGTTCGTGACCGACCTCAACACCTGGCACGCGCAGGGTCTGACGGATGCGGGGCAGGCGGGCGGCGCTCTGCTGTCCGGCACCACCGCTGCGACCCTTGCGACGCTCATCACCGACCCGGTCGACCTTGCGACGCGGTCCGCGGACGGGACGCTCAACGGAAATCTCCTCACCGTCACGTCCGCGCTGCGCGGCAATGGCAGCGTCGAGCAGGGCTGGACCGGCATCATCACCGCGCATGCCAATCTGCTGGCGTCGACCAAGGCGGAAAGCGACACGGCGACCAGCCGTAACGATCAGGCGGTGGCTGCGCGCGAATCGGTGAGCGGCGTCGATCTCGACATGGAGGCCGCAGACCTTCTGCGCATCCAGCAAGCCTATTCGGCGAGCGCGAAGATCATTCAGGTCGCCAAAGATGTAGTCGATTCGATCCTTCGGATCAGTTGACAGGGGAAGGACGAATCATGGTAGGCATCACCAACAAGATCATCGTCGCCGAAATGCGCCGCCAGCAGCAACTGTCGCAGAGCATCGTTGACGGGCAGACGGCGATTTCCAGCGGCGTCACGCTGACCAAGCCTTCGCAGGATGTGCTGTCCTGGGTCCAGTTGTCGGAAGTGGGCCGGTCGCAGGCGCAGCAGGCCGCATGGCAGGACAATGTCAAATATGGCACCACCCGCGCCAGCAACGCGGAAGCCAATCTGAACGAAATCAACAACCTGCTGGTGCAGGCGCAGGAACTGATGACGAACGCGCGTAACGGTTCGCTGAACGACACCAGCCGCGCCGCCTTCGTCGAGAAAATGTCGACGCTGCGCACTACGGTCAACGAATTGCTGAACCAGAAAGATTATCAGGGCACGTCCGTGTTCGACGACGGGCAGAGCGTTCTGGTTCCGGTCAGCCGCGGCCTCAACCTGTCGGTGGCGGGGACGAGGCAGGAAGTGTCCGAAGGCATCGACGTCAACGGCACCGCCATGTCGATCGACGCGATCTTCCAGCAGAGCATCACCGCGCTCCAGACCGGCACCGATACCGATGTCGCCGCAGCGCTGAAAGGCGTGCAGGCGGCGCAGGGCCATATCACGGTCGAACAGGCAAAGCAGGGCGTGCGGGCGGATCGGCTGGAAACGGTGGGCAACCGTCTCACCGAAGTCGACATCAACCTGAAGGAGCGTCAGGGCGCTCTGGAATCGACCGACCTTCAGGAAGTCATCTCCCGCGTCCAGTCGCAACTGCTTCAGCTCGAAGCGGCGCAGTCGGCTTTCGCACGGATCAACAAGCAGACGCTGTTCGACCTCATCAACTGACCGGCAAAAAGAATCGCCGGTCCTAAACCGGACGCTAACCAGTCCGTATTAACCATCTGACGGGCATCGGTTCGATGCCGGACAGATCAGGGGCCTGACAAGGCCGGTAACTTCGGGGATATTCATGTTCGCAATCATCGGCCTTGTCGTCCTGCTCGGCATGGTGTTCGGCGGCTTCATCTTTACCGGCGGCGACATCGGCCCGGTTCTGCATGCCCTTCCCCACGAAATGATCATCATCGGCGGCGCGGCTGTCGGCGCTCTTATCATCGGCAATTCAGGTTCGGACCTGAAGGCGCTGGGCGGCGGCCTCGGCAAGGTGTTCAAGGGTCCGCAATATAAGAAGCAGGATTTCCTCGACTGCATCTTCCTTGTCAGCAAGCTCATGAAGACGCTGCGGGTCGAAGGTCCGGTGGCGCTGGAGCCGCATATCGAAGATCCGGGCACATCGCCCATCTTCGGCGAATATCCCAAGCTGATGAAGGACAAGACGCTGATCCACCTCATCAGCGACACGCTGCGCCTCGTCGTCGTGTCCTCGGGCACGCTCGATCCGCACGCAGTCGAGGAGGTGATGGACAACAGCCTCAAGACACACCACCACGAAGCACTGAAGCCCGCCGACAATCTTCAGGGACTGGCGGACGCCCTCCCCGCGCTCGGCATCGTCGCGGCGGTTCTGGGCGTGGTGAAGACCATGGGGTCGATCGACCAGCCGCCTTCGGTGCTGGGCGCGATGATCGGCTCGGCGCTCGTCGGCACCTTCCTTGGCGTGCTGCTCGCATATGGCATGGTCAACCCCTTCGCCAACCGCTGCCGCGCGGTGATCGAGCAGGACGGCGCCATCTATCATGTGGTGAAGCAGATCATCATCGCCTCGCTGCACGGCCATCCGCAGCCGCTGGTGATCGAGGCCGCGCGATCCAGCCTGATCCACGCCAACCAGCCCGGCTTCGCCGAGGTGTTCGACGGCATGCGGAACAAATAAGCCATGGCCGAGAAAAAGCGCGGCGCGAACGAGCCTGAACCAAGGCCGATCATCGTCAAGAAGATCATCGTCGATGGCCATGGAGGCCATCATGGCGGCGCATGGAAGGTCGCCTATGCCGACTTCGTGACGGCGATGATGGCCTTCTTCCTGCTGATGTGGCTGCTGGGCGCGACCACCGAAAAGCAGCGCAAGGGGCTGGCCGACTATTTCACGCCGACGCTGGTGGAACTCAAGATGGCGTCGGCCGGGTCGACCGGCCTGCTCGGCGGCGACAGCATGATGAGCAAGGAAAATTATCCGACGACCGGCGGTCAGGGGACGCTCGCCATCACCATTCCGCGCGATGCCAGCGGCACCAAGGACGAAGGCGGCAAGGCGATGCGCGCCGCCGACAGGCAGAAGTTCGAGGCGATCAAGAAGAGCCTTGAAGACCGCATGACCCGCAAGGGTCTGGCCAAGCTGCGCAAGAATGTGCGCTTCACCGAAACCCGTGAAGGACTGCGCATCGACCTGATCGACGAGGCGGATTTCGCCATGTTCCAGTCGGGAACGGCGACGCTGGTGCCGCAGGCGCGCGCGCTGATCGGCGAAGTGTCGCAGGCGCTGGGCACCATGCCCAATCCGCTGATCGTGCGGGGTCATACCGATGGCCTGCCCTATGCGGCGGGACGGACGATGAACAACTGGATGCTGTCATCCGCGCGCGCCGAATCGACGCGGCAGGCGCTGAGCCAGGGCGGCATTCCGGGCAGCCGTTTCGCCCGGATCGAGGGGGTCGCCGACCGCGAGCCGTTCATCAAGGACGACGCCTACGACCCGCGCAACCGTCGCATGTCGATCATCCTCGGCTGGACTCGCGGTGGCGCGGACGATGGCCAAGACGCCGAGGCCGACGCGGCGACCCGCGCCGCGATCGCCGAGCGCGACGACCCGATGCGGGTGGCGAAAGAACAGGCGCAGCGGCTCGATATGGGCGGCACCGGCCTCCCCACCGGCGCCCAACTGCTCAACCCCTCCGCGTCCAGCCACGAAGGCAAGGTCGGCGCCAAACATTGACGGTCAGACGATGGCGAGCGCGCTCGTCAGGATGATCCGGACCAGATCGGCATGGCCCCTAGCGCCGGTCTTGGCGTAGATATTCTTGGAATAATGACGCCCCGTCTCGATGCTGAGGCCGATGGACGCCGCCGCCTGCGCAATGGACAGCCCCTGCGTCATCGCCCATGCCATGCGCGCTTCGCTGGGCAGGAGGCCGAACAGCGCGGCGATCTGTTCGTGACGGTCCTGCCGCGACCAGTGATCGCCACTGAGATACAGGATCGCGACCGCCGCCTTCTGCGATCCGGCGGCACCGTTCCGCAACGGGGCGACCAAAATGTCGGCAAGCGGATCGCGGCTTAGATTGAAGGCTCTTGGCGGCCTGTCCTCCCCCTTCCCGAAGGCCTTGACCAACGCCGTCAGTTCCCGATCCACGACCGGCGAAGCCGGCACCAGCCGATCGTAACGACCGCGCCGCAGCAGCGGCGACTTGCGGAAAAATTCGTCGGCATAGGGAGTCATGTCAACGATGCGGCAGGACGCGTCCACCGTGATCCAGCCAGCGTTAAGGCGACCGAAGGTCTCCGCCGCGACAGAAGCGCGCTGCCGCTCCTGCTCCAGCACACCATAGGTTTTAAGGACGATGGCAAGGTGCGGAACCATGGCCGACAGCAGCGCACCGACGCTCGGCTTCAGTTCCGTATCGTCCGCGCAATGAAGCCATGCGGCCATCTCGCCCCCGTCGCTCACGCGCACGATCCGCATATGGCGCAGCGCCAGCGAGCCGGCCATGGAATCGTCATCTCGTTCCATCAATTCCTCCAGCGCATAGACGCGCCCCGGCCGCATCCGGTCGTAAACCGACGGGTCGAGCGGCACGGATGCGCCCCGACCGCGTGCGGAATGCAGCAGGAGAGAGGCATCCTCATCCCCTGTCCGCACGCGCAGCCCGACATGCGCAACGCCTGCCATATCCCTCAACTGATCGAGAAATTCACTCCACAACGGGCGGTCGAAAATGCCCCGATGCAGCGCTTCCACCAGCCGCGATTGATCCCAGCGCACCCGAAAATCTCCTTCGCAACATACCCTCCCATATGGGATGATCTATTATGATTCCAGTGGTGCATGAGGGCCGCATCATGTTTGGAGCGATCATGGCCGACCACGTAACGCAGACCCATCTGGACCGTCTTGAGGCAGAGGCGATCCATATCATGCGGGAGGTTGTGGCGGAGGCTGAACGGCCGGTGATGCTCTATAGCGTGGGGAAGGACAGCGCGGTGATGCTGCATCTCGCGCGCAAGGCCTTCTACCCCTCGCCGCCGCCCTTCCCGCTGCTCCATGTCGATACGACGTGGAAGTTCAAGGCGATGTACGATCTGCGCGACCGGATGGCGCGCGAGAGCGGGATGGAATTGCTGGTCTACCAGAACCCTGAAGCAGGCGAGCGGGGGATCAACCCGTTCGACCATGGCCCGCTGCACACCGACATGTGGAAGACGGAGGGGCTGAAGCAGGCGCTCGACCTTTACGGCTTCGACGCGGCCTTCGGCGGGGCGCGCCGCGACGAGGAAAAGAGCCGGGCCAAGGAGCGGATCTTTTCCTTCCGCACCGCCTCGCACGGCTGGGACCCCAAGAACCAGCGGCCGGAACTGTGGAACCTCTACAACGCGCGCAAGAACAAGGGCGAGAGCATCCGAGTCTTCCCGATCAGCAACTGGACCGAGCTGGACATCTGGCAATATATTCACCTGAACGACGTGCCCATCGTCCCGCTCTACTTCGCCGAGGAACGGCCGACCTATGAATGGGAAGGCCAGCTCTTCATGGCCGACGACATCGAACGGCTGGAAAAGGTGCTGGGTCGGCGGCCCGAGATCGTCAACCGCTCCATCCGCTTCCGCACATTGGGCTGCTTCCCGCTGACCGGCGCGGTCGAAAGCACAGCCAGGACGCTGCCCGAAGTGATCCAGGAGACTTTGCTCACCACCACCAGCGAACGGCAGGGCCGCGTCATCGACAAGGACGCAGGCGGCGCGGGGATGGAGAAAAAGAAGCAGGAGGGGTATTTCTGATGACCGGCACCGACACCATCGCAGACCCCATCTACCGGACCGACGCGCTCATCGCGCAGGACATCGACGCCTATCTCGAAACGCATCAGCACAAGACGATGCTGCGTTTCATCACCTGCGGCAGTGTGGACGACGGCAAGTCGACGCTGATCGGGCGGCTGCTCTACGATTCGAAGATGATCTTCGAGGATCAGCTTGCCGCGCTGGAAAGCGACAGCCGGAAAGTCGGCACGCAGGGGCAGGAGATCGACTTCGCCCTGCTCGTCGACGGCCTTGCCGCCGAGCGCGAACAGGGCATCACCATCGACGTCGCCTACCGCTTCTTCAACACCGAAAAGCGCAAGTTCATCGTCGCCGACTGTCCGGGGCACGAACAATATACGCGCAATATGGTGACGGGTGCATCGACCGCCGATCTGGCCGTCATCCTGATCGACGCGCGCAAGGGTGTGCTGGTTCAGACGCGGCGGCACAGCTATCTCTGCCACCTGATCGGCATCCGCAACATCGTGCTGGCGGTCAACAAGATGGATCTGGTCGATTACGACCCTGCCGTCTTCGACGCGATCGTAAAGGACTATGGCGAATTCGCGCGCTCGATCGGCATCGACAGCTTCACCGCCATGCCGATCTCGGGCTTCCGGGGTGACAATATCACGACCCGTTCGGCCAACACTCCCTGGTATGACGGCCCGACGCTGATCGATCATCTCGAAACGGTCGAGGTGCGCACGGCGGGCGATCAGGCGCGGCCCTTCCGGATGCCGGTCCAGTGGGTCAACCGCCCCAATCTCGACTTCCGGGGCTTTTCGGGCCTGATCGCCAGCGGATCGGTGCGGCCGGGCGATGCGGTGCGGGTGCTGCCTTCGGGCAAGACGTCCACCGTCAGCCGCATCGTGACGCTTGAGGGCGACCGGGACGCCGCCGTGGCGGGCCAGTCGGTCACGCTCTGCCTTGCCGACGAGATCGACTGTTCGCGCGGCGACGTGATCGCCCTGTCAGACGATCCGCCGCAGGTATCCAGCCAGTTCGAGGCGACGATCGTATGGATGGACGACGACGCCCTGCTGCCGGGCCGCTCCTACTGGCTCAAGATCGGTACGCAGAGCGTGTCGGCGACGGTGCAGGCGCCCAAATATGTCGTCAACGTCAACACGATGGAGCATCTCGCCGCCAAGACGCTGGACCTCAACGCCATCGGCGTTGCGGAGGTGGCGACCGACCGGCCGATCACTTTCGAGCCCTATGCCGACAACCGCACGCTGGGCGGTTTCATCCTGATCGACAAGATCACCAACCGCACGGTCGGCGCGGGCATGCTGCACTTCGCGTTACGCCGGGCGCAGAATGTCCACTGGCAGGCCACAGACATCGGTCGCGAGCAGCATGCGCAGATGAAGAATCAGGTGCCGCGCATCCTGTGGTTCACAGGGTTGTCCGGCGCAGGAAAATCGACCATCGCAAATGAGGTGGAAAAGCGCCTCCACCTCATGAACCGCCACACGTTCCTGCTGGATGGGGACAATGTGCGCCACGGTCTCAACAAGGATCTGGGCTTTACCGAGGCGGACCGGATCGAAAATATCCGCCGTGTGGGCGAAGTGGCGAAGCTGATGGCCGACGCGGGCCTCATCGTCCTCACAGCCTTCATCTCCCCCTTCCGCGCCGAACGCGAGATGGTGCGCAGGATGCTGCCCGAAGGCGAGTTCATCGAGATCCATGTCGACACGCCTATCGAGGTCGCGGAGGCGCGCGACGTCAAGGGTCTCTACAGGAAGGCACGGGCGGGCCAGCTCAAGAACTTCACCGGCATCGACAGCCCCTATGAGGCGCCCGAAAACCCCGAAGTGCGCGTCAACACCGCGGAAATGACCGCCGAAGAAGCCGCCGACCATATCGTCCGCGCGATCATGCCCCTCAAATGAGCGGGGCCATGACCGACGCGCAGCTTGCCGCCCATCTGGCCGAGGTGACGGGGCGGCTGCTGCTGGCGGTGCGCGACAGCGGCGTGCTGAGCCTCAAGGCGCTGGGCAAGGCGGGCGACGCCACCGCCAACCAGTATCTGTGCCACGCGCTGCGCGAACAGCGGCCCGACGACGGGCTGCTCTCCGAGGAAGAGAGGGACAATCCTGACCGCCTTACCCGGTCGCGCGTCTGGATCGTCGATCCGGTCGACGGCACGCGCGAATATGGCGAGGCGCGGACCGACTGGGCGGTGCATGTCGGCCTTGCCATCGACGGCGTGGCGAGCGTGGGCGCGGTCGCCCTCCCCGGCCTCGACGGCGGCGTCGTCCTGCGCACCGACCAGCCGCTCGCGCTGCCGCCTGCGCCGGAAAGATTGCGCATGGTGGTGTCGCGCACCCGCCCTGCGCGCGAGGCGCTCGCCGTCGCGCAGGCGATCGGCGCGGACCTCGTCCCTATGGGCAGCGCCGGCGCAAAGGCCATGGCCCTGATCCTCGGCCAGGCCGACATCTATCTCCATTCCGGCGGCCAGTATGAATGGGATAGCTGCGCGCCCGTCGCCGTCGCGCGCGCCCACGGCCTCCACGCCTCCCGTATCGACGGCACCCCGCCCCGCTACAACCAGCCTAACCCGCACATGCCGGACATTCTGATATGCCGACCGGAGCACGCGACACGCCTCCTCGCGGAAATAGCGAACCTTGACACCGCCGACCGATAAGCGGCGGCCGGACCTTCCGGACTGGCGGACAGCGGCGATCCGGAGGGGACATAAATGGCGGAGAGGGTGGGAGACTATCCCATAGCAATAATTCATATTAAAATCAGTATATTAGCATTACCGCTGCGAGCAAGCTTCAATTTTTATGTAGCAATTTAGAGGGCTAGAAATGCTCGATAGGCGACTGTCCGGTTCCGAGGAAGTTGCGGGAATAGCCGACATCACTCGCGGCGGCTGTCGGCAGCAGACGACCAAATCCAACCGTTCGCCAGTCGACTTTTTGAACGGCACCTTCTGACACAACTTGCCATTGGCCAACGCGACGCCGCTTCACAGCAACACGCCCTGCTACACGACGTCCGACAGTCAGAACTCTTGATCCAAAGCGCCGTTCGTACTGAGCGTTATGCGGCCGCTCTCTCACGCAAATCATTCAAGACTCGCACAATTCGCATGACGTCGGCCTGCTGGAATACACCACTCACGCCCTGGTCATCAAAGTCCGTAAACGGGCTCTCATAGAGGCGGCGCGGGTCCATTGCACCCCGTTCAGTCAGATAATCGATAATTAGATTGATGAACTCAATCTGATTGGCACTGTGATTTTGCGCCGCCAGAAAATCGCCGAAGGCGGATTTTGCCGCTTCGCGATCTAGACCAATCAGAGAACGGACAAACAGCCCAAGCCCTCCCTCCTCCTGCAATAGGGCGAAATCGTCGTCTGACGCATCCGCCTCATTACGCAAAAGTCGTTCCAACTCTGCGAGGTCTTGTGGCGTCAACTGCTCGTTACGGCGGAGCTTTTGAATCGTGATGTGATCGGCATGGGATTTCAGGAAGTGGCGGACCTTCATATGAAAGCGCGCCTTGTCGGTGCCCACACTCACGTCCGGCAGCGCTATGACTGCGCCTTCGCCAATCTCGTCCTCAAAGTCTGTGTAGACAATCTGTCGTTCATCGCCTTCGATCAGTTTGATGAGCGAGCGCAAACGCCGGCGCATCTGCTCCAGCGTCCAGGCATTGATGTCCTGCCAATATTCGTCGGTCTGCACTTCCATAATGAGCTGCATCTCGGCGGCGACCATGGGCACATTGCCCAGCTCTTCAAGCTTCCCGGCGAGCGCCACGACCTTTTCCTTGCACCGGGAGAAGATCGCATCGTTTTGCAGGAGAGCAAGCTGGCCGCTCAGAACAATATAATCGAACTGCTTGGCGGCGATGTCGTTATCGACCAGCGCCGTGGGAAGCCCCGCCACCTCATGGATCAGGGTGTTCTGGTCCTCGCCGCTGAAACGATCCCACGCTTCGCGCTGCTGGAACTGCTCAACGGCGCGGCGTTTGACGCGCACGAGAAAATTGTCGAGACTCATGCCGCTGACTTCATCGAACAGCCGCCCCCGAATATCGGAATTGAGCTGCGCCAGTCCGCCCTCCCGCTCCGCCTCCGGCAATTCCTGGAGATGCGCGGCAATCGCCACTCTCGCGGTGAAAAGACGCTGGCTTAGCGACTCGCCCACTGGGCTATCGACGACTTTGGGGTTCTGATTGAAGAACTCGAAGTTCTGGCAGAAATCGAAAATGTTGAAGGTTTCTTTGTGCCGCGCTGGGCCGAACAGGTCGTAACGCAAGCGCGTTCCACGCCCGATCATCTGCCAGAATTTGGTTCGGGAGCGCACGATCTTGAAGAACACGAGATTTAGCACCTCGGGTACGTCGATGCCCGTATCCAACATATCGACCGAGATCGCGATGTGCGGCGACTTTTCAGGATCGGAAAAATCATCGATCAACGACTGCACATACTCGGTTTTGAAATCGATCACGCGTGCGAACTGACCAGCCAAATGCGGATAGTTTGTGTCGAACCGCTTGGCTATGAACTGCGCGTGGTCGTGGTTTTTGGCAAAAATGATCGACTTGCCTAGCCGGTCGCCCTCGGCGACCTTGAGGCCGTGCATCATCAGGTGCTTGAGTGTTGATTTCCACTGAGAGTTGACCCGGGATTTTCATCGAGAAGTGACCCGGTTGGAAGGTATGTCCCGCTATGCGGGTGGTGGGTCAAGCGGGTTATTTTTCCTTTCGTGATTTGGGGTCCGCGGCGCTGGCCCTGAACCGAAAGCTGTCATTGCCGGTCTCGAGGATGTGACAGTGGTGGGTGAGCCGGTCCAGCAGAGCCGTTGTCATCTTGGCATCACCGAACACGCCAGCCCATTCGCTGAAGCTGAGGTTGGTGGTGATGACGACGCTGGTGCGCTCGTAAAGCTTGCTCAGCAGGTGGAACAGCAGCGCGCCGCCTGACGGGCTGAACGGCAAGTATCCGAGCTCGTCGAGGATGACGAGGTCGAGGCGCAGGAGCCGTTCGGACAGTTGGCCTGCCTTGTTCATGGCCTTTTCCTGTTCCAGCGCGTTGACCAGGTCGACGGTGGCGAAGAAGCGGACCTTCTTGCGGTGATGCTCGACCGCCTGGACGCCAAGTGCGGTGGCGACGTGCGTCTTGCCGGTGCCGGGGCCACCGATCAGGACGACGTTATGGGCGCCATCGATAAACTCGCCGCGATGCAACTGGCGGACCATGGCTTCGTTGACCTCGCTGGAAGCGAAGTCGAAGCCGGCCAGGTCCTTGTAGGCCGGGAACCGGGCCGCCTTGATCTGGTAGGCGATGGACCGAACCTCGCGCTCGGCCATCTCGGCCTTGAGCAACTGGGAGAGGATGGGGATGGCCGCATCGAAGGCGGGTGCCCCCTGCTCGATGAGGTCAGCGACGGCCTGGGCCATGCCGTACATCTTGAGGGAGCGCAGCATGACCATGACGGCGGCGCTGGCGGGATCATGACGCATGACGCAGATCCTTCCCGCGCAGCGTATCATAGCGCGCGACATTGGCCTTCGGCTCCCGGCGCAGGCTCAACGCCTGTGGGGTATCGATGGCGGCGATGCTGGTTGGCTTGCCGTCGAGCAGCCGGTGGAGGATGTTGAGGATATGGGTCTTGGTCGGCACGCCAGCTTCCAGCGCCAGTTCGACGGAACAGAGCACCGCCTGCTCATCATGTTGCAGGACCAGCGCGAGGATCTCCACCATCTCCCGGTCACCGCCGGGGCGCTTGAGCAGGAAGCCCTGCAACTGCCGGAAGGCCTCGGGCATCTCGGCAAAGGGCGCGCCGTTGCGCAGGGCGCCAGGCTTGCGCTGGATCACCGCCAGGTAATGCCGCCAGTCATAGATGGTCCGCCCTGGCTGGTCATGGGACCGCTCGATGATCCGGCCATGCTCGCACAGGACCTGGCCCTCGGCGGCGATGACGAGCCGGTCAGGGTAGACCCGCAGGCTCACCGGCCGGTTGGCGAAAGAGGCTGGCACGCTGTAGCGATTGCGCTCGAAGGAGACCAGGCAGGTCGGCGATACCCGCTTGGTGTGCTCGACGAAGCCATCGAAGGGCCGGCCCAGCGGCATCAGACTGGCGACCTCTTCGGCATGCACATCGGCGATGGTGCCGGGCAGGACGCCATGCTGGATCTGACCCCATTGCGCGATGCACTGCTCCTCGAGCCAGACGTTGAGCGCATCGATGTCGGGGAAGCTGGGCATGGGTTGCCACAGCCGGCGCCGTGCATCCTGCACGTTCTTCTCGACCTGTCCCTTCTCCCAACCGGAAGCCGGGTTACAGAACTCGGGCTCGAACAGGTAATGACTGGCCATCGCGGCAAAGCGCGCGTTGACCTGCCGAGCCTTGCCCGTGCCGATCCGATCAACCGCGGTCTTCATGTTGTCGAAAATCCCGCGCTGCGGCACGCCGCCCAGCACCCGGAAGGCCTGGGTCAGAGCGTCGAACAGCATCTCGTGAGTCTGGAGCAGATAAGCTCGGACGGTGAAGGCGCGGCTGTGTGACAGCTTGGTGTGCGCCACCTGCAGCTTGGTCTGCTTGCCGCCCAGCAAGGCCCAGTCCTCGCTCCAGTCGAACTGGAACGCCTCGCCCGGCGCAAAGACCAGCGGCACGAACGTGCCGCGACCACTGGTCTGCTGCTCGCGCTGACGATCGGCCTTCCAGGTCCGCACGAAGGCCGCAACGCGCCCGTATGAGCCGTTATAGCCCAGGACCACGAGATCGGCGTGCATCTGCTTCGCCGTGCGCCGCTGCTTGCGCGACTTGCCAGCCTCGATCCGCAGCCAGCCTGACAGCTTCTCCGCATACGGGTCCAGCTTGCTCGGCCGCTCGGGAACCTTGAACTGCGGCTCTACCGTGTCCGCCCGCAGGTACTTGCGGATCGTGTTGCGCGACAAACCAGTGCGCCGCTCGATCTCCCGGATCGGAACCTGCTGCCGGAAATGCCAGCGCCGGATTACACTCAATAACGCCATGTCGATCACTCCTGAATCCTCCGACCAATCAGCCAGAGGGAAGTCAAAACATGGGTCACTTCTCAGTGGAAACTTATGCCCCTCCCGGGTCAACTCTCAGTGGAAATCAACAGCGATGATGCCAATAGCTGCAAGAAAGCCTGTAAAGCCGGAAACGACTGTGCTGCGGAACCATCCACGTCCTGAAGCGAGCAGGCGCCTTTGCACGATTGCGTTTGTCGTGGCTGCCGAGAGCACCGCGACGATCACAACGAGGATTGTCAGCACTTCCATGTAACCATGCTCGCACGGAACCGGGCTTTCGCCAAACGATTGCCGCATGGGTTAGCGATTGACGTGGCACACTTGCCTTGATTCAAGGCTGCTTTTTGGAGGCAGGCTTGAGCCGGGGCGATTTAACCGAAGCAGAGTGGCGCGTTTTAAAGGACTTGCTGCCGATCGAGCCGGAGAACCGTGGCCGAGGCAGGCCACCTGAGCAGAACCGTTCGATCATCAACGGCATTCTCTGGCGGCTCCGGTGTGGCGCTCCGTGGCGAGACGTGCCGCCCAAATATGGTAGCTGGAACACAATCTATCGGCGGTTCCGACGATGGAGCGAGGCTGGCGTCTGGGAAACGGTTGCGGTCACCCTGGCTGAGATCATGGCGGACAGCGGCCACTATAGCATCGACAGCACCACAGTCCGCGCCCACGTCTCGGCAGCGGGCGGAAAAGGGGGACTCATCGACGCGCTCTTGGCCGCTCGCGGGGCGGGTTCACCAGTAAGCTTCACTGCCTGGCTGATGCCCTCGGACGACCGCTCGCCTTCATTCTGACTGGCGGTGAAGCAGCGGACTGCAAGGCGTATGATGCGCTGATCGATTTGCCCGAGCGCGCACCCGATGCCTTCCTTGCAGACAAGGGTTATGACGCCGACGCCATCCGCGCGGACCTCGCCGAAAGGACGATCAAGGCCGTCATTCCGGGCCGATCAAACCGCCGTGTGAAAATCCATTATGATCGGGTGCTCTACCGACAGCGCAATCGCATCGAGCGCATGTTCGGCCATCTCAAGATCAATCGCGCCATTGCCACCCGCTACGACCAACTGGCCAACAGCTTCCTCGGAATGGTCCACCTCGCCACCGCCAGATACTGGCTCAAATTTGTCCACGCCGCCTAGGCACTGATCAAAACTCAAGTTTGCAATGTTGGTTGTCTGTCGTGCGCAATTTCGAACTAATGTTTGAACAGGGTCAAATGAAAACCAATGATAAAGATATCGCCCATCAAGATTTGTGCTAGTGCTGCGCAGCGCAGATATGAAACCACCGAGCGTAGCTTTCATATTCAGTTTTGGAACCCAGCAGCATTTCCCAACTAAATTCCAGCTATTAGCGGTGGAAACGAGAATATCCCCTTCGTTGAGATACTTATCCGGACGCTTCACAAATGACGGTGGAATTGCCAACAAGTCAGAAACATCCAAGTCTGCTTGCACATTTTTTGTTCTCATGCAGACGACTGCATCAGGGGCATTAATGTCGATTACATCATCCGGCTTAAATGTGATGCCGCGAACAAACTCAGCAACGTCACCTAACCTTTGCATTGAAACCGCACTCATCCCAGCATCGCCTCCAGCTTGGTGAGACCATCGCTGATTTCCGCTTCGAGCTGGCGCAATTCCTCGATGATGTCGGCGGGGCTGTCGTGCGTGACCTCCGCGTGGTCGACCTCCTTGTAGCGGTTGAGCGAAAGATCATAGGTGCCGGTGGCGGCGATATCGGCCTTGGGCACGCAGAAGCTCTGCGCCGTGCGCGGGTTTTCAAGCTCACCCTCTTCCCGGCGCAGCCAGCGCGCCAGCGCATCGGGCAAATTGCTTTTTGCGTGATCGGCATCATTCAGCGGCGATGCAGGTAACACGCCCAGCTTGTCGTCATCCAGCAGCGCGGTGCGCTTATCATCGAGAGAGTAGCCATCGGCCTGGAGGTCATAGAACCAGACATTCTCGGTCCCGCCCACGCCCGTCTTGGTGAAGAACAAGATGGCGGTGGACACGCCCGCATAGGGGCGGAACACGCCGGAAGGCAGTTTCACCACGCCCTCCAGCTTATGCTTTTCAACCAGCATTTCGCGTAAGGATTGGTGCGCCTTGGACGAGCCGAACAGCACGCCATCGGGCACAATAACGGCGGCCCGCCCGCCGGTCTTGAGAAGACGCAGGAATAGCGCGAGGAACAGCAGCTCAGTCTTTTTGGTTTTGACGATCTGCTGGAGGTCTTTGGCCGTAACCTCGTAATCCAGCGATCCGGCGAACGGCGGGTTTGCTAGGATCAGCGAGTAGCGCCCGGCGTCGCTATCATGCTCCTGTGCGAGGCTGTCACGGTAGCTGATATCCGGGCTATCGACGCCGTGCAGCGTCATGTTCATGTTACCGATACGGAGCATGGTCGGGTCGAAGTCGAACCCGTGGAACAAGTTGCTGTGGAAGTGTTTGCGCAGCCGCTCATCCCGGAATAGCGCCGGGTGATTGTCGCGTAGGTACTCCCCAGCCGCGACGAGGAAGCCGCAGGTGCCAGCCGCGGGATCGCAAATCACGTCCTCGGGCGTCGGGCGCGTCATCTCGACCATCAGGCGGATAATATGACGCGGCGTGCGGAACTGGCCGTTCGTTCCTGCGCTCGCGATCCTGCCGAGCATATACTCGTAGAGGTCGCCCTTGGTGTCGCGATCCTCCATCGGGATTTTGTCGAGCATATCGACGGTCTTGGCGAGCAGCGCAGCGTTGCTGAACCCGAGCCGCGCATCCTTCATGTGGTGGCCGTAGCTGGAGCCTTCCTCGCCAAGCTGGCGCAGGAAGGGAAAAACGTGTTCCGCCACCACGTCCATCATTTCGCGGGCTTCGAAATTCTTGAAGCGCGACCAGCGAAGATCGGCGTAGGCGCGGCCCTTTTCGTCTTGGCCTTCGGGGAAAATCCGGCGCTCCATGGCGATGCCGAGCGCCGCCGCCTTGTTTTCCTCCAGCGTGTGGAGGTCATCCAGCCGCTTGATAAACAAGAGATACGTGATCTGCTCGATCACCGAGAGCGGATTGGAGACACCTCCAGACCAAAAGGCGTTCCAAATTTGATCGACCTGATTGCGAATTTCCCCGGTGAGCATCTTACTTTTTGAATCCCTTCGATCCGCTATCCAACTTTGCCTTGGCGACCTATTTCCGCATGAATTCCGGATGACCTGCGCGGCAGGTTGGTCCTGCCGGTGACAGGTTTCCAAGAATTTACCGCGAAGAGCTTTTTAAACGCGAATGCGAAGTTCGAAATCTTTCCCCAACATGGTGGCGAGTGTATCCAATGGATGTACAAACAGGAAGTGCTATCGGCTTCTTGAGCCAGCTCAAGAGCCTTGTGCATCGGGCAGCGGGGGGCGTTGGATAGGTTACGCCCGGGCATCTAGCCCGGCCTATTCATGAGACTGCTCCTCGGGGGCGGTCCGCCTAGATCTGTCGGTGGCCGCGTGACCTGGGCGAGCGGCTTGGCCGGCGTTTTTCAGCGCGGCAGGAGCAATGGGCTTTTCGAGGTTGATGGACTGGGGCTCGGGGATTCGGCGGCACAGCCGCGCTGGCTATGTGGGTGCTGGTCTGAGGCTGATGGCGATGGCTCTGAACACGCTGGCATCCGGGCAGGCTGACGCGAAGGCGACGCGGATGCGAGTGGCGGTTTCTATGACGCGGGCAGCGACCTTGAGCAGCCGCAGGCGCAGCGTTGCGAACTCGGCGGCGGCGAGTGCGGTGGCTTTTGGGATTTCCTGCTGGATGCGCCACAGGAGCCAGTAGGCGGCGGTGTGCAGGATGAGGCGCATCTGATTGGCGTTTGCAGAGCGGCACGAGGTGCGATCGCTGGCGAGCTGAGTTTTGTGGCGCTTGATCAGGTTCTCGGCGTTGCCGCGAGCGCAGTAGAGCGTGTCGTAGATGTGCTCGGCCGAGCCTTTGGCCAGCGAGGTGACGACATAGCGGATGTCCATGCCCATTGTGCTGGCCTCGATCCGGGCGACGACGCGGCGCTGGCAGTTCCAGCTCTTCGCGCCGTAGCTGGTCTCAGCATAGGTGCGCAGGACCGGATATTGGCGCTGAGCTCGCTTGACCGCGCAGGCATCGGCGACAGCGACGATGACCGGATCGCCACGCAGCGCGGCGTTGGTCGGCAGGCCGAAGACGTAATCGACGCTGGCCGCCTCGCAGAAGGCCATGACCTCGGGCCGGCCATAGTGCCCGTCGCCGCGGATGGTGATGTGCGTTTCCGGCCAGTTTCGGCGGATGTGACGCACCAGGCGCCGGATGTGGCCAGCAGCTTCGACACCCGACGGTGTCTTGCCGGTGCGCAGCAGCATCGCCACCGGCCGGCCGGTGGCGGTGTCGTAGACATGGATCGGCAGGAAACAGCGCTCGCCATGATGCCCGTTCCAGAACGACAACTGCTGATAACCGTGCACGACATCGCAGGTATCATCGATATCCAGCGTCACCGCCGCGGGCGGGGCGGGATAGCTGGCGCAGTAGATGTCGATCATCGCGGCCATCATTCTGGCCAGTTCGCGCGTAGTCGGTGCGTTCTCCCACCGGCTCATCGTCGGCTGACTGGCCAGCCCCGCACCCGATCCCGGCAGCTTGCCCAGCGCCAGCCGGAAGCCCGGATCGTCGCGCAGGGCGTCGAGGTCATCGGCGTCCTCGTAGCCGCAGGCGATCGCGAACACGCGGGCGCGCAGGATATCGTCGAGGCGATGAACCACCCGCGCAGGATCGCGCCAGTCGGCAATGCAAGCCGCAAGCCGCTGGCAAATCCCCATCGTGCGCTCGGCCTGCGCCAGGAGTAGGACACCGCCGTCCGATGTCAGCCGGCCACCGTCGAAAGCGGCTGTGACTTTCTTGCGCCCGGCCGCTGGGAATCGGAATGTGCTTGCGATATCGTCATTCATGGCGGGTGTGGCCTGTGGCATTTTCTGCCCTGCGGCAGGTTCGGCTTCGACACCCAGTTCCTAATTCAGATCAGAGGCTTATGCCACTCCCGCCAAACCACCAGATCCCGTCTGGTGAATAGGACGGGCTAGGCCATTAAACCATTATGACAGCACGATACCACTCAGGAGAACGCCGAGTGTCAGCTTCAAGCAAGAGCTGACGTTCAGTTCTGAGTGTTTGAACGGCAGAAGCGTAGCAGTCCTCGCAGAAGCAGATTGTCCGCTCAGAGGCGCGCTGATCCGTCAATCGAACGGTTTGGATGGGCGCATTACCGCCCGGCAGTTCGTCGGCTTTTGGGCCGATAGCGGTCGGTCCCGTTAGGGCAAGGTGAGAGCGAAAGCCGACGGCCTTCAATATGACCGAAGTTCCTAGGCAGAATGTTGGAAGAGGTAGAAAATCGACCTAAATTGTCTGCGTGGCGTGTTCAAACCAGCGTCAGACAAAGCATCTACCTACCCCACTCGCTGAAGTTTGAGCAGGTAGTAGAGGTCACTTCGACGCACCTTCTGTGACTTGTCACCCTTAGCGTCGACCTCCGCGAAAAACATAGGCGCAGCGGCAGCAAGCATCGCACCGAACGCCTTCTCCTTGTCCACCATCATGCAGGCACCTGCCAACGCAGCAGCCATTTTTATCCCATCAACCGCGCGCTTATACCAAGGCCGTGCAGGGTCACTGGCAAGCTGGCGAAGTTCATCAAGCGCAGGTACGATTTCGGTTTGCACGAGGAATGCAGTTTCGCGCACAACCTCCTCGGGCGGTAGCTCCTTGAGCTTGTCACGCCACTCCCCAGCGTAGCGCAACATCGCGCGACGGAATGCTCGCAACGCCTGAGAGTTTGCATTCCTGAATTCCATGATGTCGTCTGGCGCGAGGAGCGGCACACCGTCTAGCGCAACGTGCATGGTTTGTAGTGCAAGGAACCCAGATAATGCCTTTGCGTCACCCGTCATGTCGCCTACAGCGCCCGGTACAGGAAGGCCCGGCATGTCGCTAACGAGTGGAGCGCCAAGCTCTCCTGACTTCCGGAGGGCGGCAGCCTGGTAGTAGTAGTCGCCGGGGTAGGTTAGGTGCTCGTCACTGCCCGGTACTCCCTTGTGATGCCAAGGCGCGAAAGTTGGGATGAAATTCTTCGACGGGGGCCCCCACATTTCCGCGTACATCCGTTCGACCATCTCGCGGTCGGCGTTATCCTTGTCCAGTGGATCGTCCTTTGTACGGTCGAAGGCAAAGAAGCCCGGCATTCTTTCGGACAGGTCGGCAAATTTCATCAATGTGACTAGTGCGCGCGGATCATCAAATCTGCTTGGAGACAGCGCAGCAATGCGGTCGATTTCTGCCTTCCATGCATCGCGATCGTAGTCGCCCTGCGGCACGTAGACCCCCGGAAAATGGACCCGGTCGAACACTAGGCCCAGCGCAACGATGCTCGCCAAGGGTTAGCGTCCGCGCTCGTGGTGTAATTTCCGGTGTAGGCGATGGTGTATTCCGGGGTGGGGCATGCCCCACCCCGGAATGCGGCGTCGCTGGTGGCCACCGGGTTCATCGTTATGGTGGAGTTTGCACACTTCAACCGTGACGAAGAGGAGTTCCCGATGACCGAGGACAGATTACTGATCGAAGAGCTGGCTGCAAAGGGCGGCCAACCGGATTTTTTGCGCACCATCGCCGAGAACGTGCTGCAGCTGATCATGGAGGCCGACGTTGATGGCCTGATCGGCGCGGGTCGCCACGAACGCAGCAGCGAGCGCGCGACCTGGCGCAACGGCTATCGCGACCGTTCGCTGGATACCCGGGTAGGCACGCTGAACCTGAAAATCCCCAAGCTGCGTGCTGGGTCCTATTTTCCGGGCTTCCTTGAGCCCCGCAAGATGGTCGAGAAAGCGCTGGTTGCGGTGATCCAGGAAGCGTGGATCGGCGGGGTCAGCACCCGGCGGGTCGATGAACTCGTCCAGGCCATGGGCATGACCGGCATCTCCAAGTCCACCGTCTCCAAGCTTTGCAAGGACATTGACGAGCGCGTCCATGCCTTTCTGAAACGCCCGCTCACCGGCGAATGGCCGTATCTCTGGCTCGATGCCACCTATCTCAAGGTACGCGAAGGCGGGCGGATCATCAGCGTTGCCGCAATAATCGCCATGGCCGTCAACACCGAGGGCCGGCGCGAGATCGTCGGCCTGCATATCGGCCCCTCGGAAGCGGAGGTCTTCTGGTCCGACTTCCTGAAGGACCTTGTTCGGCGCGGTCTTACCGGCGTGAAGCTGGTCATCTCCGATGCTCACGAGGGCCTCAAGGGCGCGATCACCCGCGTCATGGGCGCCACCTGGCAGCGCTGCCGGGTGCACTTCATGCGCAATGCCCTGTCCTATGTGCCCAAGGGCCAGAACACTGTCGTCGCCGCCGCGATCCGCCAGGTCTTCCTGCAGCCCGATCAGAAAAGCGCAACGCAGGTCTGGCGACAGGTCGCCGACCAGTTGCGCACCCGTTGGCCCAAGCTCGGCGCCTGCATGGACGAGGCCGAAACCGACGTGCTCGCCTACACCGGCTTCCCCACCCAGCACCGCACGAAGTTACACTCAACCAATCCGCTCGAGCGGCTCAACAAGGAGGTCAAGCGCCGCGCCGACGTCGTCGGAATCTTCCCGAACGAAGACAGCATCATCCGCCTCGTCGGGGCTGTGCTGATGGAGCAGAACGACGAGTGGCAGCTCCAGCACCGATACATGCAGATCGAAGGCATGGCCGAACTCAACCAACCCATGATCGAGGAGGAAAATCAGCCCCTACACATCACCGCCAAAGCCGCCTGACGATGGCCCACGGCCACAGCCGAAATTACACCACCTTGACGGACGCGACCCGCCAAGGAGCGCGGAGCAGGTGCGCTGTAGTAGACAGCCTCAAGCTGGAGAGATTTGTCCAATTCGGCCACGCTCGTTCTTCCTCCCGACTTTTCCATCTGACGATAGATGGGCGGCTGACGCCACGCAAAGATGTAACCATCATCAAGTTAAACGAACGGCAGCTTTTGGGGATAGCGGCTTACTAGCGGAATGATCGACAATGGCGCAAATTGTCGCGTCGGCAACTCGACCTATTAGAAATTTGCAACGGGTTGCAATTCGACGCCAGCAAGCGGGACATATCCGGCTCGCAGAGAAGCAACCATTGGCTCTGGCGTTAGCTGGATACAATCCATGAGCTTGCATCGACTGATTGGGTGCCCATAACCACCATGCTGCCAGGGCCATAACATATCATCTTGCCAAAGGAGGGGCCGTCTGTCGATTTCCGGAGCAAATACAAATACCCCATCAGGCATGTTAGAAAGTTCAACC
Organism: Sphingobium amiense; assembly: GCF_003967075.1. Lineage (NCBI taxonomy): Bacteria > Pseudomonadati > Pseudomonadota > Alphaproteobacteria > Sphingomonadales > Sphingobiaceae > Sphingobium > Sphingobium amiense. The sequence continues at coordinate 2,861,111 of NZ_AP018664.1, forward strand.
TTCCGCCTATTTGTCCGCTCAGAAATGCGCGCTCCATGACAGCCTTGGTCAATTTGTCGCAGCGGAACCCAATCACGCGGAGAAAACCCCTGACCAATTTTCCAGGCAGTGATGAATGCAGCAAGAGCAGCGGGACGACATTCTCCACACGGCCTGTGCCCCGCCGCCATAGCAACTGCCTCGTCATGAAAAAATAAAGGATAATAATGGCCCGGCGTGTCCATTGGCGCTTTCCACCCTTTGCCGTCAAGAATACAGCTCAACCAGCGACGGCTGCGCCATTCCCGGCCGAGCGTTCCATCGGGCGCGTGAAGATCACCGCGGTTTCCCATAAGCGAACCCTTATGATGGGTTGCTTCAATCGTGCCAAACGGCGTGACGCGATTTTGCCTTGGGCGCTTCACAGTTGCAACGCACGGCGCATCAAGCGCGAAACCTTCTGCCCGGTCCATACACCTCCCCTTGCTGTTGGAATTTCGCGACCTTGAAGTTCAATCGCGATATCCTCAAAATTTTTCCCGGCATCGCGAAGCGACATAATCAACGGGGCCACGTCTTGCGCTCGCTCATCAGCTTGTCTCGAGCGGGCAACAGCACTCGCTTGCGCACCTCTGGCGGCAACACTGGGAAGGTTGCCTCTGTCACCACCGAGAACCACGCCACGCGCCTTCGCAGCTTTCAAAGCTGCCTTGGTACGATCGGAGATCATCCGCGCCTCGTGTTCGGCAACGGCTGACAAAATGTGGATCGTAAGCCGGTTAGCTTCCGGAAAATCGGCCGCGACGAAATCGACGCCACTTTCTAAAATGTTAGAGACGAACGCTACGCTACGCGCGAGCCGATCAAGTTTGGCGATTATAAGAGTGGCCCGGTGGAGACGGCAAAGGCCAAATGCTTTCGCCAGTTCCGGCCGATCAGCGTTACGCCCACTTTCGACTTCAATCTTTTCAGCGATCAATGTGTGTGGGCGCTGAGACAGAAATTTGTGAACCGCTTCCTGCTGTGCCTCCAAACCAAGACCACTTCGCCCCTGCCGGTCTGTAGACACCCGGTAATAAGCTATGAACCGTAAATTATCCCAACACTTTGCCATCGGCACTCAGCAACAACCAACGATGTTGCATGATGCAATAGCAAAGTGTTCGTCATTTTTCTATCAAAATTATCTTAAAGTCCTGAATCACTTTTATTTGATAGTGGTTGATAAGTTATTGTGCATTGTTCATTGGCCCATGCCGAAAACATAACATGGTTGCCTTTTTCCTTGTCCCGCCACCATGATGTATTTGAGCGCTCATAATGCTTGTCTGGAATTCCATATGCGGCAGCCATCTCACCAGCAAGTTTGAAGCAATCTAGGGGTGCCTTCAGGTGTAGCGTCGCCCGGTCCAGCCGATCATTTGAAAAATGGAATTCCACATCAAATTGACGTCCGCCTGTTTGGTATGGCGCATGCATGGTTGGAGCATCCGCAGCAATTTCTGGAAGATGATCTCTGAGCATCGGATCGACCGAATTCGGGTCAAATACCAGCGGCTGCGTTTTGCCACCTGATGCGCCCGCAACCTCTGCCGACGACATGCCCCACTGGGTGTATTGCCAACCCGCTTGAGCCACCGACGGCACCGATACTGCAGCCAATCCGATAATCACTCGCGCCAATTCCATATTCCCTCCGGAAGCCAATTACCTTTCAACCATCATTAGGGACTATAGTCCCTGGTGACTATAGTCATTGTCGCCGATTCACTCGACGATGGAGGATTGGCGGATCAGGGTCGGCAAAAATGTGCGCAGGTTGCGAGAAGATCGTGGCCTGACCCAAGAACGGATAGCCTTCGACGCGAAAATCGATCTTACCTATTTGGGCGGCATCGAGCGCGGAAAGCGCAATCCCAGCTTGCTCGTCATGGTTCGCATTTCCGACGCGCTAGGCGTCGCGGTCACCGAGCTAGTGGCCTGATTGATGGTGGGCTTACGCCAGCTTTGAAACCGCACGCATTATTAGAGCATCATCTGCGATCGCATTTTTTCCTTGAGGCGATCCAATGCCAGCCGAGCCATGAACGAGCGTTTGGGATTGTACCTGGCTAACACTTGTATCATGCGGAAGGACCAACTTGCCGCTCCTTGCCACAATGAGAAAGAGCCAATTCGTGATGACACTTCGTGCCAGACTTTCATCGGGCCGCTAGGGCCGTCTGCCCGATTTAAGATGCGGTCGAATTGGAGGATCGCTCGGTGAAGATGGTGATCCTGCGGACCTACGATCGTTCGGTGGCGCTGCATCCTGAGTTGGTATCCGAGGAATTTGAAGCCTTGATCGCAACGGCGTAATTGCTTTTGTACAACGGTCAACTGTGAGTTGGAGCAGCCGCCAAATGCAGCGACCAGGGCCTCGAAATTCTGGAGAGCCTCTCGACGGGTCCGACCTCCAACAAGGAAGTTGTCACCGAAATTGACGGTCGCGAAATCAGGCGACAGCTTTGCGAGCTGCTGCGCAACGAACGCATCCGCAACGGCAGGAGAGGTTCTCGCCCCCTGGGGTAATCCCCTAAACGCAGTCAAAGCATGTACGGCCGTGCTGCAGCCTTTCATAAACCGTGGGTAGGTATACCTCGGGTTAGCATGGTCCGACGTAATCACTACGTGGGATATCCTACCGTCGACAGGAAGAAGTCTTGCGACTTCCTCTTTACCAATCGAGGGGTAGAAATTGGTGATGTCGGCTTCGATAATCCAACGCCAATCCCGATCGCGCATCAGCGCGATGGCATGTCGGACCGCGTGATCAACGCCGCGCTGGAGAAAACAGCGGTCATCGCGTTTTAGAAACGGCTGGATAGCATGGCCTACCTGTTCTTGTAGAACGCGGCTTTCCCATCCGAATGCGAGGTAGAGCCTTTCGCCGCCGCTTGGTTTGCGTTTCGCTCGCACTTCAACGTATTCCATTGTGCCCCGCCACGGCGACAAAGTCTCCGCACGAGCGACAGCATCTCGCTTTTTCAGGCGATCGACTGGGCGCAAATTTGCATTCGCTTCAATCGCCGCGACGATTTTGCTCGCACGACCCCGAAGGGAACGCTGCATTATCGCCCTAGCGCGATAAACCTCTCCATTCGCTAGCGCCGTTGCGATCCGGCGATCCACCTTAGCCTGAGCGCGAACGGCACGCTTGGTCAAGTTTCGCCATGCCGGCCGATTGGCTTCTCTTGCGGGGCTAGCACCGTTATGCATATTGCCCACCATAGCGATAGCGATGACGTCCGAGTTCGGTTGCCTCGTTGCAACGGGTTGCAAAATCTCGCGTCCCGTTCGTATTTTGCGATGTGTGCGCACTATCGAGGATAGTCGCGAGCATCTTCATAATAGGGTCTACAGCCTGCTCGGCTTGATAGCGCAGCCGCTGCGGAGCGGTCACAAGGTCAAGTTCAAAGAGGCGCTGCATCGCCCGGCCGGCCCGCAGAATGCTGGTCACGTCGTCTTTCGCCACGCCCCGCGACAATGCATAAGCATATATGGCGTTGAGATGCCTCAGCTTCGTCTCCAGCATCTCACCAATTGCATCCTCTGCTTTTTCGAGTGGGCACATCGCTTCCAGTAGTTCGCCAGATAGACAGACGCGCGGTGCGTCGGCAGGAGCAACGCTTGCAGGGATGGGACGCGAAGAGAACAAGAATGCGTCGACGTTGCCGGCGTAGGCAAGCGCTCGCTCTGTGCACCGCCGTTGATGGCGATGTAATGCAGACTTTGAGACCCCGAAATTCGCAGCGGTCGCGATCAACTTCCCGCCGGTCGCCAACGCTGTGTCGATCGCAGCCGAGTGCGAATGATTGCAGATCGAACAACGGGTCATCACCGCATCCTGCTTTACTTTTCCCACTTCCCGCATCATTTCCCGCCGCCCATAGCCTCGAGCATCGCCAGCCGCTCAGGCTGCTTGTCTGGCTTTGCGCCGGACGATCGCGTCCACCACAGATCGAGGGACGATCACGTCAGCCACCAGCCGCGCACCAGCCTTGTCAAACAGTGTGGCTGCCTCAGCGTTGAATTTGGTGGCTTGGAACAAAAACCAGCGTGCCGTCTCGCGTGGGACAATATCCCGAACGAAGCCAGCAACGTATTCAAGCCGGAATGACGCCTGGAGCGCTTGCCACGCCGGGAGCAGGTCTTCCGGCGGAACACGCATCACGTTGGCAGGGCATTCTGACAAGGCATTGACCTGATCCCAGCCAAAAGCTGCCCGCTGCCCCGCCTTGAGGCCGGACAATTGTGTACGCACTCCAGCGACAATTTCCCGTCCCGATATATAGCCGTCCAGTGGCACGTTAAGCTTCCCGCGGCATAATGACCCGATAACCATCTGGGCCACCCAAGCTGTTGACCACAGGTCGGATCAGCCCGCGCCTGAGCAGTTCATCCTTGGCACATACGGCCCGGATGCGACCAATACCCAGTACTTCACCGGCACGCTCAGCTACTAAGTCTACAGGACGCCCGTTATTTCGCTCCGCCTCCGACTTCATTGCCACAAGAAGCAATCCGCCATCCGGCGACAGACGCAGCTTGGCAATACATGGGTCGAGCTTAACTTGATCCCTCTTCTGAGCTTGGGTCGGAGTATGGCTGCCGAGTTGCAACGCGAATGCCTGCTCCACGGCTGCGCCAGTCGTTGGCGCAGCACCGCCAGCCGATGACGCAACTGCGCGATGAACACGTCCGGCTTGCCGCCGCTGCTCATTCAACTTGCGATCCGCCAGTGTTGGAAGCAGTTCCGATTTCAGTGTAGATAATCCTAGCCCGCCTTATTCACCAAAAGTGTCCTGAAGGGTTGGCGGGAGTGGCGTAAGCCTCTGATCTGAATTAGGAACTGGGTGTCTAAGCCGAACCTGCCGCAGGGCAGAAAATGCCACGGGCCACACCCGCCATGAACGATGATATCGCAAGCTCATTTGGATTCCCAGCAGTCGGCCGCAAGAAAATCACAGCTGCGTTCGACGGTGGCCGGCTTACCTCGGATGGCGGTGTTCTACTGCTTGCACAGGCCGAGCGCGCGATGGGGATTTGCCAGCGCCTGGCGGCTTGTATTGCCGATCCGCGCGATCCAGCGCGGGTGATCCATCGCCTGGATGACATTCTGCGTGCCCGTGTGTTCGCGATTGCGTGCGGCTATGAGGATGCCGATGATCTCGATGCTCTGCGCGACGATCCAGGCTTCCGCCTGGCGCTCGGCAAGCTGCCGGAATCGGGCGCGGGGCTGGCCAGCCAACCGACGATGAGCCGGTGGGAAAATGCACCGACTACGCGCGAACTGGCCAGCATGATGGCCGCGATGATCGACATCTACTGCGCCAGCTATCCCGCCCCTCCGACAGCGGTCACGCTGGATATCGACGACACGTGCGACGTCGTGCATGGCTATCAACAGCTCTCGTTCTGGAACGGGCATCATGGGGAGCGCTGCTTCCTACCGATCCATATCTACGACACCGCGACCGGCAGGCCGGTGGCCATGCTGCTGCGCACAGGCAAGACGCCTTCTGGAAAGGAGGCGGCGGGGCACATCCGACGCCTGGTGCGTCACCTGCGCCGTAATTGGCCCGATACCCACATCACTATCCGCGGCGACGGGCACTATGGTCGACCCGAGGTCATGGCCTACTGCGATGCGGCCCGCGTCGATTACGTGTTCGGCCTGCCCACCAATTCAGCGCTGCGCGCCGATCCCGCCATTGTTGCGGTCGCCGATGCCTGCGCGGTCAAGCGCGCCCAGCGTCAGTGTCCCGTCCTGCGCAACTATGCCGAGACCCGCTATGGGGCAAAGACCTGGAAGTGCCAGCGTCGCGTCGTTGCACGGATCGAGGCCAGCACGCTGGGCATGGACATCCGCTATGTCGTCACCTCGTTGGCAACAGGATCGGCCGAGCACATCTACGACACGCTCTACTGCGCGCGTGGTCAGGCCGAGAACCTGATCAAGCGCCACAAGTCCCAGCTCGCCAGCGACCGAACCTCGTGCCGCTCGGCCAATGCCAATCAGATGCGCCTGATACTGCACACTGCCGCATACTGGCTGCTATGGCGCATCCAGCAGGCGATGCCCAGGACCGCTGCTCTGGCAAGCGCGGAGTTTACCACCTTGCGCCTGCGGCTGCTCAAGGTCGCTGCGCGCGTCGTAGAAAGTGCTAGCCGCATCCGCATTGCCTTCGCTTCCGCCTGTCCGGATGCCGACCTGTTCCGCGCCCTCGTTCTCCGGCTGAAGCCTGCGCCGACGTAGCCCATGCGGCAGCGCCGCAGAACTCCGAGCCCAGCCCTTCAACCCGAAAAGCCCATCAATCCGAATGCGGTGAAACAAACGCCAGCGATGCCGGTCGTCCGCGCAATACAGCCAGCCGCAGCAAATGCCCAGAGCGGGCCCGAAACCGAGCGTCGTGAATAAGAGAGGCTAGCCGCCAATCAGTCATGTCGGTTCTCCTTGACATCGCCCATTGCAACTGGGTTCAATTCCGCAGGCGCTAGATCGAGATGTTCCGCGAGAAGTCGGCGAACAAATCCAGAGCGCGAGATAGGTTCGCCCAGCGAACTCCCATTCCACCGCTCAACGGCCAAGTCTAACGCATCAAGCAAAACTGGTGATGCACGCAGGCAGATATTTTGCCGCCGCCGTGAGCTCACCGGATCAATGATAACATTCACAATAACTACCTATCACCGCCGCAATGACTTCTGCATAACGATATAGATAGTAATATTCATCGCATCAACAGCTTTTTTATTGACAAACAAGTTGATGCATGCGTGGCGCTAAGTGTTGTGACTAAAAATTACCTCGGCATATTCGACTTTTTGAATCCAAATACTAAGTACATTGGGCGTATGACCCGCACCGTAGCTTTCCATGACTTCACTTCCCTGGTTGGACCAACCGCCCAGCTTCGCAGCGATGTCATGCGGCGTGCCCGCAGCACGCATCGCATCCCGGAAGTTGTGTCGAAGCGAGTGGAAGCTTGCTTTCCGGTCCGCGATCGAACCTCTCACTAGCCGTGCCAAACGCTTCTGAGCGGCATTCGATGTACCTCCCACGGCAGGGGCATCGCGCAGGAGCATTTCTCCGGGCTGACGGTCTCGGATTAAATTCAGCAATCGGCACGCAATGAGAACAGGATGTATTGGAATGTCGCGTCGCGACGCATCTGTTTTCAGGTCTCGAAACGCATTAGGGCGCACTCTAAAGACCCAAACGTCGCCTACCTTCTCGATGTCGTCGACCGCCAGCCCCGCGATTTCGCCAAGCCGCATCCCGTTCAACAGGGCAATTCGCACCATCCAGTAGGTCCACGAAGTAGAGACGCCGTCCTCAGGTGCCGTCGCCAGCAGCAATGCGTTGATTTCTTCCGCAGTCAGCGGACGCTTGGGCTTTTCGCTAGACTGGGGCGGACCCTTGATACCCTGGGCGGGGTTGCGCGCCACCATTTCCTCGCGCTCTAGCCATTTGAACAGGCTGCTCAACAGTTCGACATACAACATGACGCTCTTCGGCGAGAGCTTGGGTAGTCCTTGCTTCTCGCCCAGCATCGTTGCTTCCGCAATCGGCAGGCCGGGGAAGTGCTTCGGCGCATTGGCGGGCATCTTCATCAGCGCGTCACGGCAGGCTCGCACATCCTCCCGCCGAATGGACCCAATCAAGCGATCGGGGCCAAGAATTTCTTCGATAGCGCGAAAGCGGAAATCCCAAGCCGCTCGCGTTTTCGCCGCTACACCTGATCGCTCTGGATCATTCTTGTAGGCCGTGATTGCCGCGCGGACGGTCAGCGGCGCCGATAGCGGCTGCGAGCCGTCTACGCCCGCGAATATGGGATCGACCGTCGCCACCGTCCTACCCGCGAGCCGGGCAGAGCGTCGCCCGAGATGCTCTAGCCAGGCCTGCTGGACCGCCTCGCTGAGCCTCAGCAGTTCCGGATTGCCGTCATCGACCTTTCGGCCAGCCCAGGCAGCGAAGGATTTTGCAACGCGTTGCACGGAAGCATCTTCGACGCCCTGACCAACCAACGCAGCCTCCTCATCCACCGCATCACTTTCTGCCTCACGATCGGCTGGCATGATCGGCAATGGTCCGGCGTCCACTTCCATCTTGTGTAGAAATGCGCGGGCAAGGTGCAACAGTTCCTCATCGTTGAGCGGTGCGGCTGGGGCACGTCCAAGCTCGACCTCCGCTTCTAGAAAGCGCCTATCGATAGCCACACGCTCGATCCGCGCGAGCCGACAGGCATCTGCGTAACTGACAGCCCCGAACGACTTCCAAATCTCTCTTTTTCCGAGATGAGCGCGTAGCCGATCGGGCACACGGACCCTGACGCCCCAGCTTCCGCCGCGCGAGATGAGACCCGCTGGCTTAACCATTTCCTCGCCGCCTTGTGTAGCAGCCTTGTGTAGCAATTTGTGAGATTTTTCCTTGGCCATAGCGCAGATTAGCGCATTTCAGCCACTTTCGGAAGCTCTGGCGGAGAGGGTGGGATTCGAACCCACGGTACCCGTAAAGGCACACCGCATTTCGAGTGCGGCGCATTCGACCACTCTGCCACCTCTCCGCAGATGGGTCTCGCGCCGCAAAGCGGCTCGGTCCCGGTCGAGCGGCGGCCATTAGCGAATGAAATCGGTGTTGCCAAGCGGGCTGTCGGGTATTTTTCTTGTGTCCGCGCGGAACGCTCCTAAATTGAAGATATGAAAGACACCGCTCCGCTTTCCGCCGCCGCCCAGATTTTCGGTGCTGGCGTGATTGCTCCTCCGATCGTTCATGCCCGTTTCAGCATCGGCGATGTCCTCAAACACCGGATGTTCGGCTTTCGCGGCGTGGTGTTCGACATAGACCCGGTCTTCGCCAACAGCGAGGAATGGTATGAAGCGATCCCCGAAGCCGCCCGGCCCGACAAGCATCAGCCTTTCTACCACCTGCTCGCCGAAAATGGCGAATCCAGCTATGTGGCCTATGTCAGCCAGCAGAATCTGGTGGCGGACGACAGCGACGAACCGGTCGAGCATCCGGCGATCACCGACATGTTCGGACCCTATGCCGATGGCAAATACCGGCTGCGGCGGCTGCATAGCCATTAAGGCGCTCTGGGCCGGGCGCGCTGCCGGAGCGGCGGGCTGGGCGCTCATGCTCGCCATCCCGGCGCTCGCCCTCGCGCAGTCGCCGGAAAAGCCCAACGCCGATCCGAGCTTCCCCTTCTCCCGCGAGATCGACCTGTTCGCCAAGGCCAATGTGGCAGGACCGGTCACGCGCGATGCGGTCCTGTTCCTGGGCAGTTCGAGCATTCGCCTGTGGGATGTCGCCCATAGTTTCAGCGATCGCGGCACCGTCAATCGCGGCTTCGGCGGAGCGACGACGGCGCATGTGCTGCATTATTACAAGCGGCTGCTGCCCGCCGCCCCGCCCCGTGCCATCATCGTCTATGTCGGAGAGAATGATCTGGCGGCGGGCGCGACGCCCGAGGCGGTGACGCGGGACGTCCTGACATTGCTCAAACGGCTGCGGGCGGACTATCCGCGCGTCCCGCTCGCCTATCTCTCCCTGAAGCCCAGCCCGATCCGCTGGACGCTCCGCCCGCATATGGCGGCTGTCAATGCAGGTGTCGCGGCGCAGGCGGCGGCCATCAGATTCGACTATCTCGATGTGGGCAAGGCTCTGCTGGCTGCGGACGGTCTGCCCGATGCGTCGCTGTTCCGCCCGGACGGGCTGCACATGAACGAGCGGGGCTATGCCCGGTGGACGGCGCAGGTCGATGCATGGCTCGACGCGCTTACCGTGCCGGTCCGTGCGATAGCGGCCAACGCTCGCTGACACTTTACGATTGATCCACGGCCAAGCAACATTATTACAGACGTAAAGTAGGTGCGCTCAGGCGAGGGGATTTAGCGTGACAACTGACAAGGCCGCAGGCCCGGCAATGGCGGAATTGACGCTGCGCGGCGTCATTCTGGGCGGGCTTATCACACTCGTCTTCACGGCCGCCAATGTCTATCTAGGCCTCAAGATTGGGCTGACGTTCGCGACCTCTATCCCCGCCGCCGTCATTTCGATGGCAGTGCTGCGGCTGTTTTCCACCGGCACGATTCTGGAAAACAACATTGTCCAGACGATCGCTTCGGCCGCGGGCACGCTGTCCGCGATCATCTTCGTGCTTCCGGGCCTCGTCATCATCGGCTGGTGGCATGGCTTCCCCTACTGGCTGTCGGCCTGCACCATCGCGCTGGGCGGCATATTGGGGGTCATGTATTCGGTGCCACTGCGCCGCGCGCTCGTCACCGGATCGGATCTCCCCTATCCCGAGGGCGTCGCAGCCGCCGAAGTGCTGAAGGTCGGCGCGGGATCGCGCGAGGGGCTGGAGGAGAACAGGCGCGGGCTAGCCGCCATCGTCGCCAGCGCCGTGTCCGCAGCCGCCTTTTCCATCGTCGCCAAGACGAGGCTGATCGCCGAGGAAGCTGCAACCTTCTTCAAATTCGGCGCGGGCGCGACATCCGTATCTACCAGCTTCTCCATGGCGCTCATTGGCGTGGGCCATCTGGTCGGGCTGTCGGTGGGCGTTGCGATGTTCATCGGCCTGCTCATCAGTTGGGTCGGCCTCGTCCCCTACCTCACTGCCCCGTTGCCGGCAGGAGCCGACCTTGCAGAAATCGTCGGCACGACGTTCCGAATGAAGGCGCGTTTCATCGGCGCAGGCACCATCGGCATCGCCGCGATCTGGACCCTGCTCAAGATCCTCGGCCCCATCGTCAGCGGCATCCGCTCCGCGCTCGTCGCCAACGCCACGCGCAGGGCGGGGAACGCCGCCAGCCTCGACATTACGGAGCGAGACCTGCCCATCGGCATCGTCGGCGGCACCATCCTGCTGACGCTGGTGCCGATCGGCGTCCTCCTGTGGGTGTTCGCGCAGGGCGGCCCTATCGCCGCCAATCCCGTGCCGGTGATCGGCCTGACGCTGGCCTATGTGCTGGTCGCGGGCATCGTGATCGCATCGGTGTGCGGCTATATGGCGGGCCTCATCGGCGCGTCGAACAGCCCGATCTCGGGCGTCGGCATCCTTGCCGTGCTGGGCGCGTCGCTGATGCTCGCCGCGCTCTACGGATCGGGCGGCGACCCGACACAGACTCAGGCGCTGATCGCCTATGCGCTTTTCACCACCGCCATCGTGTTCGGCATCGCCACCATCTCCAACGACAATCTTCAGGATCTGAAGACCGGCCAGCTTGTCGGCGCGACGCCGTGGAAGCAGCAGATCGCGCTGGTGCTGGGCGTGATCTTCGGATCGCTGGTGATCCCGCCGGTGCTCGACCTGCTCAACAGCGCCTTTGGCTTTGCGGGCGCGAGCGGCGCGGGGGCGAACGCCCTGCCCGCGCCGCAGGCCGCGCTCATCTCCGCGCTCGCCAAGGGTGTGCTCGGCGGCGATCTCGACTGGGGTCTCATCGGTATCGGCGCGGGCATTGGTGTTGTGGTCATCGCCATCGACGAAATGCTGGGCCGCGCGGGCAAGCTGCGCCTGCCGCCGCTTGCCGTGGGCATGGGCATCTACCTGCCGATGGCGCTCACCCTGCTCATTCCGGTGGGGGCGCTGATCGGCCATCTCTACAATCGGTGGGCGCTGCGCCAGTCCAATCCCGAGTTCGCCGAGCGCATGGGCGTGCTGATGGCAACCGGCTTCATCGTGGGCGAAAGCCTGTTCGGCGTCGCCTTCGCCGGGATCGTCGCGGGGACGGACAGCGATACGCCGCTGGCGCTTGTGGGCGAAAATCACTGGGCCGTGCCGCTCGCGATCCTGATCTTCGGCGGGGTGATCGCTGCGCTCTATGCACGGTTGCGCCACTGGGCAGCCTCGCCCCTGTCCTAAAGGGAAGAGGCAAGAGCAGGCGATTTATGCGTTTCTTGCCTTCCACCCCGGCAGCGACAAGGAGCTGATATGCGTAAAGATCAGGACCGTGCCGCCCCCGGCGATCATATCGGGATAGAGGACGAGGTGCATCTGTCCTACTGGACCGGGCGGCTGGGCGTTTCGCGCGAGGAACTGGAGGAGGCGGTCGATGCCGTGGGCGATGCGCCCGAAGCGGTCGCCGCCTATCTCGGCGTCGCGCTCGACTGACCGCTCTATCGGCGGACGCAAAAGGGGCGGCTGGACCATGGTCCGCCGCCCCTTCCCAACAATCGATAACGTCGCCGTCAGAAGTTGAAACGGATACCGCCCGTATAGCGGCGGCCGAACCGCTCCCACTCGATCGTCTGATTGCTCGTATCGGCGGCGGCGACACCGCTGGCGCGCAGCAGGCTGCCCGGATCGGAGAAGCGGCGGCCCGGATTGTTGAGCAGGTTCGAGGCGTCGAAATAAATCTCGAAATTCTTCGTGACCGCATAGCGCGCCGAAAAATCGAGTTCGTCGTCCGAGGCCCAGTAAGTGTCGCCACCATCGGTCAGGGTGCCCACCGTATCGAGCCACTTGCTGCGGTTCTGATACTGGAGGCGGACCGACAGGCCATATTTCTCATAATAGCCGCCGATATTATAGACGAAGTCGGACGTGCCCGGCAGGCGCATCCTGCGTCCGTCGATATCGACCTTGCTGTCGTTCAGCGTCACATTGGCCGACACGCCGAAGCCGCCGAGGAAATCGGGAAGGCCCAGATCCTGCGTCCAGGGTTCGAGCTGAAGCTGCGCGGCGGCTTCCATGCCGAAGAGGCGGCCGGTGCCGCCGTTCACGATGCCGCTGAACTGGTAGCCGGAGCGGTCGATATTGTTGCTGTTGAGCGCAGGCGAGTTGTAGATGCGCCGCGCGGTGTAGAGCACATCTTCGATCTTCTTGTAGAAAGCGCCGACCATCAGATAGCCCTGCGGACGGACATACCATTCGAAATAGGCGTCCACGCCATAGGCGCGCTCTGGCCGGACCGCAGGATTGCCGCCCGAGATGGTCTCATTGGTGTCGTTGATGACGACATTGGGACGAAGCTGGTCATAGTCAGCCCGCGCCGCGCCGCTGTTGAAGGACAGGCGCAGCTTCTTGGTATCGTCCAGATTATAGTTGATGTGCATGCTGGGGAAAGCGAGCGTCTGGTCCGCTTTCGCGACGATCAGTTGCGACGCGGTGCCAACGGTTCCGATGGCGCGCCCCTCATTCTTGATATGCTCGACCCGGACGCCGCCGACGACGGTGCCCCAGTCGTAACGGAAGGTGCCCACCAGGTAGCCCGCGAACACTTCCTCGCGGACGTTGTAATTGTTGCCGGTGTTTGGCGTGAAGGAGAATGCCTTGCGCGCGGCGGCCGACGCAGCACGCATCTTGTCCTGATCGAAATAGCGGAAGGTGTAGCCCATCGGAATTTCGCCGAGGAATTTCTGGTCGAGTGAGAACTGGGCATAATCCTGCGGCAGGATCGTGGCCGCCTGCGCGGCGTTCAGGGAAATCTGGTTTTCGTCGGCAATCTTGTTGCGGCGGTCATACTGGAAACCGGCCTTCAGCGTCGCATTGTCCAGCTCGCGCGCCAGCACGACGCGGCCGGTATAGGCCTTCGTCGTATCCACAGCGTCCAGCACGGTGAAGCCGGTCGGCGTCTTGGCAAAGCTGTCCACCGCCGTCACCTGATCGCCCGCCGTGTAGCGCGTGGCCGCACCCGTGCCGGTCTGGATCGTGCGGAACAGCGTCAGGCGCGAAAAATTGGGATCGGTGAAATCATAGGCGACGGTCGGCCGCAGGTTCCGGGCCGAAGGGCTTTCCCAGCTTACCTCGCCCACGACCGAACGGTCGTCCTTCGATTCGGTGTAGTTACCCGTCCAGCTCAGTTTCCAGCCGTCCGCCAGTTCGTGACTGCCCTCCAGCGTATTGGTGAACACCGACTGTTTGTAAGCGCGCAGGGTCGAACGCTGGCGGATGTCGATGCCGTAGATCGTGCCCTTCTGCGGCGTGTTGCCCGCACAGATGTCGGCATAGCCCGATGTGGTGTTGGCCGTGCTCGCGCCGCAGGCGGCGGTGTTGGCGACCAGATCATTTTCCCGGTCGTCGAGGTCGAAGCGGTAATTGTCGCGCGCCTCGTCGTCGGTGAAGATCGTGTAGATCGAACGGGCGGAAATGGTCGTGCGGTCGTCGGGCTTCCAGTCGACGCGGCCCGACACCGACCAGTTCTTGCGGGTCAGGCGATAGAGCTTGTTCTCGGTCTCGTGCACCCAGAAGCGGGTGGCGTTGCCGGGACGCGCATCGCGCGACACGCGCTCATAGTCGTTCTCGAAATTGTCGGTGACCATGTTGCGTTCGTAATAGCTGCCCGACAGCAGCACGCCGATCTCGCCAATGCCCGTGTCGAAGCGGTTCGACAGGACCAGATTGCCTTCATATTCCTTGCGGTCGCCCAGTTCGGCAAAGCCAAGGCCGCCCTTCCCCGCGATGTGGAAGCCCGCATAGTCGAAGGCCGAGCGGGTCACGACATTGACGTTGCCCGCGACGGTTTCGCCCGGCATGTCCGGCGTCACCGCCTTCGACACGATGATCTTGCCCGCGATGGCGGACGGGATCGAATCGAAACGGGCGTCGCGCCCCTCGGGGCTGACGACGTTGATGCCGTCGAAGGACAGGGTGGTCCAGGTCTTGGGCGCGCCGCGCAGGTTGATGTAGCGAGCCTGACCCTGATCGCGCTCGACGCTGATGCCCGGCAGGCGGCTGGCGGCCTGCGCGATATTCTGGTCCGGCAGGCGGCCGACCGAATCCGATGCTGCGACCGTCACCAGCGAGTCCGAATTCTTCTGGATTTCGAGTGCGGCGGCCTCCGACTCCGCAATCGGGCGGGTGCCGGTGACAACGATTGCTTCGGCTTCCGCTTCGGCGGGCGCCTGCGCGAACGCGGCGACAGGCGTCGCGGCGGAGGCGAGCAGGCAAAGAATGAGAGCGCGGCGCATCGGCCGCTGGCGCGTCGAAATCATGATGGTCCCCTGTGTGTGATCGTGCCTTGTCCGGCGCGGTCGGGGCGGCTCTTAAGGTTCGCAGCTTACGGTTGAGCGTCGATCCGGAGACATTTCAGTGACAGACGGGCGCCGCCTTGCGACAATATTGTCATGCAGGCGTCACGCCCCTGTCACCGTTGCGCGCCAGCAGTGCCGCGCACACAGGGCAGGGACCGTCACCGATGAAGATAATATATAGCGCCGCGTTTGCGGCCAGCGCTCTGGCGCTTGCTGGCTGCGCTGCCAGTGAAACCGAAGTGCCGGTAGCGGTGCGCATTGCCAACGCCGCTCCGGCAGCGTCAGTGACCGCGCGCGGCGAAACGACGCCGGTGGGCACGCCCAATGCCGATGCTGCCGACGATCCCGCGATCTGGCGCAACGCGGCCGACCCCGCGCAAAGCCTGATCGTGGGCACCGACAAGAAAGCGGGCCTCTATGTCTATGGACTTGACGGGAAGACCCGCGACTTTCTGGACGCGGGCCGGGTCAATAATGTCGACCTGAAGGAGGGCGTTACCATTGACGGCACGGCGGGTATCCTCGTCGCGGCATCCGACCGCAACGACATCGCCCGTGCAAAGGTCGCGCTTTTCAGGCTCGATCCCGCCACCGCGAAGCTGACCGCGCTCGGCAAAGTCGATGGGGGCAGCGGCGAAGCCTATGGCATCTGCCTTGGCCGGGACGAGGCGGGACTGTCCGCCTTCATCGTGCTCAAGGACGGCACCGTAAATCAGGTGCTGGTCGACGCATCCGGCGCAACTCCCAGCGGCCGGATCGTCCGCACGATGAAGCTGGGCACGCAGTCGGAAGGCTGCGCGGTCGATGACCGCACGCACATCCTCTATGTCGCGGAGGAGGATGTCGGCCTCTGGCGGTTCGATGCGCGCGCGACCGGACCGACCAGCCCGACAAAGATCGCGGCAGCGGACGGCAGGCACCTCGTCATGGACGCGGAAGGAGTCGCCATCGCGCCCATCGGCGAAAAGGACGGCTATGTCGTCGTGTCGAGCCAGGGCGACAACGCCTATGTCCTCTACCGCCTGTCCGATGACAGCTATGTCGGCCGTTTCCGCATCGTGGCTGGCGTCATTGGCGGGGCGGAGGAAACGGACGGCATTGAACTGATGCTGGGCGACTTCGGCCCCGGCTATCCCGGCGGCATCTTCATTGCGCAGGACGGCCACAACGCCGCGGCGGCGCAGAATTTCAAGCTGGTCGCCTGGGACGACATCGTGAAGGCGCTCGGCCTCCAGTGAAAAAGGGCGGTGGATCGCTCCACCGCCCTCCCATTCCTTACCGCCTGCCCGCGAACCATGAAGCGAGCGGAGCCTTGAGGCGGCCGCGCGTCTCGATCCGCGTCCTGATCGCGGCAATCGACCGGTCGATGACCTTGCGCGATTCGGGCGTCAGATACCGCGTGGCATAGGCGTCGAGCTTCGTCACCATCGCCGGATCGGCCGATCCGCCACCCAGACGGCCCAGCGCCTGACTGCGCGCCGATACGTCGATCAGCGCTTCATATTGCTGGCGGTGCGCCAGCACGAAGTCGACCGCCTGCATCGGATGCTCATAACCCACGGCGCTGATGATCGCGGCGCTGGTGGTCTTGCCCGGCTCATCGGTCAGCGCGAGGGTGAGCGCCTGAGCCGACAGCTTCTCGTCGCGGGCGCTGCCCAGCAGCGCGTAGGTGCTGCTCTTTTCCAGATCGCTCTTCGCGCCCTTCGCCATCGCGCGCAGCCTGTCCCAGGTCGCCTGATCGGCATTTTTGGCGATGATCGCCAACCACGTCTCGCGCAGCGGCCCGTCGAGCGCCTGCGGGTTGGTGGATAGAGCGGCGAAGCGGCGGTTGGCTTCGGCCACCACCGCCCTGTCGCCCATATCGCCCAGCGTCGAAACCAGCGCCTGACGCAGCACGGGAACCTGCGGCCCCTCGCCCGCCTTCGCGTCATAGCCGATGGAAGACAGCAACGGCGTCAGCTTGCGCGAGCTGTAAGCGACCACGCGGCCCTGCGCCGCCTTGTCGCTTTCCAGCATGGAATAGGCGCTGGACAGATAACCGGGCACTTCGGCCAGCACGGCAGGCGTCGCGCTGGCGGGCACCGCATCCACCAGATCCATCGCAAGGCCGATGGGCTGATAGCCGCCCAGCCCCAGCGCGAAATTGTCGGCGAGGAGGCCGGTCTGGTCGATACTGGCAAGCTTCGTAAAGTCCTTCGCCAGCGCCTTTACATTGGCCTGCGGGTAGAGCGAGCGATAATAGCCCGTCTGACCCGCATTGACGACATAGGCACCGCAGCCCGGCAGCGTGATCTGGCCATTGCCCTGCAGGATCAGGCGCTGCGCTTCGCCGCCCAGCGTCTGCGCCTTCACCGGCACATTCCACCTGAGCGGGGTCTTGCCCTTCTGGTCCCGGCTGAACTCGCTCTGGCTCAGCGTCAGGACCGTCTGGCCGCCCCGGCACTGCGCACTCTCCACCTTCACCAGCGGAATGCCCGGCTGGCTGGTGAAATCATGCGCGATGCTGACAAGCCCCTTGGCACCCGCGCCCTCTACCGCCTTCCACAGATCGTCGGTCACGGTATTGCCGTAGGCGTGGGCCTTCATATAGGCCTGAATACCTGACTTCCACGCATCCTCGCCGGCATAGCCTTCCAGCATGGTGATGACAGCTTCACCCTTCTGATAGGTAATGGCGTCGAACGCCTGATTGACCTGATCCACGGTCGTGATCTTCTGCACGACCGGGTGCGTGGTCGCGAGCGCATCCAAGCTCATCGCCGCCTCCCGCCCGTCGACGCGGGTCAGCAGCATTTCCCATTCGGGTTGCAGCCTGTCCGTCACCTTGGTCGCCATCCAGCTCGCAAAGCCTTCGTTCAGCCACAGGTCGTCCCACCACGCCATCGTAACGAGGTCGCCGAACCACTGGTGCGCCATTTCATGTGCGACGGTTTCGTAGATGCGGCGCTTGGTCGCTTCCGAAGTGAAGCGCGGATCGACCAGCAGCGCGCGTTCGAAGGTAAAGATCGCGCCCCAGTTTTCCATCGCGCTGAAGAACTGGCTCTGGCCCGGCCCGGCGACATTGTCGAGCTTGGGCAGCGGATAGGGCACACCGAAATAGTCGTTATAGTACGGCAGGATCGCGGCTGACGCGTCGAGCGCAAGCTGTGCCTTGCCGGTATTGCCCTTGCCGGTAATGACGCCGACTTCGGTGCTGCCCGCCATCTTGGTCGCGCGATCGAGTTCGCCAAGGCCGAAGAAGAGCAGGTAGGACGACATTTTCGGCGACGTGCCGAACGTCACGCGGGTCTTGCCGCCGCCAAGGTTGGTCGAGCTTTTGACCGGCATGTTACCCACCGCCATCAGTCCGGTGGGGACCACCGCCGACAGATCGAACGTCGCCTTGTAGCTCGGCTCGTCGAAGCTGGGCACGAAACGGCGCGCATCGGGCGCTTCGAACTGGGTGAAGAGCGCGCGCTTCGCCTGCCCCGCATTATCGGTATAATCGAGCGCGAAGAGGCCGTTCGCCTGCTGGTTGATGACGCCCGCATAGGCGATGGCGAGCTTGTATCTGCCGGGCGCGAGCGGCGTGCCGAAGTCGAAGGTCACAGTCTGCGCTTCCGCATCGACCTTTGCAGTGCCTTTCATGGCCTGACCGCTCGCGGGCGTCAGCGTCACGTCGCCGAAAATCAGGTCCGCTGCATTCAGCACGAGCGTCGGCAAGCTCTGGCTCACGGTCACGTCGATGACGGTCTTGCCCGTGAAATTGAGGTTCGCCGCGTCGGGCGTCACCTCGATCGCATAATGGCTGGGCGCGGCGCCGCGCGGAAGCTGGGTGGTGATGCCGGCGGCAGGGCCGGAGGGCGCTGCGCCCTGCGCGAGGGCGGGAACGGCCATGGCCAGCGGGGCTGCTGCGACAAGCAGCGGCAGGATCTTGGTGAGGGACATAGGTTCGACAGACTCCGACACGTCTTGAAGAGGCGCGAGAGAGACTATCGCGCGCCCGATGAACGCGCGATCAACCGTTTCGTCGCATCGGTCAAGCGACGGCATGTCGTTGGTCGAACCATCCTGTGCATTCGTCAAACAATAGGGCGGGAAGGCGGTTGATCAGCCCCGGCCGCGATAGCCCGGCACGTCCTGCGGCGGCAGCCACAGGCCAGCGGGCGGTTCACCCGACTGCCAGAACACGTCGATGGGAATGCCGCCGCGCGGATACCAGTAGCCGCCGATGCGCAGCCAGACCGGGTTCATTTCCGCAAACAGGCGCTCGCCGATGCCCACGGTGCAATCCTCGTGGAAGGCGGCATGATTGCGGAATGCGCCGAGGAAGAGCTTCAGCGATTTCGATTCGACGATGGTCTCGCCGGGCGCATAGTCGATCACCAGATGGGCAAAGTCGGGCTGGCCGGTCACAGGGCAGAGCGAGGTGAACTCGGGCGCGGTGAAGCGGACGAGATAGGGTTTGCCGGGGCGGGGATTGGGCACATAGTCGAGCACTGCCGCTTCCGGGGACGCGGGAAGCGCGCTGGTCTGGCCCAGATGGAGGGGAGGCTTGGAAAGGTCGGTCATGGGCGGCCATCTACGCCATCGCACGGTCAATGTCATGTATCCGCTTCGTTCACTTGCGGTTCAGCGCATCTTGTGCCTTGGCTGGACCGTCATGGGGTCGCTCATTCGTCCGTTGTTGATCGCAGCGCCGCTGCTGCTGGCCGCGCCCGCCCTCGCGCAACAGGGGGAGCAGACCGCGCCCGTTTTCTCCCTGCCGCCCGCCGGATCGGCATCGCCGCCGGATAGCAACCGGCAGGGACCGGAAATCAACATCTACCGCGATCCTCCGGCGCAGAACGCTGCGCCGCCGACCGTCACCCCCACGGTCGTCCCGCCTCCGGTCGCGGTTCAGCCCGCACCAGCGTCCCCCAGGCCCAAGGCGCAGCGCGAACGCCCCGCACCGCCACCGGCGGAGGGGACGCCCGAGCGCACCGCAGCCCCCGATCCCGCGCGGCAGCCCGCAGCCGAAAGCCTCCCGCCCCCGCCGGTGGCTGCGACGCCCGATCCGGCCTCGGCACCGGAGGCCGACGATGCCCTCGCCGGTCGCGAAGCAGCGGCGGCACAAGGCGAAGCCAGCCCGCTTCCTTGGGTCGTCGGCCTGTTGATCGCAGGAGCGGCGGGGATCGCTGTCTTCATGCTGGCGCGGCGTCGGCGCGCGCCTGTCGCGCTGGTCGCGGAACCGGTGATCGAGGCACCGATAGAGACAGCCAGAACCCCTCCCGCGCCCCGCCCGCCCCGGCCCGCTCCGCCGCCACCCGAACCGGTTGCGCCAGATCCTGCCCGTCCGTGGATCGGCATGGACCTGAGCATCACGCAGGCGCGCTTCTCGCTCATGGGCGTCACCATCGCCTACAGCCTGCACCTCACCAACAATGGGGCAGCCACGGCGCAGGATATGCTGGTGCGCGGCGTCATCGGCAACGCCGGTGCGCAGCAGGATGCGCTGCTTCAGGGCTTTCTTGCGGGGCAGGTCGGCCTGCCGCTGCACAGCGTGGTCGGCATCGCGCCCGGTGAGACGCTGACGCTGACAGGCGAGTTGCGGCTCGGTTCCGCTCAGATCGAGCCGGTAACGGTGGGCGAACGCAGCCTGCTGGTCCCGCTTGCCGCCTTCGATTCTGCCTATGGATGGGAAGCAGGACAAGGCCGCACCGTCCGCGCCTTCGTGATCGGGCAGGAGCAGGAGCCGCCCGCCGACCGGCTCGCGCCGCTGCGGCTCGATCGGGGACCGCGCCAGTATCGCCGCCCCGCCGCCCGCGCCGCCGCCGAACTGACCCCGACCTGACAACGCGCAGCGGCCTTTGCCAGTCGGGTCGCCGGGCGTTAAGGCAGGTCCGATCCTTCGCTTTTTCCTTGGGGACGCCATGACCATTTTCGTCACCACCGCCCAGCTTGCCGGGGAACTGGGGCAGGCCGGCCTCATCATCCTCGACGCCACGCTGTTCCTGCCCGGATCAGGGCGGGATGCCCGCGCGGAGTTTGAGGCGGCGCACATAGCTGGCGCGGCCTTTCTCGACCTCGACACGCTCGCCGACCCGGACGATCCCGCGCCGCACATGCTGCCGAGCGACAGCATGATGACGCAGCGGATGCAGGCGTTGGGCGTGCATGGCGACAGCCGCATCGTCGTCTACGACAACAGCCCGATCCGCAGCGCGGCGCGGGCCTGGTGGATGATCCGCGCCTATGGCATCGGCGCATCGCTCGCGATCCTCGACGGCGGCCTCGCCAATTGGCAGGCGGAAGGACGCCCTGTGGAAAGCGGCGCGCAGGCATCCGCATCCGGCACGGCCATCGCGAAGCTGGACCGCGCGCAGGTGCGGTCCAAGGCGGATATACTCGCCAATCTGGAAAGCGGCGCGGCGCAGGTGCTGGATGCGCGGGGAGCGGGCCGCTTCACCGGCGCGGAGGCGGAACCGCGCCCCGGCATGGCATCGGGCCATATCCCCGGTTCCCGCAACCTGCCCTATTCCGCGCTCTTCGCCGCCGATGGCAGCATGAAGTCGGGTGCAGACCTTCGCGCGCTTTATGAGCAGGCCGGGATCGACCTGGACCGTCCGATCGTCACCACCTGCGGCAGCGGCGTCACCGCCGCCATCCTCCTCGCGGGACTGGAGCATCTCGGCAAGGGCGACGTGGCGCTTTATGACGGAAGCTGGTCCGAATGGGGCGCGGATAAAGAGACACCGAAGGCGACAGGTGAAGCGTGAGTGACGAGGACAAGCGCAGACCGCTGACGAAGCTGGCGCAGGCGGGGCGCAAGCCTGAGTGGACGGGGATGCCGGGCCAGCCGGGCGCCATCGTTAGCCCGCCGGTGTGGCGCGCCTCCACCATTCTCTACGACGATGTCGCGCATCTGCGGAAGGCCGCGGGCAGCAGCACGCATGAGCGGCTCTTCTACGGGCGCAAGGGGACGCCGACCGCTTGGTCCCTCGCCGACGCGCTGACGGAGATGGAGCCGGGCGCGGAAGGGACGATGCTCTTTCCCTCGGGGGTGGCGGCAATCGCCTGCGCGTTGATGGCGGTGCTGAAGCCCGGCGACCGGCTGCTGATGGCCGACAGCGCCTATGATCCGACCCGCAACTTCTGCGAGCAGACCCTACGTGGTTTCGGTATCGAAACGATCTATTATGACCCGCAAGCTGTCTCACTCGATGTCTACTTAAAGGACGGTCCGGTCCGCGCGCTGTTCCTCGAAAGCCCCGGCAGCCTGACTTTCGAGGTGCAGGATATTCCCGCCCTCACCGGCTGGGCAAAGGCGAACGGGATCGTCACGCTGATGGACAATACATGGGCGACGCCGCTCTATTTCCCGGCGCTGACCCATGGCGTCGATATTTCGATCCTCGCCTGCACCAAATATATCGTCGGCCATTCCGACGTGATGATGGGCAGCGCCACCGCAACCGCGCAGTGGTTCGGCAGGTTGCGGCAGACCGCCTATCTCTTCGGCCAGATGGTCAGTCCCGACGACGCATGGCTCGCCGCGCGGGGCCTGCGGACGCTGGGCGTGCGGCTGGCGCAGCATCGGGACAGCGCGCTGGCCGTCGCCCGCTGGCTGAAGGACCAGCCGGGCGTCGCGCGGGTGCTGCACCCCGCCCTGCCCGACTGTCCCGGCCATGCGCTGTGGCAGCGGGATTTCAGCGGATCGACGGGGCTGTTCGGCATCGTGCTGGAGGGCGGCGACGAAGCGGCGCGCGCCGCTCTGATCGACGGCCTCCAGCATTTCGGCGTCGGCTATAGCTGGGGCGGGTTCGAGAGTCTGGCTCTCCCCGTCGATCCGGCCCGCTATCGCAGCGCGACGCGGTGGGAAGCGGAAGGGCCGGTGGTGCGCCTGCACATCGGCCTTGAAGATCCGACCGACCTCATCGCCGATCTCGATGCGGGCCTCACCCGGTTCCGGGCATTGCGCGATGGGGGTCGCGCATAGCGGCCGGGTGGACTATATGGGGACCATGCCGCCCGTCGCCCTGCTGCTGATTTTCTTCGCCACGCTCGCCGCGATGGAAGGCTTCGCCTATGTCATGCACCGCTGGGTGATGCACGGGCCGGGCTGGTTCCTGCACGCCAGCCATCACCGCCCCCGCAAGGGCAACTGGGAAGCGAACGACCTTTATTTCGTGATCTTCGCCCTCCCCTCCATCCTGCTGTTGCTGGGCGGAGTGCAATGGGGCTGGGGCGGATGGGCGACGGCCATGGGCGCGGGCATTGCGGGCTATGGTGCGATCTATCTCGGCTTCCACGACATCATCGTGCACCAGCGCATCCGCAACCGCTATGTCGCGCGCTCGCGCTACATGAAGCGGATCGTGCAGGCCCATCGGCTTCATCATGCGGTCGAGACGAAGGAAGGAACGGTCAGCTTCGGCTTCCTCGTCGCGCCGCACCCCACGGACCTGAAGCGGCAACTGGCCGAGAATGGCCGCGCGGGCGTGCGCGCCGCCAGGGGCGCGAACAGCGTCGCCGCCGACGGCTGAACGCCATTGGATTTGACCGGGCGCGCCCTACATCGGCGTGACCCACCCGAAAGGCGCATCTCCATGTCCGCGACCCGCACCGAAACCGACAGCATCGGCGCCATCGAAGTTCCCGCCGACGCCTATTGGGGCGCACAGACCCAGCGCAGCATCGAGAATTTCCCCTTCGGCGCGAGCGAGCGCATGCCCATCGGCAT
Source organism: Sphingobium amiense (assembly GCF_003967075.1). NCBI lineage: Bacteria > Pseudomonadati > Pseudomonadota > Alphaproteobacteria > Sphingomonadales > Sphingobiaceae > Sphingobium > Sphingobium amiense. Next base: position 2,884,807 of record NZ_AP018664.1, read on the forward strand.
CGTCCATGCGCTGGCCATCGTGAAGCAGGCGGCTGCGCGGGTGAACCGCCGCCACGGCCTCGACGCGACGCTGGCGGACGCCATCGAAGCCGCTGCCGCCGAAGTGATCGCGGGCAAGCATGATGACCAGTTTCCGCTCGTCATCTGGCAGACGGGCAGCGGCACCCAGTCCAACATGAACGTGAACGAAGCGATCGCGGGCCGCGCCAACGAGATGCTGACGGGAACTCGCGGGGGCAAGTCGCCGGTGCACCCCAACGATCATGTGAATGCAGGCCAGTCTTCCAACGACAGTTTCCCGACCGCCATGCACATCGCCGGCGCGCTGGCCGCGCGCGATCATCTGCTGCCTGCACTCGAACGGCTGGAGGCGGCGCTGTTGACGAAGGCGCAGGCATGGGGCCATATCGTCAAGATCGGACGCACCCATCTGCAGGACGCGACACCGCTGACGCTGGGGCAGGAATTTTCCGGCTATCATGCGCAGATCCGCCTCGCCCGGACGCGCACGCAGCCGCTGGTCGAGCATGGCCTGTCCCGCTTGGCGCAGGGCGGGACGGCGGTCGGCACCGGCCTCAATGCACCCGAAGGGTTCGCCGAAGATGTGGCGGCGGAGATCGCCGCGATCACCGGCTTCCCCTTCGTCACGGCGCCCAACAAGTTCGAGGCGCTCGCCAGCCATGACACGCTGGTCGATTTTTCCGGCCGTCTCAACAGCATCGCGGTGGCGCTCACCAAGATCGCCAACGACATCCGCCTGCTGGGCAGCGGGCCGCGTTCGGGGCTGGGGGAACTGGACCTTCCCGCCAATGAACCGGGCAGCTCGATCATGCCGGGCAAGGTCAACCCGACCCAGTGCGAGATGCTGACCATGGTGGCGGCGCAGGTGATCGGCAATCATCAGGCGGTGACGGTCGGCGGCATGCAGGGGCATATGGAGCTGAACGTTTTCAAGCCGCTGATCGGTGCGGCGGTGCTGCGGTCCATTCACCTGCTGAGCGTCGGCATGGACAGTTTCGTCGAACGCTGCATCGACGGGCTGGAGGCGAACGAGGCGCGAATCGCGGAGCTGGTCGACCGGTCGCTGATGCTGGTGACGGCGCTGGCGCCCGAGATCGGCTATGACAATGCCGCCGCCATCGCCAAACATGCACATAAAAAGGGGCTGACCCTGCGCGAAGCGGGGCTGGAACTGGGGCTGGTGGACGAAGCGACCTTCGACCGGCTGGTGCGGCCGGAAAATATGGTATGACCGTGGCGGAACCCCCAGCCTGCCGAACCATTGAGGTGGTATGAAGAAGAAAAGCCTGACGCCCTCCGCTCCGCTGGTCACGGTCCGCCCGCCCCGCAAGCGCAGCATCCTGCGCAAGGCGGCTCAGCTTGGCGCAACGGTGATCGCCGCGCGCGTCGCCGCATCGACGGGCAAGAAGGGCATCGTCGGCCTTGTCGCGGGCGCAGGGGCCAAGCGGCTCATCATGCGCTATCCGGCGGGCGCGCTGTTCGTCGGCGGCGCTTATCTCGCGGGCCGCCTTTTCGAAACCAGGCGAGAGGCGGAACGGCGCAAGACCCAGAAGCTGCTCACCGACCAGAGCGATCCGGCCAGCGCGAACCAGCCGATTCCGATCCGCAGCGCCCGGAGAACGGGCGAAGCCTAAAGCGCGGCCTGCCAGTCGCGGACAGCGTCGACCGGCCATGTCAGCATCAGGATATTGAGCGTCAGATTGTCGCGGATGACCGCGAGCGCGAGCAGTTCCAGAAAGATCGCGGTGCCAACAGTCAGCCATGTCGGCGCACGGGCGGCGAACAGAAAGCCGACCGTCATCATGCCGATGTCGCTCATCGAGTTGAGGATCGTATCGCCCGAATAGCCGAGCGCGATGGTGGCGGTGCGATAGCGGTCGATGATGAGCGGGGAATTTTCCAGCAGTTCCCATGCGGCCTCCACCGCGACCGCCGCCGCCAGCCTGACACCCACGGGATGTCGCCGCAGCAGCAGGAAGGCTGCTCCGTAGAACAGGAAGCCGTGGATGATGTGGCTGAGGCTGTACCAGTCGGCAATATGCTGGCTGTTGCCGCTGTCGAGCGCGCCATGCCACAGCTCGATCCGGCCACAGGTGCAGATGGGCGGGCGGTGCATGAGGAACAGCAGCGCGCAGGCCGCCGCTGCGATAGCGGCCGCCAGCAGATAGCCGCGCCGGTTCCTCCGTCTGTTGCTCCTGCTCATCGTGGCTCCCCCCTCTTGCAAAAATCCGTCCTTGGCGGCACTAGCGGCCATGGCCGACAGCATCCAGAACCAGACGCCCGACTTCAAGCGCCGGGGCGTGCTCTTTGTCCTTTCCTCGCCCTCGGGCGCGGGCAAGTCCACTATCGCGCGCAAATTGCTGGCGGCCGAGCCGGACCTGTCCATGTCGGTGTCCGCCACCACGCGGCCGATGCGCCCCGGTGAGGTGGACGGCAAGGATTATCGCTTCGTCGATCTGGAAGAGTTCCGTCGCATGGCGAACGAGCATGAGTTTCTGGAATGGGCGCATGTTTTCGGACAGCGTTACGGCACGCCCCGCGCGCCTGTGGAAGCGATGCTGAAGTCGGGCAAGGACGTGCTGTTCGACATCGACTGGCAGGGGGCGCAGCAGTTGCACCAGATCGCGGGCGGGGACGTGGTGCGCATCTTCATCCTGCCGCCGTCGATGGAGGAGCTGGAACGGCGCCTGCGCGGACGCGCGACCGACAGCAACGAAGTCATCGAAGGCCGCATGGAGCGCGCGGCGGGCGAAATCGCGCACTGGGACGGCTATGACTATGTGCTTTGCAATGTCGATGCCGACGATTGCTTCGCGCGGGTGCAGACCATCCTCCACGCCGAACGCATGAAGCGCAGCCGGCAGACCGGCCTTATCGGCTTCATCCGCAAGCTGAGCCGCTACCACCAGGACGACTGATCGGCGGTCAGCCTTCGAACCCGGCGGGATCGCCCCAGTCGGGGTGAGTCCACGCCATTGCGCGGAACAGCGTGCCCATCTGATCCGGATCGGTCAGGCGGCGAACGGCGGCCTCTACTTCGGCGGCGCGCTCCGGCGCGGTGCGGGCCAGTTGTTCGGCGCGCGCCTCTATCCCCAGTTGCCGCAGAAATTCACCCTGCCCCACCGTGCCATAGACGCGCAGCCCGGCCTGGAGCGCCATGTTCTTCAGCACCGTGAAATCGACATGGGCGGTCAGGTCCACCTCCCCCGGATCGGCAAAGGGGTCCGCGAACCCGTGGTCCCTCACCGCCTGCACCGTGTCGCCGAAAGCCGGACCTTCATAGCCATAGTCGACGATGATCGCCGCCCCGCCCTGCCGCGCAATGCGGTTGGCGAGTGCGAAGGCGACGCTGGCGCCCGCGAGCGGCGTTTCGATGATCGCGCCATCCTCCGCCTGCGCGGCAATGGGCGGCAGGCCCGATTCGATGCGGCGATAGCCCGCAACGGGAATGAAGCGCCCGTCCTCCGCACGTGGCACCACAACGCGCTCGCGCCATTCATCGCCAACGCGGATCGACTGGCGCACGGGCAGGGCGTCGAAAAACTCGTTCGCGACGACCAGCAGCGGACCATGATCGGGCAGGCTCTCGACCGTGTCATGATGGATCGCGGTGGGCAGCATGGCGCTCTGGCGGCCGCGCAGGACGGGGCTGGTTTCCACCAGATGCATGCGCGGCGCGAAGGCGGCGCGCTCCATCGACCGCGCCGCGTCGGACGCCAGCGTCCCGCGTCCCGGCCCCAGTTCGACATAATAGGCGTCGGGCCGACGCCCCGACCGCATCCAGACATCCGCGAGCGCAAGGCCGATCAGTTCGCCGAACATCTGGCTGATTTCCGGCGCGGTCGTGAAATCGCCGTCCGCGCCCAGCGGATCGCGCGTGGCGTAATAATGCTGGTTTGCTTCGCCCATATAATAAGCGACGGAAATCGGCCCGCCCGCCTCGATCTGGCGCGCGAGCCGCTGCCAGAGCGGCTCAGCCAACACTGGCGCTGCCCGCGACCGGCTCGACCCGCTGGCGTCGGCCCCTGGCGGTGGCGATAAGGAACAGGCCGCCCGCAATCATCGGCAGACAGAGCCACTGGCCCATATGAAGGCCGGTGCGCGCGGCGAACTCCATCAACTGCGCGTCCGCTTCCCGGAAATATTCGACCGCAAAGCGGAAGCAGCCATAGCCGAGGAGGAATATGCCGACGAGCTTGCCCGGTTCGTAGCGCGCTTTGGTCCGCCAGAAGGCGTAGGCGAGGATGAGGAAGAGCAGGACGCCTTCCAGCGCGGCTTCATAAAGCTGGCTCGGGTGACGCGGGAAGGGTCCGCCGGTCGGGAAGATGATGGCCCATGGCACATCCGTTTCCTTCCCCCACAATTCGCCGTTCACAAAATTGGCGAGGCGGCCGAAGAACAGGCCGAAGGGCACGACGCAGGCGACATAGTCGTGGATGCGCAGCCAGTTCAGCTTTTCCTTCCACCCCATATACAGGATGCCGAGCGACACGCCGACCGCACCGCCGTGGAAGGACATGCCGCCGTTCCAGAGCTTGAAGATGTCGAGCGGATGCGCGAGGATTTCGGGCTGGTAGAAGATGACATAAGCCAGCCGCCCGCCGATGATGATGCCGAGCGTCGCGTAGAAGATCATGTCGTCGGCATGGCGGCGCGCCATCGGCGAACCGGGCTGGGCCACCAGTTTCAGCAGATACCAGTAGCCGATGAGGATTCCCGCCAGATAGGCGAGGCTATACCATTTGATAGTGAAGAAGCCGAGGTTCAGGGCGACGGGGTCCAGCCCCAGATCGTCGAAGCGGATGGCGCCCGAAGCGGCGGCGGCAAGGTCCAGGATCAAATTCTGATGTCCCATCGGGGTGAAGCCCAAGGGGCATAGAACAAGCTGCCGCCAAGATGAAGAGGGCGCGCCAGATTGTCGCCGACTATCCCGCGCTCTGCGTCATCGCCTCCACGGTCGGGCGGTTGGACGCGTCGATCGTGCCGTCCGCCATCATCGCCTTGCCCATCGCCAGCGCTTCCTCCAGCATCCCCTCCTCGGTCGAGGTCTGGCCTGCGCCGATCAGCGCAGAAAGAAGCAGATTCTTCGCCACATTGTCCGCGGGTGCGTCAGCCACCGCCTTGCGGGACAGGGCCAGCGCCTCCGCATAATAGGGCCGCGCGCCCGACCGATCCTGCACGCCCAGCTTCAGATTGCCGATCTGCACGAGGATGCCGGCGAGAATGGCGCGGCTGGCCGCGTCCTCCGGCTTCGCCGCGACGATGGTGCGCCAGTGCGGCAGCGATTCCTCGTAAAGCGGGATCACCTTGTCCATCTGGCCCAGCACGCCATAGGCGGCGGCGTCGGCATAGAGGGCGTTGGCGAGGAAATTCACATTGTCGATCTTGGACGGGTCCGCTTCCACCGCCGTGCGGATCGCGGGCAGCGCCGCGTCATATCTGGCGACTGCGCCCTGATTGTCGCCCTTCTGCTGCGCCGCCTGCGCGGCGGAGAAGTCGGTAAGGGCCTTGTTGAAAGCGACAATTTCGGCGGAGGTCAGTTCGCGCGCGGCGGGGGGCGCTTCCGGGGCGGCAGCCTCCGGCGCGGGCGCGACTCCGGGTGGCGCGGCGGGCGGCGCGTCCTGCGCGAAAGCGGGCGCAGCAGCCAGAACCAGCAGCGCGGGCACAATCGACCTGGTCAACCTGTGAGCCAAGGGGCTTCTCCTCATGTCGTCGGGAACGGGCCGCGTCCTGCGCGCCCCTTTTGCCGCATAATGCATGAAGAAGCGGGCAGGTTCCTAGTCGTTTCGGTTGCGACACAGCGCGCAAAAGGCAGCGGCTGTCGCGAAGTCCGCGTAGCGGCGGGCGGAACGGGCAGTCGCCTCGGCATCCTCGCCCCACTGTTCCACCTGCCACGCCTCGTCGATCTCTGCGGCGCGCCAGATGCTTTCAGGGTTGTGCCCTCCCTCGACGATGGCGAGGCCACAGACGAGCGAGCCGCTGATCGTCACCAGAGTCGACAGCCCCGCCATGGTGAAGGGATCGAGCGTCAGCACCGCCGCCGCGAGACGCGAAAGGGTCTCCTCGGGTTGCGGCACGGGGATGATGCCCTGCGTTACCGCAAAGGCGACATCGTAGCGCGCCCGCGCCCATTCGAGCAGCGGATTCCATGCCGCCTCCTGCCGCGCGACCAGCGCATCGGGACCATCCGCGCGATAGCAGAGCAGGTCGCTCTGCGCGTAGCGGGCGATGGTGGCGGCAAAGGCGGCGGGATCGGTCGCGACATGGTCTATCGCCGCATTGGCGAGACCGGTCATCGCCATCGAGGCGGGATCGACGGTGTCGCCCTGCCCGCGCCACTCATCGGCGACAGCCTCCGCCAGCGCGGGCGTCGGCAGCACCAGCAGCGCGCGGGCGGGCGTGCGGACCGGGCGGGCGTCGAGCGCGATGGACCAGCCGCCCTCTGCTTTCGTGAGGGCCACCTCCTTGTAGAAGCGCTTCATTCCGGCGGCCTCTTTCGGAACAGGGCGGCGAGCAGGCGCGGCACGATGACGAACTGGAACAGGCCGGTCAGCACCATGATCGTGCCGAACGCCTTGGCCTTCGTCCCCTGCACCCATGAGAAACGCTGCGCGATGGCGAGGAAGCCGAACATCACGATGAACGCGCCCGAGAGGCGGAACAGCGATATGGCGAAATGGCGCTGGCGCGCAACCCGGTCGGGATCGACCGGCGGCGAGGGAGGAAGATCGCTCATGCCGCGCCGATATGCGCATGCAACTGTGCGCTGTCCATCGCTACGGCCTGCGCGCCCGCTTCCACCAGTTCCGTAGGCGCGTGATAGCCCCAGCCGACGCCGATGGCGCGCGTGCCCGCCGCCAGCGCCATGGCGATGTCGAAGCTGGTGTCCCCGATCATCACCGTCGTTTCGGGTGAGGCGCCCGCGTCCGCCATGGCGGCCAGCAGCATGGAGGGATGCGGCTTCGACGGATGCCGGTCGGCGGTCTGGAGCGTCACGAAATGATGCGCGATGTCATGATGGGCGAGGCAGAGCGCAAGACCGCGATCCGACTTTCCCGTCGCAACGCCCAGCATCCAGCCCTCGTCGTCCAGCGCCACGATAAGATCGGCGATGCCGGGATAGAGCGGCTCCTGCACCCCCTCCGCCTTCCGCATCGCCTGAAAGGCGAGCTTGTAGCGATCAGCGAGATGATGGTGATAATCGTCCTCCGCGTCGGGCAGCAGCCGCGCTATGGCGTGCGGCAGCGACAGGCCGACGACCGAAAGGATCGCCAGTCGGTCGGGCGGCGGCAGATTCGCCTCCTCGAACGTGCGTGTCATTGCCGTGCAGATGCCATGCTGGCTGTCGACCAGCGTGCCGTCGCAGTCGAAAACGACAAGGCGGTTCGTCATGCCTTGCGCGCACCACCCCGCGCGCGGCGTTCGCCCTTGCGGCCCTTGCGGATCTGCTTGGCGTGCTGGCGCGCGACCTTCTTCTCATCCTCGCGCGTGGGTGTGCGGTCGATCTCGTCGTCGAGCGGCATGTCGCCCAGCGCCAGATCGAAGCCGAGGTCGGTGAGGCTGTTGGCGAAATGCGGGGGCAATTGCGCCGTCACGTCGACGCGCCCGCCGTCGGGATGATCGACGCGGATACGGCGGGCGTGGAGGTGCATCTTGCGGCTGATCGTGCCGCTCAGGAATGCGTCCTTCCCGCCATATTTACCGTCGCCCACGATGGGATGGCCGATGGCAGCCATGTGAACGCGGAGCTGATGGGTGCGGCCGGTATAGGGTTGAAGCTCGACCCAGGCCGCGCGGTTCCCGGCACGCTCGATCACGCGGTAGCGCGACCGGGCGGGCAGCCCTTCCTCCTGATCGACATGCATTTTTTCGCCGCCGGTGCCGGGCTGCTTGGCGATGGGCAGTTCGACCATGCCGTCCTCGATGCTCGGCACGCCCATCACCAGCGCCCAGTAGACCTTCCGGGCGGTGCGGCTGGAAAAGCTTTTGGCGAAATGGGCGGCGGCGCGGCTGGTGCGCGCGAGCAGCAGCGCGCCGGACGTGTCCTTGTCGAGCCGGTGGACCAGCTTCGGGCGGCTGTCGAGATCGTAGAGCAGCGCGTCGAGCAGCTTGTCGACATGCTCGTCGGTCTTCGTCCCGCCCTGCGTCGCGAGGCCGGGCGGCTTGTTAATGACGATGGCCTGCGCGTCGCGATGGATCACCATCTCCTGCGCATAGGCGATCTCTTCGGGCGTCAGGTCGATGACGCGGACGCGCTTTGGCTTTTCGGCCGCTTCCGGCTTCTGCTCGGCGGGAGGGACGCGGATGGTCTGCCCTTCGGCGATGCGGTCGCCCGGCGCGGCGCGCGCGCCGTCGACGCGCAACTGGCCGGTGCGCGACCAGCGCGAAACGAGGTTGAAGCCGACATCGGGCAGATGCCGCTGAAACCAGCGGTCGAGCCGGATGCCGTCATCGTCCGCGCCGACGCGAAACTGGCGCACGTCGAGCGATACGCCCCTGGCAGGGTTCGGCTTTGCCGGAGCGGCCTTGGGCGGAGCAGCCTTGACCGCAGCAGGCTTGGCGGCGGATTTGGTGGCGGCAGGCGCGCGGGGCTTGAAGGCAGGCTTGCCATCCTTGCGCGGGCCTGCGGGCTTGCGGCCCGGCGCGCCCTTGCGCGGCGCGCTGCCTCTGGCGGGCGGGCGGCCCTTCATGCCGCGACGCTCCGCATGACGGTGAGGCCCAGTGCCAGCGCGACGACCGCGCCGATCACCGAAGCGAGCGCATAGGCGAGCGCCAGCGTCGCCTGCCCGCGCTCGATCATCAGTATCGTTTCAAGGCTGAAGGCCGAAAAGGTCGTAAATCCGCCCAGAAGACCGACGCCCAGCAGCAGGCGCATCGGCTCGCCCGCGCCTGCTCCACCCCGCGCCAGCCATCCGGCAAGCAAGCCCATGGCGAAGCCGCCGATCAGATTGGCGGCGAAGGTGCCCCAGGGCCACGCCACGCCCGGCGCGATCTGCCCGGCGAAGCGCCCGAGCTGATAGCGCAGCGCGGCCCCCACGGCCCCGCCGCCCATCACGAGAAACAAATTGGTCATGGAAGCAGCCCCTATCGCGAATCGGCGCGGGGCGAAAGGCCGCAATCCCCCGAGGGTCAGCGGCCCCTGTCGGCGATGATGTCCACGCTGGTGCGGCCGCCCGGCGCGTCGGTGAACAGGATGAAGTAGGCCGCGCCATCCGAGCCGCGCGTTCCGCCCAGCACATGATCGCCGCCCATCACGCGATGCTGTCCGTCATAGCCCGCGCGCCGGGCGATGGTGTAATAATAGTCCATCGCCGCCTGCCGGGGCGCTGCGGTCACGAAGCTCGCCGCGCGCAGGGTGCAGCCGTCCGTTTCTGCGCCCGCCGCTTCGGTGAGTTGCGCGCCGGGATAAGCGCCGAAGGGTTCGGGCAGGCGCGTCGCCCATTGCGCGCCATAGACGAGCTTCTTCGCGCAGCCCGCATTGCCGCTGTTCCGCGCCAGCGCACCGAGCGTGACGGTCGAATCGAGAGGTTCGGCAGTGGTCGGCGCGGGCGCGGTCAGCAGCTTGCCACCCGCAGTCTTCACTGCCTGCGCCTGGGCGGCGCGCACATCCTGCGGCAGCACCGGCGCGCCTCCGGTCGGCAGCTTGGGCGTCGTGCGCACGGCATTGCGGTCGGACTGGCCGACCAGTTGCGGGTCGACGACGATGGGATCGGCCAGCGCGCCCCTGACCGCAGGGTCCGCGCTGTTGTTCGTGAGTTGCGCGTCGAGCGCCGCAAGATTGGCGTCCTTGTCGCCCTTCCCACAGGCGGAAAGCGCCAGCAAAAGGGCCACGACCGAAACAGACCGGAAAAGCGCCATCCTTCACTCCTTCGTAAACAGGCGATGAAGAACAAGCGTTAATTTTGCGTTAGGAAATTTGGTGAATCGCAGCCTTTTTGTTGAACGCCGGTCCAGTTTCACCGCACTGGCCCGCCGCGTCGGCTTGTCCTGAACCGTCGAAGGGGCCATCTACGCCGTATGTTCAACATCATGTCCATCTTCGTCGGCATCGTGACGCTGATCCTGATGATCCCGGCAGTGTTTCCGCTGCTGGGCGCGCTCAACTGGATTCTGGTGCCGATGGCGCTGTTCGGCGCATTGATCGGCCTGATCTCATCGAAGAGGAGCGGGCAGAATTTCTGCCTGCTGGTGGCCGCTTTCGGTGCTTTGCGCCTGTTTCTGGGCGGAGGCATCATCTGACCGACGCCGATGCCGAACTGCGCAGGGGACTGATCGCGGGTATCGCGGCCTATGGGCTGTGGGGTCTGTTGCCGCTGTTCTTCCGCATGCTCCACCATGTCAATCCGACCGAGATCGTGATGCAGCGCATCATCTGGTCGCTGCTGCTGATCGTGGCGATCCTCGCCGCGCGGGGCGGCCTTAAGGTGTTGGTGATTGCGCTGAGGGACCGGCGGATTGCCCTTCCGCTCGCTATTTCGGCGGCGCTGATCGCGATCAACTGGCTGACCTATGTCTGGGCTGTGCATCAGGGACAGGTGGTGGCGGCGAGCCTTGGCTATTTCCTCAATCCGCTGGTCAATGTGGCGCTGGGCGTGGTGGTGCTGAAGGAAAGGCTGCGCCAGTGGCAGGTGGCGGCGATCGCGATCGCCGCGCTGGGCGTGGCGATCCTCGCGGCGTCGGCGCTGACGACTCTGTGGATCAGCCTGACCCTCGCACTCAGCTTCGCTTTCTACGGACTGGTGCGCAAGCTGACGGTCGTGGCGCCGATGACCGGGCTGGGCGTCGAAACCGCGCTGCTCGCGCCGCCTGCCCTCGCCTATCTCGTCTGGGAAGCGGGCCATGGCGGGATGGGTTTCGGGCAGGATCTGGCGACCACCCTGCTGCTGATCGTGACGGGCGCGGTGACGACCGTGCCGCTGGTGCTGTTCGCCGTCGCGGCGCAGCGTCTGTCAATGGCCACGCTGGGGCTGCTGCAATATCTGGGGCCGACGCTCCAGTTCCTGTGCGGCGTTCTGCTGTTCGGGGAGAAGCTGAGCACCGGGCAGATGGTGAGCTTCGGCCTTATCTGGGTGGGTCTTGTCTTCTTCGCCAGCGACGGGATTGCCGTCGCCCGCCGCAGCCGGACAGCCCGCGCCTGACTAGAACTGCGTCGCTTCGAACCGCACCGGCTCGCCGATGGCGGCGTTGGCAAGCGCGTCTTCCCACATGACCCTGTGCCCGCGAACGATCGTGCCCACAGCCTTTCCGGTCAGGTCCATCCCCTCGAACGGCGACCAGTCGCAGCGGGAGGCGAGCCAGTCCTTGCCCACCGTCCAGCGCTTTTTGAGATCGACGACCGTGAAGTCCGCGTCATAGCCGACCGCGATCCGCCCCTTCCCGGTCAGCCCGAACACGCGCTGCGGCCCGGATGAGGTGAGTTCGATGAAGCGGCGCAGCGTCAGACGCCCCTCCGCCACATGGTTGAGCAGCAGCGGCACGAGCGTCTGCACGCCCGGCATGCCGCTGGGCGAGGCGGGATAGGGCTTGGCCTTTTCCTCGACGGTGTGGGGTGCATGGTCGCTTCCCAGCACATCAGGCACGCCCTGATTGAGCCAGAACCACAGACCGTCGCGATGCGCGGCGCTGCGGATCGGGGGATTCATCTGCGCATAGGTGCCAAGGCGCGGATAGGCATCCTCCCCGGCGAGCGTCAGATGCTGCGGCGTCACCTCGCAGGTCGCGATGTCCTTGTTCTGGCCGATATATTCGAGTTCGGCGGGCGTCGTGATGTGCAGGATGTGGATGCGGCGCCGCGCCTTGCGGGCGAGCGCGATGATCCGCTTCGTCGCGATCATCGCGCTTTCGTCGTCGCGCCAGACAGGATGGGACGACGGATCGCCTTCCACCCGCAGATCCTTGCGCGCATTCATCCGCGCTTCGTCCTCGGCATGGATGGCGACGCGGCGGTTGCCCGACGCCAGCACGCGCGACAGCGCGTCGTCATCGTCGACCAGCAGGCTGCCGGTCGATGCGCCCATGAAGATCTTGACGCCTGACGTGCCCGGAATACGCTCCAGTTCCTTCAACTGCTCGGCATTGTCCGCCGTCGCCCCGACATAGAAGGCATGGTCGCACCACATGCGATGATGCGCGCGGGCGAGCTTGTCATGGACGCGCTCGGCCGTGTCGGTGTTGGGATTGGTGTTGGGCATTTCGAACACCGCGGTGACGCCGCCCAGCACGGCGGCGCGGCTCCCCGATTCGAGATCTTCCTTATGTTCCAGACCCGGCTCGCGAAAATGGACCTGACTGTCGATGCAGCCGGGCAGCACGTCGAGGCCGGTGCAGTCGATCACTTCGCCTGCGTCGCCAAGGCTGGCGCCGATGGCGGCGATCCGCCCGCTGCGCACGCCCACGTCCGCACTCTCCGCCCCGCCGGGTGTATGGACGGTGCCGTTTTTCAGGATCATGTCGAAGGTCTGGGGCATGGCGGACTCCTGTGTCGGCTGGCGGCTTGGCGAATGCGTGCCGCCGTCCTACCTAAAGGCGATGACCGGCACCACCCTCACCGACCGCGCGATCCTGAGAATTTCCGGAGACGAGGCGCGCCCCTTCCTGCAGGGGTTGCTGACGCGCGATGTGCTGACGCTGGCGGAAGGGGAGCCGCGCTGGACCGGATTGCTGACGCCGCAGGGCAAGGCGCTGTTCGACTTCATCCTGTGGGCAGATGGCGACGACGTGCTGATCGATTGCGAAGCGGCGCAGGCGGACGCGCTGGCAAAGCGGCTGGCGCTTTACCGGTTGCGACGCAGGGTGACGATCGCGCGGGAAGACGGACTCGCTGCGCACTGGTCACTGGAGGCGCGCGACCGGCCTTTCGATCCGCGCCTGCCGGACCTTGGCCATCGCTGGCTGGCCGCGCCGGGCGATGGCGATGCCGCCCCTGCTTTCCGGGTGCACCGGCTGGCGCTGGGCGTGTTCGAGGGCGTGGGCGAACTGGGACAGGACGCAGTCCTGTGGCTGGAAGCCAATGCGGAGGAACTGCACGGCGTCGATTATGACAAGGGCTGCTATGTCGGGCAGGAGAATACCGCGCGGATGCATTACCGCAGCAAGGTGAACCGGCGGCTGGTGGCGGTGCCGCTGGACCGGGCCGACGAAAGGCGGCAGCGTGCCGCCCTGCCCGACCTTGGCCTTTCGATTGAATTGCGCCGTGTGGAGGCAATCGACCCCGCGACCGCGCCGGTCTGGCTGGCCGCCGCCCTCGCTGCGCCGGTCGCGGAATGAAGCGGGCGCTGCTGGCGCTGGCCTGCGCCTTCGTCCTTGCCGCGCCAGCCCGTGCCGATACGCCATGGACGCTGGTGAAAACCTATCCGCACGATCCGGGCGCCTTTACCGAAGGCCTCTTCTACCTCGACGGGGCGCTCTATGAGAGCACGGGGCTGGAGGGCCGGTCGGACATCCGCAAGGTCGCGCTGAAAAGCGGCAAGATACTTGAGCGGCGCGTGCTCGACAGCCGCTATTTCGGCGAAGGAATCGTCAACTGGAAGGACCGGATCGTCAGCCTGACATGGCGGCACCGGCAGGGTTTCGTCTGGTCGCTGTCGGGCTTCAGGCCGCTGTCGGACTTTCGCTACGAGGGGGAAGGATGGGCGCTGACGCAGGACGGGCGGCACATCATCATGAGCGACGGGACGGCGCAGTTGCGATTCCTCGATCCCGATACGCTGGCCGAGCAGCGGCGGATTACCGTGACGTGGAACGGCCGCCCGGTCGAACGGCTGAACGAGCTGGAATATGTGCGCGGCGAGGTGTGGGCGAATATCTGGTATGACACGAAAATCGCGCGGATCGACCCGGCGACCGGCGCGGTGATCGACTGGATCGACGTCGCGCCGCTGCGCAAGGCGGCGGGCGTTACCGACAGCGAGGCGGTGGCGAACGGGATCGCCTATGACGCGGCCAGCGACCGCGTGTTCATCACCGGCAAGTTCTGGCCCAAGCTGTTCGAAATCAGGGTAAAGCGCTAAAGCTCCAGCCCCACGAGCGTGCCGCTGCCGATCCGGTCGATATAACGTTTTCCGTCGATCTCGAACCAGTCGGGCGTGACTTCCAGCCTGCGCCCCTTGAGCGTCGTGCGCAGATGCTCGACCGCGATGCGGTTGCGCGCGACGATGCGCAGGACGCACAGGCCATCGCCCCGCGTCGCCATCATCGAATAGCGGTCGCCGCGCAGCAGGAAATGCCAACTGCCATTGGCGGGCATCCATTCATTGCCGTCGACAATCTGTTCGGGCTGTCCATCCACCCCGCCCAGACGCACGCTGATGCGGGTGGCGCCATTGGCACGGCGCGGCGGGGCGAAGACCAGCACCGGCTCGCCTTCCAGCGTGATCGGGATCGGCGTGTCGCGCAGCAGCCGCGATCCGCCGACGATGAGCTGCGGCAGTTCCGCCGAAAAAGGCAGGCGGTCGCGCGCGAAATGGCGCTGCCGCACGACCGGGTTGGCGTGAAAGCTGTGCACCTGAGTCGCCGTCAGCCGCCCTTCCTCGACCAGACCGTGACAGGTCGGGCACAGCAGGGTAGCGCCCGGTCCGTCCGGCAGCCCCAGATAGCGGTAGATGGTGACACCGCACCGCACGCAGGCGAAGCCGCAGGCCTGCCGAACCGCCGCGCGTTCCTCCGCGCTCAGATCCGGCAAGGACGGCATCACTCGCAAGCCCACCATGGCGACACCCTTTAGCAGCGCCGTCCACCCCTGTGTGAACGGACGGTCCTGACATGGCGTCCTCTTGCGTGGCGGGTGCTCGGGCGGCCCCCTGTGCGACTTATCGTTGAAATAAATGGCCCCGAGTCAAGGGGCGCTCTGAAATTGTCTATCGTTGGGGCAGAAGATCGAGGTTGCGCGACGCCGCGAGCGCACGGATACGGTCGGGTCGGGGCATGTTGCGGATGGCGATTTCCGCCATGTCTCCCGCGCTGAAAAGTTCGACATGGCCAACGCCGAACATCCGCTGGGACAGCGACTGGGTAATGCGGACCGACCGGATCGAGGACAGCGCGATTTCGGTGCGCTGCTTCGACAGGATGCCCCGTTCCATCAGCACTTCGCGGTCGGAAAGCGCGAGCCGCTCCCCCTTGCAGCGTATCCACCAGACCGCAATGGCGAGGATGCCGACCACCGACACGAGCAGCAGCAGGAACAGCAGCGGGTTGGCGCGGACCATCGCGGGATGTTCGTCATACAGCCAGGTGTCGCTCACGCCGCCTCCCTTGTTCGCGCTATGGGGCCACTATCATCATGCGCCCGGCAACGCGTCAACCCGCGCGGCTGCGGTCAGGACAGATCGTCCAGTTCGTAGAAGGGACGAATCTCGATCTCGCTGGGGCCGGGCATGGGATTGGGACAGCGCTTCGCCCATGCGACCGCCTCGTCCATGTTGGCGACGCTCCAGATCCAGTAGCCCGCGACCTGTTCCCGCGCAGGCAGGAATGGTCCTTCGATCACGCGCCTCTCCGCGCCGTCGAACGCGATCCGCTTGCCGTAGGAGGAGGGCTTGAGGCCATTGGCCTCCACCAGCAGTCCCGCCGCCTCCAGCTCGTCGTTGAACCGGCCCATCGCCGCCATCATGGCAGGATCGATGGGGCCATCCGCCTCGCTGTCCGCCGTCGCCTTGACCAGCACCATCACACGCATGTCGCTCTCCCGTCAGGAAGCGCGACTCTCGCAGATCGCCGGGCCGGAGCCAAGCCGCCTCAGTTTTCGTCCCCCATGCGCAGCGCGGCGATGAAGGCTTCCTGCGGAATCTGGACGCTGCCATATTCGCGCATCCGCTTCTTGCCTTCCTTCTGCTTCTCCAGCAGCTTCTTCTTGCGGGTGATGTCGCCGCCATAGCATTTCGCCGTGACGTCCTTGCGCATCGCGGCGATGGTTTCGCGCGCGATCACCTTGCCGCCGATCGCTGCCTGAATCGGGATCTTGAACAGGTGGCGGGGGATCAGATCCTTCAGCCGCTCGCACATGTGCCGTCCGCGCGCTTCGGCGGCGGAGCGGTGAACGATCATGGAGAGCGCATCGACCGGCTCATTGTTGACGAGGATGCTCATCTTGACGAGATCGCCTTCGCGCGTGCCGATCTGGTGATAGTCGAAGCTCGCATAGCCACGGCTGATCGACTTCAGCCGGTCGTAGAAGTCGAACACGACTTCGTTGAGCGGCAGTTCATATGTCACCTGCGCGCGTCCGCCGACATAGGTCAGATTCTTCTGGATGCCGCGCCGGTCCTGACAGAGTTTCAGGATGGAGCCGAGATATTCGTCGGGGCAGTAGATCACCGCCTCGATCCACGGCTCCTCGATCATCTCGATATGGTTGGGATCGGGCATGTCGGCGGGGTTGTGAAGATGCTTCACGCTGCCGTCCTTCATATGCATGTCGTAGACGACCGAAGGCGCGGTGGTGATGAGGTCGAGATCATATTCGCGGGTCAGCCGCTCCTGAATGATCTCCAGATGGAGCAGCCCCAGGAATCCGCAGCGGAAGCCGAAGCCCAGCGCAGCCGATGTTTCCATCTCGAACGAGAAGCTGGCGTCGTTGAGGCGAAGCTTGCTGATCGAATCGCGCAGCTTTTCAAAGTCGTTGGCGTCGACCGGGAACAGGCCGCAAAAGACGACCGGCTGCACCTCCTTGAAGCCCGGCAGCGGCGCGGCGGCGGGGTTCTTGACCGTGGTGATGGTGTCACCGACGCGGGTCTGGCTGATGTCCTTGATCTGCGCGGTGATGAAGCCGATCTCGCCGGGGCCAAGCTCGGGCAGCGCCTCGATCTTCGGGCGCATGCAGCCGACGCGGTCGATCAGATGTTCGGTGCCGCCGATCATGAACTTGATGTTCTGACCCTTTTTGATGACGCCGTTGATGACGCGCACCAGAATGACGACGCCCAGATAGGGGTCATACCAGCTATCGACGAGCATCGCCTCCAGCGGCGCGTCGCGGTCGCCCTTGGGCGGCGGGATCTTGGCGACGATAGCTTCCAGCACCTCGTCGATGCCGATGCCGGACTTGGCCGACGCCAGCACGGCTTCCGACGCGTCGAGACCGATCACCTCCTCGATCTCCGCGCGCACCTTTTCCGGTTCGGCGGCGGGCAGGTCGATCTTGTTCAGCACCGGCACGATCTCATGGTCATGCTCGATCGACTGGTAGACGTTGGCGAGCGTCTGCGCCTCCACCCCCTGTGCGGCGTCCACGACCAGCAGCGCGCCTTCGCACGCGGCCAGACTGCGCGACACCTCATAGGCGAAGTCGACATGGCCCGGCGTGTCCATGAGGTTCAGTTCATAGGTCTCGCCGTTCTTCGCGACATAATCGAGGCGCACGGTCTGCGCCTTGATGGTGATGCCCCGCTCTTTCTCAATGTCCATATTGTCGAGCACCTGCGCGCTCATTTCCCGGTCGGTCAGGCCTCCGGTGCGCTGGATCAGGCGGTCGGCCAGGGTGGATTTGCCATGGTCGATATGCGCGATGATGGAAAAATTGCGGATATGCGAAAGATCGGTCATCGCGCGCCGATAGCAGGGCTTCGCACGCTTGTCAGCACGGTGGAATCGGCTGGAGCGTCATGCTAAGACGGCGGCGTAACAGCGGGGTCGCACCACAGGCTTAACAACAGGCACGTAACTGCATGAATGGGGGTTTGAAGCAATGGTGAAGACGGTTTCCGCGCTGCTCGCGACGGTGGCGCTGGTGGCGATGCCGACCGCGTCGATGGCGCAGACGAACATGAGTTCGTCGGGCAAGACCTACAAGGACGGAACGACCAAGGGCGCGTCTTCGGGCCGCCGCGATCAGGAGCGCGCGACGCAGGAAATCCCGGTCTGCACCCGCAATCTCGGCACCGTCGCCATCGTCGAGCCGGACAATCAGTGGTGGCGCGAACTGAACCTCGGCAGCCCGGAAGCCATCCTCAAGGTCTTCATCCAGCAGTCGGGCTGCTTCAGGATCGTCAATCGCGGCCGGTCGATGCAGAGCCGCGCGATGGAGCGCGCCATGGCGGATTCGGGCGAGCTTCAGGCCGGATCGAACCTAGGCAAGGGACAGGTCAAGGCGGCGGATTATTATCTGGAGCCTGACATCGTGTCGTCCAACCGCAATTCGGGCGGCGGCGGCATCGGCGGCGCGCTGGGCGGCCTGATGGGCGGTTTTGGCGGCGCGCTTATCGGCGGCCTCAACATCAAGAAGAAGGAAGCGAACGTCACGCTTTCCATCGTCAATGCGCGCACGACCGAGGAAGAAGCGCTGACCGAAGGCTATGCCCGCAAGACGGACGTCGGTTTCGGCGGCGGCGCGGGCGGTGGCTGGTGGGGCGGCTTCGCGGCGGCCGGCGGCAGCGGATACCAGAATACCGAGATCGGACAGGTCATCGTGCTCGCCTATCTCGACGCCTATCGCAAGCTGGTGACGCAACTGGGCGGACTTCCCGCCAACGCCGCGGCGGCGGCTCCGGTCGCGAAGAAATAAGGCGGCGTGGGCGGGTGCTGCAAGGCGTCCGCCCCACCCCTCTATCCGGCGAGGCGGGCGCCTGTCGCGGCCCCGCGCCTGCCCTTTCGTCCCTTCCATCGCGCCAGTATCGCGTCGGCGGCGGGGCGCTCGACAAGGCGGTTGATGATCGTCCCCAACAGCAGGGCGACGAGGAAGGCCGCGAAAAAGGCGATCCACGGGCTATACCCCGCCCTTGCGACCTCCAGCATCACGACAAAGCCGATATGCTGGTGGACGAGGTAGAAGGAATAGCTGATCCCGCCCATCCAGACGAGCGGGCGCAGCGCGAGGAAGCGCAGCCATCCGTGAATGAGCGCCACGAACAGCGCCACCATCAGCAGGCCCATCACCACGATGTCCCAGGTCTCCATGACCGCGATGGAGAGAAGCGCGAACAGCGCGACGGGGAGTTGCTGCATCAATCGTCTCTGTCCCGACCAGATGCGGTGGGCCAGCATCCCCAGCACGAAGAAGGGCACATAGCGGAGCGCCAGCAGCATGATGATGCGTTCGGGCATGTCGGGCCAGAGCCACCACAGCCAGCGCAGCGCCAGCCACCCGGCCAGCACCGGCTCCAGCCTGCGCACGCCGCCGCATGTCCAGATCGCCGCCATGCAGATGTAGAAAGCGATCTCGACCGTCAGCGTCCAGTAGGCGCCATCGACCTCTGGAATGAAGGCGAAGCCCTGCAACATCGTCATGTTGGCGAGAATGGCCAGCGGCCCCACCAGCAGGCGGCTGGCATGACCGGCATATTCGACCGCCAGCGTCACGAGCATCGCCACCAGATAGGCGGGATAGAGCCGGGCGAAGCGGTTGACGATGAAGTCCGCGACCGACCCGATGCGATCCAGCGTGAAGAAGATCGCGAAGCCCGAAATAGTGAAGAACAGCAGCACCCGGTAATTGCCGCCGGGGAAACTGAACGGGACGTGCGCCGCCTGCGGAAACAGTTCGTGGAAGCGGGTCGAATAATGGAAGACGAGAACGCAGAGCGCGCCGATGCCGCGCAGGGCGTCCAGCTCCGTCAACCGGCTTCGGGAATGCGTCGATGCAACCATCGACGCTCCCTTAGCAACAGGCGAGCAACGATTCCGTTAAGATCGTGGCAGATCCGGACAGAAGCGTCCGTCCCTGGTCAGCCCGCTTTCCCATCGAGGATCGCGGCGATCGCCACGGTCACATCGTCCATGTCCGCCATGCCGTCCACCCGCGACACAATGCCGCGCGCCTCATAGATCGGCAGGATCGGCGCGGTCTTGGCGCGATATTCGGCCATGCGGGTGCGCACGGTTTCCTCATTGTCGTCGGGACGGCGCTTGAACTCGTGCCCGTGGCACTTGTCGCACTCGCCTTCGACCCTGGGCTGCTTGAAGCTGTCATGATAGCCCGCGCCGCAGGTGGCGCAGGTGAAGCGGCCGGTGATGCGCTCGACCAGCGCATCCTCATCGACTTCGAGTTCGATCACATGATCGAGCGTGCGGTTGCGTGTCGAAAGGATCGTGTCGAGCGAATGCGCCTGCGCTTCGGTCCGGGGATAGCCGTCGAAAATGACGCCGGTGTCGGCGGCGAGTGCGTCGAGCGCTTCGCCGATGATGCCCGACACGATCTCGTCGGACACCAGTTCGCCCGCTTCCATCACCGCCTTGGCCTTGAGACCCACCGGCGTGCCTGCTTTCACCGCAGCGCGCAGCATGTCGCCGGTCGACAACTGCACCATGCCCCGGCTCTCCACCAGCCGCGATGCCTGTGTGCCTTTCCCGGCACCCGGAGGGCCAAGCAGAATGATGTTCATTGCGCGCATTCTCCCCTTTGCTTGCGCTTCGTGCGGGCTGCCCTGTTAGCGCAGGCGTCCCTTGAGCTTCGCCTTCTTGATGAGATCGCCATATTGATGGGCGAGAAGGTGGCTCTGAATCTGGGTCACGGTATCGACCGTGACGTTGACCACGATCAGCAGGCTGGTTCCCCCCAGGTAGAAGGGGATGCCCGCCCGTGCGATGGCGAATTCCGGCACCAGGCAGATAAAGGCCAGATAGGCCGCGCCGATGACGGTGATGCGCGTCAGCACATAGTCGAGATAATTTTCGGTGTTCTTGCCCGGACGGATGCCCGGAATGAACCCGCCGTTGCGCTTGAGATTGTCGGCCGTCTCTTCCGGATTGAACACCACGGCGGTGTAGAAGAAGCAGAAGAAGACGATGCCGAGGCCATAGAGCGCCATGTAGACCGGGCTGCCGTGCGACAGATACTGGTTCAGCGTCAGGACGAAATCGCCCATCCGGCTTTCGCCCGCGACGGTGCGGCCGGCGAACTGCGAAATGGTCAGCGGCATCAGCAGCAGCGAGCTGGCAAAGATCGGCGGGATGACGCCCGCGGTATTCACCTTGAGCGGCAGATGGCTGCGGTCCGCCTGCATCAGCCCCTGACGCGTCTGGCGCTTGGGATACTGGATGAGGACGCGGCGCTGCGCGCGCTCCATGTAGCAGATCAGCAGGATGAGGCCGAGCGCCAGAATGATGATCGCCACGATGAGCAGGCCCGAGATCGAGCCTTCGCTGCCCGACTTGAACAGATTGCTGAGCGTCACCGGCAACTGGGCAACGATGCCCGCCATGATGATGAGCGACGTGCCGTTGCCGATCCCGCGCGAGGTGATCTGCTCGCCCAGCCACATCAGAAACATGGTGCCGCCGATCAGCGAGATCACCGCGGTCAGGCGGAACAGCAGGCCGGGATCGACCACCGCCTGAAGCCCCTGCTGCGCGCCGAACCCTTCAAGGCCGACCGCGATGAAATAACCCTGAACGGCGGTCAGGCCGACCGTGCCGTAGCGGGTATACTGGTTGAGCTTCTTGCGCCCGCTCTCGCCTTCCTTCTTGATCGCGGCGAGTTGCGGCGACAGCGAGGCGGCGAGCTGCACCACGATCGACGCGGTGATATAGGGCATGACGCCGAGCGCGATGAGGCTCATGCGCGACAGCGAACCGCCCGAGAAGGTGTTGAAGATGTCGAGAATGCCGCCGTTGGTCTGGCTGTAGAGCTGAGACAGGGCGGTCGGATCGACGCCGGGCAGCGGCACAAAGCTCAGGAAGCGGAACACGATCAGCGCGCCCAGCGTGAACCAGAGGCGCTTCTTGAGGTCGGTCGCCTGGCTGAACTTGGCGAGGCTGAGATTGGATGCGAGCTGGTCGGCTCTCGATGCCATGGTGGCTGCCCTTCAAATCACACATGCCGCGAAAACGGGTCCGCGGGTCGGAATCGTTCACTCCCTTAGCGGGGCTGATCGATCCTGTCGAACGGGAGTTGTCACAGAAGCGACAAGAGGATTCCCCCAAATGCGCGACCCCGCCAGCCCATATCGGGCAGCGGGGTCACGCTTGCAAGATCTGGACTGCGATCAGCCCTGCTTGGCAGCCTTCTTGGCGGCAAGGGCAGTGCCCTTCTTCGCCTTCGCCTTGTCGGCTGCCGCGACGACTTCGATCACTTCGACCTTGCCGCCGGCCTTCTCGACCGCCTCGACAGCGCCCTTCGACGCGCCGGCGACCAGCAGGCTGACCTTGGCGGTCAGTTCACCCTTGCCGAGCAGGCGGACACCGTCCTTGCCTCCACGGGCGAGCGAAGCGGCCTTGAGCGCCGCATGGTCGATGGTGGCCTTCGCGTCGAGCTTGCCGGCGTCGATCGCCTTCTGCAGCGCGCCCAGGTTCACGATGGCATAATCCTTGGCGAAGATGTTGTTGAAGCCGCGCTTCGGCAGGCGCATGTGGAGCGGCATCTGGCCGCCTTCGAAGCCGTTGATGCTGACGCCCGAGCGCGCCTTCGCACCCTTCTGGCCGCGACCGGCGGTCTTGCCCTTGCCCGAGCCGATACCGCGGCCCACGCGCATCCGGCCCTTGCGGGCGCCTTCATTATCGGTGAGTTCGTTGAGCTTGAAAGTCATGATGTGCACTCGCTTTCGCTATGTTCGCGCTGATGGAAAGCGCGCCCTTTAGTCGGATCGGGCGGGCTTGTCACGCCTTTTGTCGCGGCCGCTCGAACGGAGGTGGCGGGGCTTAGCTTCGCATATTTCCCGCAAGTTTCGACATTAACGTATCCGTCATCCCAGACCCACGTGGCGGAAACGTGCCGGTCAAGCGTCTTAAGAGGGGGCGTTGCGCCCGGCGATCTTGGGGAAGTGCCAGGGCATGAGGGAATCGAGGTCCTTGTTGCTATGACCGTTGGCAAGCTTGGTGAGGGTGGCGGTGAGCCAGGCGAGCGGATCGACGTCCGAGAGTTTGCACGTTTCGAGAAGGCTGGCGAGCACCGCCCAATTGTCTGCCCCGGCATCGCTGCCGGCGAACAACGAGTTGCGGCGCGACAGGGCAATCGGGCGGATGCTTCTTTCGACCGTGTTGGTATCGAGCTCGACGCGGCCGTCGAGCAGGCAATAGGTGAGCTGCTGCCAGTGGTTGAGCATATAGTTGATCGCTTCGGCCATCTTGCCCTTGGCGCTGAACCGGCCGAGGTTCTTCGAGAGATAGTCGCGCAGGTTATCGAACAGCGGCTTCAGTATCAGCTGCCGCCCTTCGAACCGCGCCTCGGGCGAGGTGTCCCTGAGCGTCGCCTCGATCTTGTAGATCGCCGAGAAGCGACGGAGCACCTCGTCGGCAACGGGCTCCTTTTCGCGGAAATCGTAGAACTTGCGCCGCGCGTGAAGCAGGCAGAATGCGAGGGTGACGCCATTGCGGCGCTTGATCTCATTGTAGCCGGCATAGCCGTCCACCTGGAGCACCCCGGCGAAGTCGCCGAGATGGTCGATCGGATGCATGCCGCCGCGGCCGGCGGCGTACATGTAGACGACGGCGGGCGGCGCGAGTCCGCCCCATGGCCGATCGTCGCGGGCATAGGCCCACAGCTGGCCGCTCTTGGTCTTGCCGGTCCCGGGCGCCAGCACGGGCATGCGCGTCTCGTCGGCGAACAGCTTCACCGAACTTCGCAGCTCGGCGAGCAGATGCTGCCTGAGCGGAGTCAGCCACCATCCGACGCGCCCGACCCAGTCGGCGAGCGTTGCCCGGTCGAGATCGATCCCCTGGCGGGCGTAGATCTGGGCTTGCCGGTAAAGCGGAAGGTGATCGGCGTAGCGCGCGACGATGACCTGGGCGACGAGCGCGTCGGTGGGCAGGCCCTGATCGACGATGAAGCTTGGCGCCGGCGCCTGGGTGACGCCGCCCTCGTCGCAGCCGCGGCAGCCATAGCGCGGACGGCGGGTGACCAGCACGCGGAAGATGGTGGGCACGACGTCGAGGCGCTCGGTGACGTCCTCGCCGATGACATGAAGATCGTTGCCGCAGCAGGCACACTGCTTGTCTTCGATGTCGACGACCTGCTCGATACGCTCGAGATGGGCGGGCAGCGCTCCACGGTTGTTGCGGCGGCGGCGCTTTGTCTCGCCGGTCGCGTCAGCCTGGTCGATCAGCGCTTCGAGCCCGGCCTCGGCGCGCGACAAGGCAGCTTCGAGCTCTTCGAGCACGAGCTGGTACTGGTCGGGATCGAGCCGCTCGGCGCTCTGGCCGAAACGGTGGCGCTTGAACTGGTCGAGAATGTCGTTGAGGCGCTTGACCTCATCGCGGGCGGCCGCGAGCGCGTCCTCCATCTCGGCGGCCTTCGCCTCGGCGATGACGGCGGCGTGTTCGGCCGCTTTCGCGGTGGCGAGCGCGATGATCTCGCGCGCCTCAGCTTGGGCCGCAGCGCGGGCGAGCGCCTCGTTCTCGGCGTTGATGCGAACGATCTGCTGGTCGCGTTCGGCCGCCTCGGCGGTCAGCTTCGCGATGGTCGCGAGCAGCGCAACTGGGTCTTTGCAGGAGGCCGTCAGCGGGTCCATGGCAGGCATCGAATCACATGCGTAACGACGCGTCCAGCGCAGTTGACTCGGCCTGTCGCGACTATCTCACGCATCAGCGAAACCCTCGATTTTAGGCGGATTTACGCGCCTTGGCGCGCGGTGCCGACGCCAGTCCATGCCCGAGGTGAGTGCTGCCATCTGCGCCGCCGTGATCGAAAAACTGCCATCGACCGCCGGCGGCCAGGCGAATCCTTCGGCGGCCTCGGCGCGCTTGGTCATCAGCCAGATGCCGGTGCCGTCGAACCACAGAATCTTCAGCCTGTCCTTCCTCTTGGAACGAAAAATATAGGCGACTCCGCGCCACGGATCCTGGCTCAACTCGTGCTGGACCTTGGCCACCAGCGTGTCGATGCCGCAGCGGAAATCGATCGGCTTGGTGTAGATCAGCACCTTGGCGTCGCTGCCCGGCCCGATCATCGCGCCCTCAGCAGCGCTGCGATTACCGAGGCGACCAGCGTCGAACTTGCGCCGTGGGCGACCATCACTGGCACGCCGCGCACTTCCATTGCGACCTGCACCACCGCGTCCGGCAGCAGCCGCGCGTTCGCGGCCTCCGGTTCGAGCAGCACCGCCGGCACCGATGTCGGCTCGATGACCGCCGGCAGGAACATCGCCCTGTCCTCGCGCGCCGCGTCCTCCGCCATCTCGCGCAACTCGCGGCGCCAGGCATATATCTGGGCCGGAAGGACATCGAAACACGCGGCCACCTCCGCCATGCTGCACGCCGGATCGAGCGACAGCTCCACCACCGCGCGCTTCTCTTCCAGCGTCCAGCGCCGTCGGCGCCCGTTCTCCACGCCGCCACTGCCGTCGATCTCTTGCTCCACAGTCACCCCGCCGAATCAAATTACGCGATATGCACGCGGGACACTCAAAGCTCATGGCCATCTACGCCACGTGGGTCTGGGATGACGGATACACATTAACTGTCGCCGGTAGGAAATCTTCATGCGCGGCGGGCCTGCGAGCCGCCGGCAGGCGACCGCCATCGTCTAGCGTCGGCGCGGCGATATAGGATAGTGTGCACCGGACGCGGAAAAGGCCGGCGTGCCTGCGCACCCCGGCCTTTTCCTGTTTTCGCTTCGGGAAGAAGGCTTAGCCTTCGACCACCTGCACCATGTGGGGCAGCTTCTTGATGGCACCGCGGACTTCCGCCGTGTCTTCCAGCTCCACCACGCGGTGCATCTTGCCAAGGCCCAGGCCGATCAGAATCTTCTTCTGGTCGGCGGGGCGGCGGATCGGCGAACCGATCTGCTTGATCTTGATCTTCGCCATATCCTGTTACTCCGCAATCGCTTCGGCGTCGGCCTGCGCGACTTCGGCCGAGGCACCGCCACGACGCAGAAGGTCGGCGACCTTCTTGCCGCGACGCTGCGCCACCGACTTGGGGCTGGTCTGTTCGCCCAGCGCCGCGAAGGTCGCACGGATCATGTTATAGGGGTTCGACGTGCCGTTCGACTTGGTCACGACGTCCGCGACGCCGAGGCTTTCGAACACGGCGCGCATCGGACCGCCCGCGATGATGCCGGTGCCCGCCGGAGCCGAACGCACCGTCACCTTGCCGGCGCCGAAATGACCGAGACCGTCATGGTGCAGCGTGCGGCCTTCCTTCAGCGGAACGCGAACCATCGCCTTCTTGGCCGATGCGGTCGCCTTGCTGATGGCTTCGGGCACTTCGCGCGCCTTGCCATGGCCGAAGCCCACACGGCCCTTGCCGTCGCCCACGACGACCAGCGCCGCGAAGCCGAAGCGCTTGCCGCCCTTGACGGTCTTCGAGACGCGGTTGATGTGGACCAGCTTCTCGATCAGTTCCTCGCCCTGCTCCTCGTCACGGTTGCCACCGCGACGGTCGTCACGACGGCCACGGCCGCCGCGATCGCCACGGTTGCGGTCGCCGCCGCCACGGTTGCCACGGCCACGGCCGGGACCGCGGTTTTCCGTCGGCTGCTCGCCGCCTTCGACCGCAGCGGGAGCGCCCGCCTGCGACTGGATTTCGTTTTCGTCAGCCATCATCAGAACTCCAGCCCGCCTTCGCGGGCGGCATCGGCCAGCGCCTTGACGCGGCCATGGAACAGGAAGCCACCGCGGTCGAACACGACCCTGGTGACGCCGGCAGCAGTCGCCGCAGCA
The DNA here is from genome assembly GCF_003967075.1 of Sphingobium amiense. Classification (NCBI taxonomy): domain Bacteria; kingdom Pseudomonadati; phylum Pseudomonadota; class Alphaproteobacteria; order Sphingomonadales; family Sphingobiaceae; genus Sphingobium; species Sphingobium amiense. The sequence continues at coordinate 2,911,356 of NZ_AP018664.1, forward strand.
GCGACGCGCTTGCCGACATCGGCAGCGGCCTCGGCCGTGGCGCCGGTCTTGCCGCGCACGTCCTTGTCCAGGGTCGAAGCGGCGGCGACGGTCTTGCCGGCGGCGTCATCAATGACCTGAGCGTAGATGTGACGGCCCGAGCGGTGAACGCTGAGGCGCGGCTTGTGACCGGAAACCGCCTTGAGCGCGGTGCGGACGCGGCGACGACGCCGCGCGAAGAGGGAAAGCTTTGCCATCTTACTTCTTCTTCCCTTCCTTGCGGAAGATGAACTCGCCGTCATATTTGATGCCCTTGCCCTTATAGGGTTCGGGCTTGCGCCAGCGACGGATTTCGGCGGCCACCTGGCCCACCTTCTGCTTGTCGATGCCGCTGATCTCGACCGTGGTGTTATCCGGGGTCTTGATCTCGATGCCTTCAGGCACCGCGAAATCGACGTCGTGCGAATAGCCGAGCTGAAGCTTCAGCGTCTTGCCCTGCGAATTGGCGCGATAGCCGACACCGGTGATGAGCAGCTTCTTCGAGAAGCCCTCGGTCACGCCGGTGACGAGGTTCTGGACCAGCGTGCGCTGCATGCCCCAGAAGGCGCGCGCCTGCTTGGTCTTGTTGGCCGGCTGCACCGAGATGCCGTCATTTTCCAGCGTGTAGCTGATCTCGTCGCGCAGCGGCATTGCGAGGGTGCCCTTGGGACCCTTCACCGACAGTTGCCCGCCTTCGATGGTCGCTGTGACCCCGGCAGGGATCGCGACCGGCTTTTTACCGATGCGGCTCATCAGAACACCTCCGCCAGCACTTCGCCGCCGACATTCTGCTCGCGCGCTTCGGCGTCGGACAGAACGCCCTTGGGCGTCGAGACAATGGTGATGCCAAGGCCGTTGCGGATCACCGGAAGTTCCTTGGAACCCGAATAGACGCGGCGGCCAGGCTTGGACACGCGGGCGACATGCTTGATCGCCGGCTGGCCCTCGAAATATTTCAGCTCGATGCGGAGGCCGGCATGCTTGCCGAGGGCTTCCTCGGAATAGCCGCGGATATAGCCTTCGCGCTGGAGCACGTCGAGCACGCGGGCGCGCAGCTTGGACGCGGGGGAAACCACGCTATCCTTCTTCGCCTGCTGCCCGTTGCGGATGCGGGTGAGCATATCACCCAGGGGATCGGTCAATGCCATCTCAAATGATCCTTACCAGCTCGACTTGGTGACGCCGGGGATCAGGCCTTTGTTGGCCAGATCACGAAGCTGCACGCGGCAGAGACGGAATTTGCGGTAATAAGCGCGGGGACGCCCGGTCAGTTCGCAGCGGTTCCGGACACGGGTCGGATTGCCGTTGCGGGGGATCTCCGCCATCTTCAGACGCGCGATCAGACGATCGCTGTCGTCGGCCGCGGTATCATTCGCGATCGCCTTGAGCTTCGCATAGCGGCCGGCATATTTCTTCACCAGCTTCTTGCGACGCTCGTTCTTGTTGATCGAACTCAGTTTCGCCATGACTTAAGTTCTCTTCCTTGCAAAGTTGATGGAAGAGAAGCGGGACCGTTTCAGGCCGCCTGCTTCTCTTCGAGCGGGAAGGGGAAGCCGAAGAGGCGCAGCAGCTCGCGCGCTTCATCGTCCGTCTTCGCCGTGGTGGTCACGATGATGTCCATGCCGCGCACCTTGTCGATGCGGTCATAGTTGATCTCGGGGAAGATGATCTGCTCCTTGATACCGAAGGCATAGTTGCCACGGCCATCGAAGCTCTTCGGGTTCAGACCACGGAAGTCGCGCACGCGGGGGAGCGCGACGTTGATGAGGCGGTCGAGAAACTCATACATGCGCTCGCGGCGCAGCGTCACCTTGGCGCCGATCGGCATGCCTTCACGCAGCTTGAACTGCGCAATCGACTTGCGGGCCTTGGTGATGACCGGCTTCTGACCGGCGATCAGTTCCATTTCCTCGGCGGCCGAAGTCACCTTCTTCTTGTCCTGGGTCGCTTCGCCCACACCCATGTTGAGCGTGATCTTTTCGATCCGGGGGACTTCCATGACGTTCTTGTAACCGAACTTCTCGGTCATCGCCTTGGCGATCTCGGCGTCATAGAGCGCCTTGGAGCGCGGGGTATATTTGTCGGCCATTACAGCACCTCACCGGACTTGACGGCCACGCGGACCTTCTTGCCGTCGCGATCCTCGAAACGGACGCGGGTCGGCTTGCCGTCCGCGCCGGCCACGGCCACGTTCGAAATGTGGAGCGGCGCAGGCTTGCGGTCGATGCCGCCCTGCGGGTTCGACTGGTCGGGCTTGCGGTGGCGCGCATGGATGTTGATGCCCTCGACGAGCACCTTGTCATCCTTCGGCATCACCTGAAGGACGGAGCCGGTGCGGCCCTTGTCCTTGCCGGCCAGGACGACGACCGTGTCGCCCTTCTTGATTCTGGCAGCGCTCATTACAGCACCTCGGGCGCAAGGCTGATGATCTTCATGTGCTGCTTCGCGCGCAGCTCACGGACGACCGGGCCAAAGATACGGGTGCCGATCGGCTCCTGGTTCTTGTTGATCAGCACGGCGGCGTTGCCGTCGAAGCGGATCACCGAACCGTCGGCGCGGCGGATGTCCTTGGCGGTGCGGACGATGACGGCGCGGTGCACGTCACCCTTCTTCACCTTGCCGCGCGGCGCGGCTTCCTTGATCGAGACGACGATGATGTCGCCCACGCCGGCGAAGCGGCGCTTCGACCCGCCCAGCACCTTGATGCACTGGACGCGCTTGGCGCCGCTGTTGTCAGCGACGTCAAGATTGGATTGCATCTGGATCATAGATCCGGTTCCTTCTCATTTGGCCTACCGGGGCAATTCCCGGCGGTTCCGAATTCATGCGTTCGACCCGGTGAATCGAAATGCGCGAAGCGCGGGCCTGTACCGCCTCCCAAGGGAAAAGGCCAGCCCGCGTCCGAACTTTTTCGATCCTTGAAGGATCGGCGACCGGTCACAAGACCGGAAGGCTTCCCTTAGTGGGAGACTTCCGGCGACTTGTGGGTGTCCACGCGCTCGATGACCTTCCAGGTCTTGAGCTTGGAAATCGGGGCGGTCTCCTCGATGCGGACCGTCTCGCCTTCCTTGTAGACATTGCCCTCGTCATGGGCGTGATACTTTTTCGACAGGCGGATGATCTTGCCGTAGAGCGCATGCTTAACCTTGCGCTCCACACGAACCACCACCGTCTTGTCGGTCTTGTCGGAAACCACCGTTCCCGTCAGCACGCGCTTGGGCATCGTGTGATTTCCTTCTTACTTCGCAGCCGAGCGCGAACGCTCGGTCTGGAGGGTCTTGATCTGCGCGATCGACCGACGGACTTCACGCACCCGGCTCGGCTTTTCGAGCTGGTTGGTGGCCGCCTGAAAACGCAGGTTGAACTGCTCGCGCTTCAGGTTGTTGAGTTCGGTCGACAGTTCGTCGTCCGTCTTGGTCTTGAGGTCTGCGACGTTCGCCACGGCTTAACCCTCCAGGTGCGAGGTGTCGCCGAGGCGGGCAACGACCTTCGTCTTGATGGGCAGCTTCATCGCGGCGCGCGAGAAGGCCTCTGCTGCGAGCGGACCGGGCACGCCGTCCAGTTCGAACAGGATGCGGCCGGGCTTTACGCGGGCCGCCCAATATTCGACCGAACCCTTGCCCTTGCCCTGACGGACTTCGGCAGGCTTCTTGGAAACCGGCACGTCGGGGAACACGCGGATCCACAACCGGCCCTGACGGCGGATGTGGCGGGTGATCGCGCGGCGGGCCGCTTCGATCTGGCGGGCGGTGACGCGCTCGGGTTCCAGAGCCTTGAGGCCGTAAGAGCCGAAGTTCAAGGCCGAACCGCCCTTGGCGTCGCCCTTGATCCTGCCCTTGAAGGCCTTGCGGAACTTCATCTTCTTCGGTTGCAGCATGACGCTATACCTACCTTATTCTCAGCGCGCCGGGCGCACACCGGAGGTCTGAGCCTCCAGCATCAGCCGGTCGGTGGCGAACGGATCGTGGCCGAGAATCTCGCCCTTAAAGATCCACACCTTGATGCCGCACACGCCATAGGCGGTGTGGGCCGTGGCTTCGGCATAATCGACGTTCGCGCGCAGCGTGTGCAGCGGAACGCGACCTTCGCGATACCATTCGACGCGCGCGATCTCCGCGCCGCCCAGACGGCCGCCGCAGGTGATCTTGATGCCTTCGGCACCCAGACGCAGGGCCGACTGCACCGCGCGCTTCATGGCGCGGCGGAACGCCACGCGGCGCTCAAGCTGATCGGCAATGCCCTGCGCGACGAGCTTGGAGTCGATTTCCGGCTTGCGGATTTCGACGATGTTCAGGCTGACGTCCGAAGAGGTCAGGCTGCCCAGCTTCTTGCGCAGCTTCTCGATGTCCGCGCCCTTCTTGCCGATGATGACACCGGGGCGGGCGGCGTAGATCGACACGCGGCACAGCTTGGCCGGGCGTTCGATCACGACCTTGGAAATCGCGGCCTGCGGCAGCGTCTTCATGATGAACTGGCGGATCTTGAGATCTTCCAGCAGAAGGCGGCCATAATCCTGGCCTTCCGCGAACCAGCGGCTGTCCCAGGTGCGGTTGATCTGCAGACGCAGACCGATCGGGTTGCTCTTGTGACCCATGTGCTTAAGCCTCCGCTTCTTCGCCAGCTTCACGCACGACGATGCGCACGCGGCTGAAGGGCTTGAGGATCCGGGTCGACTTGCCGCGGCCGCGGGCGTGGAAGCGCTTCAGGGTGAAGCTCTTGCCGACCGATGCTTCCGCGACGACCAGTGCGTCGACGTCCAGATTGTGATTGTTTTCCGCGTTGGCGATGGCCGAAGCCAGCACCTTGCGCACGTCGACCGCCATCGCCTTCTTGGAGAAAGCGAGGATGTTCAGCGCGTCCTCGACCTTGCGGCCGCGGATGAGCGTGGCGACGAGGTTCAGCTTCTGGGCCGAACCGCGGATCTGCGTGCCGACGGCGAGCGCTTCATTGTCGGCGACGCGACGGGGAGCCTTTTCCTTGCTCATCAGCGCTTGCCCTTCTTGTCGGCGGCGTGGCCGGGGAAGTAGCGGGTCGGGGCGAATTCGCCCAGCTTATGACCCACCATATCCTCGTTCACCAGCACCGGAACATGCTTGCGGCCGTTATAGACGTTGAACGTCAGGCCGACGAACTGCGGCAGGATCGTCGAACGGCGCGACCAGGTCTTGATGGGACCGGAGCGACCATTGGCGTCCTGGGCGACTTCCGCCTTCTTCAGAAGGCTGAGGTCCACGAACGGACCTTTCCAGACGGAACGAGCCATCTCGCTTACCTCTTCTTCTTCGCGTGGCGGCTACGGATGATGAACTTGTCCGTCGCCTTGTTGTGGCGGGTGCGGGCACCCTTGGTCGGCTTGCCCCACGGGGTCACCGGATGACGGCCGCCCGAGGTCCGGCCTTCGCCACCGCCGTGCGGGTGATCGACCGGGTTCTTCGCCACGCCGCGCGTCAGCGGGCGCTTGCCGAGCCAGCGGTTACGGCCGGCCTTGGCAAGGTTGGTGTTGGCGTTGTCGGGGTTCGACACGGCGCCAATGGTGCCCATGCAGTCCGAACGGATGTAGCGCTGCTCGCCCGAGGACAGGCGGACCATCACCATGCCGCGATCGCGACCGACGAGCTGGGCATAGGTGCCCGCCGAACGGCAGAGCTGACCGCCCTTGCCCGGCTTCATCTCGATATTGTGGATGATGGTGCCGACCGGCATCTGGCCCAGTTCCATCGCGTTGCCCGGCTTCACGTCGGTCTTCTTGCCCGCGATCACCTTGTCGCCCGGCGCGAGGCGCTGGGGAGCCAGGATATAGGCCTGGGTGCCGTCGGGATAGTTGACGAGCGCGATGAAGGCGGTGCGGTTGGGGTCATATTCCAGACGCTCGACCGTGCCTTCCACGTCCCACAGGCGACGCTTGAAGTCGATGATGCGATAGCGCTGCTTGTGACCGCCCGCGATGCCGCGCGAGGTCACATGACCCTTGTTGTTGCGCCCGCCGGTCTTGCGCTTGCCTTCGGTCAGCGCCTTGACGGGCTTGCCCTTGTGCAGGCTCGACTTGTCGACGAGGATCAGGCCGCGCTGGGCGGGGCTGGTCGGGTTGTAGCTCTTAAGCGCCATGATCAGCGCACTCCTTCGGTGATGTCGATCGACTGACCTTCGGCCAGACGAACGATCGCCTTCTTCACGTCGCTGCGCTTGTAGGGCTTGCCCTTCCAGCGCTTCGTCTTGCCCTTGGCGACCAGCGTGTTCACGCTGACGACGGTCTTGCCCCAGAGAGCCTCAATCGCGGCCTTGATCTCCGGCTTGGACGCGTCGTTGGCGACCTTGAAGACGTAGGCGTTGTTCTCGGAGAGAAGCGTCGACTTCTCGGTGATGACCGGCGAGACAATCACGTCGTAATGACGGTTGTCCACGGTCGCGGCTTCTTTCTTAGCCATTGAAACGCGCCTCCAGCTTTTCGACCGCGGCGCGCGTCAGCACCAGCGAATCCGCCTTAAGGATGTCGTAGACGTTGGCGCCAACGGCAGGCAGCAGGTCCACGCCGACGATGTTCGCCGAAGCCTTCGCAAAGCTGACGTTCACGGCGTCGCCGTCGATGAACAGCGCCTTGTTCAGGTTCAGCTTGGCGAGGTGCGCGACCAGAGCCTTGGTCTTGCCTTCCGCCACGTCGAGATTGTCGAGGACGATCAGCGAACCGTCCTTGGCCTTGGCCGACAGCGCCATCTTGAGACCCAGCGCACGCACCTTCTTGTTGAGGTCGTGACCGAAGTCGCGGGCGCGGGCGCCGTGCGCCTTACCGCCGCCGATAAAGATCGGCGCCTTGCGATCGCCGTGACGGGCGGTGCCGCCGCCTTTCTGACGACCGAACTTCTTGCCCGTGCGGGCCACGTCCGAACGCTCGCGGGTGGCGCGGGCGGGAGCGCGGCGCTTTTCAAGCTGCCAGGTGACGACGCGGTGCAGGATGTCGGTGCGAGGCTCGATACCGAACACGGCATCGTTCAGCTCCAGCTCACCGGCGGCTGCGGCGTCGAGGGTCTGTACATTGACCTTCATGGTTTAGCCCTCCTGGCCTTCGGTCGCTTCGGGAGCGGCTGCTTCTTCAGCAGGCGTCTCGGCCGGACCATTGTTGCTGTTGGCAGCAGCCTTGAGGCTGGCCGGATACGGCACATCGGCCGGGCGCTTCACCTTGACGGCGTCGGAGACGGTGAGCCAGGTGCCCTTGGCGCCCGGAACGCTGCCCTTGACGAACAGCAGGCCGCGCTCGACGTCGGTGCGGACGATCTCCAGATTCTGCTGGGTCCGCTCACGGTCGCCCATGTGGCCGGCCATCTTCTTGTTCTTGAAGACGCGGCCCGGGTCCTGGCGGTTACCGGTCGAACCGTGGGCACGGTGGCTGATCGACACGCCATGGGTGGCGCGCATGCCCCCGAAGCCCCAGCGCTTCATGGCACCGGCGAAGCCCTTACCCTGGGTGTGACCGGCGACGTCGACCAACTGGCCGGCGATGAAATGATCGGCCGCGATCTCGGCGCCGACATCGAGGAGCGCATCCTCGGCGACGCGGAATTCGACCAGACGCGCCTTCGGCTCCACTTCCGCCTTGGCGAAGTGACCGCGCTGCGGCTTGGCGACATTCTTGACCTTCGCGACGCCCGCGCCGAGCTGAACCGCGACATAGCCGTCGCGCTCGACTTCCTTGCGGGCCACGACCTGATTGCCCTCAAGGGCCAGAACCGTAACCGGTATATGACGTCCGTCCTCCTGGAACAGACGGGTCATCCCGACTTTCTTAGCGATCACGCCTGTGCGCATCACTGATTACTCCCATAGAGGCCCGCCGTAGCAGCGGGCGTATCCAACGAAAAAACCGCTCGGGATTCCTCCCGCGCGGCCCAACCCGAATATAGCGATCACCCCGTCAGGGTTGGATGCCGATCCCTCTCGGGAAAGGCGACGGGGGACCAGAGACCACGGACCTGACCGGTTCACCGGAGCGGCCGTGCGGTATCCCTTGTGTCGTTTGAGCTTCCGGCCCTACCCGAAGACAGGAGGCCGGAATGCCCGATACCCTGCCCTCCTTGCGGGTGGCAGGGACTTGCCAGCGATCAGGCCAGCTTGATTTCCACGTTCACGCCGGCAGCCAGATCCAGCTTCATCAGCGCGTCGACCGTCTGCGGCGTCGGCTGCACAATGTCAAGCATACGCTTGTAGGTACGGACCTCGAACTGCTCGCGCGACTTCTTGTCGATGTGCGGGCCACGGTTGACCGTGAACTTCTCGATGCGCGTCGGCAGGGGAATCGGACCGCGGATGAGGGCGCCGGTGCGGCGGGCGGTGTCGGCGATGTCGCCGGTCGCCTGATCGAGCACGCGATGATCGAACGCCTTGAGGCGAATGCGGATGTTGCTGTCCATAATTCCTGTACCGATGCGAAAGAGCCAAAAACCCACGCATTTTCAAAAATCAGCCGGAGCAGCCGTTGATTTGTAAAAATGCGCTCACAAAAAATATCCGCCTCTTCTTGCCCTTCTAGCTTTTTGGAAGCCGGAGAAAGGCGATCCGAGGCGGTTGAAAAAACCGAGCGGCGCGAATCGGGTGATCCGCGCCGCTGGGCCTATATTACTTCGAGATCGTGCCGACAACCCCTGCACCCACGGTGCGGCCGCCTTCGCGGATGGCGAAGCGGAGACCCGCGTCCATGGCGATCGGGGCGATCAGCTTGACGCCGAGCTTCACGTTGTCGCCGGGCATGACCATCTCGGTGCCTTCGGGCAGGATCACTTCGCCGGTCACGTCGGTGGTGCGGAAGTAGAACTGCGGACGATAGTTGGCGAAGAACGGCGTGTGACGGCCGCCTTCTTCCTTCGACAGCACGTAGACTTCGGCGTCGAATTCGGTGTGCGGGGTGATGGTGCCGGGCTTGGCCAGAACCTGACCGCGCTCGACTTCCTCACGCTTCACGCCGCGAACCAGCGCGCCGATATTGTCGCCCGCGCGACCTTCGTCGAGCAGCTTGCGGAACATTTCCACGCCGGTGACGGTGGTCTTGGCAGTGTCCTTGAGGCCGACGATCTCGACTTCCTCACCGACCTTCACGATGCCGGTTTCGACACGGCCGGTGACGACGGTGCCGCGACCCGAGATCGAGAACACGTCTTCGATCGGCATCAGGAACGCCTTGTCGACGGGACGCTCGGGCTGCGGAATGAATTCGTCGACGGCAGCCATCAGCTTGAGAACGGCGTTCTTGCCGATTTCGTCGTTCGAACCGTCCAGCGCCTTCACGGCCGAACCGGGGATGACGGGGATGTTGTCGCCGTCGAAATCGTAGCTGCTGAGCAGTTCGCGGATTTCCAGCTCGACCAGCTCGAGGATTTCGGCGTCGTCGACGAGGTCGACCTTGTTCATGAACACGACGAGCTGCGGCACGCCGACCTGACGGGCGAGCAGGATGTGCTCACGGGTCTGGGGCATCGGGCCGTCGGTGGCGGACACGACCAGGATCGCGCCGTCCATCTGGGCGGCACCGGTGATCATGTTCTTGACGTAGTCGGCGTGGCCGGGGCAGTCGACGTGCGCATAGTGGCGCGCTTCGGTCTCATACTCGACGTGCGCGGTCGAGATGGTGATGCCGCGTTCGCGCTCTTCGGGAGCCTTGTCGATGTTGGCGTAATCGACGAAGGTCGCGCCGCCGGTTTCGGCCAGCACCTTGGTGATCGCTGCGGTCAGCGAGGTCTTGCCATGGTCGACGTGACCGATGGTGCCGATGTTGCAGTGCGGCTTGTTCCGCTCAAACTTAGCCTTAGCCATTTTATCCTACCTTCTAATCAAAATCAGCTTTGGTCTGACCGCTCGGCCGCGCCTCGCGAAGGCGCGTCCATAGCAGCAAATTTCGAGATTACCAGCCCCTAACCGAGCCGTTCGCACGGCCCGGCCGGGGAAAGTCGTCAGGCCATCTTCGCCTTGACTTCGTCCGCCACATTCTGCGGCACTTCGTCATAGTGCGAGAAGATCATCGAGTAGTTCGCACGCCCCTGGGTGAACGAACGCAGCGAGTTCACATAGCCGAACATGTTGGCCAGCGGCACCATGGCTTCGACCACCTGCGCGTTGCCGCGGGTGTCGGTGCCCTGGATCTGGCCGCGGCGGCTGTTCATGTCGCCGATGACGTCGCCCAGATATTCCTCCGGGGTGACGACCTCGACCTTCATGACCGGCTCCAGCAGGGTGATGCCCGCCTTCTGCGCCGCTTCGCGCATCGCGGCGCGGCCGGTGATTTCGAACGCCAGCGCCGACGAGTCGACGTCGTGATAGGCGCCGTCGTAGAGCAGGATTTCGAAGTCGATGATCGGGAAGCCGATCAGCGAGCCGGTGGCGGCGGTTTCGCGCATGCCCTTTTCGATCGCGGGGATATATTCCTTGGGAATATTGCCGCCCTTGATCTCATCCTTGAAGATGATGCCCGCACCGCGTTCGCCCGGCGTCAGCTTCACCTTGATGCGGCCGAACTGGCCGGTGCCGCCCGACTGCTTCTTGTGGGTGTAGTCGACATCGACCGGCTTCTTGAGATATTCGCGATAGGCCACCTGCGGCGCGCCGACATTCGCCTCGACCTTGAACTCGCGCTTCATGCGGTCGACGAGGATTTCGAGGTGAAGTTCGCCCATGCCCTTGATGATGGTCTGGCCCGATTCGTGATCGGTCGAGACGCGGAACGAGGGATCTTCGGCGGCCAGACGGTTGAGCGCGACGCCCATCTTTTCCTGGTCGGCCTTGGTCTTGGGCTCCACCGACAGTTCGATGACCGGCTCGGGAAATTCCATCCGCTCCAGAATGATCGGCTGGCGCTCGGCGCACAGCGTGTCACCGGTGGTGGTTTCCTTCATGCCGGCCAGCGCGACGATGTCGCCGGCATAGGCCGTGTCGATGTCCTCGCGGCTGTTCGCATGCATCAGCAGCATGCGGCCGACCTTTTCCTTCTTGTCCTTGACCGAGTTCAGATAGGTGCCCTTGGTCAGGGTGCCCGAATAGACGCGCAGGAAGGTGAGCGAACCCACGAACGGGTCGTTCATGATCTTGAACGCAAGGCCCGAGAAGGGCGCGTCGTCCGCCGTCGCGCGGCTGTCGGGTTCCTCGGTGTCGGGGTTGATGCCCTGCACGTCGGGAATGTCGAGCGGCGAAGGCAGATAGTCGACAACGGCGTCGAGCAGCGGCTGCACGCCCTTGTTCTTGAACGCCGAACCGCACAGCACGGGCACGAACGACTGGTTCAGCGTGCCCTTGCGGATCAGCGCCTTCAGCGTCGCGGTGTCGGGCAGGTTGCCTTCCAGATAGGCTTCCATCGCCTCGTCGTCCTGCTCGACGGCCAGTTCGATCAGCTTTTCGCGATATTCGGCGGCCTTGTCGGCGAGATCGTCGGGGATCGCTTCATAGGTGAACTCGGCGCCGAGATTCTCATCCTTCCAGATGATCGCGCGATCGTTGACCAGATCGACCAGACCCTTGAAGTCGCTTTCCGCGCCGATGGGCAGATAGAGAACGGCCGGGGTCGCGCCCAGACGGTCGATGATCGTCTGCACGCAATAATAGAAATTGGCGCCGGTGCGGTCGAGCTTGTTGATGAAGCACATCCGCGGCACCTTGTACTTGTCCGCCTGACGCCACACCGTTTCCGACTGCGGCTCCACGCCCGCAACGCCGTCGAACGCAGCGACCGCGCCGTCGAGCACGCGCAGCGAACGCTCGACTTCGATGGTGAAGTCGACGTGGCCGGGGGTGTCGATGATGTTCAGCCGGTGCTCAAGCCCCTTGCCCTCATCGGCTTTCCACACACAGGTGGTCGCAGCCGACGTGATCGTGATCCCGCGCTCCTGCTCCTGCTCCATCCAGTCCATCGTGGCGGCGCCGTCATGGACTTCGCCGATCTTGTAGGACTTGCCGGTATAGTAAAGGATACGCTCGGTCGTGGTGGTCTTGCCGGCGTCGATGTGGGCCATGATGCCGAAGTTACGATAGCGTTCGAGCGGATGGCTGCGGGCCATGATGCTTCTCCGTTGCCGGCGCGCCGGCGGTTGGGGATTCGTTTAGGATGTGCGCGTGGCCCCTAAACCAATCCGTCCGCCATGGGTAGCACCCCTGACGAACGGACCGACTTTTAGGAACCTGATTGGGATGGCGGACATATAGGCGCCCGCCATGCCCCTTACCAGCGATAGTGCGAGAAGGCGCGGTTCGCTTCCGCCATGCGGTGCGTGTCTTCGCGCTTCTTGACCGCATTGCCGCGGTTGTTGGCAGCGTCCAGCAGCTCGCCCGACAGGCGCGCGGCCATCGTGGTTTCGCTGCGGTTGCGCGCGGCGGTGATGAGCCAGCGGATGGCCAGCGCCTGCGCGCGTTCGGGACGCACTTCGACGGGAACCTGATAGGTCGCACCGCCGACGCGGCGGCTGCGGACCTCGATGCCCGGCTTCACATTGTTCAGCGCATCGTGGAACATGCCGATCGGATCCTTCTTGGCGCGGGTCTCGACGGTTTCGAGAGCGCCATAGACGATCGATTCGGCAACGGCTTTCTTGCCGTCCTGCATGATGCTGTTCATGAACTTCGACAGCACGATGTCGCCGAACTTGGGGTCCGGCAGGATAACGCGCTTTTCGGGGCGACGACGACGTGACATGTTTCTGGTCTCCCCTTCTTACTTCGGACGCTTCGCGCCGTATTTGGAACGGCTCTGCTTGCGGTCCTTGACGCCCTGGGTATCCAGAACGCCGCGCAGCACGTGGTAACGCACACCGGGAAGGTCGCGAACGCGGCCGCCACGGATCAGCACGACCGAGTGCTCCTGAAGATTGTGGCCTTCACCCGGAATATAGGTGATGACTTCGCGCTGGTTGACCAGACGCACCTTCGCCACCTTGCGGAGCGCCGAGTTCGGCTTCTTCGGGGTCGTCGTGTAGACGCGGGTGCAAACGCCGCGCTTCTGCGGGTTCGCTTCCATGGCAGGGACCTTGGACTTGGTCTTCTGCAATTCGCGGCCCTTGCGGACCAGCTGGTTGATCGTTGGCATGAAGCCCTTCACCTTTTCAGTTACTTTACCGGCATTCCCGCGTCTGTGCGGCCTGACGGAGATTCCGCCAAACAGCAAAGGCCCCGGTGGGCGTGAAAGCCCCCTGGAGCCGCAAGAGCACCCGGCAATGTTCAGCTCTAATGTCGCTCAGCCGATAGTCGCAGGGAGACGAGTCTTCGCACGGCAGGCCGCTGGGCAGCCGCGCCTATAGCGACGCGCGCCCACAGGGTCAACCCGCCCCCGCCCTTCCGCTTTTCCCCGCCGGAAGCCTTCGTGGTTAGGAAAATCGTAACGGCGATTCCGGTAATACGGCCTCTCCTCAGCCCGGACACGATGTGACTGACATTTCTACCTTTACCGGCGAATTCCGCAGCCGTGAACGGGAGGCGGCCTTCCAGGCAGAGCGCGTGCCCGAGTCGTGCCGCCACGCACGCCGCCTCTTCCTGCTGTCCGTCCTGCTCAACGCCCTGTTCCTCATCAGCGACTGGCGCTTTGCCGGAACGCCGCATTTCTGGGTCGCCGTGCCCGCGCGCGTCGCCATCGTGGTCTGGTCGCTCGCATGTCTGTATCTCTGCCGCCGGGTCACGACCTTCCCCGCGCTCGTGCGGCTGTGCGCGGTCTGGCAGGTGGTGACGGCGATCGGCGTCGCCTTTCTGGTGAGTTCGCGCAGCGACATCGCGATCTTCGTGCTCGTCATGCTGCCGCTGGTCTTCTATCTGGTGGTGCCGACCAGCTTTCGCGGCAATGCGGGCGGCGGGCTCGTCTGCGCGCTCATCCTGCTGACGGGCTATGCCGCGCCCGCGCCCCATTCCGCCACCCTGCCCGGCATGGCGATGGCGCTTCTCATCCTCCACTGCGGCATGTGCATCGCCGTCGTGCGCAGCAATCGCCTGCAACGGCAGGAATGGGTGGCCATGCACGCCGCGCGCAGGGCGCAGGATGCGCTGGCCACGGGCCGCGATACGCTGGAGCGCATGTTCATGGCGGTTCCGCTGCCCCTGCTCGTCACGCGCAAGGATGGCAGCATCGTCCGGCAGAATCGCGCGGCGCAGGAAGCCTATGGCGGGGGCGCAGCCACCGTGCTGGCCAGCGCTGACCAGTGCTATGTCGACGCGGCGGAGCGGAGCGCGCTGGTCCATCACCTGCTGCGCGAAGAAGCCATCGACAATTTCGAATGCCGCCTGCGTCGCGGCGACGGGGCGATCCGCAACGCGCTGCTGTCTTCCCGGCCGGTCATGATCGACGGCGAAACCTGCTTCATGACCAGTGTCGTCGATATTACGGACCGCAAGGCGGCCGAGCGGCATCTGGAACGGCAGGCGATGACCGACGCCCTTACCGGCCTTGCCAACCGCACCCATTTCCTGAAAGCGCTGGACGAGGCGACGACGCGTCCCGGCGGGGGGAGCCGGAGGGCCAGCCATGCCGCCGTGCTGCTGATCGACCTCGACGAATTCAAGCGCGTCAACGATACGGCGGGGCACGCCGCCGGTGACGCGCTGCTGTGCGCCGTGGCCGAACGGCTGCGCGACGCGTTACGGCCGGGCGACCTGATCGCCCGGATGGGCGGCGACGAATTCGCGGTGCTGCTGACCCGGCTGACGGGCGCGCGGGCGCTTCACCCGCTGCTGGCGCGCATTACCGAGCATCTCCATGCGCCCTTCAGCCACGATGGCCGCCCGATCGACTGCCGCGCCAGCATCGGCGTGGCAATGTTTCCCGATCACGGACGGGACAGCGCCTCGCTCATCAAACATGCCGACATCGCGCTCTATGACGCGAAGGATAATGGCCGGGGCCGCGCGACCCTGTTCGGGCCGGAACTGCTGACCCACTGGCAAAGCGAAGTGGCGATGCTGGACCGGGCGCGCGACCTGCTGGCGCGCGACGCCGCCTGCGCCTGGTATCAGCCCAAGGTCGCGCTCGACAGCGGCGCCATCATAGGGTTCGAAGCGCTGTTCCGCTCCCCAACACCCGGCGGCGGCATCGTCATGCCGTGCGACATCGCCGCCGCCTTCGAACATCCCGAACTCGGCCCCGCCATCACCGACCAGATGATCCGCCACATCGTGCGCGATTGCGCGCGCTGGCGGGCGGGCGGCCTCGATGTCGGCCATGTCGCGATCAACCTGTCAGGCGCGGACCTCGACGACAGCGGATTCCACGACCGCCTGCTCGACCGCCTGAATGAAGCGGGCCTCCCGACATCCACCATCGAACTGGAAGTTACCGAATCGGTGTTTCTGGGCCGTAACGCGGATCGTGTGGCGCGCACGCTCAAGCGCCTGAGCGGTCAGGGCATCGCCATCGCGCTGGACGATTTCGGCACCGGCTATGCCTCGTTATCCCACCTCAAGCAGTTTCCGATCGACGTCATCAAGATCGACCGCCAGTTCGTGCGCGATCTCGAAACCGATCCGGACGACGCCGCCATCGTGCGGGCGGTGCTGAATCTGGCTTACAGCCTTGGGATCAGGACGGTGGCCGAAGGCGTCGAGACGCCGCAGCAGGTGGACTATCTGCGCGCGGGCGGGTGCCATGTCGGCCAGGGATTCCATTTCAGCCCGGCGGTTTCTCCCGCCGCCGCCGAGACGATGCTGCGCGCGGCGCAGGTGGCCCGGCGCTGATCGGCGCATCCTAGCTGCAGGACCGATCCTGCCGTCTGCCGGTCAGGCGTTACCGATGCGGTCGGCGTAGAGCATCCGTCCCGGCCCCATCATGCCCAGAACCTGCGGCACCAGATGCGGCGCGACGGCGAAGCAGCCTTCGGACCGGCCGCACTTGCCCCATGCGGCGACATGATCCTCACTTACATAGTCGGCGCCGTGGATGACGATGGCGCGGGTCTCCGCATTGCTGTTCTGCGGATCGAGACCGATGAGGCGCATCGAGCGGCCATGCTGCCCGAAATACATGTCGCCGGTCTTGAACGCGCCCTGACTGCTGGCCAGCGAATTGGGTTCGTTGGAAAAGCTGTGCAGCCAGCCGGAATGGGCGGGATCGGAGCCGCGACCGTGCGAGACCAGATAGCTGCTCGTCTGCCCGCCGATGAGATCGACGATGTGCATCCGCATATCGCGTGAGGGCGCATCGAAATCGACGATGGCGACCCTGTCGCGCAGTTCGAAATGATGCGCGTGATTGTCGAGCGCGGCCTTAGCCCGCTCCAGCAGCGGCGCGTAGGGCTTGGCGGCGACGGCCTTCGGCGTGGCGGGAACCGGAGCCAGACTGGCGGGTTCAGCCATCGTCGGCAGAGCGGCGCGACCCATGCTGTCCGACAGAAACGAAAAGGCGAGTCCGCTTAAAGCGAACTTCGTAAAATTGCGGCGATCCATGACCGCCGTATAACAAATGCTGCGCTCTGTTTGAAGACCGGGGCGGCGGCCTTCATTCGCCTGTCCTGCTCGCCTCGTCCGCAGGCTGGCTCTGTTCGCCGCCTTCGGGCAGCCGGGCCGTCATGCCGGTCGCTTCGGCATCGTCGAGAATCTGCTGCTGTTCCGACACGGATGGCGGCGGCGCGGCCGGAGTCGCGGCGGCGTTGTTCTGCGGTTCGGGCAGCGGCGCGTCGGGTTCGTCGACGATGAAATTTTCGACCGGCGGCTCGACCAGATTGTTGGTCGCAGGCGCCTCTTCCTCCTTCTTGCCGCAGGCAGCGAGGATCAGCGTGCCGGCAAGGGCAATGAGGGCGATTTTGCGCATGGAACGTCAGTCCTTCGATGCAAGGGAGGGGGATGGCGCGGCGGTCGGATCGACCCGGCGGCTCGACGCCTCGATCTTCGACGCGAGCAGCTTGTCCCAGCCATAGGGGTCGGCGCGGAAGCTGACCACGCCGTCATTGTTGGCGAAGGCGGTCCAGTAGAGCAGATAGACCGCGACTTCCTTCGGCAACGAAACCCGCTGCGTCTTGCCCTCGTCGATCAGGGCCTGGATCTGTCCGTCGAGCGTCGGGTCGCCCGCCACCATCTGCTCGGCGAGCGCCACGGGCTTTTCGAGGCGGATGCAGCCATGGCTCGCCAGCCGGTCATAGCTGGCGAACTTCCCGCGCGAGGGCGTGTCGTGCAGGTAGACGGCGAAGGGGTTGTTGAAATCGAACTTCAACCGGCCCAGCGCGCTGTTGGGACCGGCGGGCTGCACGATCCGCTCGCCGCCCTCGGGCGTCTTGATGATCTTGTAACCCTGCTTGAGGAGGGTCGCGCGGCCCTTGGGAAACAGTTCGCGCTTCGCGATCGACATCGGAACGTTCCATGGCGGATTGACGACGATCGAATGGATGCTCGACGCCAGCATCGGCGTTGCATTGTCCGGGCTGCCGGTGACGGCCCGCATCGAGCTGACCGGCTGGTCGCCTTCGAACACCGTCAGCACGGCGGCGGCGATGTTCACCTGCACCCGGTTGACCGGCAGGCTGCGCGGCATCCAGCGCCAGCGTTCCATATTCGCCATGATCGCGGCGATCCGGTCGTCCACCCCGATATTGAGAGCGGCCAGCGTGCGCGTGTCGAGAGTGCCGGTGGGGTTGAGGCCATAGCGGCGCTGCGCCCGCTGGATCACCGCAGTCAGCGGCTCGCCGGGCGTCACCGCCGGATCTTCCAGCGCGATGCGCCTGCGCACCGCATCGGCGGGAGAAGTCGCCGCCAGCGACGGCCAGCCGCCCTTGTCGCGGATCGCCTCATATCGGGCAAGACCCTTGCGCAGCGTCTCATAGCCCGCCCAGGGCGGCGTCAGTCCGCTGGCCCACTGCGCCAGCCGGTCCTCGCTCACCGCCCTGGCGAGGCCGGGCCGGGGATCGAAGGCCGCGGGGCGCAGCGCCCAGATGTCGAGGAAGTCGGCGGTATCGACCCGCCCGGTCCCCAGCGCCTTCGCCCGGTCGAGCAGCGCCGTCACCAGCGCGTCGCCCTTCAGGGCTACGCTGTCCTTCTGCCGCGCCATCAGCCCCTGCGCCGCGCCGTTCTTCAGCCACTGGTTCGCCCATGCCTCCTGCGCCGGAGAGAGAGCGGGGATCGGCACCGGCGGCGGTGGGGCGGGAACGGGCTGGACGGTGGGCGGCGCCAGCGTCGGGGCGACGGCGGGGGGCGGGGTCTGGGCGGAAAGAGGAAGGGAAGACAGGCCGGCAAGCGCCAGCAGGGGCAAACGGATCATCATGGGACGGTTCATGCTGGACCAGATAGCGCAAAGCGGCCATCGTTCAAATCGCGATAGCCCGAAAAGATCATGCTGCACGTTGTTCACCACCCCGCCTATGTCTCGCCTGCAACACCCGGCAGCGGCTTTCGTTTCGACAAATATGGGCTGGTGATGGATGCGCTGGCGGAAAGCGGTGCGCCGTTCCTTCGCCACACGCCCCAACCGATGCCGCGCCGCTGGATCGAGGCGGTCCATGATCCCGTCTATGTCGAGGAAGTGCTGAGCCTGACCGTGCCCGCCGCCAAGGAACGGCGCATCGGCTTTCCCGTGACGGAGCGGGTGATGCGCCGCTCGCTGCTGTCGCCGGGCGGCACATGGGCGGCGGCCAAGCTGGCGCAGCAGCATGGCTATGCCGCCAATGCCGCGGGCGGGAGCCATCATGCGCTGGCCGATACGGGCGCGGGCTATTGCGTGTTCAACGATCTGGCCATCGCCGCCAGCCGCCTGATCGCGGAAGGGGACGCGGCGCGCATCCTGATTCTCGACCTCGACGTGCATCAGGGGGACGGCACCGCGTCGCTGCTGGCGGGACGGAGCGACATCTTCACCCTGTCGGTCCATGCGGAGAAGAATTTCCCGGTGAGGAAGGCGCGCTCGACGCTCGACATCGGGCTGCCCGACGGGACGGGCGATGACGCCTATCTGGCGACGGTGCGCGACGTGCTGCCCCGCGTGCTCGACGATTTCGGGCCGGATCTCATCCTCTATCAGGCCGGAGTGGACCCCCATGGCGAGGACCGGCTGGGGCGGCTGGCGCTGACCGACGAGGGGCTGGCGGCGCGGGACCGTTTCGTCGTCGCGCAGGCGCTGGGGCGGTGCATCCCGGTCGCCAGCACCATGGGCGGCGGCTATGGCGCGGACCGGATGGCGGTCGCCCGCCGCCACGCCGCCTGCATGATCCGCATGGCGGACGAAGCGGTCAGTGCAGCGTATCGGCGCCCGTGACCGTCGCCCTGCTCTCCATCAGCTTCGCCGCAACCAGCCCGGCGAGCGCCAGACCGACGAAATCGCTGAACGCGAGATAGAGGATATAGCCCCACGGCGCATGGTTGAACACGGCCTGCCCGATGTCCATCCACAGCACGGCCGCGAGCGCGAAGAACACCGCCGCGCGCACCCGGCTGACAAAGTCGGGAAGCGCCAGCCGCAGCGCCAGTGCGATCAGCAGCCCGACGATCAGCGACAGGATCAGACCGCCGATCAGCGACGCTCCGTCCATCACGGGAAAGCCGCTGCTGTTGTAGAAGATCTGCGCCACCGGCCCGCGTCCGTAGAGGATGGTGCCCTGCGCGGTGGAGGGATCGGGGATGACATAGACGCCGGTGCCGCTGGCGTTGAGCGCCTGCGCCAGCGCGGCCTGCAGATTGGCGCTCGCCTGATCGTCCGCCCGGCTCATGGCGATGGCGGACAGCGGCGTGCCCCAGAAGATAAAGCCGGTGACGAACAAGGCCAGCCCGCCCAGCAGGCCGCCGATCACGGAACGAAGCATATCTGCCCTCCCCCTGTTTCGATGCAAAAGGTTCGCGCATCAACGCAGGGGACGCAACTTCTTTCCGCTGGCGGATCAGTCCTTCGGGCGGGCCGCCTTTTCGGCGATGCCCGATATGCCCTCGCGCCGCTCCAGTTCGTCGAGCACCGCGTCGAACGGCACGTCCATGTCGGCGAGCAGCAGCAGCAGGTGGAAGAGCAGGTCCGCGCTTTCTCCGACCACTTCGTCGCGGTGTCCGGCCATGGCGGCGATAACGGTCTCGACCGCTTCCTCGCCCACCTTCTGCGCGATCTTGGCGCGGCCCTTGTGCGCCATCTTCGCGACATAGGAGGATGCCGGGTCGGCGCTTCGCCGATCCCGGATCGTGGCTTCAAGCTGGTGCAGGGTCGAGCGCATGGGCAAGCCTCACTGGCGGGGTGGAACGGGCGTGCGCACCGGCACCCCGGCGGCGGCGAGCGCGGCATGGGCTTCGCCCACGCTATGCTGGCCGAAGTGGAAGATGGAAGCGGCCAGCACCGCGCTGGCATGACCTTCGACCACGCCTTCGACCAGATGGTCGAGCGTGCCGACACCCCCGCTTGCGATCACCGGCACCGACACGGCATCGGCAATGGCGCGGGTCAGCGCCAGATCATAGCCGCGCTTCGTGCCGTCGCCGTCCATCGAGGTGACGAGCAGTTCGCCTGCGCCAAGCTCTGCGAGCCGGGCGGCATGGTCCAGCGCGTCGATCCCGGTCGGCCTGCGCCCGCCATGGGTGAAGATTTCCCAGCGCCCTTCGCCCACGCGCCGCGCGTCCACCGATCCGACGATGCACTGGCTGCCGAAGCGGTCGGCGATGTCGGCGACCAGTTCGGGCCGAGCGACCGCCGCGCTGTTGACCGCCACCTTGTCCGCGCCCGCCAGCAGCAGCGCGCGCGCATCCTCGGGCGTCCGCACGCCGCCGCCGACCGTCACGGGCATGAAGCACACTTCCGCCGTGCGCCGCACCACGTCGAGGATCGTGCCCCGCGCCTCATGCGTGGCGGTGATGTCGAGGAAGCAGAGTTCGTCGGCGCCCGCCGCGTCGTACAGCCGCGCCTGCTCGACCGGATCGCCCGCGTCTTTCAGGTCGACGAAATTGACGCCCTTCACCACGCGGCCGCCCGCGACATCGAGGCAGGGAATGACGCGGGTGCGGACGGTCATGGCCTCACGCCGCCGCCTGCGCCACTGCGAGCGCGGTCCTGAGGTCGAGCCTCCCGTCATAAAGCGCGCGGCCGGTGATGACGCCTTCAATTCCTTCGTCGGCATGGAGGCTGAGGATGCGAATGTCGGCGATGCCCGCCACGCCGCCGCTCGCGATCACCGGGATGTCGGTCGCGCGGGCGAGGTCCACGGTCGCGTCGATATTGCATCCCTTGAGCAGCCCGTCGCGGCCCACATCGGTGAAGAGCAGGCTGGCGACGCCCGCATCCTCGAACCGGCGGGCGAGGTCGATGACGGGCATGTCGCTCTTTTCCGCCCAGCCGTCGGTCGCGACGAAGCCGTCGCGCGCATCCACCGCGACGACGATGCCGCCGGGAAAGTCGCGCGCCGCCGCCTTCACGAAAGCGGGGTCCTTGAGCGCCGCCGTGCCAATGACGATGCGCGAGACGCCAAGGTCGAACCAGCGCTCCACCGCCTCGCGGTTGCGGATGCCGCCACCGAGCTGGACATGGCCCGGAAAGGCTTCGACGATCGCTTCGACCGCTACGGCATTGACGGCATGGCCCGCGAAGCTGCCGTCGAGATCGACGACATGCAGATGCTGCGCCCCGGCCTGCGCGAACAGGACGGCCTGCGCCGCGGGATCGTCGCCATAGACGGTCGCGCGGTCCATATCGCCTTCGGCAAGGCGAACGACCTGTCCGCCCTTGAGGTCGATGGCGGGGAAGACGATGAGGCTCACGGACGCCACTCCAGGAAACGGGTGAGGAAGGAAAGGCCGTAGCGCTGGCTCTTTTCCGGGTGGAACTGGCAGCCGACGATCGTGTCGCGCGCGACCGCAGCGACCAGTGGGCCGCCATGGTCGGTCAGCGCGGCGACATGCGCCGGATCGGCGGCGTCGAAATGATAGCTGTGCAGGAAATAGGCCTCCCCGCCTTCCAGCAGCCCGGGCGCGGCGGCGGTCAGGCGCACATCGTTCCAGCCCATGTGCGGCACCTTGACGGCGGGGTCGGCAGGCTCGATCCGCCGCACTGTGCCGGGCACCCAGCCCAGCCCCTCATGCCGCCCGAACTCTTCGCCCGCGTCGGCCAGCAACTGCATGCCCACGCACACGCCCAGGAAGGGCACGCCCCGCGTCCGCACCGCATCGCCCATCGCCTCGACCATGCCGGGTATGGCCACCAGCGCGTCGCGGCAGGCGCGGAAGGCACCCACGCCCGGCAGGACGATGCGGTCGGCGGTACGGACGACTTCGGCGTCTGCGGTGATGACGACATCCCGCGCGCCCGCCTTGCGCAGCGCATTGTGCACCGAATGGAGGTTGCCCGCGCCATAGTCGATCAGCGCAACGGTCATCGCGTTACAGCATGCCCTTGGTCGACGGGATCGCGTCGGCCTTGCGCGGGTCGATCTCCACCGCCTGCCGAAGCGCGCGGGCCAGCCCCTTGAACGCGCTTTCGACGATATGGTGGTTGTTGCTGCCGTAAAGATTTTCGATGTGCAGCGTGACGCCCGCCGCCTGTGCGAAGCTGTGGAAGAAATGCTCCACCATCTCCGCGTCCCACTCGCCGATCTTCTCGACGGTGAAGGGGAGTTTGCACACCAGCCAGGGGCGGCCCGAAATGTCGAGCGCAACGCGCGTCAGCGTCTCGTCCATGGGCGAATAGACGCTGCCGTAGCGGGAAATGCCGCGCTTGTCGCCGAGCGCCTTCGCCACCGCCTCGCCGATGGCGATGGCCGTATCCTCGGTCGTGTGATGCTGGTCGACATGAAGGTCGCCCACCGTCTTCACGTCCATGTCTATGAGCGAGTGGCGCGAAAGCTGCTCGATCATATGGTCGAGGAAGCCGATGCCGGTCGACACCGTATAGAGGCCCGTGCCGTCCAGATTGACGGTCACGTCGATGCGGGTTTCCGCAGTGTTGCGGTGAATTTCGGCCGTGCGCATGGCCGCCCTATAGCGCCTCGCGCCCATCATGCAATGACGCGCGCGGGGTTGACCCCCGGTTTCCCGTCGCTAGGACATTCACCCATGAGCGAAGACCTGCCCGACAGCCTGATTCCCTATGACGAGATCGTGCAGGAAGCGCTGCGCGCGGTCGTCGGCCGGGTGCTGGGGGAAGTGCAGGCGACCGGCGGGCTGCCGGGCGCGCATCATTTCTACATCACCTTCAAGACGCAGGCGCCCGGCGTCGATATTCCGCGCCATCTGGTCGAGCGTTTCCCCGACGAAATGACCATCGTGCTCCAGAATAAATTCTGGGATCTCAAGGTCAGCGACCAGCATTTCGAGGTGAGCCTGACCTTCAATCAGGTCGCGGCGCACCTCTATATCCCCTTCTCCGCGATCACGGCCTTCGTCGATCCGGCGGTCAACTTCGCGCTCCAGTTCCAGGTGAATGCCGACGAAGCGCCCGAGCCGCATGAAGAGGCGGAGAATGACGCGCCGCCGGTGGTGAGCGAAGACGGCTCCAACGTCGTCACGGTGGATTTCGGCAAGAAGAAATAAGGCGGTCAGTTGACCGGGGCGCGGCGGCGGTAGCTGAGCGCTTCGGCGACATGCACGCGGCCCACCCGGTCGGTTCCCGCCAGATCGGCGATGGTCCGCGCCACGCGCAGGACGCGCGTATAGCCGCGCGCCGACAGCTTCATGGCAGCCGCTGCCTCCGCCAGCAGTTGCCGCCCCGCCGCGTCCGGCCCGGCCCATCGTTCCAGCGCATCGCCATCGACTTCGGCATTGGTGCGCGTCGCCGTTCCCGCATAGCGGCCCGTCTGCACCCGCCGCGCCGCCGCCACGCGCGCGGCGACCTCGGCCGATCCTTCGGCGGGCGGCGGCAGGACGAGATCGGCGGCGGTGACGGCCTGCACTTCGACGTGCAGGTCGATGCGGTCGAGCAGCGGTCCCGACACCTTCGCCTGATAATCGGCGGCGCAGCGCGGCGCGCGCGAGCAGGCGAGCGCCGGATCGCCCAGATGGCCGCAGCGGCACGGGTTCATCGCCGCGACCAACTGCACCCGCGCGGGGAAAGTGACATGCGCGTTGGCCCGCGCGACCGTCACCTCGCCCGTCTCCAGCGGCTGACGCAGCGAATCGAGCACGGTGCGCTGGAATTCGGGCAGTTCGTCGAGGAACAGCACGCCCAGATGCGCCATGCTGACCTCGCCGGGCCGGGCCTTCAGGCCGCCGCCGACCAGCGCCGCCATCGACGCGCTGTGATGCGGCGCACGGAAGGGACGCGCGCGGCTGATCCGCCCGCCCTCCAGCGTGCCCGCGACGCTCGCCACCATCGAACTTTCCAGCGCTTCGGCGGGCGTCATGTCGGGCAGGATGCCGGGCATGCAGCTCGCCATCAGCGACTTGCCCGCGCCCGGTGGACCGACCATCAGAAGATTGTGCCCGCCCGCCGCCGCGATCTCCAGCGCGCGCTTGGCGACTTCCTGCCCTTTCACCTGACGCAGATCGGCAGTGCGGAGCGGCGCTTCGACCGCGCCGGGTTGCGGCGGAGACAGCGCGGCAGTGCCCTTGAAATGGTTGAGCAGGCTCAAAAGGTCGGGCGCGGCGACGACTTCGACCTGCCCCGCCCATGCCGCTTCCGCCCCCTGCGCCGCCGGGCAGACCAGACCCATCTCCCGCCCGCCCGCATGGAGCGCGGCCAGCAGCACGCCGGGCGACGGGGCAGTGCGCCCGTCAAGGCCCAGTTCGCCCACCACGACGTATCCCGCCAGCGTTTCGGCGTCGATCACCCCCATCGCGCCCAGCAGGGCGAGCGCGATCGGCAGATCGAAATGCGATCCTTCCTTGGGCAGATCGGCGGGCGACAGGTTCACCGTGATCCGCTTGGGCGGCAGCGACAGGCCAATGGCGGCGATGGCGTTGCGCACCCGCTCGCGGCTTTCGGCCACGGCCTTGTCGGGCAGGCCGACGAGGATGAAATTGGGGAGGCCCGCGACGAGCTGGCACTGCACTTCCACCCCGCGCGCTTCCAGCCCGAGATAGGCGACCGTCGAAACCGTGGCGACCAATATTCCCCCTCTTGGCCGTTCAGGCCGCTTCGTCCGCGCGCCCCTTGAACCCCTGCGCCACGACATACCATTCGACGCTGCCCTTGCGGCTGGCGGGGGGCTTGGCGTGCTTGATCGTCGTGAAATGCTTCTTGAGGATGGCGAGGAGGTCGGCGTCGGTGCCCCCTGCGAACACCTTGGCGACGAAGGTGCCGCCCTTGCGCAGATTTTCCACCGCGAACATCGCCGCCGCCTCGACCAGGCCCATGGTGCGCAGATGATCGGTCTGGGCATGGCCGACCGTGTTGGCCGCCATGTCCGAAATGACGAGGTCCGGCTCCTGCCCCAGCGCTTCGCGCAGCAGGTCGGGCGCGGCGTCGTCCATGAAATCCATCTGGAACAGGGTGACGCCGGGGATCGGATCGGTGGGCAGGAGGTCGATGCCGACCACCGCAGCCTTCGGCGCCATCTTGCGCACGACCTGCGCCCAGCCGCCCGGCGCGACGCCCAGATCGACGACCGCCTTCGATCCCTTCACGAAATGGAATTTCTCGTCGAGTTCGATCAGCTTGAAGGCGGCGCGGCTGCGCCAGCCTTCGGCCTTCGCCTTGCGGACATAGGGGTCGTTGAGATGCCGTTCGAGCCAGCGGACCGACTGCGCGGTGCGGCCCTTGGCGGTTTTGACGCGCACCTTGCCTGCGCCCGCCCCCCTCACATCGGCCTCCCGTCGCGGTCCATCAGGCCGCGCAATATGCCTTCGCGAATGCCCCGGTCGGCGACGCCCAGCCGCTGCGCCGGCCAGATGTCGAGGATGGATTCGAGGATGGCGCAGCCCGCCACCACCAGATCGGCGCGCTCGGTGCCGATGCAGGGCAGCTTCTGCCGTTCCGCCAGCGCCATGCCGGACAATCGCTCCGATATGGCGCGCATCGATTCGCATGGCACGATGAGGCCGTCTATCGCCTGCCTGTCATAGCGCGGCAGGCCCAGATGCAGGCTGGCGAGCGTCGTCACCGTGCCCGATGTGCCGAGCAGGCGGATGCCGTCGGCGTCGCGCGGAAGGCGGCGGGCGAGGGGCAGGAAGGCTTCGGCCACGCGCGCCCGCATCCGGCCATAGGCGGCGGCGCGCTGGACGGGATCGTCATGGTCGAACGCCTCGCTTTCGGTCAGCGACACAACGCCCCACGGCGCGCTGACCCAGTCGACGATGCGGGGAGCACCGTCGCCCTGCGCGTCCACCAGCACCAGTTCGGTCGATCCGCCGCCAATGTCGAAGATGAGCGCGGGGCCGTTGCCCGGCTCCAGCAGCGCATGGCACCCCATCACCGCCAGCCGCGCTTCCTCCTGCGCGCTGATGATGTCGAGCGCGATGCCGGTTTCGCGATAGACGCGCTGGATGAAATCCGCGCCGTTGGAGGCGCGGCGGCAGGCTTCGGTCGCGACCGAGCGGGCCAGCGTCACATGCCGCCGCCGCAGCTTGTCGGCGCAGACGGAAAGAGCGGCGATGGCGCGGTCGATGGCCGCGTCGCTGATCCGTCCGGTCGCGGCCAGCCCTTCGCCCAGCCGCACGATGCGCGAAAAGGCGTCAACGACGATGAAGCCGTCCGCCGATGGCCGGGCGATCAGGAGGCGGCAATTGTTGGTGCCAAGGTCGATGGCGGCATAGGACCGCCGTTCGCGCTGCCCGGAGGCGCCATGGCCCCGCTGCTTGGACGGGGGAGGAATGGCCGCAGCCTTGCTCCCTGTGTCCGCACCGGGCCGGGCAGGATTGCCCGCGCCCCGTCCGGACGGACCGGAACTCTGCGGCGATGGGCGGCTGTGCTGCACCATGGCCGAAACTTTCATCAACGATCGCCAGTCTCACGGGAGACCGGAACTTGCCTTCCGTCTTAGGCAGATATGCAGGAGCGCGCAAGGCTGGCGCATGGGGCGCGCCCGATCGGGGGGCGCGGCGTCCGCTTCCGCTTAACTTCGCATATTTCCCGCAAGTTTTGACAGAGAGTTGCGCGGGTAGGACATTTGCTTTCCTATTCCGCCTCCGGATCATGCCCTGCACCCTGCCCTTTGCGGGCGGGGTAGGACAGGCGGGTCAGAGCGGGAGGAGCGCCGCCACGATCTGCCGCTCCTCGGCGCGCAGGACGCCCCATGCGCGGGCGGCGGCGCGGCTGTCCATCGCTTCGACGCCCACGCTCCGCGCCTCCAGCGCCCGGACGAAGGCGCGCGGCGGCTGGCGCAGGCCCGCACCGGTGCCCAGCAGCAGAAATTCGGGCGCGGGATCGAGGTCGAGCAGGTCGCCCAGCGCGTCCGGCGTCAGCGCATCCACCGCGGGCGCATTCGCCCACGCGAGCGCGCGCACGGGCGACAGCAGCAGGCCGTCAGGAAACACATCGTCGCGCACGCGAAAGCCGCGCCCCTGAAAGCCGGTGACGATCGGCCCCTGCCCGCTCTCATCGCGGCGGAGCTTGATGCCCGTATCGCTCAGGGCTTCGCCCCGTCGTCGCGCGGCCCCACGCGCTCGGCATCGCCCACGAAGCTCTTCTTCGCAGCCTTCTTCTCCGCCGCCGCCGGGGTGAGGCCCAGCGAGATCAGCAGCGAGGAGGAGACGTAGATCGACGAATAGGTGCCGACCACGACGCCCAGCATCATCGCGGCGGTAAAGCCGCGCAGCACATGGCCGCCGAACAGCAGCAGCGCGCCCAGCGCCAGCAGGATGGTCATCGAGGTCATGACCGTGCGCGGCAGGGTTTCGTTGACGGACAGGTCGATCAGCGCCTTCTTGTCCATCTTGCGATATTTGCGCATATTTTCGCGGATGCGGTCGTCAATCACCATCTTGTCGTTGATCGAATAGCCCACGATGGTGAGCACTGCCGCGACGATGTTGAGATCAAATTCAAGCTGGGTGACGGCGAAGAAGCCGAGCGTCATCAGCACGTCGTGCATGATCGCGACGAAGGTCGAGATGCCGAACTGCCATTCGTAGCGGAACCAGGAGAAGATCGCGATGCCGATCACCGCGAGCATCACCGCCAGCACGCCGGTCTGGACCAGTTCGCCCGACACCTTGCCCGACACGGTGTCGTAGCGGGAGAAGGTGACGCCGGGGAACTCGGCTTCCATCGCCTTGCGGGTCTTTTCGACCACGGCGTTGGAGGCGCCCGCGCCGCCCTGTTCGGGCAGGGGCAGGCGGATCTGCACCGTCTTGGGATCGCCGAACTGTTGCAGCGAGCTTTCGCCGACATTGAGCCGGGCGATGGTCGTGCGGACCCTGTCCGTTTCCACGGTCTGCGGGAACTTCGCCTCGATCATCAGGCCGCCGACGAAGTCGACGCCCATGTTCAGCCCCTTGTGCAGCGTCGCGCCCACGGCCAGCACGGTCAGCAGCGCGGTGAGCGCGAACGCCCATTTGCGCATCGCGACGAAGCCGATGTTCGTATTGTCGGGGACGAGTTTGAGCAGTTTCATGGCGTTACCTTAACCCGTTCGGGCTGAACGAAGTCGAAGCCCTTTGCCGAGCGGAGCGAGGCACGCTTCGCCTGCGGCTCAGGGCGAACGGAAGAAGTGGCTCCGAGCGCATCAGATGTTGATTTCGGTCGGGCGATGGGTGCGGACCCAGCGGGCGACGAGCAGGCGGGTGAAGGTGACGGCGGTGAACACGCTGGTCGCGATGCCGATCAGCAGCACGATGGCGAAGCCCTTGACCGGCCCCGATCCGAGCGCGAGCATGATGCCGCCCGCAATGGCGTGGGTCACGTTCGCTTCGAAGATGGTGCGGCTCGCTTCCTTATAGCCATGTTCGATCGACGCGACGATGTTGCGCCCGCGCCGCCGCTCCTCGCGGATGCGTTCGTAGATGAGGACGTTGGCGTCGACCGCCGTGCCGATGGTCAGCACGAAGCCCGCGATGCCCGGCAGCGTCAGCGTCGCGCCGAGGATGCCCATGACGCCAAGGATCACCAGCACGTTGATGGTGACGGCGATGTTGGCGTAGATGCCGAAGCGCCCGTAGCTCACGAACATGAAGACGGCGACCGCGACCACCGCGATGATCGAGGCGATGAGGCCCGCCCGGATCGAGTCCGCGCCAAGGCCCGGCCCGACCGTGCGTTCCTCCACCACGGTCAGCGCGACGGGCAGCTTGCCCGAACGCAGCGCGATGGCGAGCTGGTTCGCGCTTTCGACGGTGAAATTGCCGCTGACCTGCGCGCTGCCGCCCAGGATCGGTTCGTTGATGTTGGGGGCGGAGAGCACCTTGCCGTCGAGGATGATCGCGAAGGGGCGGTTGACATTCTGCGACGTCACCTGACCGAACTTGCGCCCGCCAGAGCCGTTGAAGCGGATGTTGACGATGGCCTGATTATTCTGGTCGTATCCCTGCGTGGCGTCGGTCAGATCCTCGCCCGACACCATCACCTGCCGCTTGACAGCGATCACGGGAGAGCCGGACGGATTGCCGGGATAGGGCAGCACTTCGCTGCCCACCGGCGCACGGCCCTGCGCCACTTCGGCGGGGTTGGCGGTCGTGTCGACCAGCTTGAATTCGAGCTTGGCGGTCTGGCCCAGCAGGTCTTTCAGCGCCTTGGGATCCTGCAGCCCCGGCACCTGCACGACGATGCGGTTGCTGCCCTGCTGCTGGATCGTGGGTTCGCGCGTGCCCATTTCGTCGATGCGCTTGCGGATGACTTCGGTCGCGACTTCCATCGCGCTCTTGACCGCATTGCCGATGCCCGCGTCGGTCGGCGTGATGACGATGCTGCTGCTGTTCACCACCTCGACATTGAAATCGCGCTGCCCGGTGAGGCCCGCGCCCTGCGTCAGCGGGCGGATGCGCTCAACGGCGGCGTCGACCTGACTCGGGTCGCGCACCATGAAGCTGAGCTTGCCGTCGCGGCTCGAAATGTCGCCGATGGCGATCTTCGGGTCGCCCCGGCGCAGTTCGGTGCGGACCTGCTCCTCCATGTTGGTGAGCCGCTGCTTCGCCACGTCCTGCGTCGACGCTTCCAGCAGCAGGTGGCTGCCGCCCGCAAGGTCGAGGCCGAGATTGACGCGCGTCTGCATGAAGCGCGGAAGCTGCGCGACGGTCGATTCGGGCAGGAAGGTCGGGATCGCGCACAGAGCGCCGATCGCCAGAGGCAGGAGGATCGCGAAGACCGCCCAGCGCGAGAAGTTCAGCATCGCAGGGGCGCTCAGTCGTTCGCGGGCTTGGCGGTGGTGGGGTCGATCACGTCGGCGAGGGTCGACTTGACCGCCTTCACCTTCATCCCCGGCGCGAGTTCGATGTCGGCGTAGATGTCGTCCACGCGCACCACCTTGCCGACGAGACCACCGCCGGTCACGACCTGATCGCCCTTCTTCACCGCGTCGATCTTGGCCTTGTGCTGCTTCATCTTCGTCTGCTGCGGACGGATGAGCAGGAAGTAGAAGACGACGAAGATCAGGACCAGCGGCGCCATCTGCACCAGGATTCCAGCGCCGGAGGCTTGCCCGCCGGCGGTCTGGGCAAAGGCTGGGGTAATGAACATGAGTGGACTTTCGCCTTGTTTTTTTAAGGACCGCGCGCCGCCATGCGGCCCACGGATCAAGCGGGGGCGGCTAACACAAATGGGGGCGGCGAAGCAATATGATTAGGGTGGTGCAATCAGGCCGCCGACCCCCGCACAACAGCCCTTGCAACTTCCCCCGCGCCCCTCTAAAGCGCGCCCTCCGGTCGGGACGTAGCGCAGCCTGGTAGCGCATCACACTGGGGGTGTGGGGGTCGGAGGTTCGAATCCTCTCGTCCCGACCAAGGAAAACCGCCGTTTCTTGCGACATGCAGGGGACGGCGTTTTCGTTTCTGGGGGCGCAGCGTCACACAGGTTTCGTCAGCATCTTCTGCGCGCTGCCTCGGATGAAGTCGGAGATCGGGCCGGACATCATCTTGAGCATCATCGGCACCGATACGGTGGCGCGGATGTTCGCCTCCTCGATCAGCAACTGCGTCGGGATCGACTGGCCCATCACGTCGATCCGCATGTCGAGGCGATAGGGTTCGGGCCAGTGCGCCGTGACCGTGCCGCCGCCCGGAATATGCTGCTCCAGCTTGGGCAGGCCCGCCTCGACCCGGCGCTTCGCTTCGTCGCGGCCCAGCGAGTGGGGGATGTCGATGTCCATGCGCTTCGGGCCTTTCCTGTCCTGTTCGTCCTGCCTCTAACGCCGGAGCGGGCGGCAGGGAAGCATGGGGGGGCGAGATTAAATGCTGTCCTACAACAAACCATATGGGATAAATATCCGGCCTCTCCCATGCGAAAGGCTTTCCATGACCATTGACGACCTGATCGACGACGTCATCGCCCGCGAAGGCGGCTATGTGCACCATCCCGCCGACCGCGGCGGGCCGACGAACATGGGCGTCACGCTGGATGTGGCGCGCGACAATGGCTATTTCGGCGACATGCGGACGCTGCCGCGCAAGATCGCGGCGGGCATTTACCGGCGGCTTTACTGGGATCAGCCGGGCTTCGCTTTCGTCGCGGAGGGAAGCTGGCCTGTGGCGGCCGAACTGTTCGACACCGCCGTGAATATGGGCGCGGGCACCGCCATCGGCTTTTTCCAGCGGGCGCTGAACGCGCTCAACCGCAACCAGCAGGATTATCCCGACCTCAAGGTCGACCGGGCGATGGGGGCGCGCACGCTCGGCGCGTTCCGGGCGTTTCGCCTGCTGCGCGGGCCTGCGGGGGACAGTGTGCTGCTGAAGGCGCTGGAGTCCCTGCAGGGGGAACGCTACATCCATCTCGCCGAACAGCGGCCCGCCAACGAAGCCTTCCTCTATGGCTGGCTTGCGAACCGGATCGGTTAGAATCATGCGCCCACAGAACGATCCGCCGCCCGACAGGTTCGCCGCCCGCGCGCGTCCGGCTTTCCTCTACCTCATCTATGCGCTGCTGCTCTGGTCGATCCCGATGGGCCTGATCGCGGGCGTGCGCCCGGAACTGGCGGCGGCGATGACGGCGGGAATGCGCGCCTATCTGAACGCGCTGCCCGAACCGCTCTATGCGCTCTTCGGCACCGGCTATCTGGGCTATACCGCCGCGCGCGCGTGGGACAAGGCGAAGGGCGCGGAGCGATAGGCGAAAAAAATGAGAGGGGCCGCCGGACGCGCGCCATGAAGCCCGCCCCGACGGCCCATCATTGACATGGTCAGCGGCCGGAAGTGCCGCCCAAGGAGAATGATAGTCGCGCTATCCCGTCCTACGACGAGCGACGGCCTGTATGGTGGCGCGCAAATCGCTCAATCGTGATGGAGAGGACCGACGCAGCGGCGTCGCTCAGCGGCGCATTCCCCGAATGGACTTGACCGATCCCATTGCTGAACCATGAGACATCGGATCACCTCCTTTCGCTATGTTGAAGCCCGTATGGCCGTCGCCAGCTTCAAGCCTTTGTTCGGCCACGGGATGACTGTGAATCAGACGCGCCGCGCGATCAAGCCTTGTAATTTTCTTTTTTGGAATCATACTTGCGCGTCCGCGTTTCGCGCCGCGTCACGCTATCCCCGGCAATCCTCGACAACGCGGCCCAGTTCCGCCCAGGCCGGCAGGATGAGCGCGGGCTGACCCGGCACTTCGACCGCGATCTTGCCCCGGCTGTAAGCGATCTGGTCGAGCACCGGATCGGACGCCGCCCGCGCCGCGATCCATGTGCCGGGGGTGCTTCCCGCCGTGGCAGGCCAGGACGCCGCGCCGTAGCTGGTCCGCACCGTCACCGATGCCGCCGCGCCCGGCCCGCCCAGCGCCACGCGCCCCGCCGCCCGGTCGCATCGCAGCGTGAGCCGCCCGTCAGCGCCGAATGCCGCCACGGACCCGCCCGCGTCAGCCGCATAGGTCCACTGGCCGGGCAGAACCGGGCGGTCCTGCCATTCGACCGGAGCGACCGGCTGCACCGGAGCGGGCGCAGGGCTGGACGGTTGCGGGGCGGCCTGCGCGACAGGCTGCGGCGTTGGGCGATTCGTGCCCGGCGCGACGCAGGAAGCGAGCGGCGCCAGCATCGCCATCAGCGCCAGCCGCCGCGTCCTGCTCCCCCTGCCTGCCCGATCCGCCATCGTCCGCCTGCCTCCCTTGCGGCCGCCGCAGCGCCGATCGGAGCGGCGCCTACACCGCGATCAGCGCATAGGGCCGGCCGAACTGTTCCGACACCACAAATTGCGCGCAGTTATAGACTGGCACGCCGCGCGGCGTCTTCCCTTCGAAAGTGCCGCGATGGGCATGGCCATGGACCGCGAAACGCACATTGTCAAAACGGTCGATCGCGTCGGCGAGGCGCGACGACCCGAGAAAGGGAAAGATTTCCGCCGGTTCGCCCGCCACGGTTTCGGCGACCGGCGCATAATGCAGCACCGCCACGACCCGCTCCGTCCGCAGCGAGCGGAGCGCGTTTTCGAGCTTGCGCGCTTCGTTGATGGATTCCTCGACGAAGCCCTTGATCGCCGCTTCGCCGAACGCACCCAGCTCACCGCGCCCGAAGCCACCGACAAAGCCCTTCACCCCGGCAAAGCCCACGCCCCCGATCTCGACCGCCTGCTCGTCCAGCACGGTGACGCCCGCGCCGTGCAGGATGCGCGCGACTTCCTGCGGCTGGCCGCATTCATGATCGTGATTGCCCAGCACCGCGACGGTGGGAATGGTGCAGGCGCGCAGGTCTTCAGCCAGGATCTCCGCCTCGCGCGTCTTGCCGAAATTGGTGAGGTCGCCGCACAGCGCCAGCACGTCCGCCTTCTGCGAAATTTCGGCGAAAAGGTCGCGATATTTATGCTCCGACGCTTCGGTCACGTGCAGGTCGCCGATCGCGGCGACGGTCAGGCTGCCCGGCGGGCCAAACCTCGCTTCGGCGTCACTTGTTGCGCTCATGGCTTTCCTCCAGTCCCTTGCCGACAACATCGGCGAAGCCCCAGTCGGTGATGTCGACGAGATAATCGCGCGGGGACAGCAGCCGCCCCCGGCACACGCGGATGTTGGGCACCGGCAGTTCGGCGCGCGTCTGCAACCGGCCCAGCAGTTCCTCGAACAGCCAG
Organism: Sphingobium amiense; assembly: GCF_003967075.1. Lineage (NCBI taxonomy): Bacteria > Pseudomonadati > Pseudomonadota > Alphaproteobacteria > Sphingomonadales > Sphingobiaceae > Sphingobium > Sphingobium amiense. Next base: position 2,945,331 of record NZ_AP018664.1, read on the forward strand.
AGCGGAATGCAGTGCCGTTCGGTCGGATAGATGAAGCGGAAGTTGAGAAGGTGGATGAGCAGCACTTCCCAGTGCAGCTCCACCGCGTCGAGCAGCTTCTGCCAGTCGATCGCCTCATGCTGTTTCAGGATCATGTGCGCCACGTCCGCGCCGTCGTAGCGGTAGCGGTCCTGAATATAGATTTTGGAGAGGATGAATTCGGTCGGCGGGGTGATGCGCACGGTGACGCCATAGACTTCGGCATGGGCGGCGCTGCGGAACCATTCCTCCGTCACGGGCAGGCTGGCCGACGAGATATTGTAGATGACGTCGAAGAAATTGTCCCCCTGCCACACCTTGCCGATCCAGCGTTCGTCCTCGAACTCGACTTCATGGCCAAGCTGCCGGAAATGGGCGAGGATGCGGGGCGCGTCGCCCGCCTTGCAGAATACGTCCAGATCCTTGGTCGGCCGCACGATCCCGGTGTAGCAGCCCAGCGCATAGGTGCCCGACAGCATGAAGGGGATGCCGGAACTCACCAGTTCCCGCAGGCTGTCGGTGTAGAATTGCCGTGCCTCGGGCGGCGGGTCGAAGGCATGGGGGTCGCGGGTCATGGCCATCCTGATCGGGCGGGGAGAAAGGGAACCAGCGAGCCGCCGCTTCCGTTCCGATGCGGCGGGCAGCTTGCCTTCCGGGACAGGATGCCTAGGGTGCGGGCTTTCCGATCCCGTTCCAGCGAGGCCTGCGTGACCCGGCACATCCCATGGATATTGACCGCCATCCTGGGCGCGGTGGCGCTGTGCGTCGTTGCCGTCTCGCGTGGGGAAAATGTCAACGCGCTCTGGATCGTGGTCGCGGCGGTGAGCTGTTTCCTCGTCGCCTATCGCTATTATGCGCTGTTCATCGCACGCCATGTCATGCGGCTCGATCCCGCGCGGCCCACGCCCGCGATCCGGCGCGCGGACGGTCTCGATTATGTCGCGACCGACCGCACCGTGCTGTTCGGCCATCATTTCGCCGCCATCGCGGGGGCGGGGCCGCTGGTGGGTCCGGTGCTCGCCGCGCAGATGGGCTACCTCCCCGGCACGCTGTGGATCATCGCGGGCGTGGTGCTGGCGGGCGCGGTGCAGGATTTCATGGTCCTCTTCATCTCGATGCGGCGCGACGGGAAGTCGCTGGGCGAACTGATCCGCATGGAAATGGGGCAGGCGGCGGGCACCATCGCGCTGTTCGGCGCCTTCATGATCATGGTCATCATCCTCGCGGTGCTGGCGCTGATCGTGGTGAAGGCGCTGGCCGAAAGCCCGTGGGGCATGTTCACGGTCGCCGCGACCGTGCCGCTCGCCATGCTGATGGGCGCATATACCCGCTGGATCAGGCCGGGGCGGATCGGCGAAGTGTCGCTGCTGGGCCTGATCGGCCTGATCGCCGCCATCGTCTACGGGCAGGCGGTCGCAGCGTCGCCCGTCTGGGGACCGGCCTTCACCTTCACGCCGGTGCAGCTCTGCTGGATATTGATCGGCTATGGCGCGGTCGCCTCCGTCCTGCCGGTCTGGCTGCTGCTCGCGCCGCGCGACTATCTGTCGACCTTCCTCAAGATCGGGGCGATCGCGGCGCTCGCCATCGGCATCGTCATCATGGCCCCGCCGCTGAAGATGCACGCGGTCACCCAGTTCGTCGGCGGCGACGGGCCGGTGTGGGCGGGCGGCCTCTTCCCCTTCCTGTTCATCACCATCGCCTGCGGGGCGGTGTCAGGCTTCCATGCGCTCATCGCCAGCGGCACCACGCCCAAGCTGATCGCGAGCGAGGGCGACGCGCCGATGATCGGCTATGGCGCGATGCTGATGGAGGCGTTCGTGGCGATCATGGCGCTGGTCGGCGCGTCGATCCTCGACCCCGGCATCTATTTCACGATGAACAGCCCCGCCGCGCTGATCGGCACCGACGCCGCGAGCGCATCCGCCGCCGTCACCGCCATGGGCTTTCCCATCACCCCCGACCTGATCGCGCAGACGGCGAAAGATGTGGGCGAACACAGCATCATTTCGCGCGTGGGCGGCGCGCCGACTCTGGCCGTGGCGATGGCGGAAATTTTCAGCCATGTGGTCGGCGGCGTGGGCATGAAGGCCTTCTGGTATCATTTCGCGATCCTGTTCGAAGCGCTCTTCATCCTGACGGCCGTGGACGCGGGCACGCGCGCGGGGCGTTTCATGCTGCAGGATCTGATCGCGCTCGCCGTGCCCTCCTTCAAGGACAGCGCGCGGCAGTGGCCCGGCTTCGTCGCCACGGGCCTAACCGTCGCGGCATGGGGCTTCTTCCTCTATCAGGGCGTCACCGATCCACTGGGCGGCGTGAACACGCTCTGGCCGGTGTTCGGCATCTCCAACCAGATGCTCGCGGCCATCGCGCTGATGCTCGGCACCGCCGTCCTTTTCCGCATGAAGCGAGAGCGTTATGCGTTCGTGACGATGGTGCCGGCGGGCTGGCTGCTTGTGTGCACACTGTCGGCGGGCTGGCTCAAGCTCTTCTCCGCCGATCCCAAGGTCGGTTTCCTCGCCCATGCGCGCAAATTCGGCGCGGCGGCGGAGCGGGGAGAATTGCTGGCGCCCGCCAGGTCGGCGGCGGAAATGAACGCCATCGTCTTCAACGACCGGGTCGACGCCGCGCTGGTGGCGATCTTCCTCCTCGTTGTGCTCTCGCTGCTCGGCTTCACGATCCGCGCCTGCCTCGCCGCGCGGCGTGCGGACGCGCCGAGCGTGCGGGAGATCGGCGCGCAGGCAGCGGGTGCGGCGGCATGAGCGGCCTTTTCCACCGCCTGCGGGCGAGCGCGCGACTCATGGTGGGGCTGCCCGATTATGACGCCTATGTCGCGCATATGGCGGCGCATCACCCCGACCGGCAGCCGATGGACCGCACCGCCTTTTTCCGGGACCGACAAGAGGCGAAATATGGCGGAAAAGGCGGCGGGCGATGCTGCTGAAATTGCAATAAAATTACAAAACCGGGAAATTTTACGAATGAATAATTGGGTTATACCGCATTTTGGGTATTGCCGTTTGCAGACTCTCTGATATCCGCGCCATGTCCTTGGTGCCCGACAGCCTTGAGGATATGCCCTCCGCCACCCTTGCGGCGGAGGGCAAACTTTCCCCTCAGCACACCGCATTGAAGCCCGCGATCATCCCGGCGGCGATGGACAGCGCGATCTCCGCCGCGCCGACCGCCCGGATGTCCAGCCCTGCAGGCCCGTCGATCCGCGCCAGATCCTCCGCCCCGAAGCCCGCCGCGCCGAGCCGCTCCAGCCGGGCGGCATGGCTGCGGCGCGATCCCAGCGCCGCGATATAGCCGGTCGGCGCACGCAGCGCCGCCGCGAGCGCGGGATCGTCGATCTTGATGTCATGGCTCAGCGTCACCACCGCCGTCGCCTCGCCGGGCGCGCGCGCCGCCACCGCCTCGTCGGGCCAGCGGTCGTCCAGCTCGACGCCGGGAAAGCGCTCGGGCGTCAGGAAACGCCCGCGCGGGTCGATCACCACCGGCGTCACCCCGATCGCCTGCGCCAGTGGCACCAGACTCTGCGCGATCTGCACCGCCCCCACGATCAGCAGCCGCCGGGGCGGATCGTAACGGTTGAGGAACTCGCCCTCCGCCCTTCCCTCGCGCGTGATCCCGGTGGCAAGATCGGTGCAGAGCGTCAGCGCGCGGCCCTGCCCGCTTTCCTCCATGATGCGTTCGAACAGGGCGGGCGGGAAGCCCTTGCCGCTCACCGGCTGCACCAGCACCGCGATCTCGCCGCCGCAGGGCAGCCCCACCTCCCACGCATCGCCGTCGGCGACGCCGTAGGTCTGAAGATGCGCGTCCCGCCCGGCGATCACCTCGGCGGCGCGTTGCAGCACGTCGCTTTCGACGCAGCCGCCTGATATGCTGCCTTCGAAACGGCCATCGGCATGGACGATCATATGGCTGCCGCGTGGGCGCGGGGCCGATCCCCAGGTCGACACCACCGTCGCCAGCGCCATCGGCGCGCCGCGCCATTCGAGCGCCTTCGCGATCACCGCGCCATTGTCGTTCATGCGTGCGTATCTCCTCGTGCGGCGACACAGATGCGCATCGCAGCGTCCTAGTGACCCGAATCTGAAGTTCGTCACATTATCCGGTGAGGCTGAGCGAACTTCAGATTCATCAGGGTCACTGGTAACTACATGATTCTATTGTGGTTTATGGATTTGAAATACGCTCACCGCCTTGCCGCACTATGTAGCGTATTTCAAATCCACCACACTAGTGCAACCGCCGCCCGGTCCACACGACGCGCCCGACAATGTCGACCAGTTCGGGGTCGATGTCGGCCCAGTCGGGATAATGGGCGTTGTCGCTCAGGACGCTGAAGCGTCCGCGCAGCGGCCCCATCGCCACGCGCTTCACCATCAGCACGCCGTCGAGCCGCAGCACATAGATGCCGTCGCGCAGCCGGTCGGCGGCATCGTCATGGTCGACCATGATGTCGTCGCCATCGTTGAGCGTGGGCGCCATCGATTCGCCGTCGACGCGGATGATCGACACGCGCTGCGGTCGCACCCCCATGTGGCGCAGCCAGCCCGCGTCGAACGCCAGCGCGCCCGCCGCCCGCTCATCGTCGTCGAGCGATCCCACGCCCGCCGATGCGCCCAGCGCCAGCCGGGGCACGGCGACGACCGCGGGCAGCCTGCGCCCGCGCGTGGCGAGGCGCGCCGGATCGGGCGCGGCCGCCCCCAGCATTTCTTCCGCCACGCCGAAATAGCGCGCCAGAACGCGCCGGTCGTCCTCGTCCAGCTTGCGGGGCGTGCCGCGCTTGATGAACTGCTGGATATAGGCGGGATTGCGCCCGATCAGCCGCGACAGATCGGCATAATTCTCCCCCCGTTCGGCGATCAGCCGGTCGAGAGCGATGCGGGCGTGCTGAGATTCATCCATATCAGGTCCATAATGATAGGAATTTTCCTAGACAAGTAGGAAATTGGGTTAGAGATAGGAATCTGCCTATCGAATCGCGGGGCACGAGTCGCGGTTCACGGGGGAGAAGAATTTGATGTTGCTGATGAAAATCGAGAAGTTTCTGCGGGAATTCCACATTCCGCCGACGCGGTTCGGGCGGGATTGCGTGCGCGATCCGCGACTGGTCTTCGACCTGCGGCTGGGGCGCGAACCGGGCGCACGGGTGTCGCGAAGGATAGAACATTTCATGAACACTTATCGCAGGAGCCATGGCCAATGACAAGAGTTGTTCCGCAATCGGGTTCCGCCAATCTGGTCCGAAACAAAGCGATCGGGCCAAGAGGGTCCGATCCGCTGTCCCGCCTGCTGGCGCATCTGATCGTGCGCGGGGGGCGCACCACGGAGATCGAGCGGGCGACCAGCCGTCCCTGGGCCAGCGCCCTGTTCGAAGGGCGCCGCCACATCGTCCGCCTGCGCCTGCACGGGCCGAACGCCGCCGAGCGCGCCGCGGCCTATCATGAGGGGATCGAATCGGCCGAGTTCGCTCTCCCCGGCCATTTCGTCGCCGACATCCAGGTCGATGCCAGCGGACAGGATCAATATGGTCCGTGGGTCGAAATTTCCGCCCTGACCATCGCCGACTGGTAACGCCCTATCGGCGGCCCGCCATCGACCGCAGCGTGCCCAGCGCCTCGCGCAGTGCGGCGTCGGTATCGCGGGCGACATGGTCGCGCACCGGCACGGGCTGCGCGACCGGCATGTCGGCGATGACGCCGCTGCATGCGACGGGCGGCACGGTGGCGCGGGTGCGCTGCGACAGGCCGCGTTCCAGCCGCTCGGTCAGTTCGGTGATCGACAGACCCTGCGTCGGCGCGCGGAGCGGCAGCGGCGCGAGCGGCTCTTCCAGGCGGTCGGCGGGCCGGCGGTCGGCGGGAGCGGCGAAGGACAAAGGCTCGTCCCACAGCGGCTCCGCCTCTTCCACGTCCGGCTCCAACGCGGGGGGAGCGGCGCGCAGGAAGGTCGGTTCGGCGGGGGCCGCGGCCTCGTCAGCGGGCGGGGCGCGGTCGAAAATATCCAGGCCGTCGAAATCCTTGCTGGCGAAGATCGGCGCGCGCGCCGGCGCGTCGGGATGCGCGTCGGCGCGGCGCAGCGCAGGCACCGGCGCATCCTCGACAGGGGCAGCGCGGCCCCGTGCCAGCGCGGTCAGCTTGGAAAAGGCGAAACCCATTGTCTTTGCTCCTCGGGCGCGTGGCTCGCGCACCTGCTCTTCACTATCCTCGCGCCCACCGTCCTGCGTGCGCGCCGTCAATCCCGTGATCCCCGCCGCCATCAGCCCGGCAAAGCCCGCCAGCAGCAGCCGTGCCGTCTGTCCCAGCGGCGGTGCGGCGGCGGGCACCGCCTCGCTGATGCCGCTCGACGCGACGACCGTTTCGATGAGGCCGACCGGCATGAACAGCACCGCCAGCGCTGCCGCCAGCGCGCCCAGCGCCGCCATCGTGCCTGCCCTGCGGGAATGTCGCATCATGTCCGCCGCTCAGGCCGCCGCCCGCGCGTCGGCGGGGCGGGCGAGCAGCCGCTCGTAAACGGGTTCGTAGCGCAGGATGTTGGCGGCCCAGTTACGCTCAGCCTCGACGAAGGCGCGGGCGGCGGCGCGGCGCTCGTCCCACTGCGCCCGCTGCGCGAACAGACCCGCGAGAGCCTGCGCGATCGCCGCCGGATCGTCCGGAGCGAACAGCGTGCCGGTGACGCCATCCTCGATCAGTTCGCGATGGCCGCCAACGCCCGACGCCGCAACCAGCCGCCCCTGCGCCATCGCCTCCAGCGGCTTCAATGGCGTCACCAGATCGGTGAGGCGCATCGCTTTCCTCGGATAGGCAAGCACGTCGACCTGCGCATAATAATGTTCGACCTCGTCATGCGGCACGCGCCCGACGAAGCGGATGCGGTCGGCGAAGGGCGATGCCGTCGCCTGATCGCGCAGCGCATCCTCGCGCGGGCCGCCGCCCACCAGCAGCAGCTTCGCCTTCGGCCGGGCGCGCACGAGTCGCGGCATGGCGGCGATCAGGTCATCCAGCCCTTCATAATCATAGAAGCTGCCGATGAAGCCGACGACATCGGCATCTTCCAGCCCCAGCTTCGCCGTCAGCGCCGGGTCGCGCGGCACCGGCGTGCCGAACTGGTCCATATCGACGCCGTTGGGCGACACGACGATCCGGGCGGGATCGACGCCACGTGCGATCAGGTCGCCGCGCAGCCCTTCGCAGATCACCGCCACCGCATCCGCCTGCCGCACCGCATGGGTTTCGAGCTGACGCGTCAGCCAGTAACGCGGGCTGCCCTCGACGCCGGTGCCGTTGCCGACCGCCGCATCCTCCCAGAAGGCGCGAATCTCGTAGATCAGGGGCAGGCCGTGACGCTTCGCCACTTTCTGCGCCGCCATGGCGTTCAGCACGGGGGAATGGGCGTGGATGATGTCCGGCCGCCATTGCCGCACCAGCGCGTCGATGGCGTCGGCATGGGCGGCGATGTCGCGCCATTCGCGAATCAGCGGATTGCCCTCCGCCGCGATGCCGGGCGTGCGGTGGAAGATGAGACCGTCGACCTCCTCCACCAGCGGTCCCTGCGCGGTGTGGCGGTGCCCGGTGATGCCGCGCACCTCCCAGCCCCGCGCCACCTGCGCGCGCAGGATCGCCCGTGTCCGGAAGGTGTAGCCGCTGTGCAGCGGCAGGCTGTGGTCCAGCACATGAAGAATGCGAGTCATAGCCCGCACGGTCTGCCCGAAAAGGTTTAACGGCCCATAAACTCTGTCGCGCTAGGGAAAGGGCCGTGCTGACCGGAACCATCCTTCTCCCATGATCGACGCGCTGTCCCTGCTGGTAAGCCATGGCGCGATTCTGCTGGCGGCGTGGCGGCTGCTGCCGCGCGCCGATCTGGACCGCGATCCCGCGCCGGACGAATCGGACATGGGCGCGGAGGCTCCGGCCGATGCGTGACCTCTTCTTCCTCGCCTTTCTGGGGCTGTTCGGCGTCATGGGCCTCAGGCGCCCGTTCCTGCTGGTCGCGCTCTACGCCTATATCGACATCGTCTCGCCCCAGCGGCTGTCCTATTTCCTGCTCAACGCCATTCCCATCTCCGCCATCGCCTTCGCGCTGATGGTGGGGGCGTGGCTGGCGGTGGACGACAAGAAGGACTGCCGCTTCTCCGCGCGGCAGGGGCTGATGCTGCTGCTGCTCGCCTGGTGCGGCTACACCACCATGACCGCCGACTTCCCGCTGGAGGCGATGACGAAATGGAACTGGGTGTGGAAGGCGATCGTCGCGGGCGTGTTCCTTCCCCTCGTCCTGCGCACAAGGCTGCGGATCGAGGCGCTGGCGCTTTTCATGATCCTGTGCGCGAGCACGATCATCATCAACGGCGGCATGAAGACGGCGCTGTCGGGCGGCGGCTACGGCGTGCTCAACCTGATGGTAGAGAATAACAGCGGCCTTTACGAAGGCTCCATCATCTCCTGCGTCGCCATCTCGCTGATCCCGCTCATCCTCTGGTTCACGCATCATGGCACAGTTTTCCCGCCCGACTGGCGCGTGAAGCTCTTTGCCTACTGCCTGTGCTTCGCCTGCATGCTGATGCCCATCGGCACCGAAGCGCGCACCGGCCTTGTCTGCCTCGTCATACTTGCGGGCATGATGCTGATGCGGTCAAAGCGGAAATTCGTCTACGCGCCGCTGCTCGCCTTCGCGGGCCTCGCCGCCATCCCCTTCCTGCCCGCGAGCTTCACCGACCGGATGAAGACCATCGAGAATCATCAGGGCGACGAAAGCGCCTCCACCCGCGTCGCTGTGTGGATGTGGACGCTCGACTATGTGAAGCAGCACCCCGGCGGCGGCGGGTTCGACAATTATCTCGCCAACAGCTTCACCTACCACACCCGCGAAACGGTGAGCGACGGCGCGGGCACGCGCGTCGAAAGCCGCCTCGTCACCGACAAGGGCCGCGCCTATCACAGCGCCTATTTCGAGATGCTGGGCGAACAGGGCTATTTCGGTTTCGCCCTCTGGGCGCTGCTGCACGGCATCTGTTTCATCCGCACCGAAGCGATCCGCCGCCGCTTCCGCACCCGCGACGGACCGCAGGACGCGTGGATCGCGCCCTTCGCTCTCGCGCTCCAGCAGGGGCATGTCGTCTATATGATCGGATCGCTGTTCGTGGGCATCGCCTATCAGCCCTTCATCTTCATGATGCTCGCGCTCCAGATCGGGCTGGACACCTATGTCAGCCGCCGTGCGAAGGACGCGGCGCGGCGCGATCTTCAGGCGGCGCTGGTCGCCCGGCAGGGGCTGCCCGCATGAGCGGCGAGCTGCGCCTCGTCAGCCTCGCGCACGGGCTGCTGCTCGGCCTGCTGCTGGCCGCGCCCGTGCTCGCGCCCGCGATCCTGCCGCACGCGACGATGGCGCTGTTCCTGCTGGGCGGCTTCCAGTTGCGCCTCGCCGACCGGCGCTTCACGCTGCGCGGCGCGGAATCGTGGATCAGCCATATCCGCATGACGCCCCGGCGCCTGCTGCCATGGGGGGCGGCCGCGCTCGGCGCGCTGGCGAGCGGCCACGGGGGTCGCGCCGCCGCGATCCTGCTGGCGGCGCTGGCGGGCGAAACGCTGCTCTATCCGCTGTGCGCCAACGCACTGGCGCGCCAGACGCGCATGCGCATCGCCCTGTTCCTGCTGCCGCTCATGGCGCTGAGCGCGAGCGTGCCGGTCGAAGCCGTCGCTTTCGCGGCCGCGTTCCTGACCGGCGTCGCTACCTGCCTTTTCTGGCTGCGCGGTCCCGATGGCGAGGCGCGCGCCTTTGTCACCGCGCTCTGCATCCTGACGCTGGCGGGGATCGCAGCCCTGCTCGAACCCGCGCTGCTGCCGTGGATGACGCCGCTCGCCACCGTCAGCGCGCTCCTCGCGCTGGCGCATCTTTCGGTGCTGCGCCGCCGCCCCGTGCCCTGGCGGCAGCCGGGCGGCGGCAGCGGCTCTTTCCTCAGGCGTCCGCTGTGGCAACATCCGCTACGGCAGCCTTGAAGGCGTCGACGAAGGCGGGAATATCGTCCGGCTTGCGGCTGGTGATGAGATTGCCGTCGACCACCACTTCGCGATCCACGACGCTCGCCCCCGCATTGGCAAGGTCGGTGCGGACCGAGGGCCATGACGTAACCGTCCGCCCGTCGACCACATCGGCCTCCACCAGCAGCCACGGCCCGTGGCAGATCGCGGCGACCGGCTTGCCCGATACGGCAAAGTTGCGCACGATCTCGACGGCCTTGTCGTTGGTGCGCAGCGTATCGGGATTGGCGACACCGCCGGGCAGCAGCAGCCCGTCATATTCCTCGATCTTCACCTGATCCAATGTGATGTCGGGGGTGATCGTGTCGCCCTTCTCATCATGCTTCATGCCCTGAATGGGATCGGTCGCGGGCGAGGCGAGCGTCACTTTCGCGCCTGCGTCGATCAGGCTCTGGCGCGGATCGAACAGTTCGGACTGCTCAAAACCGTCGGTGGCGACGATCAGGATACGGCTTTGGTCAACGGATGGCATGGCACTTCTCCGGCTTGGGGGGAGGTGGGTCAACGGCCCGCGGCCCCAGGGGTTGCGGAACGAAGCGATGAACGGCGGGTTTTCGGGCATGAGAAGGACAGCCATGCCCCAGCCCAGCGTCACCCATGCGGACCACAGCATTCCCGGCATCACGCGCCGCGCCCTGAAACGCGGCTGGGCCTATTATGACGCGACGGGCGATCGCATCACCGACCGGGACGAGATCGACCGGCTCAACCGCATCGCCCTGCCGCCCGCCTATCGCGACTGCTGGTTCTGCCCGTCGCCATGGGGCCATATTCAGGCGGTGGGCTACGATGACCGGGGTCGCCGCCAATATCGCTATCACCCCGATTTCCGCGCCGCGCGCGAGGCGGAGAAATATGCCGGCTGCCCCGAATTCGGGCGCGCCCTGCCCCGGCTGCGCGCGCGCCTCGAAAGCGACCTGTCGAAGCGCGGGCTGCGCAAGGACAGGACCGTCGCTGCGGTCGTGCGCCTGCTCGATCTCGCCAAGCTGCGCGTGGGCAACGAACATTATGCGACGACCAACAACAGTTTCGGCGCGACCACGCTGCGCCGCCGCCATGTCGACCTCAACGGCAAATCGCTGACGCTCCGCTTCCGCGCCAAGTCGGGCAAGGAACAGCAGCAGACGATCACCGACGCGCGGCTGCTCCGCTTCGTGCGGCAGGTGCAGGATCTGCCGGGGCAGCACCTCTTCCAGTATCTCGACGAGAACGGCGATCCGCGCCCGATCACCTCGAACGACGTCAACGCCTATATCGCCGAGGCCATGGGCGGTCCCTTCACCGCCAAGCATTTCCGCACATGGGGCGCCACCGCCATCGCGTTCGGGACGCTGGCCGATGGCCACGTGACGCTGAAGCAACTGCTCGACCCGGTGGCGCAGGCGCTGGGCAACACCCCCGCGATCAGCCGCAAAAGCTATGTTCACCCCGCCCTGATCGCGCTCTGTCACGAAGGGCAGGACGAATGGCGCGCAGGGCTTCGCTTGCCGCGCCGGACGCGCTATCTCTCGCGCGAGGAACGCGGCCTCATCGCCTTCCTCGACGCTATTTCGGATTGCGCCCCGCTGCCCAAGGCGGCGTGATCCACCGGATCGACAGGACATCATGGCCGACAAGAAGACCGCCGCCCCCGCTCTCGACCTCGATCTTCCAGCACCCAATCTGGCCGAGATGTGGCACACGACGACGCACTGGGTGCAGGTCCATTATCTTTCGATCCTGATCGCCTTCGGCGCGGGCGTTCTCATCTATCTCGCCCTTTCCGCGCTCAAGGGCGCGGGCAAGCGCTGGCGCGGGACGCGGGGCGATCCCCTGAGCTACGCCAATGTCGTTGGCCGCGCCGCGTCCAGAACAGGCCATTTCTTCCGCATCATGGTCGCGGCGCGGCTGGTCGTGGGCTATGCCGACGCACCCGAAAGCCTGTTCCGCACGGTCGCTTTCCTCTTCACCATCGCCACCGTCTTTCAGGGCGCGATCTGGGCGCGGGAGATCATCCTTGGCCTCATCGAGCGCAAGACGCTGGCGGAGGATGGCGGGGCGGAGACGCTGGCCAACGCGATGGGCCTCATCCGCGTGCTCGTCACCTTCGCCCTGTTCGCCATCGCGACCATCGTCGTGCTCGACAATCTGGGCGTCAACGTCACCGGCCTCGTCGCGGGCCTCGGCATCGGCGGCATCGCGATCGGTCTCGCCGCGCAGGGCATCTTTTCCGACCTGTTCGCCGCGCTTTCCATCATCTTCGACAAGCCGTTCCGCCGGGGCGAGGTCATCACCTATGACCAGACCACCGCGCGCGTCGAACGCATCGGCCTCAAAAGCACGCGCCTTCGCGCCATGAGCGGCGAAAAAAAGGTCATGTCCAACGCCAACCTGCTGCAGAAGGAGATCACCAGCCTCCAGACGCTGACCCAGCGCCGCGTGACCTACGCCATCGGCATCATCTACCAGACGCCGGACGAGAAGGCGGAGGCGATCCCGGCCCTGTTGCGCGCCATCGTGGAGGGGGAGGGCATGATCTTCGTCAACGCAGGGATCGTCGCCTTCGGGGCGAGCAGCCTCGACTATCAGCTCAATTTCGACGTGCCCGATCCCGATCATCACGATTATTTCCAGATGCGCCACCGCATCGGCCTCGCCATCTGGAAACGGTTCAAGGCGGAGGGGATCGAGTTCGCCTATCCGACGCAGACCAGCTTCACCGCCGCGCCGGACGGCAGCGCGATCATGCCCTATCCCCCGGTCCAGCCGGTGCGGGACGTCAGCGGGAAGCCGTAGCCGAGCGCGTGCCTCCACCGGCTGCGCCGGTCCCCCTCCCCTTACAGGGGAGGACGGAGTTGCCTACCGCCCCAGCCCCCACAGCGTCCCCGGCTGCAACATCCCGCCCTCGACCGTCAGCCCGCCCGCCCGGTCCTCCGCCAGCAGCAGCGCGCCGTCCAGGTCGATCCAGTCCGCCCCCTGCGCCACCAGCGCGGCGGGCGCGATGCCGAGCGAGGTGCCGAGCATGCAGCCGACCATCACGCGAAACCCCCGCGCCCGCGCCTCCGCCCGCAGCGCCAGCGCCTCGGTCAGCCCGCCCGCCTTGTCGAGCTTGATATTGACCGCATCGAAATCGCCCAGCCGGTCGAGGTCGGCGCGCGTGTGGCAGCTCTCGTCGGCGCAGAGCGGTACCGGGGACGCCACGCCCGACAGCCGCCCCTCCTGCCCGTGCAGCACGGGCTGCTCCACCATCTCGACACCCAGAGCGGCCAGCGCCGCCGCCTCCGCCGCGATGTCGCGATCGTGCCAGCTTTCGTTGGCGTCGACGATCAGCCGCGCGTCGGGCGCACCCTGCCGCACCGCCGCGATCCGCGCCCGGTCGCCCTCGCCCGTCAGCTTGCATTTGAGGAGCGCGAAGCCCCGCTCCGCCGCCGCCCGCGCATCCGCTTCCATCGTCGCCGGATCGCCAAGGCTGATGGTGAAGGCGGTGGGCATCGGCTGCGGCTTTGCAAGGCCCGCCAGTTGCCACACCGGCGCGCCCGCGCGCTTCGCCTCCAGATCCCACAGCGCGCAGTCCAGCGCGTTGCGCGCCGCTCCGCGCGGCATGTGGGAGAGCAGCGCCTCGCGCTCCATCGGCCCGGCATAGGAGCGCAGCGCCGCGACACAGCCCTCCGCGCTCTCGCCTTCATAATAGATGGCGGTGCCCTCGCCCCGGCCTTCATGCGCGCCGTCGCTCACGGTGCAGACCACGACATCGACATGGCGCTTGGCTCCCCGGCTGATGATGAAGGCGCCCCGGACGGGCCAGCGTTCGACGGTCGCTGAAATGAGACGGATCATCGGCCTTCCTGTCATGCGCGATTGACGGCGCGGTCCAGTGCCATATGCACAGGTCCGGCCCCATCCGCCAGAGGAGCGTCCCGTCCCGTGACATCGCGCGAGCTTACCCGCTTCCTGCCGCTCGAAGAGGAGGATGGCGCGCGCACGGACCTGCGCCGCCGCGCGTCCGACATGGCGTGGCGGATCGGTTTCGGCGCGATCGGCTGGCCGTGGCTGCTCGCCAGCCTGTCGGGCGGCCGCCCCGCCGACAAGCGCGCGCTGCTCGACGAGCTGGACCTGCCGCACGACGCGCTGCCGCATCTGGGAAGCTGGAAGGCCGATGTCGGTTTCCTGCGCCATATCGTGCGCGAAATCGCCCGGCTGCGCCCGGCGCATGTGGTGGAACTGGGCGCGGGCGCGTCCTCGCTCATCGCGGCGCGGGCGCTGCAACTGCATGGCGGCGGGCGGCTGCACAGTTTCGACCAGCATGGCGGCTTTGTCGATGCGACGCGCCAGTGGCTCGGCGACCATGGGCTTGACGTAGACATCCGCCACGCCCCGCTGACTCACGAAAGCGCCGACTGGCCGGGCCGCTGGTATGCGGTCGATCATCTGCCCGAACGCATCGACCTGCTCATCATTGACGGTCCGCCATGGAGCGTGCATCCGCTGGTGCGGGGCGCGGCGGACAGCCTGTTTTCGCGCCTGTCGTCCGGCGGTGTCGTGCTGCTGGACGATGCCGCCCGCCCCGGCGAGCGCCTCGTCGCGCGGCGCTGGCGCAGGCGCTGGCCGCATATCGACTTCCGCCTGATGAAGGACGGGACGAAGGGCACCCTTGTGGGCCGCGCGCGCGACACGCGCCTGCCGGTGGCCAATGACAATGACGGGGGTCGGCTATGGCGGCATATGGGCAGGGCCGCCGCCGTCGCCGCGCTAGTCGCGACCGGCTGGATCGCGCGCGGCGCGCTGGGCGAATTTCCGCAGCCCGCGCAGGCGAGCAGCTTCCTCGACGAAGCCGCCGCGTCCCGCCGCGCGGGCCTTCTGCGGCAGGCGATGGCGTCGAAGATCGAAAGCGCGCCCCTGGACCGGGAGGAGGTCGCGCGGTCGGCAGGCCTGTCGCTGCCGACGCTCCCGGCAGGCTGGCGCGTCACCGATGTGCAGCTCGTCCCCTCGCCGGGCAGCCCCGCCGTCGCCATGAGCGTCACGACGCCCGACGGCGACCATCTCTCGCTCTTCGCCGACCGGGCGGAAACCCCGGCGGAAGCGACGCCGCTGATGGCGCGCCGCGCGGGCGAAACCATCGCCTACTGGGAGCGGGGCGACATGGCCTATGCGCTGACCGGCGCGGGTGACGCGCGGCAGGTGATGCGCTGGGCCGACGCGGTCGCGCCCGACGCGTGAGCCTTCGTGTCCGGCAGGATTGAGGACGCGCGCCTGCCCTGCTAAGCGCCGGGTCCATGCAGGACGAACCGCAGACCCCGCCCCCGGCGACGCCGCGCCCGACGCTCGGCAGCCTCGCTATGTTGTGGCGTTTCGCCCGCGCCTATCCCGGCCGTATCGCCGCCGCGCTCGCCGCGCTGATCGTGTCGTCCGCCGCCACGCTCGGCATCCCCAGCGGCTTTCGCCTCGTCATCGACCGGGGCTTCATGGGCGGCGGGGACATCAGCCGCTGGTTCGAATATCTGCTGATGATCGTCGTCGTGCTCGCCATTGCCAGCGCGCTGCGCTTCTATTTCGTGTCGTGGCTGGGCGAACGGGTCGTCGCCGACATCCGCAGCGCGACGCAGGCCAATCTGCTGCGTCAGGCGCCCCGCTTCTTCGAGGAAAACCGCCCGTCCGAAATCGCGTCGCGCATGACCGCCGACACCGCCATCGTCGAACAGGTGGTCGGCTCCACCGTGTCGGTCGCGCTGCGCAACCTCGTCACGGGCATCGGCGGCCTCGCCTATCTCTTCATCCTCGCGCCCAAGCTGGCGGCGATGCTGCTACTCGGCATCCCGGTCATCCTCATCGTCCTCATCGGCCTTGGCCGCCGGGTGCGCGGCCTTTCGCGCGCCAGTCAGGACCGGCTCGCGGACGTGGGCAGCGTCACCGCCGAAGTGCTGGGCGCGATGAAGATCGTGCAGGCGTTCGGGCAGGAAACACGCGAGGCGGCCCGTTTCGATGCGACGGTCGGCGCGGGATTCCGGACCGCGAAGGCGCGCATTCGCCTGCGCGCGCTGATGACCGGAGTGGTCATCGCGCTGGTCTTCGGGTCGATCACGGCGGTGATGTGGCAGGGCGCGCTCGATGTGGCGAACGGTAACCTGTCGGGGGGCAGCATCGCCGCCTTCGTCCTGACCGGCGGCCTTGTCGCGGGCGCGTTCGGATCGCTGTCGGAAAGCTGGGGCGACCTGCTGCGCGGCGCGGGCGCGGCGAGCCGGCTGCACGAGCTTATGTCTGCGCAGCCCGACATCGCACCGCCCGCCGCGCCTCGTCCGCTCGGCACCGGCGAAGGCGGCGCGCGGCTGGCGTTCGAGGATGTGCATTTCCATTATCCCACCCGCCCCGATCAGGCGGCGCTGCACGGCGTCAGCTTCAGCGTCGCGCCGGGCGAGACGGTGGCGGTCGTCGGCCCTTCGGGCGCGGGCAAATCGACCCTGATCCAGCTCGCGCTGCGCTTCTACGATCCCGACAGCGGGCGCGTGCTGCTGAACGGGGTGCCTCTGCCGCAGGCCGATCCCGCGGCGATCCGCGCGACGATGGCGATGGTGCCGCAGGACAGCGTCGTGTTCGCCGCGTCGGCGCGCGACAATCTGCGCTATGGGCGCTGGGATGCGACCGACGAGCAGATCTGGGACGCCGCCCGCGCCGCCAATGCCGACGCATTCCTGCGCGCCCTGCCGCAGGGGCTGGACACCTTCCTCGGCGAAAGCGGGGCGCGCCTTTCGGGTGGGCAGCGCCAGAGGATCGCCATCGCGCGCGCGCTGCTGCGCGACGCGCCGATCCTGCTGCTGGACGAAGCCACATCGGCGCTCGACGCCGAATCGGAACGGCTGGTGCAGGACGCGCTCGGGCGGCTGATGCGGGATCGCACGACCGTCGTCATCGCCCACCGGCTCGCGACCGTCCGCGCCGCCGACCGCATCCTCGTGATGGATGGAGGCCGCATCGTCGAGCAGGGCGATCATGCCGCGCTGGTGGCGCAGGGCGGCCTTTACGCCCGCCTTGCGAGCCTCCAGTTTCAGGATGCGCTGACGGCCTGAGGGGCGGGCAGGTGCGGATCGGGGCGGCGTTTCGGGCCATATCCGCCCATTGCCCACGATATACGAGCGTAGCTCGGAGGCCGCGGCCACATCCCCGTTCCCGCTCACTGCCGTGCCGCCGGGCAGGACGGATCAGACGTGCTGGCTGAGCTTCACGATATGGTCGAGAATGGCGGGATGCAGCGGGCGTTCGAAAGTGCATCCGGATTCATGCGCGCGGCTCCACGTCACATGCGCGCGGCGGCCTTCGAAGCCGGGCAGCATGATCCACAGGTCCGTGCCCCGCGCCAGCTTCATGAAACTCTGTAACCGGAAGCCGCTGAGCGACAGGTCGGCGATGCAGCTGCTGTGCCACGTCTCACCGGGGCGGCGCACCTTGACCGGGATGTGCACGGGGCGGCGGTCGGTCGCCCGTGCGGTCCGGTCCTGTTCGATGTGTGGTTCCGCGCCCATAAGCCCGCACTGTGCCTATCCGATCGCCGGTTTTCGCAGATCGCGGTTAGCCAAAGGTTAAGATCCGTCCGCGCTGGACCGGACTTTGCATGGGGAGCGGGTCAGGTGCAGCGGGTGCTGCGGAACGCCGCGGCTGCCCGGACGAGGGATAAAAAAAGAGGGCCGCATGAAGCGACCCTCCGGAACATCGGCATTCTGCTTCTGCCCGCCCCACCCCCGCATTCCGGGAAGTCGTGCGTTGGGCGGCGGGGCGGTCAGCGATCAGAAATTGCCATATTGTTCGTTGCCGACGAAACCCAGCTTGGTCACGCCAGCGCGCTTGATCTCAGCCAGCACCTCGTCGACGACCACGTAACGGGTCTGGGCGCTGGGCTGGAACTGAAGCTCCGGTTCGACCGGCAACCGCAGCGACTGCTGCAGATACTGACGCAGTGTCAGCAGGTCGATCGGTGATCCGTTCCAGGTGATGACGCCGCCGGCGTCGATCGCGACCTTGTTCTTGATCGGGTCGACCACGGTATCCGTGGGCGGCGCGTTCTGGGGCAGGTCGATCTTCACCGCATGGGTCTGGATCGGGATGGTGATGATGAACATGATGAGGAGAACGAGCATGACGTCGATAAGCGGCGTCGTGTTCATTTCCACCATTGGTTCGCCGTCATCGCGGCCGGCACTCATAGCCATGGGAGACTACTCCTAGATTAAAGCCGCTGCACGCCCTGGCCCGGTTCCGGTTCGGAAATGAATCCGACCTTGGGGAAACCGGCGCGCTGCATCGTGTAGATGGTGCCACCGATGCAGCGATAGGGGGTGTTGATGTCGCCACGGATATGCACTTCGGGCAGATCTTCGGGCGTCAGATTTTCGACGCCGCCTGCCTTCTTGATATCCGCTTCGAGCTTCTTGACCGCGCGGTCGAGCAGTTCGCTCGAATTGACCGGGGTCATGCCCCAGAACACCGCGCAGCTACCGTCGGAACCGGTCGTGACCGAAAGGGACACATTTTCCGGCTTCGTCGTGGTCGGCTCGAACGCCACCTTGGGAAGCTGCAAGTCGACCGTCTGGACGACGACCGGGACCGCGATGAGAAAGATGATGAGCAACACCAGCATGACGTCGACGAGCGGCGTCGTGTTGATGTCGGACATCGGCTTGTCGTCACCGCCGTCGGAGCCAACACTCATTGCCATTGATACTATCCTAACCTTGGTGTCGATGGCGCCCCGTTACTACAGGAGCCGCGGGGAGCCATGATCGGCGGGAGGAACCGGGCGGTCGCAGCCGCCGCCCGGTCCTCACACCGGCGTCTTGAAAAGACCGATCAGGCCTTGGTCGGGGCAGCAGCGGGCTTGGCGGCCGCAGCAGCCGGAGCGGCCGCGACGGTCGGCTTCACCGCGCCGTCCGAAACCAGGAAGGCCAGCAGGTCGACGGTGAAGCCGTTGAGCTGCTCGGCGATCGCCTTGTTGCGGCGCTGCAGGAAGTTGTAGGCGAGCACCGCGGGAACGGCCACGGCCAGACCCAGCGCGGTCATGATGAGCGCTTCACCGACCGGACCGGCGACCGCGTCGATCGACGCCTGACCGGCGGCGCCGATCTTGATGAGCGCGCGGTAGATGCCGATAACCGTACCGAACAGACCGATGAACGGCGAGGTCGAACCCACGGTCGCGAGGAAGGCGAGACCGCCGCCCAGCGACGAGTTGATCGCGGCTTCCGAACGCGCCAGCGAGCCGTGCAGCCAGTCATGCGCTTCGACCGGGTCCTTCAGCTTGCCATGCTCTTCCTGAGCCTTGATGCCGTCATCGACGATCTGCTTGTAGGCCGAGTTCTTTTCCAGCTTGGCCGATGCTTCACGCAGCGACGCGGCGCGCCAGAAGGTCGCGCGGACCTTCTTGCCCTGGTTGATGACCTTCTGCTGTTCGATCAGCTTGGTGAACAGGATATAGAAGGTGCCGACCGACATGGCGCACAGGATGAGGAACACGGTCCATGCGATAGTGCCGCCCTGTTCCAGAGCTTCCATCAGACCATAGGGGTTTTCCGGCTTCGGAGCCGCGGCTGCGAGATACATCAACATGTTCAAGACTTCCCTCTCAATGAGATCCAGCTAGGCGGGGCGGCGCCCATGCGCCCGCCCGCCGATTTCGATTATTCCGGCAGGCGCCAGGTGATGCGGCCATTATAGGTGTCCGCCATCGGCTGCCCGTCACTGCCCGTCGCAGGCTTGAAGCGCGCACGGCGCGGCAGCAGGCGGCAGGTCGCTTCGTCGAGGTCGGCATGACCGGTCGACGAGGTGATGGTGCAGTTGGTGACGCGCCCGTCCGGCCCGATTTCCAGGCGGAACCCGGCCGTGCCCGAGCGTTCTTCACGCTGCGCGCGGCTCGGATAGTCGGCGTCGCTGACCCAGCTTCCCGGCGCGCCACGCGGCGAAGCGCGGGTGGCGGCGACAGGCGGGGGCGGCGGTGCCGGGGGCGGGGGCGAGGCGACCGGAACCGGGTTGAACACCGGAGGCGGCGTTCTCACGGTCTGGATCGGCGGCGCCTGAACAGGCGTCTGCACGATCGGCGGCGGCGCGACGACCGGCGGCGGTTCGACCGGCTGGTCTGGCGGCGGCGGCGGCGGCTCCTCATCCGGTGGTGGCGGTTCCTCCTTCACGTCGATCACGTTCAGCTGTTCCGCCGCCTTTTTGACATATTTCATGCCAAGACCGGTGACGAAGGCATAGCCGAGAACAGCGTGAATCAGGGCGACGATGACGATCGATATCGTGCGACTCGATCCTTGCGAGTGGTCAGCATAGGCCATTCGGCAACGACACTCCTTAACTCAACTTACCAGTGGTTTATACAAATCAGCCAAAAACGACCCTAGCCGACCGGGAGTGTCCCGGTCACCTGTGGCCCCTATCCGTTCATTTGCTACCGCGGAAACTCCTATCGCGGCGCATCGTGGCACGCAAACGCTTTATCGAATTCCTTATTTCGGTTTACCATTTCATATCGGAATGACTTGCATGTGACATGATTGCCACAAGCTACAACCCTAGGACGAAGCTGACTATGAAACCCGCCACAACCTTTGCGACGCTCGGGGCGCTGTGCCTCACTTTTGCCGTAGATCCCGCGGTTTTCTATGGCTTTGCCGCCGCACAAAATATGGTAGCGTCACCATATTCTTCGGCCGCGTCCCTGTCCTACGCCGATGTGGCCGATCTGTCCGATGGCGCGCCGATCGTGGCCCAAGTGCGCATCCGCAACATCGTCGCGATCCGGAATGACGCCGCCGGTGCGCCTGCGACGGGCCGGAAAAGGCTGTTTGTGGAGGCCGATGTGACGAATCTGATTCGCGGAGAGTCGGGAATCGCACCTCGCGTCACCTATCTTTACGATGCGCCCGTCGACGCGCGCGGCAAGCTGCCGAAGCTCAAGAAAGCGTCCGTCATCCTTTTCGCGCGCGCGGCACCGCGCCCCGGCGAGCTTCAGTTGGTCGCGCCCGACGCGCAGATTGCCGCCACGCCCGAACGGCTGGCGCAGGTGAAGGCGGTGCAGGCCGCGCTTGTCGCCACCGACGCGCCGCCGCGCATATTGGGCGTAGGCGACGCCTTCCATGTCGCGGGCACGATCACGGGCGAGGGCGAGACGCAGATTTTCCTGCGCACGCAGAACGGCGATCCCGTTTCGCTTTCCATCCTGCGCCGGCCGGGTCAGGAGCCGCGCTGGGCCGTCGCGCTCGGCGAGATCGTCGATGAAGCCGCGCACGCCCCCCAGCCCGGCACGCTGCTCTGGTATCGTCTCGCCTGCAGCCTGCCGTCCGTGCTTCCGGCGCAGTCGGTCCGCGCGCTCGGCCCGCAGGACGCCGCCGCCGCGCGCGAGGATTATGCGCTGGTGATCGCGGCGCTCGGCCCCTGCGGCCGGACGCGCGCGCCCGCGTAAGAGGAAGGCCGTAGCGGCGGACCACGCTTTTGCTTGGACAGGCGCGCGCGGGCGGCTATCAGCGCGCGCACTTCATTCATCAGCGAAAGACCAGCCGCCATGTCCAATCTGCACCGCCATGCCCCGCTGCGCGTCGCGCTGGTCGGTCTGGGCACGGTGGGCGGCGGCGTCATTCGCCTGCTCGAAACCAACGGCGACCTGATCGCGCGCCGCGCGGGTTGCCCGATTCAGGTGGTCGCCATCTCCGCGCGCGACCGTAACAAGGATCGCGGCGTAGACCTTTCCGCCTATGAGTGGGTGGACGACATGACGACGCTCGCCGCGCGCGACGATGTCGATGTGGTGGTGGAACTGATCGGCGGGTCGGACGGCCCGGCCCTCACCCTCGCGCGCCAATGCCTTGCCGCCGGCAAACCCTTCGTCACCGCGAACAAGGCGATGCTGGCGCATCACGGCCTCGACCTCGCGCGCCTCGCCGAACAGGGCGGCATCGCGCTCAAATATGAAGCCGCGGTCGCGGGCGGCATCCCGGTCATCAAGGGGATGCGCGAAGGCGCCGCCGCCAATGAGATCGCCCGTGTCTACGGCATCCTCAACGGCACCTGCAATTACATCCTCACCACCATGGAGAAGGAAGGCCGCGACTTCCAGGAGGTGCTGAAGGAAGCGCAGGAGCTGGGCTATGCGGAGGCGGACCCGAGCTTCGACATCGACGGCGTGGACGCCGCGCACAAGCTGACCATCCTCGCCAGCCTCGCTTTTGGCACGGAGCTGGATTTCGGCGCGGTCGCCACCACCGGCATCCGTCACGTCATCGCCGCCGACATTGCCGAAGCCGCCGCGCTGGGCTTTCGTATCCGCCTCGTCGGCATGGCGCAGAATGGCCCCGAAGGGCTGTTCCAGCGCGTCCACCCGATGCTGGTGCCGGTGGATCACCCGCTCGCCCATGTCGACGGATCGCTCAATGCCGTGGTGGCGGAGGGGAATTTCGTCGGCCGCCTCTTCTTTCAGGGGCGGGGCGCGGGCGAAGGGCCGACCGCATCGGCCGTCGTCGCCGACCTCATCGACGTCGCGCGTGACGAATATGGCGACGCCTTCGCCATGCCCGTCGCTGCGCTGACGCCGCAGCATCCCGCCGATGCGGGTGCGCGCATCGGCCGCGCCTATCTGCGCTTCAAGGTTCAGGACCGTCCCGGCGTTCTCGCGGAAATCGCGGCGGCCACGCGCGACGCGGGCGTTTCGATCGAAAGCATGATCCAGCGCGGCGCGAATCAGGCGGACGGCGTGCTCGTCGCCATCGTCACCCATGCGGGCGAGGAACGCTGCGTGCGCGACACGCTGGAGCGGCTCGCCGGGTCCGACAGCCTGCTCGACACGCCGATGGTGATGCACATCCTCGACTGACGCGGTGCCGCGCGCGCTCGACAAGCCGGGTCCATGCGCCTAATCGCCGCTGCGACAGGGCGAATATGAGGCGAGGAACGATGGTGCAGGCAAGTGCGGTGCTCGATCGCGTGCTGGTGCTCGAAATGGTGCGCGTCACCGAAGCGGCGGCCATCGCCGCCTCGCGCCTGATCGGGCGCGGCGACGAGAAGGCGGCGGATGCCGCCGCGGTGGAGGCGATGCGCCACGCCTTCAACAGCCTCTACATGGACGGCACCGTGGTCATCGGCGAGGGCGAGCGCGACGAAGCGCCGATGCTCTATATCGGCGAGAAGGTCGGCAGCGCGATCGGCACCGGTCCCCGGATCGACATCGCGCTCGACCCGCTGGAAGGCACGACCATCACCGCAAAGGCCGGTCCCAACGCGCTCGCCGTCCTCGCCATCGCGGAGGAAGGCGGCCTGCTCAACGCGCCCGACGTCTATATGGAAAAGCTCGCCATCGGGCCGGACTATCCCGAAGGCACCATCGGCCTCGACCGGTCCCCGCGCGAGAATGTCGAGGCGGTGGCGGCGGCCAAGGGCGTCGATCCGCAGGACATCATCGTCTGCGTGCTCGACCGTCCGCGCCACGAGAAGCTGATCGCCCAGTTGCGCGAAGTCGGCTGCGGCATCATGCTGATCCCCGATGGCGACGTGGCGGGGGTGATCGCCACCAGCGACCCCGAAACCGGCATCGACATCTATATGGGGTCGGGCGGCGCGCCCGAAGGGGTGCTCGCCTGCGCGGCGCTGCGCTGCGTCGGCGGGCAGTTCAAGGGCCGCCTCCTCTTCCGCAACGAGGATGAGCGCGCCCGCGCGCGCAAATGGGGCATCACCGATCTCGACCGCATCTACGATCTTGCGGATCTGGCGAAGGGCGACTGCATCTTCGCCGCGACCGGAGTCACGGACGGATCGCTGCTTGACGGGGTGAAGCGCCTGCCCGGTGGCAAGCTGACGACGCAGAGCGTGGTGATGCGGGCGAGCACCGGCACGGTGCGCTGGGTCAAGGGCGAACACCGGCAGGACCGGCGCCCGGTCTGAAAAGCCGCTATCGCCCGGCGCGGTGATTGAGGTCGTGGCCGAGCGCAAGGATGCCGACGCCCAGCAGCGTGTAGAGGCTTTCCTGCACGCCATGGTCCATCGTCAGCGCGCCCGCCATCACGCCCAGCCCCAGCGATCCGATGGCAGCGGGCATCATATAGCCGTGGACGACCGCGCCATGGCCCAGCGCCACCGCGCCCAGCAGGATCGCGAGCACGAGGCCCGCCTCATGATAGATCGGGCTTTCGAAAATGCCCCCCGCCGACGCCAGCACACCCAGTATCACGGCGGTCACGAAACAGTGCGCGACGCACAGGCCCGACAGGCCGATCGCGATGCGATCGATCCGGCCGGTCATCAGGGCGTGGCGCAGGGTCAGCTTCATGGTCGCCGCTACATAGGCTAGCGCGGTAGAAGTTACAACATATCATTCGGAATTTTGCGGCCGGGGCGGCAGAATGTTCCTACGCCGCCAGCCGCACGCAGTTGCGCCCGCTGCGCTTGGCCCGATAGAGCGCAGCGTCGGCCGCCTCCAGCACCGTGGACCGTTCCGCCGCGCCATGCAGTTCGGCCAGCCCCGCGCTGAAGGTGATGGCGATATCGACGCCGCCGCCGGTCGGGATCGGCTCGCGCAGCAGCGCGCGCAGCCGCTCGCAGCGCCGCGATGCGTCCTCGAGGCTATAGCCCCGCATCAGGATGGCGAACTCCTCGCCGCCCAGCCGCCCGATGCTTTCGCCGCCGTCGAGACCGGCCGCCAGCCGCTGCACGAAGCCGGCCAGCACCCGGTCGCCCGCGCCATGGCCATGCTGGTCGTTCACGGCCTTGAAATGGTCGATGTCGATCAGCAGCAGGCAGGATCGTTCGCCCTCCGCCGCCTGCGCGATGGCGCGGTCCAGCTTGTGAAGGAACGCCCGGCGGCTGTCCGCCCCCGTCAGCGAATCGCGCGCCGCCGCCTGCATCAGCGCGCGCTGCCGCGCCTTGTGCCGCGAAATGTCGCGCACCGTGGCGACGACGCCGTTGGGAATGCCCCTTTCATCGACCAACGCGCGCGTCACCATCTCGCAATATTCATAGGCATCGGAGGATCGCGCCACCGGGCGGAACTCCACCCGGTGCACGCTGCCGGGCTGCAACATCGCCGCGCGATGGGCGGCGATGACCGGGGCGCGGTCCTCCGGATCGACCAGATCGACGGCGGGCTGTCCCACCAGCAGTTCGGGCGCGCAGCCGATCTGCTCGCGCGCGGCGGGCGATGCGTAGCGGGTGATGCCGTCGATCCCCACCGTCAGCACCACGTCGCCGCTATGTTCGGTAATGGCGCGATAGCGCGCCTCGCTTTCCTGCAACAATCGGAACAGGCGGCGGCGCGCATTCAGTTCCGCCGCGACTGGCACCGACAGCAGGAAGCTGATGGAAAGGAAGAACTGGAAGAACTGCACATGGCCGCCGGTATGCCCCGCCGCCGCGCCGATCGGTCCCAGCCCCGCGATGGTCGCCACGCCGCCGATGCCCGCCAGCAGGATGATCGCCGCCGCCGTGCCGATCTGGCCGATGCGAAAGGCGATCAGCATGAGCGGCAGCAGCGGCAGGAACAGCAGCGGCAGGGGCGACAGGAACACCGCAACCGTCACCGCGACGAACAGGCCGATCAGCAGCGCCGCTTCCGCTTTGTCGCGCCGCGACGTGTCGCGCACCCACCGCCTGAATTCGCCCTGCAACAGCAGGATCAGGATCGGCGTGAAGGTCAGAGCGCCCAGAATATGACCGGCATACCACTGGGCGAAGGAAGCCGCGAAAGTGACCGGCGTCAGCCACGACGCCACCCCCGCCGCCAGCAGCCCGGCGACGACGTTGGCGCATCCGCACAGCGCGAGGATGAAGACCATCAGCGGGCGGATGGAACCCACCACGCGATGATCGGGCACGAAGCGGCGGCACAGCAGCGCGACGATCAGCGATTCGGCGAGGTTGATGAACGCCATCGGGATCGCGGCCCATGGCCCCATGCCGAACAGCGCCGTCGCCGCAGCGCTGGCCACGCCGCACGCGATCAGCGCGCGCGGCCAGTGCTGTTTGCGCGACGTCATCAGTTCGGCCATCAGAAAGGCGTTGGCGCCCCAGATGAACGCCAGCCCGCCCTCGAATCGCGACACCAGCAGCGCGGCCGACGCCGCCGCGAAATAGACGCAGCCCGTCAACAGCGGAGTCAGCGAAGATGGGGGACGCAGGGTGAAACGCGACATGATCCGCAGAAGCTAGCGTGCGATCCTTAAAATTATCCTCACCACCCGCCCGATGGACGCGCCGCGCCCGCCCGCTATAACCGCGCGATGACCACCGCAGCGCCCGGCCATCCCGTCTTCCGGGACATGCCCACCACCATTTTCGAACATATGTCCGCCCGCGCGCGGACCAGCGGTGCGATCAATCTGGGGCAGGGTTTCCCCGAAAGCGCCGGCCCGCGCGAAGTGCTGGCCGCCGCCGCGCAGGCGATGCTGGAACGGTCGAGCCAGTATCCGCCGATGCCGGGCCTGCCCGAACTGCGCGCGGCGGTCGCGGATCATTATGCCCGCCATCAGGCGCTGAACCTCGCGTCCGAAGAGGTGATCGTCACCTCCGGCGCGACCGAGGCGCTGGCGGCCAGCCTGCTGGCGCTGGTGCGGCCGGGCGACGAGGTGCTCATGTTCGCGCCGCTCTATGACGCCTATCTGCCGCTCGTAGAGCGGGCGGGCGGCGTCGCGAAAGTCCTTCGGCTCGCCCCGCCCCGCTGGTCCCTCGACCGCGCGGCGCTGGAAGCCGCCATCGGGCCGCGCACGCGCTTCATCCTCCTCAACAATCCGCTGAACCCGGCGGGCGCGGTGCTGCGCGAGGAAGAACTGGCGCTGCTCGCCGACCTGTGCGTCGCCCATGACCTGATCGCGATCTGCGACGAGGTGTGGGAGCATATGGTGTTCGACGGCGCGGCCCATCGTCCGCTGATGGCCTTTCCCGGCATGCGCGACCGCACGGTCAAGATCGGGTCGGCGGGCAAGATTTTTTCCGTGACGGGCTGGAAGGTCGGCTGGATGTGCGCCGCCCCGCCGCTCGCCGTGCTGCTCGCCCGCGCGCACCAGTTCCTGACCTTCACCACCCCGCCCGCGCTGCAATGGGCCTGCGCGCAGGCGCTGGCGTGGAGCGCCGACTGGTTCGACAACCAGCGCGCCGCCTATCGGGCATCGCGCGACCGGCTGGCGGCGGGGCTTGGCGCGGCGGGCTATGCCGTGCTGCCGGGCGCGGGCACATGGTTCCTGTCCATCGACCTGCCCGCATCGGGCATCGCCATGGACGACCGCACATTCTGCGACCGCATCGTCGAAGAAGCCGGGGTCGCCGCCATCCCCGTTTCCGCCTTCTACCCCGCCCATCCTGTGACGCACCTCGTGCGCCTGTGCTTCTGCAAGAGCGATGCGATGCTGGACGAAGCCGTCGCCCGGCTCGCCGCCTCCCGCATATCATTAGTAAGCTAACTAACGATTTTTGAAAATCTGTTTGGCTGTCCACATCGCTGTCTCACTTGCAGGGCTTGACCGCCCCCGCTAGGTTCCTGTTTCGTTCACTCGCGCAAGGCTCTTATGGACAGCATCGCCGCCCTCCTCACCCTCGCCGCCCTGCTCATCGGCCTTGCCGCAGGCTGGCTGCTGCGCGGGAAAGCGACCGCGTCGCTTGCCGCCGAACGCGCCGACCTGTCCGCCCGCCTCGAAACTGCGACAGCGCAGCGCAACGCCGCCCTTGCCGAACTGGCGGTGGAGAAGGAGCGGGTGGCGCAGGCCGCCGCCCAGATCGCCCGCCTCGAATCGGCGCAGGCCGATGCTGCCCGCCATCTCGACGCCGTCCGCGCCGAACGCGAAGCCGCGCTGCGCGACCTCGCGGCGCTCCGCTCCGAAGCGCAGGAGAGAGCCAAAGCTTTCGAGGCGCAGATCGCGGCCCTGAAGGACGCCAAGGAACAGCTTTCGGCCCAGTTCAGCGAAATCGGCGGCCGCCTGCTCGACGCGGCCCAGACCCAGTTCCTCACCCGCGCCGACCAGCGCTTCGCCCAGGCAAACGAGAAGAGCGAGGCGCAACTCAAGACCCTGCTCAACCCCGTCGAGACCACGCTCAGACGCTATGAGGAAGGCCTCGCCCGCGTCGAGAAGGAGCGGGTGGGCAGCTACGCCGAACTGCGCGAGGCGATCGCGGCGGTCCATGCGGGTCAGGGTCAGGTGCGCGAGGAAACCGCCAAGCTCGTCAACGCGCTGCGCGCCGCGCCCAAGACGCGCGGCCGCTGGGGCGAGCAGCAGTTCAAGAACCTCATCGAAACCGCGGGCCTCTCCCCCTTCGTCGATTTTCAGGAGGAAGTGTCGGTCGCAGTGGAAGACGGCCGCCTCCGCCCCGACTTCATCATCCGCCTGCCCGGCGACCAGCAGCTGGTGGTCGACGTGAAATGCTCGCTCGAAGCCTATCTGAACGCGGTCGATTCGGTCGATAATCCGACCCGCGAACGCTTCCTCGCCGATCATGCCCGCGCCGTGCGCACCCACGCCGACGCGCTCGGGCGCAAGGCCTATTGGGAACAGTTCGCCAAAGCGCCCGACTTCGTCATCATGTATGTGCCCGGCGACAATTTCGTCACCGCCGCGCTCGAAGCCGACATGGAACTGTGGGAACGCGCCGCGCGCAACCGCGTCATCATCTGCGGTCCCGCGACCTTCCTCCCCCTCGCACGCACGCTCGCGGGCCACTGGCGGCAGGCGAAGATGCAGGATCAGGCGAAGGAGGTCGCCGACCTCGGCAAGCAGCTCTACGAACGCCTCGCCACCGCCGCCACGCACCTGAAACGCCTTGGCTCGGGTCTCAGCAGCGCGGTCGACAATTACAACAAGTTCGTCGGCAGCTTCGACCGCAGCGTCCTCCCCGCAGGCCGCCGCTTCCGTGACCTTGACGTCGAGACCGGCGGCAAGGAGATCGAGGCGGTGGAGCCGCTGGAACTGCTGATCCGCGATTCGCAGGCGGACGAAGCGAGAGCGTTGCCGGTGGGCGAGTAGGTCCGGCGCTCCCGTCGCCCGGAAAAGGAGCGGCAGGCTGGACATCCCCGGCCCGCTTATGCATCCCGTCGCGCGCAGTCCGGGCCGTTCCACGCCCCGATTCAGACAGAGAAAGAGGAATGACGCCATGTTCAGTCACATCATGGTCGGCGCCAACGACATCGACGCTTCGAAGGCCTTTTACGACGCCACGCTGGGTGCGCTGGGCATCGGCCCCGGCTTCGCGGACGAGAAGGGACGCTTTTTCTACGTGACGCCCTCGGGCGTTTTTTCCATCACGAAGCCGATCAACGGCGAGCAGGCCTGCTGCGCCAACGGCGGCACCATCGGTTTCAATGCCGAATCGCCCGAGCAGGCAAACGCGTGGCACGCCGCGGGGCTGAAGGCGGGCGGCACCCCGTGCGAGGAAGCGCCCGGCGTCCGGGACATGGGCTCGCACGGGTTCCTCTACCTCGCCTATCTGCGCGATCCGGCCGGCAACAAGCTGTGCGCGCTTTACCGCATGCCGGCCTGACATGGTATTTCCGGAAGGGGGACGCAGGAACCGGCTTTGAAGCAGCGCTTCTTGCCCCCGCTCCCCCGGCCCTCCATAACCGCGGCATGACACGCATCGGCCTGCTCGGCGGCTCCTTCAATCCGGCGCACGGCGGGCATCGCGCCATTTCGCTCTTCGCGGCGAAGGCGCTGGGTCTCGACGAAGTGTGGTGGCTCGTCTCTCCGGGCAATCCTCTGAAGCCCGCCAGAGGCATGGCCCCGCTCCCCGCCCGCCTCGCCCATGCGCGCAAAATTGCCCGCCGCGCCCCGATCCGCGCCACCGCGATCGAGCGCGACCTGCGCACCCGCTACACCGTCGACACCCTCAAAGCGCTCACCCGGCGTTACCCGCGCCACCGCTTCATCTGGCTGATGGGGGCGGACAATCTGGCCCAGTTCAGCCAGTGGCGCGACTGGCGCGGCATCGCGCGGCACATGCCCATTGCGGTGATCGCCCGTCCGGGTTATGATGCGGGTGCCCGTGGCTCTGTGGCCATGAGCTGGCTGCGGCGCTTCGTCCGGCCCGCGCGCCAGAGTGCAGACTGGACGAATTGGAGAGTGCCGGCGCTCGTGCTATTGCGCTTCCGCCCTGATCCAAGATCGGCGACCCTGCTGCGGCAGGCGGACCCCCTCTGGCATCGCGAATATGAAGCAACGCGTGTGCGCGATCCGCTCACGCGCCGGTATATCGTCTAGATTGGAGTTTAATTGACCAACGCCGCCCCTGCCAACGATACGGCCTCCAGCGCCGAATCCGTGGCCGCCCTGCACGCCCTTGTCATGCAGTCGCTCGACGACGACCAGGCGCAGGAAACCGTCTCCATCCCCCTCGAAGGCAAGAGCAGCATCGCCGATCACATGGTGATCGCGAGCGGCCGTTCGTCGCGTCAGGTCGCGGCGATGGCCCAGCATCTTGCCGAACGGATCAAGAAGGAAACGGGCCGCTCCGCACGGGTCGAAGGGCTGCCGGTCGCCGACTGGGTGCTGATCGACGCGGGCGACGTGATCGTCCACCTCTTCAAGCCCGAAGTGCGCAGCTTCTACAATCTGGAGCGCATGTGGGGCTTCGTCGACGCGCCGGTCGCGGGCAACGCCTGATCGGCAACGAAACACACCCGTTCGCCCTGAGCCTGTCGAAGGGCTCGCCCGAGCGTAGCGAGGGTCTGCCTCCCGTCGGTCGGCATGGGGCTTCGACTTCACCTTTGGTGAAGTTTATCCTGAGCGCCTGCTGCAAGCAGGCAGTCGAAGGGCTCAGCCCGAACGGACTGTGATCGATGCTCCTCCACATCATCGCGCGCGGGAAGATCGGGCGCTCACCCGAAGCCGATCTGGTCGACCGCTATGTGAAGCGGCTGACGATGCCGTATCGCATCACCGAACTGCCGGAGGGTTCCGGCAAGGGCGGGGGTGGCAGGCTGCCCCCCGCCGGTCCCGGCACGATCACAGTCATGCTCGATGAAAAGGGCAGGCAGCTTTCCTCGATGGACTTCGCCCGCCGGATCGAGGGCTGGCGCGACAATGGCGCGCGCGAGTGCCGCTTCCTCATCGGCGCGGCGGACGGGTTCGACGACACGGAGCGGGCAAGCGCCGACCTCCTCATCGCGTTCGGCGCGATGACATGGCCGCACATGATGGCGCGCGCGATGCTCGCCGAACAGCTCTGGCGCGCCTGCTCGATCCTGTCGGGCCACCCCTATCACCGCGAAGGCTAGCCACGCTGCCGCTTTGCCCCTAGTCAGGCGGGGAAGCGGGGGCGGACGGTGAAACGCGCGTTCATCATCACAGGCGTCATGACGGGCCTCATCGCCCTCGCCGCCACGCGCCTGCCCGCCGCGCCCGACAGCGCGATCATCCTTTCGGGCACCGCCGGGACCACGCTGGCGCAGGAGCAGCAGGCGCTCAGGGCCGCGCGCCGCCAGTCGGACGAGGCGCGCGACCGCTCGGCTCGCCTCGAACAGCAGGCCAGCCTCGCCCGCGACGAAGCCGAACAGGCCCGCCGCAGGGCCGCCGCGCTCGCCGCCCGCATCCAGCAGGCCGAAGCCGACATCGAAGCCGCCCGCGCCCGCATCGCCATCATCGCGCGAATGCAGCGCGCCCAGACCGCCCGCCTCGCCGCGAAGCAGGAACCGGTCGTGCGCCTCACCGCTGCGCTTCAGATGATGGCGCGCCGTCCGCTCGCGCTGGCGCTGGTGCAGCCCGGCAGCATCGCCGATGCGGTCCATATGCGCGCCGTGCTCGGCCAGATCCTGCCCGTCATCGAACAGCGCACCGCGGGCCTTCGCGCCGAACTGGAGGCGAGCCGCGCCCTGCGCGCCACCGCGCAGCAGGCCGCCGATGCGCTGGCGCAGGCGCAGGGCGACCGCCAGCAGCGGCAGGCCGCGCTCGCCGCGCTCGAAGCGCAAAAGCGCGTCGCCGCCCGCGACTACCGCGCCAATGCGGGACTGGAGAGCGAACGCGCGCTGGCGCTCAGCGAAAAGGCGCGCGACATCGGCGATCTCATGGATCGGCTGGAGGAAGCGGGCGATGTGCGCGACCGGCTCGCCGCCCTGTCGGGACCGCTGCTCCGCCCCGCCCGCCCCGACGAAGCCGCCGCCCCCGCGCCCGAACGCGCCCGCGCCGACTCCGGCCCGCCGCCCTACCGCCTGCCCGTCCTCGGCCAGCTCGTCACCGGCATGGGCGAGGTGAATGACGGCGGCGTCCGCTCGCGCGGCCTGACGCTCGTTACCCGCCCCGGCGCGCAGGCCATCGCGCCGACCGCCGGGCGCGTCGCCTTCGCCGGGCCGTATCGCGACTATGGCCAGATCCTCATCATCGACCATGGGCAGGGCTGGACCACGCTCATCACCGGCCTCCACCGGGTGACGGCGCAGGTCGGCGACACCGTGCGGCAGGGCGATCCCGTGGGCGTCACCGGCGCCGAACGCCCCGCCATCACCGTCGAACTGCGCCGCAACGGCCGCCCGGTCGACATCGTGCCGCTGGTGGGGCTGGGCTAGGGGTGCGTTAACCCGACGCTCATCGGCGATGAACGACGGTTGGCCGAAGCGCGCTTTTGCCTTCGCCCGCGAATCGCCCTATATCGGACGCTTGATGCCCAATCGCAGGACAGCCATGAAATCCACTTTTCTCCAGGGCGCGGTCGCGCTCGGGGCGCTCGCGCTCATTCCCGCCACCACGGCTGCGCTGTCGGCGGGCGAAGCGTCCAGCTACAAGGCGCTCGACGAGTTCATGGACGTGTTCCAGAAGGTCCGCACCGACTATGTCGAGAAGGTCGACGATGAAAAGCTCATCAAGGGCGCGATAGACGGCATGCTCGCCAGCCTCGACCCGCACTCCAGTTTCCTCGACGCGCGCGATTTCCAGAATCTCAAGACCCAGACCGAGGGCAGCTATGGCGGCCTTGGCCTGTCGGTCACGCAGGAGGATGGCGCGGTCAAGGTGATCGCCCCGACGCAGGATACGCCCGCGTGGCGCGCGGGGATCAAGGCGGGCGACTATATCACCCATATCGACGGGCAGCTCATCTACGGCGGCACGCTCGACGAGGCGGTGGACAAGATGCGCGGTGCGCCCGGCACCGCGATCAAGCTCACCATCGTGCGCGCGGGCCGGGACAAGCCCATCGACCTGACCCTCACGCGCGAAATCATTCAGCTCAAGCCCGTGAAGTGGGAGGTGAAGGACAATATCGGCGTCATCACCATCGTCAGCTTCTCGGCCAACACCGGCGCGGACCTGCGGCAGGCGATCCGCAGCATCGACAAGAGCCTGGGCCACAAGCCCACCGGCTATGTCCTCGACCTGCGCTCCAACCCCGGCGGCCTGCTGGACGAGGCGGTGAGCGTGAGCGACAGTTTCCTCGAACGCGGCGAAATCGTGTCGCAGCGCGGCCGCGCCAAGGGCGATGTCGAACGCTATTATGCCAAGCCCGGCGACGATGCGAAGGGGCTGCCGGTCATCGTGCTGGTCGATTCGGGATCGGCCTCCGCGTCCGAAATCGTCGCGGGCGCGCTTCAGGACCAGCATCGCGCGCTCGTCATGGGCGAACGCAGCTTCGGCAAGGGCAGCGTCCAGACGATGCTGCCGCTGTCCAGCACCACCGCGCTCAAGCTCACCACCGCACGCTATTATACACCTTCGGGCCGCAGCGTGCAGGAAGGCGGGATCGAGCCGGACATCAAGGTGCCGCAGATCAGCGATCCCGACTACAAGAACCGCCCGAAATTCCGCGAAAGCGACCTGCGCCGCCATCTCATCAACGAGATCAGGAGCGACGACAAGACGCTGGAGGAGGATGCGAAGGACGATCCGCGCTTCGCCATGAGCGCGGAGGAGCTGAAGAAGAAGGGCATCACCGATTTTCAGCTCGACTATGCGCTGAAAACCATCGGCCGCCTCGCCTCCACGCCCGCCGCCACCATCGCAATGGCGCAGCCGCCGCGCGGCAAATAGGCGCTGCCGCAAAAAGGTTCAGCATGACGAAAGCATGGGAAGGGTCTAGGTATCGGCCATGAAGAGCCTGCCCCTCGCCCGTCTGATCGCGCTGTCGGCGCCCGTCCTGCTGCTGGGCGGCGCCTATGCCTCGCAATATTTCGGCGGGCTGCACCCCTGCGAGATGTGCTGGTGGCAGCGTTATCCGCATATGGCCGCGATCCCGCTCGCGCTGATCGCCTATGGCCTGCGCGCCCGCGCGTGCTGGAGCCTCGGCTTCACAGGCCTTGCGGGGCTTGCCATCGGCATCAGCGGTCTCATCGGCCTGTTCCACGCGGGCGTCGAATATGGCTGGTGGGAAGGGCTGACGACCTGCTCCACCACGCCCACGGGCGGCAGCGGCACAGACCTGCTGAATCAGATCATGGCCAGCCCCATCACCCGCTGCGACGTCGCGCCATGGGATCTCTTCGGCATCTCGCTCGCGGGCTATAACGGCCTCTTGTCCAGCGCCGCCGCGCTCGCCATCTTGGCCCTGATCGTCAAAGCGAGGAAGGCATGAGCGCAACCCCCGGCTTCCCCCGCCCGACCCGCCGTTCCAGCGCCGCCGATCGCACCGCCATGCTGCGCGTCGATCAGGCGGGCGAGTTCGGCGCGACGCGCATCTATGCAGGGCAGCTCGCCGTCATGGGCGACCGTCATCCGCTGGGCCGCGTCATCTCCGGCATGGCCGCGCAGGAAGAGCGCCACCGCGAGGCGTTCGACGCGATGATCGTGCGGCGCGGCGTGCGCCCGACCGCACTTGCGCCGATCTGGTCCGCCGCCGGTTTCGCGCTGGGCGCGGTCACGGCGGCCATCGGGCCGAAAGCCGCGATGGCCTGCACCGCCGCCATCGAGACGGAGATCGACCGCCATTATGCCGAGCAGCTTCAGCAGTTGCGGGATGACGACCCGGAACTTGCCGGGGCCATCGCGGATTTTCAGGCGGAAGAGGTCGAGCATCGCGACGCCGCCATCGCCCATGGGGCGGAGCAGGCGCCGGCCTATCCGCTGCTGTCGGGCGCCATCAGGCTGGGCTGCCGCGCTGCCATCGCGCTCTCGAAGCGCATCTGAGAGAGGACGGACCGATGACCAAGATTTTCCTGATCGCCACCGCCGCGCTGCTGGCGGGCGGATCGGTCCCCGCGCTGGCCCAGCAACCCGCCTCGCCCACCGCCGTCACCGATCCCGGCAACGAGAAAGTAAACATCGTCATCGTCTATGGCGAAGATGCCTGCCCGCAGAGCCAGGGCGGCGACATCGTGGTCTGCGCGCGCAAGGGCGAGGAGGAACGATACCGCATCCCCGAACCGCTGCGCGGCGATCCCAATGAACCGAGCAAACAGGCATGGGGCGAGCGCGTCCGCTCGATGGAATATGTCGGCCGGTCGGGCACCGAAAGCTGCTCGCCCGTGGGCGCGGGCGGCGCGACCGGCTGCTTCGCTCAGCTCTCCCGCCTCGCCAAGGCGGAGCGGCAGGCGGCGGACAATGCAAGCTGGAAGGATCTGGTCGCGGCCGAGCGGGCCAAGCGCCTTTCCACCATCGACGCCGACAGCAAGGCGATCGAGGCGCGCGTGCAGGCGGAGGAAAAGGCCGCCGCCGGACAACAGCCGCAGGACACCACCTCTCCGGCCCAGCCATGACGGCTGGGGCGGCCTCGCGGCGTCCTGTTCGTGCCAATCCGCAACGGGGGCGTTGAAGGAACCTTAGCCATGCGCCGCGTTCGCCTGATCCTGCCACTGATCGCCCTTCTTGCCCCGCTGCCCGTCGCGGCGCAGCCCGCCCCGCCGCCGCAGCGCGTCCTCAACCTCACCGTCTATGGCGAAGACCCCTGTCCCAAGAGCGAGGGCGAAGACATCGTCGTCTGCGCCCGCCGCCCCGAATCCGAACGCTATCGCATCCCGAAGAAACTGCGCGAAAAGCCGGAGGTCGCTGGTGGGCCCGGCTGGGGCAGTCAGGTTGCGACGATGGAACAGGTTCAGCGCAACACGACGCCCATGGGCTGTTCCCCCATCGGCGGCGCGAACACCGGCTGCTACGCACAGATGATGGCGCAATGGTTCGCCGAACGCCGCCGGATGCAATCGGAAGCCAATCCCTGATCCCGGCGCCCTTCCTTGCGCCGCGCCGCAATCTGGCGTAAGGGCGATCCGTCATCTGGGGAGTAGCCAGCCGTCCGGCGCAAAGCGGACGGGCCATATGTCAACATATTTGGCCGAGAGGCCATGGCATATGGGACGCGGCATCGCGCCGCATCGGGCGAGACCAATGGCATCGACGCTTGTCTGCCCGGCCGGGTGGGAAGCGGCGGTGGCATTGCGCTTTCTTCCCACCCGGCCCCGGATCGTTCGATGGAAGCTCTCCTCACCTCCGCCGCGCTGGTGGCACTCGCCGAAATGGGCGACAAGACGCAATTGCTGGCGATGCTGCTCGCCACCCGGTTCCGAAAGCCCGTGCCGATCATCTTCGGCATTTTCGCCGCGACGCTCGCCAACCATTTCCTCGCCGCGCTGATCGGCCATTCGATTGCGGGTGTGCTGACGCAGCCATGGTTCCGCTATGCCGTCGCCGCTTCCTTCATCCTGATGGCGGGGTGGACGCTGATTCCCGACAAGATCGACGAGGACGCGCCGCTCGCCGCACCGTCGAAGGCCGGCGTGTTCGTGACGACGCTGATCGCCTTCTTCCTCGTCGAGATGGGCGACAAGACGCAGGTGGCGACGGTCGCGCTGGGTGCGCGCTTCGACAATCTGTTCGCGGTGACGGCGGGCACCACGCTCGGCATGATGGCCGCCAACGTGCCTGCCGTGCTGTTCGGCGAAGCGCTGGCGAAGAAGGTGCCGATACGCGCGCTTCAGGTCGGCGCGGCGCTGCTGTTCCTGGGCCTCGGCCTCTGGATGATCGCCGGTCTTCAGGGCTGGCTGGGCTAAAAAAGGCACAGCCCGCGCGCGCGGGCGGTTGTCAGCGCGCGGCGGCTGTTGCAAGGGACGGAACGGACTTTCCTCCCCTTTGGCAAGACATGGGACGCGCGCGATGAAGGACACACTGGTTACGCTGCTGGGCGGCGGCGGCTTCCTCGGACGGCAGGTCGCACAGGCGCTGATGGAACGGGGCGCGCGCGTGCGCATCGCCCAGCGCAACCTCGCCACCGCGGCCAAGGTGAAGTCGCTCGGCAATCTGGGGCAGACGCAGTTCGTCGCGGCCGACATCCGCAAGCCCGAGAGCGTCGCCCGCGCGATCCATGGCAGCGATGTCGTCATCAATCTGGTCGGCGTGCTGACGGGCGACTTCGACGCCTTCCACCATCAGGGCGCGGCCAATGTGGCGAGGGCTGCGGCCGCGGCGGGCGTGACGGCACTGGTCCATGTCTCGGCCATCGGCGCGGACGCGGACAGTCCGTCCGCCTATGGGCGGTCGAAGGCGGCGGGCGAGCAAGCGGTGAAGGCCGCCTTCCCCACCGCCACGATCATCCGCCCCTCCATCGTCTTCGGGCCGGAGGACCAGTTCCTCAACCGCTTCGCCGAACTCATCCGACTCTTCCCCATAGTGCCGGTGATCGGCGGCGCGACGAAGTTCCAGCCCGTCTATGTCGCCGATGTCGCCCACGCCATCGCCAATGCGGCGCAGTCGCCGGGCATCCATGGCGGCAGGACGTTCGAACTGGGCGGCCCGCAGATCCTGAGCATGAAGGAGATCAACGCCTGGATCGCGAAGACCATCGGCCGCGACCGGACGCTGGTCGATGTGCCGAATGGCGCGGCCTCCCTGCTGGCGATGCTGCCGGGCGCACCGATCACCCGCGACCAGCTCGCGATGCTGGGGCGCGACAATATCGTCTCGCCGGGCGCGCCGGGCCTTGCGGATCTGGGCGTGTCGCCCACGCCGCTGGCCGCCGTCGCGGACAAGTGGCTGGTGCGCTATCGACGCCATGGCCGCTTCGCCGGGCGCGTGAGCGCCTGACGCCAGCGCGCCGGATTTTCCCCTGACCGCCCTTTTCCTTCCCACGCCTCTCCCGACCGGGGGAGGCGTTTTTCCATGAGGACATCGCCGCCATGGACTTTCATTTCCTGACCGTCATCCTGCTGGGCATCGTCGAGGGGCTGACAGAGTTTCTGCCCGTCTCGTCGACCGGGCACCTCATCCTCGCCAGCGAACTGCTGGGCTATGACGCATCGGTCTGGGCGATGTTCAATGTCGTCATCCAGTTGGGCGCGATTCTGGCCGTGGTGGTCCTCTACTGGCGCACTTTCTGGGCCGTGGGCATGGGCCTCCTGCGCCGGGAGCCGGTAAGCTGGCGCTTCCTGCGCAACCTTGTCGTCGCTTTCATCCCGGCGGTCGTCATCGGTCTGGCGCTGCACGACTATATCGAAATGCTCCTCGGCGCGCCGCACGTGGTCGCATGGGCGCTGATCGCGGGCGGCGTCGCGATCCTCATCATCGAACGGCTGGTCAGGGAACAGCGGTTCCACGGGATCGCGGACATCCCGCTCGTCCGCGTGATCGGCATCGGCTTCAT
This sequence comes from Sphingobium amiense, assembly GCF_003967075.1. Lineage (NCBI taxonomy): Bacteria > Pseudomonadati > Pseudomonadota > Alphaproteobacteria > Sphingomonadales > Sphingobiaceae > Sphingobium > Sphingobium amiense. The sequence continues at coordinate 2,983,859 of NZ_AP018664.1, forward strand.
CCAGTGCATCGCGATGATCCCCGGCGTCAGCCGGTCGGGCGCAACGATCATGGGCGCGCTGTCGCTGGGGGTGGAGCGCCGCACCGCCGCCGAATTCAGCTTCTTCCTCGCCATCCCCACGATGCTGGGCGCGACCGCGCTCGAACTGCTCAAGAAGGGGGACCAGCTCACCAGCGCGACGGTCGGCTGGGGCGACATCGCGCTGGGCTTCGCAGTGTCGTTCGTCGTCGCGATCGTCGTCATCAAGGCATTTGTCGGCCTCGTCTCGCGCCATGGATTCGCGCCCTTCGCCTGGTATCGAATCGTCGCCGGAACCGCCGCGCTGATCTGGCTCGCGGTGAGATAAGGCCGATCCGGCCATAATATTTGAACGATTCTTTCGCCAATCGACAATATCCGAAGGGATATGCCGGTAATTAGGTCAATATAGCTTCCTTAAATAGCAGAAAGCGCGTGACTCTGCGGGTTTTTCTGCTAATCCCGCGCCCGAACACTGGTGAGGGACGCGCTATGGCCGACAATCCGATGCTGAAATTCGTGGGCAAGGAGCAATCCTATCCCGAAAAGCGCGCAGCCGACGATCGTGCCGACGATTTCCTGGAAATCAGCCGCAGCTTCCTCATCGAAAAGGCGGAAGAGCAGGCGTCGCGCTGTTCGCAATGCGGCGTGCCCTATTGCTCGACCCACTGCCCGCTGCACAATCATATCCCCGACTGGCTGCGCCTCACCGCCGAGGGCCGCCTGCGCGAAGCCTATGAGCTGAGCAATCTCACCAGCACCATGCCCGAAATCTGCGGCCGCATCTGCCCGCAGGATCGCCTCTGCGAAGGCAATTGCGTCATCGAATTTTCCGGCCACGGCGCCGTCACCATCGGCTCGGTCGAAAAGTTCATCACCGACACCGCGTGGAAGGAAGGCTGGGTCGAACCGCTCGTTCCCGGCAGCCCGACCGGCCAGTCGGTCGGCGTCATCGGCGCAGGTCCGGCGGGCCTCACCACCGCCGAATATCTGCGCGCGGCGGGACATGAAGTGCATGTCTACGACCGGCACGACCGCGCGGGCGGCCTGCTGACCTACGGCATCCCCGGCTTCAAGCTGGAAAAGGACGTGGTCATGCGCCGCGTCCAGCGCCTCATCGACGGCGGCATCGTCTTCCACCAGAGCTTCGAGGTCGGCCGCGACGCGACGCTGGAGCAACTGCGCCAGAAGCATGACGCGATCCTGATCGCCACCGGCGTCTACAAGCCCCGCGACATCAAGGCGCCCGGCGTCGGCGCGGCGGGCGTGGTCAAGGCGCTCGACTATCTCACCGCTTCCAATCGCGCGGGCTTCGGCGACGCGGTGCCCGAACATGAGGACGGCACGCTGCTCGCGACCGGCAAGAATGTCGTCGTCATCGGCGGCGGCGACACCGCGATGGACTGCGTGCGCACCGCCATCCGTCAGGGTGCGAAGTCGGTGAAGTGCCTCTACCGCCGCGACCGCGACAATATGCCGGGGTCGCAGCGCGAAGTCGCCAATGCCGAGGAGGAAGGCGTCGAGTTCGTCTGGCTCACCGCCCCCATCGCCTTCGAGGGCACGGAGCATGTCACCGGCGTCAAGGTGACGAAGATGCGCCTCGGCCAGCCCGACGCATCCGGTCGCCGCGCGCCCGAAGCCGATCCGGGCAGCGAGCATGTGCTCGACGCCGATCTCGTCATCAAGGCGCTGGGATATGACCCGGAGGAACTGCCGCGGCTGTTCGGCAGCGAAGACCTGTCCGTCACCCGCTGGGGCACGCTGCGCGTCGATCACAAGACGATGATGACCTCGCTCGACGGCGTCTTCGCCGCAGGCGACATCGTGCGCGGCGCAAGCCTCGTCGTCTGGGCCATCCGCGACGGCCGCGACGTAACCGAACATATGCACCGCTACCTGAAAACCAAGGCCAGGGCAGCGGCGGGCGAGCGCGTGGCCGCCTGATCCCACTTCCCTCCGTTCGGTTCGAGCTTGTCGAGAACGGGGAACAGGATTTTCGACAGGCTCGAACCGACCGAATGCAAGAGGAAGCGCCGATGACCGACACTCCCTATATGGCCAGCCCGCAAGAGCGCGCGCGTATCGCTGCCGAGGGCATGTATCACCCGGACCTGGAAGGCGACGCCTGTGGCGTGGGCCTTGTCGCCGCGACCGATGGGCGGCCCTCCCGCCGCGTCGTCGCCTCCGCCATTGATGCGCTGAAAGCCGTTTGGCATCGCGGCGCGGTCGATGCGGATGGCAAGACCGGTGACGGCGCGGGCATCCATGTCGACCTGCCCGTCCGCTTCTTCGACGACGCCATCGCGGACTCCGGCCACAAGCCTCTGCCCAACCGCCTTGCCGTCGGCATGATCTTCCTGCCGCGCACGGACCTCAGCGCGCAGGAAACCTGCCGCACCATCGTCGAGGCGGAGATCATCGACGCGGGCTACACCATCTATGGCTGGCGTCAGGTGCCGGTCGACGTGTCGGTCATCGGCGAAAAGGCGCAGCGCACCCGCCCCGAGATCGAGCAGATCATGATCGCCGGCCCGATGCCGGAGGAACGCGACGTCGCGGAATTCGAAAAGGATCTCTACCTCATCCGCCGCCGGATCGAGAAGAAGGTGATTGCCGCGCAGATCCAGGATTTCTACGTCTGCTCGCTGTCCTGCCGCTCGATCATCTACAAGGGGCTGTTCCTCGCCGAATCGCTGTCGGTCTTCTACCCGGACCTTCAGGACGAACGGTTCGAAAGCCGCGTCGCCATCTTCCACCAGCGCTATTCGACCAACACCTTCCCGCAATGGTGGCTGGCCCAGCCCTTCCGCACGCTCGCCCATAATGGCGAGATCAACACGATCCGCGGCAACAAGAACTGGATGAAGAGCCACGAGATCAAGATGGCCTCCCTCGCCTTCGGCGAGGAGTCGGAGGACATCAAGCCCGTGATCCCGGCGGGCGCGTCGGACACCGCCGCGCTCGACGCGGTGTTCGAGGCGATCTGCCGCTCGGGCCGCGACGCGCCCACGGCCAAGCTCATGCTCGTCCCCGAAGCATGGCAGTCGGACAGCGCCGACCTGCCCAAGCCCCATGCCGACATGTATGAATATCTCGCCTCGGTGATGGAGCCGTGGGACGGCCCAGCGGCGCTCGCCATGACGGACGGGCGCTGGGTCGTCGCGGGCGTGGACCGCAACGCGCTGCGTCCCCTGCGCTACACGCTGACCGGCGACAATCTGCTGATCGTCGGCTCCGAAACCGGCATGGTGGTCGTGCCCGAAACCAGCATCGTCCGGAAAGGCCGCATGGGTCCGGGCCAGATGATCGCGGTCGATCTTGCGGAAGGCGAAATCTACGACGACCGCGCGATCAAGGACCGCATCGCGGGCGAGCGCCCCTATGGCGATCTCATCAAGGACTTCCTGACCGTCGCGGACCTTGCCGACGCGCCCAGCGCGCTGCCGCAATGGGACAAGACGGAACTGACCCGCCGTCAGGTCGCCGCCAACCTGACGCTGGAGGACATGGAACTGATCCTCAGCCCCATGGTGGAGGACGCGAAGGAAGCGATCGGCTCCATGGGCGACGACACCCCGCTCGCCGTCATTTCCGACAAGCCGCGCACGATCAGCCATTTCTTCCGGCAGAATTTCAGCCAGGTCACGAACCCGCCGATCGACCCGCTGCGCGAACGCTATGTGATGAGCCTCAAGACGCGCTTTTCCAACCTCCACAACATTCTGGAGGAAGGGGCGCAGAACAGCCATGTGCTCGTGCTCGACTCGCCGGTCATCACCAGCGGCGAATGGGCGCGGCTCAAGTCCTATTTCGGTCCCGCCGTGGCGGAAATCGACTGCACCTTCCCCGCGACCGGCGGGCAGGAGCAGTTGCGCAGCGCCATCGCCCGCATCCGCGAGGAAGCGGAGCAGGCGGTGCGCGAAGGGCGCACCGAAATCTTCCTGACGGACGAGGGCGTCAGCGACGACCGCGTGGCGATTCAGGGCATCCTCGCCGCGGCCGCGGTCCACACCCATCTGGTGCGCAAGGGGCTGCGCTCCTACGCGTCGATCAACGTGCGCAGCGCCGAAGCGCTCGACACCCATTATTTCGCCGTGCTGATCGGCGTGGGCGCGACCACGGTGAACGCCTATCTGGCCGAAGCCAGCATCGCCGACCGCCACGGGCGTGGGCTGTTCGGCGACCTGACGCTCGACCAGTGCCTTGAGCGCTATCGCACGGCGGTCAACGAAGGGCTGCTCAAGATCATGTCCAAAATGGGCATCGCGGTCATCAGCTCCTATCGCGGCGGCTATAATTTCGAAGCGGTGGGCCTGTCCCGCGCGCTGGTGAACGATCTTTTCCCCGGCATGCCGGCGAAGATTTCGGGCGAAGGCTATGCCTCGCTCCATCACAGCGCGACGCTGCGCCACGAAGCGGCCTATGACGCGGCGGCGGTGCGCCTGCCGGTGGGCGGCTTCTACCGCCAGCGCAGCGGCGGCGAGAGCCACGCCTATTCGGCGCAGCTCATGCACCTGCTCCAGACCGCCGTGGCGACCGACAGCTATTCGACCTATCTGCAATTCTCGCGCGGCGTGCGCGATCTGCCGCCGGTCTATCTGCGCGACCTCATGGAGTTCAACTTCGCGCGGGAAGCCGTGCCGATCGACGAAGTCGAAGCGACCACGGAAATCCGCAAGCGCTTCGTGACGCCGGGCATGAGCCTTGGCGCGCTGTCCCCCGAAGCGCATGAAACGCTCGCCATCGCGATGAACCGGATCGGCGCGAAGGCGGTTTCGGGCGAAGGCGGGGAGGACGCGAACCGCTTCAAACCCTATGAAAATGGCGACAACGCGAACAGCGTCATCAAGCAGATCGCGTCCGGCCGCTTCGGCGTCCATGCCGAATATCTGGGGTCCGCCGAGGAAATCGAGATCAAGGTCGCGCAGGGCGCCAAGCCCGGCGAGGGCGGCCAGCTTCCCGGTTTCAAGGTGACGGAGTTCATCGCGAAGCTGCGCCATTCGACGCCCGGCGTAACGCTGATCTCGCCGCCGCCGCACCACGACATCTATTCGATCGAGGATCTCGCGCAGCTCATCTACGACTGCAAGCAGATCAACCCGCGCGCGAAGGTATGCGTGAAGCTCGTCAGTCAGGCGGGCATCGGCACCGTCGCGGCGGGAGTGGCGAAGGCGCATGCGGACGTGATCCTCGTCGCGGGGCATGTCGGCGGCACCGGCGCGTCGCCGCAGACGTCGATCAAATATGCCGGCACGCCGTGGGAAATGGGCCTCAGCGAAACCAATCAGGTGCTGACCCTCAACGGGCTGCGCCACCGGGTGAAGCTGCGCACCGACGGCGGCCTCAAGACCGGGCGCGACATCGTCATCGCCGCGATCCTGGGTGCGGAGGAATTCGGCATCGGCACGCTCTCGCTCGTCGCCATGGGCTGCATCATGGTGCGCCAGTGCCACAGCAACACCTGTCCGGTGGGTGTGTGCGTGCAGGACGAGAAGCTGCGCCAGAAGTTCACCGGCACGCCGGAGAAGGTCATCAACCTCATGACCTTCATCGCGGAGGAAGTGCGCGAAGTCCTGGCCCGCCTCGGCTTCCGCAGCCTCGATGAAGTCATCGGGCGGACGGAGTTGCTGAAACAGGTCAACCGGGGCGCCGAACATCTCGACGACCTCGACCTCAACCCCATCCTCGCGAAGGTGGACGCGCCCGACGATCAGCGCCGCTTCAGTCTGGAAGGGCGCAACCCCGTGCCCGACAGCCTCGACGCGCAGATGATGAAGGACGCGCGCGCCGTTTTCGAGCGCGGCGAAAAGATGCAGCTCACCTACACGGTGCGCAACACGCATCGCGCCGTGGGCACGCGCCTGTCCGCCGCCGTCACCGAGAAATTCGGCATGTCGACGCTCGCCGACGGGCACCTGACCGTCCGTCTCCGCGGGTCGGCGGGCCAGTCGCTCGGCGCGTTCCTCTGCAAGGGGATCACGCTCGAAGTGTTCGGCGACGCGAACGACTATGTCGGCAAGGGGCTGTCGGGCGGCATCATCAAGGTGCGCACCACCGTCTCCTCGCCCTTGTCGTCGAAGGACAATACGATCATCGGCAACACCGTCCTCTACGGCGCGACCAGCGGCAAGCTGTTCGCGGCGGGTCAGGCGGGCGAGCGGTTCGCGGTCCGCAACTCGGGCGCGCAGGTCGTGGTCGAAGGCTGCGGCGCGAACGGGTGCGAATATATGACCGGCGGCACCGCCGTGATCCTGGGCAAGACCGGCGCGAATTTCGGCGCGGGCATGACCGGCGGCATGGCCTTCATCCTCGACGAGGATGGCAGCTTCCCGTCTCAGGCCAATCCCGAAAGCATCGTCTGGCAGCGGCTCGACAGCGCCTATTGGGAAGCGCAGGTAAAGGCGCTGATCGCCGAACATGCCGTCGCCACCGACAGCAAATGGTCGAACACCATCCTCGACGACTGGGATCGCTGGCGGCGGTACATCTGGCAGGTGTGCCCGAAGGAGATGGTGAACCGCCTCGCCAGTCCCCTGAGCGACGCGCCCGCCGAAACGGTCGCCGCAGAGTAAAAGCCTATTGCAGCGCCGCCGTCCTCACCAGAGGCGGCGGCGTTTCAGCGTCCTCTACGGGTGCCTGCGCATCCCGCCGCTGTCCTGCGACATCGCTCGCGGCAAAGCGCATGACGTTGACCGGCAACTGCTCCACCTCGACCGGATCGGGCGGCGGCGCGTCCTCCTGCGGCTGGCTGGCGAGATAGTCGCGCACCACCGGGTCACTGCTCTCGCCCGCGGTCCCGTTGCTGTCCCATCCCGCCGTTTCCGCGCGCCAGCGCCGCTCTTCCAGAGTCGGACCGCATCCGGTGCACCGGACTTCGGCAGGGCCGCGCATCACCACCGCTTCCTCGGCCTGCGTGGGGATGGAGGGATCGTATAGCGCCTCCTCCACCGGCTCGTCCGCGGCCGCCTTCGGCTGGCTGGTGGCGTAGGAACCCAGGCTGACGCCCATCACCATCGCAGCGGCCAAAGTCGCGCCCGCCGGCATCCACTTCGTCAGCAGCATAACCCTGTCTCCCGCGCCGGCGGCCCTCTCTTACCGACGGCGTCATCGTCTCCGATCAATCACAACGCAAAGTGCGATCGGTTGTTGCATGGGGTAAAAGCCTTTGCTAAGGGCCGCCTCCTACCAAGGCACCGGCCGCGCCGGTTTCCCTGTTGATGTGCGGTCGTGGCGGAATTGGTAGACGCGCAACGTTGAGGTCGTTGTGGCCGAAAGGCCGTGGAAGTTCGAGTCTTCTCGACCGCACCATCATTCCTGAAATCGCGCCATCCGTCACGGCGCTCGCCCAAATGGGCTAACCCCGCACCACCCGCTGATCGGTCCGGCCGAAGGGGGAAGCGCCCGCTCCGCCCCGCATCGACACCCGCGTGCCGAACGACAGGAACGGCGTTTCCGCCTTGCCGCTGGCGATCATTTCGATGGCGCGCCGCTCGGATATGCAGGTCGAACCGACCTCGTCATAGTCCGCGTTGGATACCGTGCCCGACCCGATGATGGTCCCGGCGGGCAGGGCGCGCGTGCGCGCTGCATGCGCGATCAGTTCGTGAAAGCCGTAACCCATGGCCGACCCGTTGGGATGGCCGAACCACCGCCCGTCCACCTCGACCGTCAGCGGCAGGCAGACGCGGCCGTCGCGCCATGCCTCGCCCAGTTCATCGGGCGTCACGGCAAAGGGCGCCGCGCTGCATGCGGGCTTGGCCTGAATCCAGCCGAAGCCCGTCTTCATCTCGACCGGCGCAATCGCGCGCAGCGACCAGTCGTTGACCAGCATCAGCAGGCGGACATGCCCCAGCGCCTCGGCGGCGGGACATCCCATCGGAACATCGCCCGTGACCACGGCGAACTCGCCCTCGAAATCAATGCCGTCCGCCTCGCTCGGTAACTGCACATCGTCCGCGGGGCCGATGAAACGGTGGCTCATCCCCTGATACATCAGCGGCAGGTCGGTTTCGATCGGCGCATGGCCCAGCGCAAGCTGCATCAGCGCGCCATGATTGGGAAAGGCCGATCCGTCGAGCCACTGCCACGCGCGCGGCAGGGGCGCGGCGAAATCCTCCAGCGACACGGCTTCCCCGGTTTCCGCAGCCGCGACAGCGTCACCCAGCGCGCCCTGCGCCGCATCCCAGTCGTCGAGCGCCGCCTGCAATGTCGGATAGCCCGCCACCGCCGCCACGCGCGCGCCGTCGCTGCTGACGGCCACCAGCGTGCCGTCACGCCCTCCGCGCTTCAAACTCGCCAGACGCATCCTTCAACTCCATTTCAATGCGATACCAGCGCGCACAGTTCGTTGACGCTGCTGATCCCGATCCTCTGATAGCCGCGCTTGCGGTAGGTCATCACGCTCGTCTTCGCGATGCCCAGATCCAGCGCCGTCGCCTCTACCGACATGCCCATGGTCGCGCGCGCGCACACTTCCTGCTCGCGCTTCGTCAGGCAGGGATAGAGATGGCCGAGCCTATGCTCGATCTCCATCGTGGATGGCACGCGCCCGGCCGACCGGCGGCGGTTGAGCGGCAGCATCGGCAGGGCGAGGCAGGCCAGGCCCACCAGCGCCTCCAGTTCGCGATCGCTGAACATGCCGCTCGACCGATGGCGGGACACATTCATGACGCGCCACGCGGACGGCCCGCGCTGGATGATCGACACGCGCTCGACGATGCCCGCCTGATCGAAGAAGCGGCGGCGGAAATCCTGCGGCGCGACATCGTCCGGTCTGATGCGCTGGATCGCGACATCGCTGAGCGCGGGCGCGGCGCCATAGGCGTCGCAGACCGGATCGACATTGTGGAAATACTGGCTGTAGGCGGGCAGCATCGCCTCCAGCCGCGGTTCGCCGAAGAAATATTGCAGGTCGCTATTTTCCCGATCCGTCGCCTCGAACAGGTAGATGCGCCGCACCCCGCCGGTCACGGCCATCACCGAATCGTGGATGGCCGCGCCGAACTGGCCGGTCCCCACGGTATCGAGCAGCCGTTCATAGGCTCCGCCCATCGAAGCGGGGACGCGCCAGTCCTCGATCTTGCGGATGTAGGACACCCTTGCTCTCCTTTGCCGCGATCAGCCGCGTTGTTCGTCCACGGCCTTTCGTCGGTTGGACACGCTAAACAGCATCAAGGCAACCGCCGATAGCAAGGCGGGCGCTGCAAAGGATGCCAGAATGTCGGTTTCGGCGATTCCGGCCTTCAGCCCCCACCCGATCAGCACGGGCGCTGCGACCGTGCCGATCCGCCCGACGCTCTTGGCCCAGCCGATCCCGGTCGACCTCAGCGCATAGGGATAGAAGGCGGCGAGCACGACATTGACCCCGCCATAAGCGCCGAGCGCGAAGAAGCCGCAGAGCGCCAGCGCCGCCCGCACCGCCAGCGCGGCAGCCGTCGAAATCAGCAGCCCGGTCGCCAGAAACAGCGCGGAAGAGATCAGCAGAAATATGACCAGCACCCGAACTGCCCCGAACCGGTCGATCAGCAGCCCGACGCACAGCGCCGCCGCGATCCCGCCGAACGAGAAGATCGTCAGCGCCACCGCCGCGAACGCCGCGTCATATCCCAGCCGCACCAGCAGCACCGGCAGCCATGAACTGAGGCAATAGCTGATCGTCAGCAGCGCGATGAACACCAGCCACAGCATCAGCGTGCCGATCCGATAGCGGCGCGACAGCAGCGCCAGCGGACTGGCGCGCGGCACCCGCTCCCCCGCCGCCGCATCGGGATCGGGCACATCGCGCAGGAACAGCAGCGCGACGGCCGCGCTCGCCAGACAGATCGCGCCGACCGCGATCATCGCCACGCGCCAGCCGCCCAGCCCCAGAAACGCCACGGCGACCATGCCCGCCACCGCCGCGCCCAGCCCATAGCCCGTGAACAGCGCCGTGATCGCCAGACCCCGCCGCTCCACCGGAGCCACGGCCGTCACCATCGCCAGACAGCTTGGCAGGCAGCCGCCGAGGAACACGCCCGTCACCAGCCGCATCCAGAACAGGCTGCCGCCCGACATCATCAGCCCGCTCGCCGCCTGTGCAACGCCGAAACCGGCAAGGCACAGCCCCACCGTCCAGCGGTCGCCATAGCGGGCCGCGACCGGCGGCAGGGCGATCAGCCCGATGCACTGGCCGATCAGGTTGGCCGAAAAGATCGGCCCCAGCGCCGCACTGTCGAGCCGGAGCGCCGGCGCGAATTCCGGCGCCAGCGGCCCCATGATGGTGTGGACCAGCCCGTCGAGAAAATAGACGAGCGCACAGATCCCGACCGTCAGCCACGCCGCCACCGGCGCGGCGTGGCCGGTCTGACGGGCTGGCCCGCTCAAAACTTGCCCGACAGGCGCAACCCGTAGGTGCGCGGCGCGCGCAATGTCACCGCGACCACGCCGTTGGCCGAGTAGGACGGGTTGGGCGTGGCGTTGCTGATGACGGCCTTGTCCTCGATATTGTTGACGAAAGCGCTGATCGACAGGCTCGAATCCGCCAGCGTGTAGGTCAGCACCGCATCCGTCCGCGTCGACGATCCGGCGTGGGTTTCCGGGATATAGCTGATGTCGAGCTCGCGCCCGCTTTCGTAACGGCTGAAGACGCTGGCGGTGATGGAATCGCCGTTTGCCAGCGGAAAACGCTGTTCGATATTGCCCGCGAACACCCATTCGGGCGACCGCAGCGCACGCAGGCCGCTGCAATTCACCACTGTCCCGGTGATGCGGCACTGCGACGTGGCGGCGGGCGGCGCGATGGTGTTGTAGATCAGTTCCTTCACCTTGGCGTCGAGCCACTGCGCCTGAAGGCCAAGCTTTGTGGTCTGCGTCACCAGCAGTTCGGCTTCGACCTCGACGCCCCTGGTGCGCACCTGCCCGATATTTTCCGTCACCAGCACCACCGCGGGCGGCACCAGCTTCACATAGCCGAGCTGCTGGTCCTTATAATCGAGCCAGAACGCCTCGGCATTGATCTGGAGGCGATTGCCGAAAAAGCGGTTCTTGGTGCCGATGGTGTAGGCCGTCACCCGTTCCGGATCATAGGTGTTGGCGCCCGGCGGGCCGAGGAAGAAGCCGCCCGCCTTGAAGCCCGTGCCGACATTGGCGTAGACCAGCGAGCGCGGACCCGCGTCGAACTCCACGCCCGCCCGCCACGTCACCGCGTCGAATGTCAGCGACTGGTCGACCGTGAAGGCAGGCGCGCCGACCGGCACCACCGGGATCACGGGGTCCGGCCCCGGCACGTTGCGCACCGTGTAGCGCTCGCTGTCGCTGCTCTTCTTTTCCCACGTATAGCGCAGGCCGCCGGTCAGGCGCAGCGCAGGCGTCACCGCGAAGGTCAGTTGACCGAAACCCGCCGCCGTCTCGCCCGACGTGTTGATGAGCTGGTCGCTATAGGTCCGCGCCGCCGCGCTTTCGGTGTTCGACCGCGCATCCGCCTTCGTATGCAGATAATAGCCGCCGATCAGCCAGCCCAGCCGCTGTCCGGCAGGCGAAGCGAGCCGCGCTTCCATCGAAAGCTGCTCGGGCTTCTGCCGTTCCAGAATCTGAAAGCCCGCCTGCGTGCTGTTGTAGCGCAGGTCCGCCTTGCGATAGGCCGGGATCATGGTCAGCGTGCCGAAGCCTGTATCAATGTCGATATTGGCGGCGATGCCGTAATAGTCGCTGTCGATGAACTGCGTCCGGCTCTGCGGCGCGAGCGGGGCGTAAGCGCCCGGCTGGTCCGAAAGGCTGGTCCATTTGTCGCCGTAGAAGCAGACTTGGGTGCCGCAGCGCTTGACCACGGTCGCCCCGCCGCCGCGTCCGCCCTGATGCGTATAGTCGCCGATGATGTCGATGGTGACGGCGCTCGACGGCTGGATGCGATAGGACAGGCGGGCCGCCTCGCCCGATTCATCCTCGGTCCCGTCCGAAAAAAAGCCGTCGCGCTTGACGATCTGGAAGGCGGCGCGCAGCGCGCTGTTCTCGCTGACCGGCAGGTTGATCCCGCCGGACGTCGCCACCCGCGCGTAATTGCCCACCTCCAGGTTGAAATCCATGCCGCGCTCCCCTATCCGCGCGCGGCGCGGCAGGATGTTGATCGCGCCGCCGGTCGCGTTGCGGCCATAGAGCGTACCCTGCGGGCCTTTCAGCACCTCGACGCGCTCCAGATCGTAGAACAGCCCCTGCACCGCAGTCGGCGTGGCGAGGTAGACGCCCGCCATATTCACCGCGATGGCGGGATCGGAAAAGGCGTTGCCGCCGAAATTGCTGACGCTGCGGATGGTGAAGACCGTATAGGGACCGGCCGCCGGCGACACCTGAAGCGCCGGGGCGACCTGCGTCAGTTGCTGTGCGGTCGTGACCCCGCGCGTCGCCAGTTGATCGCCCGACACGGCGGTGACGGACACCGCCGCGCGTTGCAGATTTTCCTCGCGCCGCTGGGCCGTGACGATGATCTCGTCCAGCCCGGTGGTCGCTCCCCCCTGCGGCGCGGCATCCTGCGCCTGCGCGACGCCGCACGCCATGGCGAGGCTCGTGCCTGCGAGCAGCAGCGTCATAAGCCGATTGGACATATCCTCTCCCTCTCTCATATTTTCTTGTTTGCCTATCGGCTTTGCCCGTTTGTTTCTGTCCTTCACGCGAAGGACACAGGCGAACCTCAGGGGCGGAGGCCGAACCGCGCCCGCGCCTCGTCCACGCTCGCGGGCCGCGCGCCGTAGATTTTCGCGATCTCCACCGCCGCGCGCACCATGTCGGTATTGTCGCGGGCGACCGATCCGTCGGGCAGGTGGATGCTGTCCTCCAGCCCGACGCGGACCAGATCGCATCCCATCGCCAGCCCCAGCGTGACGAAGCGGAACATGTCGTGGCCCGTCGCGGTCACGCCGACGATGGCCTTGGGGAACAGCCGCAACCCTTCGTCGATCGAGAAGATCACATTCCGCGCGATGGCCGGGGTCGCGCCGAAGCCGCCGCCGTGGAGCAGCCAGATATTGTCCCGCTCGCGGTCGAATATCCCCTCATTGGCGTAGCGCATCAGCCGATGGAGCGCGCTCGCCTCCACCACTTCATATTCCAGCGCCGATCCGCGCTCATACACCGCCCTGATCGTGCTCTTGAGCAGTTCGGGCGAGTTCACATAGGGGGTTTCGCCCGGATAATTGCCGCCCGGATTGTAGAAGTCGGCCGAACCGGCTGCGATGCCGAACAGATCCTGCGGCGGGTCTATGCCGAGGATGCCCAGCCGCTCCTCGTCGGACGGCCAGTGCAACTGGCCGGTGGCCGGATCGCGGCGCACGCCGATGCCGTTGGTGGTCTGGATCAGGATCGGCGAGCGCGCCCGGATCTCGCGGATGGTTTCGGCATAGATCGCCTTGTCGCCGCTGTTCCGGCCATTTTTGTCGCGCGCGTGGAAATGCACCATCGCTGCGCCCGCTTCATAGGCGCGCGCCGCCGCTTCGCCGATCTCGGCAGGCTGTTTCGGCACGACGCAGCCGTCGCGATCCTGCTGCATGCCGCCGTTGACGGCGACTGTGATAATGACCTTGTTGTCGGGTAACATTCACGCCTCTCCCAATTTCTGCGAACCGGGTTAGCGGGCGGCGGCGGGGCGGTCTGTCCTGCGACAAAGGGACAGGGCTTGCGCAGAAAAGAAAGGGGCCGGGCGAACCCCCGTCCGCCCGGCCCCCGATGCCGTTACCGCGAAGCGCGCCCTGTCAGAGCGTATAAACCCAGCCCGCCGGATCGGCGACCGTCCCGCGCTGGATGCCCGTCAGCTCGGCGCGCAGGCCTTCCGTCACGATCCCGCCGTCGCCATTGCCGATGGTGAAGTCGCCGCTCGCGCTCTTGACCGTGCCAATGGGCGTCACCACCGCCGCCGTCCCGCAGGCGAAGGCCTCGCGCAGCCGTCCGCTGCCCGCATCCGCGCGCCACTGGGCAAAGCTGTAGGGTTCCTCGCGCACGTCATGGCCCTTGGCGCGGGCCAGCCGGATCACGGAATCGCGGGTGATGCCCGGCAGGATCGTGCCGGTCAGCGGCGGCGTGATGATCGACCCGTCCTCCATCACGAAGAAGACGTTCATGCCGCCCAGTTCCTCGACCCACTTATTCTCGGCGGCGTCGAGGAAGACGACCTGATCGCATCCATTGTCGATGGCTTCGGATTGCGCGACGAGGCTGGCGGCATAATTGCCGCCGCATTTGGCCGCGCCCGTGCCGCCCCGCGCCGCGCGTGTGAAATGCTCCGAAACCCAGAGCGTCACCGCCTTCTTACCGCCCTTGAAATAGGCGCCTGCGGGCGAAGCGATCACGCAGAAGATATACTCCTTGGCCGGGCGCACGCCCAGAAACGTCTCGCTCGCGAACATGAACGGGCGCAGATAGAGCGTCCCCTCCCCGCCGGGAATCCAGTCGCCGTCGATCCGGGCCAGTTCGGTGCAGGCTTCAAGGAACAGATCTTCGGGAAGGATCGGCATCGCCATCCGTTCGGCGGAAACGGTGAAGCGGCGGGCATTTTCTTCCGGACGGAACATGGCGATCCGCCCGTCCCCCAGCCGGTATGCCTTCATGCCCTCGAAAATCTCCTGCGCATAATGAAGCACGGCGCAGGCCGGGTCCATTTCGAACGGCTTGCGCGGCTCGACCTTGTGGCTGTGCCAGCCCTGCCCGTCGGTGTAGCGGATCGTCACCATATGATCGGTGAAGATCCGCCCGAAACCAGGGTCTTCCAGCAGTACGGCGCGCTCGTTCGCCGCTACCGCCTGGCTGTTGCGGGTGACGGTGAAGCGCGACTTCTGCTCGGCGGCCATGGTGAGTCTCCTTGTTCTGGCTCGAAGGCGCCGCCTATGTCACAGAGTGGCGCGCGAAACAATGGGTCATCTATACTGACCTATTTGGCGGCGATTAGAGCCAGCGATCCCGCGCTGGCCTCTTCCCGCTGCCCTGCCGCCCCGCTATCGCATCGCCCATGCATTTCTTCTCCGACAACACCACCCCCGTTTCTCCGCAGGTCATGGCCGCCATCGCCGCTGCCGACCGCGCCGACCATGGCTATGACGGCGATGCATGGAGCGCGCGGCTCGACGCGGCCTTTTCCACGCTGTTCGAAACCGATGTGAAGGCGCTCTGGGTGGCGAGCGGGACGGCGGCGAACTGCATCGCGCTGGCGACGCTCTGCCCGCCCTATGGCGGCATCCTCACGCATGAAGAGGCGCATATCGTCACCGACGAAGGCGGCGCGCCCGGCTTCTTCACCCACGGCGCGACGCTGATGACGCTGCCCGGCGAAGGCGCGAAGCTGACCCCCGATGCCGTCGCGGCGAAGCTCGCCGCCATGCGGTCCGGCGTGCATCAGTCTCCCCCGCGCGCGCTCAGCATCACGCAGGCGACCGAATATGGCCGCGCCTACACACCCGCCGAGGTGGCGGCGCTGGGCGACCTTGCCCGCACGCACGGCATCGGCTTCCACATGGACGGCGCGCGCTTCGCCAATGCCGTCGCGCATCTGGGCTGCGCGCCCGCCGATGTGACATGGCGCGCGGGCGTCGATGCGCTGTCCTTCGGCTGCGTCAAAAATGGCGGCATGATCGGCGAAGCCCTGCTCTATTTCGGCCCCGATGCCGCCGCCCGCGCCGCCGAAGCGAAGCGCTGGCGCAAACGGTCGGGCCATCTCTTCTCCAAGGGCCGCTATCTCGCAGCCCAGCTTCTCGCCATGGTGGAGGGCGGCCTGTGGCTCGCCAACGCCCGCGCCGCCAATGAAGCCGCGCAGGCGCTGGCCGCCGCCATTCCCGCGCGCCTGCTCCATCCCGTCGAAGCTAACGAGCTGTTCGTCCGCCTGACCGCCGGAGAAGCCGCGCAGCTTCGGAGCGACGGCTTCGACTTCTACGACTGGGGCGAAGGCGCGGTCCGCCTCGTCACCAACTGGTCGCAGGATGCGGCGAGCGTCGCGCCCCTCGCCGCCGCGCTGAAAGCGCTCGATCCATGAGCGGGCGGCAGGGCGGGATCGTCGTCCCGTTCGCGCTCGTCACGCTCATCTGGGGCTCGACCTGGATCGTCATCCGCGACCAGATCGGCAGCGTTCCGGCAAGCTGGTCGGTCTGTTACCGTTTCGCGCTGGCGGGCGT